>NZ_JBFUPT010000001.1:0-701471 GCF_041360715.1 Caballeronia sp. RCC_10
TTGTCTGGATACGAACCTACGGCAAAATGCGACATCTCTATTTGGCAGAAACGCGACATTTGAACTTGGGACCTACAAAAATAAACATTGCTAATTTGTCTTATGTCAAATCAACAAACGACCAGCCACATTACCCCAACTCCCTCCCACGCCCCAACAAAAACTCCCGCTCCCGCGCATTCCTCGCCAACACGGCCGCCGCAAGAAACTCCTCCCGCGCCTCGTCCTTCCGCCCGACGCGCGCCAGCAGATCGGCCCGCACACCGGGCAACAAGTGATATCCGCGTAGCGCCTCCGAATCCCGCAACCGATCGACGATATCCAGCCCAGCCTGCGCGCCGACCGCCATACTGACCGCGACAGCCCGATTCAGCTCCACGACCGGCGTCGGCGCGACGACCATCAACGCATCATAAAGCGCGACGATCATCGCCCAATCGGTCTCTGCAGCTGTCGCCGCTCGCGCGTGGCACGCAGCGAGCGCCGCCTGCAGCGCATACACGCCGCGTGCGCCGCCCAGCGCATCGGCCCGCGCAAGCGCCGCGAACCCGCGCTGAATCAGCAGCGGGTCCCATCGGCTGCGGTCCTGATCCGGCAGCAGCACCGGACGCCCGTCGCGGTCCACGCGCGCCTTGATCCGCGACGCCTGAATTTCCATCAACGCGACGAGCCCGTGCACTTCGCTTTCTTCCGGCATCAACTCCGCAAGGACGCGCGCGAGCCGTAGCGCATCCTCGCATAGCGCGGGACGCATCCAGTCGGCGCCGGCCGTCGCCGAATAGCCTTCGTTGAAAATCAGGTAGATCACTTCGAGCACCGACGCCAGCCGCGCCGCGCGTTCAGCGGCCTTCGGCGCCTCGAATGCGACGCGCGCCGCCGACAACGTCCGCTTCGCACGCACGATCCGCTGCGCGATTGTCGGCTCCGGCACGAGAAAGCCCCGCGCGATTTCGTCCGTCGTCAGCCCGCCGAGCAGCCGCAACGTCAGCGCGACGCGCGCATCCAGCGACAGCACAGGATGGCACGCCGTGAACACGAGACGAAGCAGATCGTCGCCGATATCGTCTTCGCGGGCGGCGTCGAGGGCATCGACGAAATCGGGGGTGACATGCATCTCCTGCGCGTCCAGATCGCGGCCGAGTTCCTCGTGCTTGCGCGCGTGCAGCGCATGCTGCCGCAGACGGTCGAGCGCCCTGTTCTTCGCTGTCGTCATCAGCCACGCTCCCGGCTTGTCCGGCACGCCCGCACGGCCCCAGTGCTCGAGCGCCGCGACGAACGCGTCCTGCGCCAGTTCCTCCGCGAGCGCGACGTCGCGTACCACGCGCGCCACGCTGGCGATCACCTTCGCGGCCTCCATGCGCCACACCGCGTCGATCACCCGGCGCGTCGCCGCATTGCGCTCGTTCAACGCGTCGTTCACGCCGCTTCTGGCGCCATGTGCACCAGTTCCCAGATGTGTCCGTCCAGATCCTCGAAAGCGTGTCCGTACATGAAGCCGTGATCCTGCGGCGGACGCGGCGTGCGCCCGCCCGCGGCGACCGCCTTCGCGATCACGTCATCCACTTCCGCCCTGCTCTCGCACGACAGGCAGATGAGCGTCTCCACGTGCGTATGCGCGTCGATCAGCGTCTTGTCGGTGAAGGTCTGGAAGAACGGTTCGGTCAGCAGCATCGCGTACAGGTTCTCACCGATGACGAGGCACGCGGCATTCTCGTTCGTGAACGCCGGGTTGAAGCTGAGACCGAGCGCCTTGAAGAACGTCATCGATCGCTTGAGATCGCGTACCGGCATATTCACGAAGATTTGCTTGTGCATGTTGCGTGTCCTGGTTTTCCTTTTCTTCGATGACGACGATCGACGCCCACGCCGATCGACAAAAAATTACAGATAACACGGCCCTATCTTGCGCACTTCGACCGTGCACCACGCCGCGGCCGGGCATTCGGCGGCGATCGCGACCGCTTCGGCGTGCGTCTCGCAATCGAGCAGGAAGAAGCCGCCGATCATCTCCTTCGCCTCGGCGAAGGGTCCGTCGATGATTCTGGCGCGGCGATCGCCGCCCGATGCATGCGATACCCGCGACGCATCTTTCAGCGATGTCAGCGATTCGCACGCGCGCAACACGCCGCGCGCCTTGAGTCCATCGGCGAATTCGACCATCTGCCGATACGTCTCCCGGCCTTCTTCCGGCGTTCGCTGCGTGCGCTGTTCAACTGGTTCGACGATGAGCAACAGAAAAGCCACGGCGGTCTCCTGAGAGCGAATGCGTGCCGCCAACTTAAACCGTCGCGCGGCACGCCGCAATCGGGAAAGATTCGTACGACAATAATGGTCAATTGTCGTACGTTACATCGAGTTACGCGCCGTTACGTGCAGTTCGCTTCAATCGCAGGTAGTATCTGCGGCCAATCGTCTGATCGCTGACGCTTCTCAGGCAAAAACGACCGGTGCGCCCGCACGGTTTTGTCCACTCCCTCGCTGCTCATGAACAACAAGAACGCATTTCTGCTGTCTCCTCTCGTCCTTGCGCTCGCTGCTTGCGGCGGCGGAGCCGACGACGCTTCGATGCCCGCGTCCGTCGCCAACGCGGCAACCAAGCCCGCTTTCACGTGCGCGTCGCCGGCGACGTCATCGGCGTCCGGCGGCTCGGGACAGATCACCGTCGATACCCCGAGCACCGATGGCTCGCGCATGTATCCCGCTGCTGCGAAGTTCCCGGTGGCGATCACGACGCGCGCCGGTTCCGCCGATACGCTCAAGTGGACCATCGCCGATGCGCTCGGCAAGACGGTCGCGAGCGGCAGCTTCGCCGTGCCGGCCGCCGCCACGAAAACCACCCTCACCTGCTCATCGACGCTCGCGGGTTATTTCGCCGTGTCGGCAACGCTCGCGAATCGCGGCGGACAGGTGCAGACGGCGGGCACGCGGCCAAACGGCATTGCGACTTTCGGCGTGATGCCGAATCTCGCCAGCGTCATTCCCCCGGTGACGTATGCGAAGCAGGAGCAGCATCGCTTCGGCATGCAGGGGTTCAATGGCAACGCGACGATGCTCGGCGCGCTCGGCATCTCATCGACCATCGACGACCGCCAGATGTCCGTGATGGAGCCGAACGGCCGCAACACCTTCAACCCGGCCGCGAACAATCTCGATTCGTTCTACACGTCCGGCAACGTGATGCGCCTCGTACGGCTTGACGGCATGCCGGGCTGGGCGAGCGCGCACGGCCAGAGTCCGGACTACGGCTACGTTCCGAACGACCTGTCGTACTTCGCGAACTACATGGCGCGAGTCGGCCAGGAAACGGAAGCGATCCGCGCGCGCTACTACCCGACGATGTCCGCGAACTATTACCAGGTCACGTGGGAGCCGTACATCCTGTGGAAGGACACGGACGCCAACTTCGTCGCGCTGTACAAGGCGGCGTATCAGGGCCTGCATTCGAGAGATCCGCATGCGGTCGTGATGGGCCCGGCCGAGCCGTTCCCGTCGCTGACGACGGAGCGCCTCAAGCGCCTCGCGCCGCTCGGACTGGCGCAGTATCTCGACGGCATCGCCACGCACGGTTATTACGATGCGGGCACGTCGCCGTCGCATCCGCCGGAGCGGCATCACACCGATGCCAACGCCGCCGATGCCGCCAATTCGCTGCTCAACGAGATGCGCAATCTGCGCGCGGAAATGGCGAAGGACTACAAGCCGAACATGAAGCTGTTCGTGACCGAAACGGGCATCAGCTATGACATCGGCTCGAGTTACGGTCCCAACTATCCGACGCCGAACGTGCTGTTCGCGCAGGGCGCGGTCGTCGCGCGCACGCACATCATCCTGCTCGGCGAAGGCGCGGATCAGACCTACGTGTTCTTCGGCCCGGACTTCCCCGGCGAACCCGGTTACGGCACGTTCTTCGATCTCGATCATCCGCAAGCCGAATTCGGCACGACGAACATCAGCCCGAAGCCGGCTGCAATGGCCGTCGCCGCGATGACGCGCGTGCTCGACGGCACCGTGACGCTCGGCCCCGTGAACAACCTGCCGTCGGGCGTGTATGCGTATGCGTTCCAGCAGCGCGGTAACGGCAAGGTCATCACCGCGCTCTGGACGCACAACAACGCGGTATGGCCGGCATCGAACGGAACCTTCAGCGCGACGTACAGCGCCGCCTACAAGCTCGACGTCGATGCAGCCGGCACGAGCGGCACCGTGCAATTGATCGACGCGATGGGCAACGTATCGAGCGCGCCGTACACGAACGGCGTCGTCACGCTGACGCTCACGGAATCGCCGCAGTACGTCGTATCGGTGAACGCGGATATCGCGAAGAAGAACGCGACGAAGCCGCAGGGCTATACCGGCGCGTAACTGTCAGGATCGATGCGGACGTCATCTCGATATTGACAGCGCCGCGCGTTCGCCTCGATACTGCACGACATGCACGCAACCCTTCTCCTCGCCATCGCCGCGATTAAAAACCCAGTGAACGCCATGTACGGCGGGTCATCGGGAGAGCGTGTGCGCTAGCGAGAAACAAGCAAAAGCTGGCAAGTCGATTCCGAAGGCCCCGCCGAAAGACGGGGCCTTCTGCTTTATGCGTGCATCGCGCCCCGTCTTTGGCTCACATCATGGAGAGCAAGATGGAAGAGCTGTCGAAACTGCTGGACAGGCGCGGGACGCGCGTCGTGGTGTATGTCGATGTGGCCGCGCGTCAAACCGTGTCGTGGCGTCTTCCGTGCGATGCGGAATTGCGCATCGGGAGCGCATCCGTGTGGCTCACGCGCCATGCGGACCCCTACGACTACTGGATGCAGCCGGGCGACGTGCTGCGTCTCGTGCGCGGCGAACGCATCTGGCTGTCGTCGGACTGCGATCACGCGATCGAGGTCTCGTTGACGTCGTATCGTGCGAACTCGAAGCGCCCGGCGTGGGCGCGCATCGTCGAGCGCTTCATGCCGCGTGCCGTCGACGCCATATGAAGCCCGCCGCCTAAGGCGCGACGCACCGAAAGCTCGTCGCGAGATTGACGCTGCCCTTGCCGATATAGCGGGGATAGCCAGGATAGCGGCAGATGGGCCGCGTGCGCCCGTTGGTGGCGGGCGCGATGTCGCTGCCGACGAGCGTCTCCGGTGCGACGCCGTTCGTCACCCAGTCGTCGAGCGCGCCGAGTTCGTCCCATGCGGGAATGAATACGCCGTTGCCGTGCTGAAAGCCCGGCACCATGTAGAGCCGCATGAACGAATCGACGGTGTCCTGACCGTAACGCTCGATGAGCCCGCGATAGAACGCAAGCGTCTGGTTCGGGCTGATCACTTCGTCGGCCAGGCCGTGCATCGCGACGAGCTTGCCGCCGTGCGCGATGAACGCGGAGAAATCCGGGTTCATCGCACCGACGGTGTACGACAGCGTCACGAGCCGCTGCCGCCAGTTCCCGGGGTTGTCGATATCGAACGACAAGACGCTGAAGCCCGGATCGCGCGTGACGAAGTGGCGGATATACGCATCGCCCTGAGCGAACAGATAGCCGTTCGCCGCGAAGGTCGGCGGCGCGACGAGCGTCGGCGAGTCGCCGAGGCCGAGCGCGCCCGAAAAATCGACGCCCTGGAACACGTTGTAGCCCGGATACTGATCGACGCCGTAGGCAAGCGCGTACGGCATCGTCAGTCCGTCGCGCAGCAATTGCAGCGTGTCGAGTTGCGCATCGGACAGGCAACTGTCGCGCAAGGACGGACGCTGCCCGTTCGCGCAACGCAGTGACGCGATGATCTGCGGCTCCAGCTTCCGGCACGCCTCCACATTACCGACGATGCCATCCGCGAGGCCATCCAGCCGGTCGCATTCGTGCACGACGGTTTCGAATACGCGCCGCTGCTGCGCGATCCCGACGAAACCGCCCGGTTTCGCATACGACGCCTGCCCGAGCTTCACGCCGAGCAGCCGCACGCCCGAGAAGTTGATTGCGGGCGCGTTGGCGATCACGCCGTCGTAGTCGTTCGGGAAACGTTCGATCACGGTGAACCCTTCGCGTCCGCCGGTCGATCCGCCCGCGAAATACGTCTTGTCCGGCGTGCGCCCGTAGCCCATCTGGATCAGCGCGAGCGCCACGTCGCGCGTTTTCTTGAGATGCGCAAAGCCGAAATTGACGATCGCCTCGTCGTTGACCGCGAAGTCCGCGCGCCCCGAGTTGCCGACGTGGCCCGAGTCCGAACCGAAAGTCGCGTAGCCACGTGCGAGCGGCGTCGAGTCCGGGGCGAAGGGCATCGGCTGGGTGCCGGAAACGAGCACTCCGTTGTAGCCGCCGCCGCCCATCTGCAGCGCGCGGCCGTTCCAGCGGCTCGGCAGATTGACTTCGAAGCGGATGTCGGGCGTGGTGTCCTGCAGCGCCCGGATGACGCCGTTGATGCGGCAATACTCGCCGTTGCGGTTGCCCGGCGCGGCGGCCTTGACGACCGATGCCGTGGTGATTAGCGCGCCGCGCGTCGGCAAACCGATGATCGACGCGGGCACCGTCTTGCCGGCGAGGTCGTCGCAATGCTTCGTGACATACGCGGCGGCATGCGCGCTCGCGAGCGGCATCGTCGCGGCGATCGCGAGCAATAGTGCGCGGCACGCCCGTGACAACCGGCGCGAGGCATCGGAGGAAAAGAAACGGCGGTTGGGAAGCACGGGTTGGCGAGGATACTTCGATGGCCGCTCAATATATAAGAAGCGATCGGCGATAGCCATTCGGGGCCGCCGTCCGGCGTTGCAGCGGCACAACCGCCGCGAAGCACGGCGTGTGCCTCACTCGCCGTCCCACTCCCCGCGCAAATCGCTGTCCTGCAGGAGTTGCAGAAGCGTTTCGGCGGGCCGGCTCAGATGCTTCGCCCCGAACGCGATGAATTCCACTTCGGGCAATTCCGGCAAGTCCGCCCGGTTCACCGGCGGCGCCAGCCCCCTGCCCGCCAGAAAATGCGAGCGCACCGTGAGCCCGAGCCCGCCGCGCGCCGCGGCGATGCAGCCGGCGTGGCTGCTGCTCGTGCAAACCATCTGCCAGCGCGCGCCGGCCATCGCGAGCGCATCGAGGACGACGGCGCGCGTGACGCTCGGCTCCGCGACGAGAATCAGCGGCAGCGGCAGGCTGGTATCGACGACCGTGCCCGGCTTCGCGAGCCATTCCAGACGCCCGCTGAAAAGCCGCGTACCGCGCGCATCGCCGAGTCTGCGCTTGCCGACCGCGAGGTCGAGCTCGCCGGAATCGACCAGTTGATAAAGCCGCCCCGTCATGCCGATGGTGATCTCCAGGTCCACGTCCGGATGCGTATCGCGGAACGCCGCGAGCACGCTGGGCAGCGGCCCGAGCGCGAGATCGTCCGATGAGCCCAGCCGTACGCGCCCCCGCAGCCGCTGCGAGCCGAACTGCGATTCCGCGTGCATCATCGCGTCCAGGATCACGCGGGCGTGGACGAGCATCGCTTCGCCGTCGGTGGTGAGCGCGAGCGAATGCGTGTCGCGCACGAACAGCCGCCGGCCGACGCTTTCTTCGAGGCGTCGAATGTGCTCCGACACGCTCGATTGCCGGAGGCCGAGTTGCCGGCCGGCATCGGTGAAGCTGTGCGACGCGGCCACCGTCGCGAAAGTGTTCAGCCAGATCGGATTCAGCATGCGGCATTGTGATCGGCTTTTCCGATTACAGTCAATGCGGTTAGCGGGCTTCCCGATGACATTGCCCGTCATTAGAATTTCACGATGCCTTTGATACCGATATCAGCGGCGCGCTCACCACTTCATCCCATGACCAGACAGTCTTCCCACACGGCGCTACTTTGGATCGTCGCCGTGGGTTTTTTCATGCAGGCGCTCGATACGACCATCGTCAACACGGCGCTGCCTTCGATCGCACGCGATCTCCACGCCGCGCCTCTCGCGATGCAGGCGATCGTCGTCGCCTACACGCTCACGATGGCGCTGCTGACGCCCGCATCGGGCTGGCTCGCGGACCGCTTCGGCACGCGGCGCGTCTATTTCGTGTCGATCAGCCTGTTCGTCATCGGATCGCTGACCTGCGCGATGGCGCGCTCACTCGATCAACTGGTACTCGCCCGCGTGCTGCAAGGCATCGGCGGGTCCATGCTGCTGCCGATCGGCCGCCTCGCCATCCTCCGCGCTGTCAGCGGCGAAGCCTACGTCTCCGCGCTCGCGATGATTTCCGTCGCCGGCCAGGTCGGCCCTATTCTCGGCCCGACGCTCGGCGGCTGGTTCGTGGAATCGTTCACGTGGCACTGGATCTTTCTGATCAACGTGCCGATCGGCGCGGTGGGGCTTTATGCGGTGCATCGCTTCTTGCCCGCCGACACGCTGCACGATGCGCCGCCGTTCGATTTCATCGGCTGCGGATTGCTGTCGCTGTGCATGGTGTCGTTTTCGCTCGCGCTCGATTGCCCGGTCGAGACGCATCGCGGCGCGGTATCGGCTGCGCTGTTCGCTATCGCCGTGGCGTCGACGTTCGCGTATATTCCGTACGCGCGGCATCGGGCCAATCCGCTCTTTCAACTCAGGCTCTTTCGCGAGCCGAACTTCAGCGTGGGGCTCGTCGGCAACCTGCTGTGCCGCATCGGCTCGAGCGCGGTGCCGTTTCTTTTGCCGCTCATGATGCAGCTCGAACTCGGCTATAGCCCGCTGCACTCCGGCTTGATGATGCTGCCCATCGCGATCGCCGGCACGCTTTCGAAGCGCTGGATCGCGCGGCTCGTCAAGCGCTACGGCTACGATCAATTTCTGCTGGTGAACACGGCGCTCGTCGGCGTGTCGATCGTCGCGTTCGCGGCGTTTTCGGCGTCGCTGCCGCTCGCCGTCGAGATCGCGGTGCTCGTCCTGTTCGGCGCATGCAATTCGATGCAGTTCGCCGCGATGAACAGCGTCACGCTCAAAGGCTTGTCGCGCGAGGATGCGGGCAGCGGCAACAGCCTCTTCTCAATGGTGCAGATGCTCGCGATCGGCCTTGGCGTGTCGATCGGCGGATCGCTCGTGCAGGTGTTCGAAGGACATTTCGGCTCGGCGTCGATCGGCTTTCGGCTGAGCTTCGTCTGCATGGGCGTGGTCACGCTGCTGTCAGGTTTGGTGTTCCGGCGGCTCGATCCGGCGCCGCCCGCGCAAGCGCAGGCATCGGCAGCGCGTTAGGTCGTGACGCCAAGCTTCCGCTTCGGGCAGCCGTACGGCATCGGCGCTATCCTGCCTGTTCCCGCAAGCCCTTCCCTCTTTCGGAGCGTAACCGTGCAATACCGCAAATTCGGCAGCACCGGTCTCACCGTCTCGCGTCTCACCCTCGGCACGATGACCTTCGGCCTGCAAACGGACGAAGACGTGTCGCGCAACATCATGGACCGCGCGAGCGATGCGGGCGTCAATTTCATCGATACCGCCGATGTCTATCCGCTCGGCGGAACGGAAGACATCGCCGGGCGCACGGAGGAGATCGTCGGGCGCTGGCTGGCAGGCAAGCGCGACCGCTTCATTCTCGCGACGAAGGCCGTCGGCGTGATGGGGCCGCTCGCGTGGAACAAGGGCGCGTCGCGCAAGCATCTGCTCGACGCGATCGACGCATCGCTCAAGCGGCTCAATACCGATTACGTCGATCTGTATCAGCTACACATGGACGACCGCGACACGCCGCTCGACGAGACGCTCGAAGCACTGGATGTGATCGTGCGGCAGGGCAAGGCGCGGTATATCGGCGTGTCCAACTTTCTGGCCTATCGGCTCGCGCGGGCGCTGGGCCGTGCCGACGTGCTGCGCGCCGCGCGCTTCGTCTCCGTGCAGCCGCGCTATAACCTGCTGTTCCGGCAGATCGAGCGCGAATTGCTGCCGCTGGCAAAAGAGGAAGGGCTTGCAGTGATCCCGTACAACCCGCTCGCGGGCGGATTGCTGACGGGCAAGCATCGTCATGACGCCGCGCCTTCCGATGGCCGCTTCACCGCGACGGTCGGCAAGGCGGGCGAGATGTATCAGGAGCGCTATTGGCACGAGCGCGAGTTCCGGACGATCGAGAAGCTGAAGGGACTCGTCGCGCCGACCGGACGTTCGCTTGCGAGCACGTCGCTCGCGTGGGTGCTCGAAAATCCGGCGGTGACGTCGGCGATCATCGGTGCAAGCCGGCCGGAACAGCTCGACGATACCCTCGCGGCCGTCGATCAGCCGCTCGATGCGGACCTTAAGGCGAAGCTCGACGATTTGACCGTCGAATACCGCTGGGGCGACGCGCAGCGGTAAGCGGCATCAAGCTCGCGACTGCCGCGCGCGATAGATGCCTTCGAGCGAATACAGTGCGAGCGCGGCCCAGATTGCGCCATAGCCGATCAACTGGTCGTGGCCGAACGCCTCGCGATACAGCACCACGCCGATCAGCAGTTGCAGCGACGGCGTGATGTACTGGATGAGCCCGAGCATCGACAGCGGAATGCGGCGCGCGCCGGCGGCAAACAGCAGCAGCGGCACGGCGGTAACCGGGCCGGCCGCGGCGAGCAGCAGCTTCACGCCGGTCGATGCATGCGCGAAACCGCTGCCGCCGTGCGAACTCAGCACGAAGAGATACAGCAGTGCAATCGGGCACAGCAGCATGGTTTCGAGCGTGAGCCCTTCCAGCGCGCCGAGCGTCGCGGTCTTTCGCAGCAGCCCGTAGCCGCCGAACGTGAGCGCGAGCGCGAAGCTGATCCACGGCGGCGCGCCGTTGGCCCACGTGAGCCACGCGACGCCGAGCGCGGCGACGATCACTGCGATCCACTGCCCCGGCCTCAGCCGTTCGTGCAGGAACGCCATGCCGAACAGCACGTTGACGAGCGGATTGATGAAGTAGCCAAGACTCGCCTCGACGATGCGCCCGTCGTTCACCGCCCAGATATAGATGCCCCAGTTGGCCGATAGCAGCACCGCGCTTGCCGCGAAGCGCGCGAGCAGCCGCCGGTCGCGCAACACGGGGCCGAGCCATTGCCACTGACGCCGCACGGTGAGCACGATGAGCAAAAACGCCATGGACCACGCCATGCGGTGCGCGAGCATTTCCACCGCGCCGATCTCGTGCAGCGCCTTGAAGTAGATCGGAAAGAGGCCCCAAATGGCAAAGGCCGTGAAAGCATAGACGACGCCTGGATTCATTGTTCGATGCGTGAGGCAGTAAGGCTGCAGGACCGATCGGAAGCCGTCTGCAAGGAATGGAAGCAGAATTCTAGTCGACGCGGCGGCGTTTCCTGTCATTTGCGCGAGGCCGGGCGAGATTCGTGCTCGAAGGCACGTGCTAGCATGGCCCCGCACAATCACCTGTCGCTTCGCTAATGAACAACGATCAACCGTCCGTCCATACCCGGTTCTTTCACATCCTGCTGTTCGTCGTCTCGGTTGCGCTCGGCTGGGTGCTGCTGCCGTTTTTCGGCGCGATTTTCTGGGGCGCGATTCTCGCCCTGCTCTTTCAGCCGATGCAGCGCTGGCTCACCGTCCGCTTCGGCAAACGCCGCAACCTCGCCGCGCTGACGACGCTCGCCGCCGCGATCCTCATCGTGATCATTCCGGTGGCGGTCGTCGCGGTGACGCTCGTGCAGGAAGTCGCGCTCGTCTATACGCGCATCAAGAGCGGCGACCTCAACTTCGGCCTGTACTACCAGCACGTGCTTCATGCGTTGCCCATGTCCGCGCAGCAAATGCTCGGGCGATACGGCCTCGACGACATCCCCGGCATCCAGCGCAAGCTGATGGAAGGCGCGTCGCAGATCAGCCAGTTCGCGGCGGCGCAGGCGCTGCTGATCGGCCAGAACACGTTCCAGTTCGTCGTGAGCTTCGGCGTGATGCTGTACCTCGTGTTCTTCCTGCTGCGCGATGGCGGCGAGATCGGCCGGCGCATTCGCCGCGCGATTCCGCTCGATCCCGCGCCGAAGCAGCATCTGATCGCGAAGTTCACCACCGTCGTGCGCGCGACGGTCAAGGGCAACATCGCGGTCGCGGCCGTGCAGGGCTTTCTCGGCGGAATGATTTTCTGGATTCTCGGCATCAACGGCTCGCTCCTGTGGGGCGTGCTGATGGCGTTTCTGTCGCTCTTGCCCGCCGTGGGCGCGGCGCTCGTGTGGGTGCCCGCCGCCCTCTATTTCTTCATGACGGGCGAGATATGGCGCGGCATCGTGCTGGTGGTGTTCTGCGTCGTGGTGATCGGGCTCGTCGATAACGTGTTGCGGCCGATTCTCGTCGGCAAGGACACGAAGATGCCGGACTGGGTCGTGCTCATCTCGACGCTCGGCGGCATGGCGCTCTTCGGCATCAACGGCTTCGTGATCGGGCCGCTGGTTGCTGCGCTCTTCATGGCGAGCTGGGATATCTTCTCGCAGGACGAGGAAGGCAAGAGCGTATGAAAAAACGGCTCCGCGAAGGAGCCGTTTTCATTTTGGGAAACCGCCGCGTCAGCGTGAATGCGGCGCGTTGTAACGGCACTCGAAGCGCTTTCTCACCGTCCCGTTTTCATCGACGCTTTCCAGATACACATCGAACTGCCACAAGCGCGCCATGTGCTTGAGCACTTCGTCGCTGTCGTTCGACAGATGGCGGTTATCGGTCATGAAGTGACGCAGCGTGAGGCTGCGATCGCCGCGCGTGTTGACCGAGTACACCTGGATGTTCGGCTCGCGATGATGAATGTCGTACTGCCGCGACAACGCCTGCCGCACGTAGCGATAGCCGCTCCCGTCGTGAATCGCCGATACTTCGAGCGCATCGCGCATGTCGTCGTCGAGAATCGAGAAGAGGCGCATTTCGCGTATCAGGTGCGGCGACAAGTACTGCGCAATGAAGCTCTCGTCCTTGAAATTGCGCATCGCGTAGTGCAGCGATTCGAGCCAGTCGCTGCCCGCAAGCTCGGGGAACCACTCGCGGTCTTCGTCCGTCGGGCTCTCGCAGATGCGGCGGATGTCGCTCATCATCGAGAAGCCGAGCGCGTACGGATTGATGCCGCTGTAATACGGCTTCGTGACCGGCGGCTGATACACCACGTTGCTGTGCGAATGCAGGAACTCCATCATGAAGCCGTCTTCCAGACGGCCTTCGTTATAGAGCGTGTTCAACAGCGTGTAGTGCCAGAAGGTCGCCCAGCCTTCGTTCATCACCTGCGTCTGACGCTGCGGGTAGAAGTACTGTCCGACCTTGCGCACAATGCGGATCACTTCGCGCTCCCACGGCTCCAGGAGCGGCGCGTTCTTTTCCGCGAAGTACAGCAGATTCTCCTGCGGCTCCGGCGGATAGCGGCTTTCCGTTTCCTCGGCGGACGGCGCCTTCTTGTTCGGCAGCGTGCGCCACAATTCATTGACCTGCGATTGCAGATACGCCTCGCGCTCGCGGCGCATCGCCGCTTCTTTCGCGAGCGACAACTTCTGCGGACGCTTGTAACGGTCGACGCCATAGTTCATCAGCGCGTGACACGAGTCCAGCAGTTCCTCGACGCGATCCAGCCCGTAACGCTCCTCGCACTCCGCGATGTAATTCTTCGCATAGACGAGGTAATCGATGATCGCGTGGGCATCCGTCCACAGCCGGAACAGATAGTTGCCCTTGAAAAACGAGTTATGCCCGTAGGCGGCATGCGCGATGACGAGCGCCTGCATCGTCATCGTGTTCTCTTCCATCAGATACGCGATGCAGGGATTCGAATTGATGACGATCTCATACGCGAGCCCCATCTGCCCGCGCCGATAGCTCTTCTCGGTGGAGAGAAAGTGCTTGCCGAACGACCAGTGCCGATAGTTCACCGGCATGCCGACGGAGGCATACGCGTCCATCATCTGCTCGGCGCTGATGATCTCGAGCTGAATGGGATACACATCCAGCCCGTAGCGGTTCGCGACGCGCGAAATCTCGGCGTCGTATTCTTCGATCAGCTCGACGCTCCAGTCCGACGGACATGGCAGCGGCCGCTTGTCTGCAACGTTCATCCTGCCTTCCTTGTGCGTCTTTTCGGACGCATTGCGTTGCCCCGCTTCCGGTCCGAGCTTCGAAGGAGCACGATCGTCCGTGCCGTCCAGATGATAACCACGCGCTTCGTTGTTCGAATGCCTGCTCGTCATGCGGCCGCCTGTTGTTTTTCGAAAAGCTCGCGAAAGACCGGATAGATATCCGAGGCCGAGTCGACTTTCTTCATCGCCAGCTCAGGGGCGCCCGCTGCCAGTTGAGCATACTCCAACCAGAGATTCTGCTCCTCTGGCGCTACCTGGATATAGGCAAAATACCGGACCTTCGGGAGGATGTCGTCCGCCAGCAGCTTGCGGCATTTGGGGGAATCGTCGGTCCAGTTGTCGCCGTCGGAAGCCTGCGCGCCGTAAATGTTCCATTCAGTCGGCGAATAGCGCTCGTCCATGATCTTCTTCATCAACTCCAGCGCGCTCGATACCACCGTACCGCCGCTTTCCGTCGAATGAAAGAAGGTGTCCTCGTCCACTTCCTCCGCACGCGTATGGTGACGAATGAAGACGACTTCGATCTTCTCGTAGTTCCGTTGCAGGAACAGATACAGCAGGATGAAGAAGCGCTTCGAGAGGTCCTTGCGCTGCTCGTCCATCGAACCGGATACGTCCATCAGGCAGAACATCACGGCCTTGCTCGATGGCGTCGGCTGCTTCACGCGGTTGATATAGCGCAGATCGAAGGGATCGATGAACGGAATGCGCGTGATCCGCCCCTGCATGACGACGATTTCCGCTTCGAGACGCGCGATCTCTTCGGCGTCGCCGTCTTCGGCTTTGAGCTGTTCGAGCTGGCGTTCCATCTCGCGCAGTTGCGTCGCGAGCGGCCAGCCGAGCGCGATACGCCGCCCGAGCGCGGAGCGCAGCGAGCGCACCACGTCGATATTGTTCGGCGTGCCTTCCGCCGCCCAGCCCGCGCGCACGTTCTTCCAGGTGGGCACGGCGAGCAGTTGCGTCTTGACGAGGCGCGGCAGTTCGAGGTCGTCGAAGAAGTACTGCATGAACTCTTCGCGCGACAACTCGAAGACGAAGTCGTCCTGCCCCTCGCCCTCGTTGCTGGCACTCTTGCCGCCGCCGCCCGAGCCGCCCGGCGGACGCGGAATCTTGTCGCCGCGTATGTAGTCGGCGTTGCCCGGATGGACATACTCGCGCTTGCCGCCCGGCCCATGCCGGAACGACGGCTCCGCGATGTCCTTCTTTGGAATCGTGATGCTCTGCGTGCTTTGAATGTCCTTGATGCTGCGATCGCGCACCGCGTCGGACACCGCACGGCGAATGTAGTTCTTGACGCGTCGCAGGAAGCGTTCGCGGTTCGCGATGCTCTTGTTCTTGCCGGCTAACCTGCGGTCGATGATTTGGTGCAGCACATCCAGTCTCCCGCGTAATTGGCGAGGTGCGAGGCGCTGCTCGAGTTCTTGGCGTACCGCGCGGCTCGCCAGCGTCTCTCACTCGCAACGTGCCCGCCTTGCCACCCGCTTCGATTAATGAAGCCGGGCGGCGCGAGCCTGAGTCACGACAACCTGTCTTTCTCTACCACCTCAAGACGACTTGCGCACCCGCAGATACCAGTCGCACAGCAGGCGGACCTGCTTCGGGGTGTAACCCTTCGCGACCATGCGATTGACGAAGTCCTCGTGCTTCCTCTGCTCTTCCGCCGATCCCTTCGCATTGAACGAGATGACCGGCAGGAGTTCTTCCGTGTTGGAGAACATCTTCTTCTCGATCACGACGCGCAGCTTCTCGTAGCTGATCCACGCGGGATTCTTGCCCCCGTTGGCCGCACGCGCACGCAACACGAAGTTCACGATCTCATTGCGGAAGTCCTTCGGGTTGCTGATGCCTGCGGGCTTCTCGATCTTCTCCAGTTCCGCATTGAGCGCGGCACGGTCGAAGCTCTCGCCGGTGTCGTGATCGCGGAACTCCTGATCCTGAATCCAGAAGTCGGCATACGTCACATAGCGGTCGAAGATGTTTTGTCCATACTCGGAATACGACTCCAGATACGCGGTCTGAATCTCCTTGCCGATGAATTCCGCATACCGCGAAGCCAGCACGTCCTTGATGAAGGACAGATACTTCTGCTCCGTTTCCGGCGGGAACTGCTCCCGTTCGATCTGCTGTTCCAGCACGTACATCAGATGCACGGGATTGGCCGCGACTTCGGTCGAATCGAAGTTGAAGACGCGCGAGAGGATCTTGAACGCGAAGCGTGTGGAGACACCCGTCATGCCTTCATCGACACCGGCGAAATCACGATACTCCTGATACGACTTCGCCTTCGGGTCTGTGTCTTTCAGGTTCTCGCCGTCATAGACCTGCATCTTCGAGAAGAGACTCGAATTCTCCGGTTCGTGCAGGCGCGTGAGGACCGCCATCTGCGCCATCATCTTGAGCGTGCCGGGCGCGCATACCGCATCCGCCAGCGACGAGTTGCGCAAGAGCTTCTCGTAGATCTTGACCTCTTCGCCGTAGCGCAGGCAATACGGCACCTTGACCACGAAGATCCGGTCGAGCAGTGCCTCGTTGTTCTTGTTGTTGCGGAACGCCTTCCATTCCGACTCGTTCGAGTGCGCGAGAATCACGCCGTCGAACGGGATTGCGCCGAAACCTTCCGTGCCCTTGAAGTTGCCTTCCTGCGTCGCGGTCAGCAACGGATGCAGCACCTTGATCGGCGCCTTGAACATTTCGACGAATTCGAGCAAGCCCTGATTGGCCAGACACAGGCCGCCGGAGTAGCTGTACGCATCGGCGTCGTCCTGCGAATACGTTTCGAGCTTGCGGATATCCACCTTGCCGACGAGCGAGGAGATGTCCTGATTGTTCTCGTCGCCCGGCTCCGTCTTCGCGATACCGATTTGCCGCAGGATCGACGGATAGCGGCGCACGACGCGGAACTTGCGGATATCGCCGTTGTATTCATGCAGGCGCTTGACCGCCCACGGCGAAAGAATGCTTTTGAGGTAGCGGCGCGGAATGCCGTATTGCTCTTCGAGCACGGGGCCGTCTTCGTCGTAATCGAACAGGCCGAGCGGCGATTCGTTGACGGGCGAGCCCTTCAGCGAATAGAACGGCACGCGCTCCATGAGTTGCTTCAGACGTTCGGCGATCGACGACTTGCCGCCGCCCACCGGACCCAGCAGATACAGGATCTGCTTCTTCTCTTCGAGACCCTGCGCCGCGTGCCGGAAATACGACACCACGTTCTCGATCACCTCTTCCATTCCGTAGAACTCGCGGAACGCCGGGTACACCTTGATGACCTTGTTTGCAAACACGCGCGACAGCCGCGGATCGAGACGCGTGTCGACCATTTCGGGTTCACCGATGGCCGTCAGCATGCGTTCGCCGGCTGTTGCGTATGTGGCAGGATCTTCCTTGCAGAGCGCGAGATACTCTTCCAGCGAGAACTCTTCCTCGCGCGTTTTTTCGAAGCGGGTCGCGAAACTGCTGTAGATATCCATGCTACCTCCTCGCCGAAGTCAGAAAGCCTTGGTCGTCCCGACGCGCGTTATCGAAACGACATCGCTTGAATTCATCCTAAACCCTTTCGAATTTTTTTTCACGCACTAGCTAATATGATTTGCTTCGAAGCTCCTTCGAACAATCACTAGCTTGGTGAGTTATTTTCGTTCACCTACAATCCTCAGTCCCGATGTCAGCATTGTCGTGTTCGCTGCATCGCGCATTCGTTGTGTTCCAACAGCCTCGTTCCGCCAAAGTGGTGGCGTGGGGCGAACGCATCGCTCGATGCGCTTTCTGTTGCGCACAGATGACATCGGTCACGTGAGCACGAGTTCGAGTTCGCCGATGCGATCAATCGCGCCATGCACCATCGACGGCCCCTCCACGCGATACGCGCCCGTATAGGATCCGGTGGTGATGGTCCAGAAGGGCTCGACGGTCAAACCCATGCGGGAACAATGGTTGACGAGCCAGGGCAGCAATTCGCGAGGATCGCCCGCAGGATTGCCTAGCGTAGCCGGAGCAATCCCCACGCCATCGAGAGTGAGTTCGAGCCGCGGCGCGAGAAAATCGAAGCCCGGTGCGACCACGTCGTAAGGCTCCATGCCGCTCGTGATGAGCGCGCCGTTGTTCTGCGCATCCGCAAGCTGTGCAAGCGGGTCGAGATTGGGCCATTGCGCGAAACGGCTATCGACCACTTCGAGCGCGACCGCCATGCCGCCGATTGCCGCGAACACTTCGGCGCGCGTATAGGGATCGGATTTCGGGGGCAAGGCATAGGCGAAGCGAAACGCTATTTCGAGTTCCACCAGCACGCGAAAGAAGCTGCTGCAGGGCAGGCGCGCGGGCGACACATACACGCATTCCGCATCGATGGGTGCGCCCGTGGCAAGCGAATCGGGTGCGCGCGCGCCGATCTTCCAGGCGCCGATGCGCGCTTTCGTATCGCGCAGGACTTCGTGCTGGATGGCGTAGGCGGTGTGCGCGTCGGGGGGAAGATCGCGCTCTTCCAGCGAGTCGATCAGTTGATGCTGACGCCGCGCTGCAACGAGCTTGGCGGCGAGTGTCGATCCGGTCATGTTGCTATCCTCGTGTGAACGATGACACACAGTGCAACAGTGTACGGGCTGCCGGATCGATTTGCGTTTGCCCTTGCTGGCGTCATGTAGCCACGCGCCGCACGACGCTTGAACGAATCGTGAACGGACGGTGTGAGCGCGTCCCCGCCTTCGCCGCGAAGCAGGCGCCGCTTATTTCGACACTTCGTTCCGATGCGGAATCGACGGCTGCGCGCCTTCGCGCGTCACGGCGAGCGCGGCGGCGCGCTGGCCGAACGCGATCGCATCGGCGACGGCGCTGCCGCGTGCAAGCTCCGCCGCGAATCCGCCGATGAACGTATCGCCGGCGGCGGTGGTGTCCACGGCCTCGACTTTCGGCGAGGGCAAGTGCCGGCCATCGTCATCGCCATGAAGCAGCGCATACACGCCCTGCCCGCCCAGCGTCACGATGACGTTGCGCGCGCCCTTGTCCTTCAGCGCGTGCGCGGCGCGGCGCGCATCGTCGGGCGTGGAGATCGGAGCGCCGGTCAGCGTGCCGGCTTCGAGTTCATTCGGGATCAGATAGTCGACGAGGGGAAACCAGTCGGCGGGCAAAGCGCTCGCGGCGGGCGCGGGGTTGAGAATCGTCGTGCGTCCGAGCCTTCGCCCTGCGGCGAGCGCCGCGCGCACGGTTTCGGTCGGTGTTTCGAGCTGGCAGACGATGACATCCGCCTGCGCCAGCATGTCCTCCTGCGCGCCGATGCGCTCAGGCGTCACTTCGGCGTTGCTGCCCGCGACGATGACGATCGCGTTCTGGCTCGCGTCATCGACGATGATGAGCGCCACGCCCGTCGGTGCGTGCTCGCTCGTGGCCAGCGCCGTGCAGTCGATGCCTTCCGCTTCGAGACTGCTCTTGAGCGTTGCGCCGTTCGTGTCGTTGCCGACGCAGCCGATCATCGCGACCTGCGCACCGAGGCGCGCCGCCGCGACCGCCTGATTGCCGCCCTTGCCGCCCGGCACCTGCGCGAACGCGTGCCCCGCGAGCGTTTCGCCCGGCAGCGGCAGGCGCGGTGCGCGGGCGACCAAATCCATGTTGAGGCTGCCGACCACGGTCACGCGGCCGCGCGGGCTAGGGTTCGGCTTGGCTTTGTCGGTCATCGTGTTGAGTGTTTGTCGATCGAAGAGTTATTCGGCGTTCACCGCGACGGTCCGGCCACGCGCGGCGCGGAACGTCTGCGGGGCCACCGCCGTCGATTCGCGGCGCACGAGGCGCGGCGGCACCACGCGGCGGCGCGTCGGACCCGGCAGCTTACCCGTAATGCGTTCGATGAGCGTCTGCGCGGCCATCTCGCCGAGCGAGCGCACCGACTGGCCGACCGTCGACAGCGCGGGATACGTGTAGCGCGACAGTTCGACGTCGTCGAAACCGATGATCGAGCAATCCTCCGGCACGCGAATCCCGCGTTCCGCCGCCGCACGCAGCGCGCCGATGCCCATCATGTCGTTGCACGCGAAGATCGCGGTCGGCCTCATCGAATCGAAAAGTTGCGAGGCCGCCGCGTAGCCGCCCGTCGCCGAAAAGTCGCTCTGCACGATCGCGTCCGGACCGATTCCGACGCCGCTTTCGGCCATCGCGCGAATGAAGCCGTGCAGGCGCATTGCGCTCACCGCCGTTCCCGCCGGACCCGTGATGCAGCCGATATCCGAATGGCCGAGTTGCAGCAGATGCCTCGTCGCGCAATACGCGCCCTTCTCGTGGTCGATCTGTACGAGATCGGCCGAGATGCCCTCGATGTTTCTATCGACGATCAAAAGCGGCTCGCGCGCGTTCGCGAGGCATTGCGCAAGCACCGCATCCTCGCCCGCCGATGCAATCACCAGCCCGTCGATGCGCTTTTCCTGCAACACGCGCAGATAGTTGCGCTGCTTGGCGGGATCGTCGTCGGAGTTGCAGAAGAACACGCAGTAGCCGTTCTTCGCGCAGCCGTCCTCGACGCCGCGCGCCAGTTCCGCGAAGTACGGATTCGTCGCGTTCGGCACGAGCAGGCCGATGGTGGCCGTCGAGCGCGCCTTCAGCGAACGCGCAACCGCCGACGGCACGTAGTCCAGCTCGCGAATCGCCCGCTCGACTTTCGCCCGCACATCGGCGGACACCGGCCTCGAATTGTTCACTACGTGGGACACCGTCGTAAACGACACCCCGGCAATGGCTGCCACGTCTTTGATCGTCGCCATACATCGTCCTTCGCTTTTCTGGTCCAACTGCTTTTGTCGACCGGATACGTTCCGTGCGCACGGCCCTCCCGTACGCAATTGCCGCTCCCCGTTGCTCCACGCGTGCAAACGGAAACGCCCGGTTCCTCTTTTTTCGTCGCCACGCTGCACGGCGACGTCCTGCCGATACTGCCCTCAGGCGCGTTTGCGCCTGCTGCGATACGTGTCCAGCACCACCGCCACCACGATCACCGCGCCCGTGATGATTCGCTTCGTCGGCTCGTTCGCGCCGATCTGCGCAAGCCCCGCCGCGAGCACCGAGATGATCAGAACGCCGAAAAACGTGCTGATGACCGAGCCGCGCCCGCCCATCAGACTCGTTCCGCCGATCACCACCGCCGCGATCACCTGAAGCTCCACTCCCGCGCCCGCGTTCGGATCGGCGGCTTCGAGGCGCGAAATCTGAAACAGCGCCGCGAGCCCGGAAAGCGCGCCCATCAGCGTGAAAACGATTACCTTGTACGGCCGCGGGTCCACGCCCGCGAGCCGGACCGCTTCCTCGTTCGTGCCTATCCCTACCAGATATCGGCCGAAAATCGTCCGAGTCAAGACCCAATGCGCAATGATCATCACCGCGACCGCGATCAGGAACGCGGGCGAGATGCCGAACGCGATCGGATTCGAAAGAAAGTCGAACGCGTCGCCGATATACGCGGTGCGCGAATTCGTCATCTGGTACGCGAGGCCGCGCGCCGCTTCCAGCACGCCGAGCGACACGATGAACGACGGGATCCGCCACGCGACCGTCACCAGGCCCGTGACCGTGCCCGTCAGCGCGGCGGCGGCAAGGCCGATCAACGCCGCCGGAAACGCCGGCCAGTGCCACTTGAGCGCCGCGACGCTCACCACCGACGCGCCCAGCGCCAGCACCGACCCCACCGAAAGGTCGATGCCCGCGATGATCAGCACGAAGGTCATGCCGATCGACATCACGACGAGGTCCGGTATCTGGTTCGCGATCGTGCTGAACGTGTCGTACGTCAGAAAGTGCGAACTCAGCACCGAAAACAGCGCGATCATCGCCGCCAGCGCGCCCGCGAGTCCGATGTAATTCGAGAATCCGAGGCGCGTGCCGGCGCCCTTCGCCGTCTTCGGTGCATCGGCTGAGAGCTTCGCGTCGGTCTGGCCCGTCATTCAATGCTCCACGAAAGTGTCTTGTTCCGGCGGCTTCGCGTCGGGCGCGAGCGGTTCGTGCAGCATCGCCTCGCGCTTTGCATAGCCCGCGAACGCCGCAGCGAGCAGCGCGTCCTGCGTCCAGCTGTCGCGATCGAAGAGGCCCGTCATCTTTCCCGCCGACATCACGCCGATGCGGTCGCAAATCAGCATCAGCTCGCGCAGATCGCTCGATACCACCACGAGCGCCCGGCCTTCGCGAGCCAGCGCGCCCATCAATCCGTAGATGTCGAATTTCGCGCCGACATCGATGCCGCGCGTCGGTTCGTCGAACAGCAGCACGCGGCACGCTTCGCGGCCTTCGCGCGCAAGCCAGCGGCCGATCACCACTTTCTGCTGATTGCCGCCCGACAGTTCCGACACGGCCTGCGCCGGTCCGGACGTGCGCACGCGCATCGCGTCGATCTGCCGCTGCGCAAGCGCTGCCTCGCGGCGCGCGTCTATCACGCCATGACGCGCCACCGCGCCGACATTGCCGAGTGAAACGTTCGCGGCGATGGGCAGGGCGAGCAGCAGGCCCTCGCCCTTGCGGTCTTCCGTGATGAGCGCGATGCCGTGCTTGACCGCGTCCGACGGCGACTGCACGTTCACCGGCTGCAACGTTTGCCCGTTGCGGGCGATCGACACCGTGCCCGCGTCCGCGCGATCCGCGCCGTAAATCAGACGCATCAGTTCCGTGCGGCCCGCGCCGATCAGCCCGCTTACGCCGAAAATCTCGCCCGCGCGGACATCGAACGAAACGTCGCGCACCGCCTGGCCGCGCGTCAGGCCGTCCACTTTCAAGACGACGTCGCCCAGGCGCTTCTCGCCCAGATCGATGCGCTCGCCAAGCTCACGCCCGACCATCAGCGTCACGAGCTGCTCGCTCGACAGCGCGTCCATCGGACCGATATGGACGAGGCGTCCGTCGCGCAGGACGGCTGCCCGCTCCGCGATGCGCCGCAATTCCTCCAGCCGATGCGAGATGTACACGAGCGCCACGCCGCGCGCCTTCAGCCGCGCGATCTGCTCGAACAGCAGATCGACTTCGCGGGCGGTCAGCATCGCGGTCGGCTCGTCGAGAATCAGCACGCGGCAATCGCCGATCAGATTGCGGGCGATCTCCACCATCTGCTGATGACCGATACCGAGATCGCCGACGAGCGTGTCCGGATCGATTGCATCCAGCCCGACTTGCGCCATCGCGTGACGGGCGTCGTCGGCAAGACGCTTGCGGTCGATCCAGCCGAACTTCACGCGGCCCTTCTGCGGCAGCCGGTTCAGGAACAGGTTTTCGGCGACCGAAAGCGTCGGCAGCAGATTCAGTTCCTGCATGACCATCCGCACGCCGAGCGCTTCCGCGTCGGTGCGGCTTTGGGGCGCATACGGGTGGCCCGCGAGCGTCATCGCGCCGGTGGTCGGATCGGCGAGACCGCCGATGATCTTCGACAGCGTGCTCTTGCCTGCGCCGTTCTCGCCCGTCAACGCGAGCACCTCGCCGGGCCTGAGCCCGAGCGAAACGTCGGTCAGCACCGGCTCGACATAGGTCTTGCCGATGCCCGCGACCGTCAGCACGCAGGGGTCCGCATCGTTCATATTGGCGTAGGGTCGGTCAAAGCTGGGTCAGCATCCTCGCTTGCTTCAAACTCGCTTTCTTCAAACTTCCGGGCTGCGTCTTTCGTCCGCGCCCGTGCGCGTTTTAACGGCACGATGGCCGCGAACTTGAGGATGGTCGGTTCGCGCCCCCACGCTCGCGGCCTTGCAACTTACTTCGTGACCAGATCGACCGGAGTTTCCACCACGGTCGACAATGTTGATTGCTTCTGATGGCCCGCGATCGCCTTGAGCGCCACGTCGATGCCGAACACCGCCTGTTTCGCGGCGTACTGATCGGCGGTGGCGAGCACGCGGCCGTCCTTCAGCATCGGCTTGATCGCGTTGATGTTGTCGTAGCCGACCACCTGCACCTTGCCGGCCTTGCCCGCCGCGCGCACCGCCGACACTGCGCCGATCGCCATGTTGTCGTTGCCGCACAGGAGCGCCTTGACGTTCGGATTCGCGTTGAGAATCTGCGAGGCGACCGCGTTGCCCTTGTCGATTTCCCAGTCGCCCGATTGCAGCGCGACCACTTTCATGCCGCCCGCGTCCATTGCGTCCTTGAAGCCGGCGGTGCGCTGCTGCGCGTTCGTCGTGGTCGACACGCCTTCGATGATCCCCACTTCATCGCCCTTCTCGAGACGCTTGGCGAGATAGTCGCCGACCTGACGCGCGCCCTTGCGATTGTCCGGTCCGACGAACGGCACGTTCAGATCCTTCGACTTCAGCACGTCCTGATCGAGCCGGTTGTCGATGTTCACGACGATGATCCCCGCATCCGCCGCCTTCTTGATGACCGGCACGAGCGCCTTCGAATCCGCCGGCGCGATGACGAGCGCATCGACCTTGGAGACGATCATCTGCTCGACGATGCGGATCTGCGCGGCGGTATCCGTTTCGTCCTTGATGCCGTTGGTGATGAGATCGAACTTCGCGGCGTTCTTCTGCTGATATTCCTTCGCGCCGGTTTCCATCGTCAGGAAGAACTCGTTGGCGAGCGACTTCATCACGAGCGCGACTTTCGGCTTGGCCGCGCCCTGTGCGAACGCGGACGACGATGCAAACGGCAACGCGGCGCACACGGCCAGCGCGACGGCAGCCGACAGAACGCGGCGGCGAACGATTGATTCCATGCGGATCTCCTCCAGTGCTTTCATTGGTGTTCTCGGACGGGCGAAGTGGCCGCAACTGCGGATTGCAACGTTTGCCCGCCGTCGATTCTCGTAGCTGCCCGGCGAGCGGTCAAATGGGACTAACGTGTAGGAAGTACTCCAGACGGGCCACGCGATGCGTCGCTCAAAGTCCCTCGACGGATTCGCCTTCCACTTCGTTGTCGACGATCTTCCGTCCATATTCGATACCGGCGCGCGTCGCATCGATCGGGCTGTCGAACGGTTCCTGGGCGGGCACGCCGAACATGGCCTCGCGTCCGCTTTCGCCCGCCGCGCTGCGCGAGATGGTCACGAAGATGTCGAAGTGGCGCGGACCGTCGTCGGGCTCGCCACGCTCGTGCGCGCGGCGCATGGCCTGTACGCGGATTTCGAAGCCCTTGTAGTGATCGGCGAGCGGCGTGGACATGAGGCGGCTCCTTCTATCGTGGAAGAATTGGCGCGCAATGCGCCGAACCAATGACTCGACCTTACGGAAACCGCCGGTCGCTCATCTTCGCGAAAGGACGATGCAAGCGTAACGTTGCAGCGGCGTCGAATGTCACCTTATCGCACACTTTGCAGCAACCCGGTTTGCCATAATGCGCGGGCGGGTCATCGATACTCGCTGTCCTAACAAGATGTCACTCACTCAGGGAGCGTCCCCATGAACATGCGAGCTACTGCGCTCATCGCCGTGCTGAGTCTCACACTCGGCGCGAACACGGCTTTTGCGGCCAACAGCCAGCAATCGAAGATGACGGAATGCAACAAGCAGGCGGCAGACAAGAAAGGCGATGACCGCAAGGCCTTCATGAAGAGTTGTTTGTCTGCATCGGCATCGGCATCGGCGCCTGCCGAGGCTTCCGCGCCGATGACGCAGCAGCAGCGCATGACGGCGTGCAATGCGCAGGCGTCCGGCAAGAAAGGCGACGATCGCAAGGCGTTCATGAAGAGTTGCCTGTCGAGCGCTCCGGCTGCGGCCGCTTCGGAACCGATGACTCAGCAGCAGCGCATGACGGCGTGTAACACGCAGGCGACCGGCAAGAGCGGCGACGACCGCAAGGCTTTCATGAAAAGCTGTCTGAGCAACAAGGGTTAAGCACCCTTCTCGATCCGGGCCGCGCTGTTCGCGCGGCCTGTCTTCCTTTCCCTGCTTGCCGGCCGATATTGCACTGCAACCACGCAAGTGATTCGCGCCGCCGTCTTTTTCTCCTAAGATGGCGCGAAGGCGGCCCTTCGACAATACAAGAAATACGCCATCGGCCGCCGCTCGTCTAGCACAGCGTCCCGCTTCGCAAGGAGGCACGGATGGCATGGAAGCACAAGAACCGCTGGTTCCGCCGGTGGCTCCTGACGATCACCTTCTGGGCCGTGCCCGTGATGATCGTCGCGGTCAACGAGGCGCGCGAGGAGATGGCCTACAACAAGGTCGATCTTCAGAAGTCGCTTGCCACGTGGGAGTTGACCGATGCGCAGCGCGCGACAGGCGCCGCGGCCCGCTGTCACGGCGATCCGGACGAGGCGCGCGCCGCCGGCTGCCCCGCCGACATCCTGCTCGCCAATGCGCCGAAGCATCAGGACGCGCTCGACGAATACGCGCATCGCAAGGCGACGCTTGCCGATTATCTTTGGCACGCCTTCGTCGGCTACTGGGTAACGCCTGCCGCGTTCTTGCTCGTTGTCGGCATGACGGTTGGCGCGATCCGCCGTGCGCTCAGGCGGCCCGCGCAGGCACCGCGCCCCGTCGCACCGACTCATCCGACGGAAGTAAAAACGACGAGCCATCCCTGAGTATGCGCCGGGTACGGTCGTTGCTACTGCCAACGGCGGCGTTCCTGTAACACGCGCAAAAGGGTGCGGCGCAATTAGTGCATGGCGGATGCGACGCCTGCGGCAAACTGACCAGTCGATCGATCAGCTTTCAAATGACGTTCGGAAAACTTGACGTTTTGCCGCTGGCAGCATGGAATGGATGGACATCGCCGATGTCCGGTTCGTGTGACTCACGCTCATCGGCCAGGTCTCGCGTTTCGTTGTCGCTGTGCTATAACTTGGCGTGCCTCACCCTCCCGCTCTATGGGGTTTCCTAATTCCACGATGGAGAACAATGATGCAAAGACGAAACTTCATGCTCAAGTCGACGGCCGTGTTGGCGCTGGGAGGCCTCGCGCTTGCCGGTTGCACGACCAATTCGAACACGGGCGCTGAAAAAGCCGCCGGTACCGCCGATGACCGCCGTTCCATCGACGCTGACGTCGACGGCACCATCCAGCGTCTTTACACGACGGTTCCCGGCTCGCGCGAACTGGTCTCGAAGTCGCGCGGAATTCTCGTCTTCCCGTCGGTGATTCAGGCCGGCTTCATCGTCGGCGCCCAGTACGGCAAGGGTTCGCTGCGCGTGGGCGGCAGCACCGTCGGCTATTACAGCACGACGTCGGGCTCGTTCGGCCTGCAGGCGGGCGCGCAGTCGAAGGCGATCATCTTCCTGTTCATGACCCAGGACGCGCTCGACAAATTCCGTAATTCGGACGGCTGGGCTGCAGGCGTCGATGCATCGGTTGCGCTCGTGAAGATGGGCGCGAACGGCGCCGTCGATACGACCACCGCCACCGCGCCGGTCGAAGCATTCGTGCTGACCAACGCGGGTCTGATGGCCGACGTCTCGCTGCAAGGCACGAAGGTCACGCGCCTCAAGATGTAACGGGCGTTTCATCCTTCACGGCAGCAAGCATGACCGCCGTGTGGCGCGACGAGAGGGTCGCGCCACACGGCGGTTTTTTTACGTCGTTGCGCTGTCGATCAGCTTGAACCGCGAGCGTTTCTGCGCACGCACCACGGCCCGATACGCATCGAAATACTGCCGCGCCATCCGGTGCGACGTGAAACGTTCCTCGAAGCGTCTTCGCACACCCTCGCGCGGCAGCGTATGCAGCCGGTTGACGGCCGCGACCGCGCCGATCTCATCTTCGACGATAAAGCCCGACACGCCCTCGTCCACCACTTCCGGCACCGCCCCGCGATTGAACGCGATGACAGGCGTGCCGCAGGCCATTGCTTCGATCATGGCGAGGCCGAAAGGCTCCGGCCAGTCGATCGGAAACAGCAGCGCGAGCGCGCCCGAAAGAAATTCGGCCTTCTGGCTATCGTTAATTTCGCCGATGTATTCGACATACGGCAATTCAAGAAGCGGCGCGATTTCACGCTCGAAATACTCATGATCGGCGGCATCGACCTTGGCGGCGATCTTGATCGGCAGACCGCAGCGCCCGGCGATGCGAATCGCCGTATCGACGCGCTTTTCTGGCGAAATGCGCCCGAGGAACGCCAGATACTTGTGCTCGACGGGCTGCGGCACGTAGAGCTTTTCCGGCAGCCCGTGATAGACCGTCGACACCCACTTCGCCTGCGGCAACGGATGCCGCTGCGCATCCGAAATCGACACGACGGGCGCGGTGTTGAAGGTATCGAACACCGGCTGCTGCTCCGGCAAATCGAGGCGGCCGTGCATCGTCGTGACGAACGGCGTCTCCTGCCGGTTGAAGAGCGAGAACGAGTAATAGTCCATGTGGAAATGCAGGACGTCGAACTCTTCGGCCCGGCGCCGCACCATTTCCATCAGCAGCATATGCGGCGCGATGCGGTCGCGAATCGCGGGATCGAGGCGCAGCGCGCGCGGCCAGACCGATTCCAGCTTCGCGGTGGTCTGGGAATCGCCGGTGGCGAACAGCGTGACCTCGTGCCCCAGTTCGACGAGCGCTTCAGTCAGATACGACACGACACGCTCCGTGCCGCCATAGAGCTTGGGCGGCACCGATTCGGTCAGCGGGGCGATCTGGGCAATTCTCATCGTTCGTCTCCATGCATTTTCGACGTCCACCCGAACTCGACGCGCGGCCTCTCTGCCACGCGCTTCGAGTATGACAGCAGGGTGTAAGCGGGCTAACGAGGTGTTGCCCTAGGCGTCGATTCGCGAGAAGCCATTATCGCGGGCGAACGGCGGCGAAACAGCGCTTCCTTGCACTTTCAAGACCTTGTTACAGGCGGGAAACACTCGTTTCGCGCGGCTGTTACTTGCGCCGGACGTCGCGTAGATCCGCGAGAAAATTGTCGCGCCAGACGCCGAGGTCGTACTTGCGCAGCGCGGCCATGTTCGCCTCGTAGCGTTGCTGCCGCTCGGCAAGCGGCATCGCGAGCGAGCGCGCGAGCGCGTCGCTCATGCCGACGACGTCATGCGGGTTCACCATCACCGCGCCGGACAACTCGCCCGCCGCGCCCGCGAACTGCGAGAGCACGAGCACGCCGGGATCGTCGGGATTCTGCGCGGCGACATACTCCTTCGCGACCAGATTCATGCCGTCGCGCAGCGGCGTCACCAGCCCGATTTGCGATTCGCGAAACAGCGACATCAGCTTCCAGCGGTCGTATCGCTGATTCAGATAGCGGATCGGCGTGTAATCGAGGCCCGAAAAGCGCCCGTTGATGCGCCCTGCTTCGTATTCGAGGTTCTGCCGGATCTGTTGATAAGTCTCGACGTCCGAGCGCGTGGGCGGCGCGATCTGCACGAGCGTGACGTTGCCGCGCCACTCCGGCGATTTCTCCAGAAAATGCTCGAACGCGCGAAAGCGTTCGACGAGTCCCTTCGAATAATCGAGCCGGTCCACGCTCATGATGAGCTTGCGGCCTTCGAGGCTCTGTTTCAGGTCCATCACGTCCTGACGCGCCTCGCCGCGCTCGGCCTGCTCGGCGATCTCGTCCGGGAACACGCCGATGCGATACACGCCCGTCTTCAACTTCCGGCCGAACGCTTCGACCTGCCCGTCGCTCGTTGCCTTGCCGTGGGCGTGGCGCACGATGTAATCGTGAAACGCGATCTGATCGCCTTCGGTCTGGAAGCCGACGACGTCGTAGCAGCAGAGCGACCGCACGAGTTCTTCATGCGGCGGAATGTTCAAGAGAATTTGCGGCGACGGAAACGGAATGTGCAGAAAGAAGCCGATCCGATTCGTGATGCCCTCGCTGCGCAACGCTTCGGCGAACGGAATCAGGTGATAGTCGTGGACCCAGATGACATCGTCGGGCTGCAGCAGCTTGATGAGCTTGTGCGCGAGCCACGAGTTCACGCGGCGGTAGCCGGCGTATTCGTCACGGTCATAGACGGCGAGATCGTTGCGATAGTGGAACACCGGCCACAACATCGCGTTCGAGAAACCGCGGTAGTACTGGTCGTAGTCCTTCTTCGGCAAGCCGACGGTGGCGAACGTGACCGCGCCGTCCTGCTCGAGCGACGGCCCCTGATTCGCGACGGTCTCGCTCACCACGTCTCCGCTCCAGCCGAACCAGACGCCGCCGCTGTCCTTCAGCGCGCCGAAGACGCCCACGGCGAGCCCGCCCGCGGAGCCCTTGGTTTCGGTCGGCGTGGCGACCCGGTTGGATACGACGACGAGACGGCTCATATGCATTCCTCTTGCGTTTTATTGTCTGCTGCGGGACACGAGCGGCCCGCTTCCAGCTTTTCGACTAGCAAACGGCGTGCGGGTTTCAACGCGGTGCGCGGCGAGCGCATTGAACGACGGAAAGAGAAGCGCGGGCGGCGTAGGACAGCCCCCGTCGAGCCATCGGCACGCGGGCTTGCTTCGAAGAACAACGCAACGGCCGGCGGCGAGCCGTGTGAGTTCGCCGCCAGCCGCCTAACACATGCTCAACGCTCCGCCTTGCACGGAAACGCTTTACCGAGGCCCAGCGAGACCATCGTCGTCGCGTTGAAGGCTGCTTTGTCGGGGTTATCGGCGATGTACTTGCGCACCGCATCCGTCAACTGTTGCGGCTTCACGTCGGCGGGCAGGCAGAAGTACTGGCCGACCTGCGGCCCCGTGGTCCCGCCGATTGCCTCGATCGTGTTGTAGATGCCGTCCGCCGCGCCTTCGATATAGGCGGCGCAGGCCGTGCGCGAGTTGGGATCGGTCTTCGTACAGAGCGTGTTGAGATCGTTGCCGGTGAACGCGAACGCGCAAACCGGCGTCGCGAATGCACAGGCGATGACGAATTCCCGCAGCATGATCTTCCTTTTATGTTGAACGGCGGCTTGATGGGCGAAGGCGGTCAGGCCCGGCCGCCCTTGCCCGGATTCATGCCGGCGTGACAATATTGCGCGTCGATCCGCGTTATTTTGACCCATTTGCGCCGCCTTGCGGAGCGCCGCCCTGCATTGCATCGAGGCGCGCCTGCAGGCCTTCGGCGACATCGCGTTCGTTGTACTTGCGCGCGAAATCCACCGCCGTCATGCCGAGCTGGTTCTTCACGCGCAAGTCCGCGCCTTCATCGAGCAGCAGCTTGCACGTCGACAGATGACCGCCGCGTGCGGCCATCATCAGCGGTGTCGTGCCGTTCGGCGATCCCGCGTCGATATAGGCCGAATGGTCCAGCAGAATCTTGACGACGTCATCATGGCCGTTGGTCGCCGCGTAATGCAGCGGTGTCCAGCCCTTCTTGTTCACTTCCGCCTCTTTCGCGATCAGCAGATTCACGAACGTCGCGTCGCCGTTGAGCGCGGCGAGCATCATTGCATTTTCGCCGGCCGGATCGGCTTTTTCGAGGTCGATGTTCGGGTTATCGGCAAGAAGCTGGCCGACTTTATCCGACTTCTCCCGCGCCGCGATGACGAGGATCGGCGCGCCGGTGTTGTCGACCGTATTCGGGTCCGCGCCCTGCGCCAGTTGTTTCTTGACCGCCGAGACGTCGTCGAATTTGACCGCCTTGATGAGCGAATCCACGGACGCGGCCCACACCGGCTGTGCAAACGCGCACGCCGCGACGAGCGCGCCCGCAAAAAGGCCGCGCACCGTCGCGCGCCTGGCGCGGTTCGTCGTGGAAAGAGTGGAAATCATCGGGGAATTGTTCATGGTGGACCTTCGCATTGCTTCAATACAGGGGATTCGCCGCGCTTCGCTATGGAATCGCTCAGGCCGAAGCCACCGGCCGGGCGATCTTGAACAGCCGGAAAAAGTTGTCGGTGGTGGCCTGCGCGACCGCTTCATCCGTCTCTCCGCGCAATTGCGCAATGAAGCGTCCGACATAACTCACGTAAGCAGGTTCATTCGGCTTGCCGCGATACGGCACCGGCGCGAGATACGGCGAGTCCGTTTCGATCAGCAGCCGGTCGAGCGGCACGCGCCGCGCGACGTCCTGCACGTCGGTTGCCTTCTTGAACGTGACGATGCCCGACAGCGAGATGTGGAAGCCCTGCGCGAGCGCCGCTTGCGCGACGTGCCACGGCTCGGTGAAGCAATGCATCACGCCGCCGGGCACGCTCGCCCGTTCCTCTTCCATGATACGCAGCGTGTCTTCCGACGACGACCGCGTGTGGATGATGAGCGGCTTGCCCGTCGCGTGCGCGGCGCGAATGTGCGTGCGAAAGCGTTCGCGCTGCCATTCCATATCGGCGATGCTGCGCCCTTCCAGCCGATAGTAGTCGAGGCCTGTCTCACCGATCGCGCATACCTTCGGATGCGCGGCCAGTTCGACGAGTTCCGCGACGCTCGGCTCTCTCATGTCCTCGTGATCCGGATGCACGCCGACCGACGCGTACACGTTCTCATGCTGCTCGGCGATCGCGAGCACGGAAGGCAGCGTTTCCAGATCGACGGACACGCACAGCGCATGCGTGACCGCGTGCTCGCGCATCTTGTCGAGCACGTCGGGCAGACGGTCGGCGAGGCCTTCGAAATTGATGTGACAGTGAGAATCGACGAACATCCGTGCTCCTTTGCAGCGAATACTTTCTAGGCCGCAGCCGCGACGCCGGGCTTTGCCGCGCCGTCGAGCCGCAAGCCGAGAATGACGAGATCGCGCTCGACGCCATCGAGCATCGCGACGCGCGGCAGCGTGCCCCACGCCGTGAAGCCGAAATTCGCGAAAAGCCGCATGCTCGGCTCGTTGTGCCCGAACACGAAACCGAGCACGGTATCGACGCCGAGCGACGGCGCTTTGTCGAGCGCTTCCTGCAACAGCTTCTTGCCGAGGCCCTTGCCGCGCGCCCGGTCATGCAGATAGATGCTCACTTCGACGGTGCGCGCATAGGCGGGCCGGCCATAGAAATCGGAAAAGCTGAGCCACGCGATGACGTCGCCGCCTTCCTCGACGACCCACAGCGGCCGCGCGTGCGGCCCGTGCGAGTGAAACCAGGCGAGCCGGCTTTCGATGCTGACCGGGTCGAGGTCCGCCGTCACCTGACGCGAGGCGATCGTCGAATTGTAGATGGCGACGATGGCGGGCAAGTCGTCGAGCGTGGCGTCGCGATACGTGAGGCTCATGGGCGTGCTAATCGGAGAATGCAACGAGTCAGTGAGTGAAGATGCCGCGATAGGCGAGGAACAGCTCCTCGAATACGAGCCGCGCGTTCAGCGGATGATTTTCCACCGCGCGCTGGCGCGTGACCGTCTTGATGTAGCGGGCGAGCGCGGCGGGATCGGCGCTCTGCGCGCAGCGGGCGAGCGTTTTCCCCGCGCCGGGGAAATAGCGCGGGCGGCCGGCGGTGCGCTGCGCGAGCAGGTCGTAGAGCCAGCGTTGCAGCCAGCCGAGCACCATCGGCACGGGCAGCTTTTGCAGATTTTCGCCGCACGCGAAGGCGTCGCAGTTGGGGCCGGCCGCCAGTTGCGCGAGCGTGAAGTCACGCAGCGCGCGGTGTTCGTCGCTGGCGAGCGCGAGCGCGGCGAGCGGCGCGCCACCGGCTTCGGCGAGCAGCCCGGCGGCATCGTCGACTCCTTGCGACGCGAGCCACGCGCGGGCGTCGCTGGCATTCGGGACGCTCATCGGCCATTGACGGCATCGGCTGATGATGGTCGGCAATAATTTGTCGATGCGCGCCGACACCAGCAGGAACACGACGCCCGACGGCGGTTCTTCGAGCGTCTTCAGAAGCGCGTTGGCCGCCGCCACGTTGAGCGCCTCGGCCGGATACAGCAGCACCACACGCAAGCCGCCGCGATGCGAGCCGACGCCGCAGAAATCGAGCAGCGCCCTGACCTGCTCGATCTTGATTTCCTTGCTGGGCGCGCGTGTCTTCTTGCTGTCGCCGTCGTCGGCTTTATCGGCGGATGCATCGTCGCTGGCGAGACCCGCGAGGGCTTCGGGCAGCACGGCGCGGTAATCCGGGTGATTGCCCTGCGAAAACCACAGGCACGCCGGGCACGTGCCGCAAGGCTCGCCGTTGGCGGTGGGGTTCTCGCACAACAGGCCCTGCGCGAGATGCTGCGCGAAATGCAGCTTGCCGATGCCCGCTTCTCCGTGCAGCAAGAGCGCGTGCGGCCAGTGCGCGCGTAGTTGCTGAAGGCGTTGCCAGTCGTCAGTTTGCCAGGGATAGATCATCGTAGAGGCTGGTGAGAAATCAGAGTCCGGCGACCACGTCTTCGAGCCGCTTGCGGATGGCATCGATCGGCTGTGTCGAATCGACGATGACGAACCGCTCCGGCGATTCCGCCGCGCGGCGCAGATATTCGGCGCGCGTGCGCTCGAAGAACGCCTCCGATTCGCTTTCGAACCTGTCGGGCGCGCGGGCAGCCGAGCGCCGTTCGCTCGCGGTGTCGGTGGGCACGTCGAAGAGCACCGTCAGGTCCGGATGAAAACCGCCCTGCACCCAGCGTTCGAGCGCCTCGAGCTTGTCGCGCGGCAGGCCGCGCCCGCCGCCCTGATAGGCGAACGTCGCATCCGAAAACCGGTCCGACAGCACCCAGTCGCCGCGTGCGAGCGCCGGCTCGATCACTTGCGCCAGGTGCTCGCGACGCGACGCGAACATCAGGAGCGCCTCGGTTTCGAGGTCCATCGGCTGATTCAGGAGGATGCCGCGCAGCGTTTCGCCGAGCGCGGTGCCACCCGGCTCGCGCGTCATCACGACACGGCGGCCGCTCGCGGCGATCTTGTCGTCGAGTTGCTGGCGGAACCAGTCGAGATGCGTGGTCTTGCCCGCGCCGTCGATGCCTTCGAACGTGATGAACCTGCCACGCGCCATCATTGACCCCGGATGTACTTGTCGACGGCCTTGTTGTGGTCGCCCAGATTGTCGGAAAAGAAGCTGCTGCCGTCCCCGCGCGAGACGAAATACAGCGCGCTGCTCGCGGCGGGATTCAGCGTGGCGTTCAGCGCGGCCACGCCCGGCAGCGCAATTGGCGTCGGCGGAAGACCCATGCGCGTGTAGGTATTGTACGGAGTGTCCGTCTGCAGGTCTTTTTTCTTCAGACGACCGCCGTAGTCCGGGCCGAGGCCGTAGATCACGGTCGGGTCCGTCTGCAGCGGCATGCCGATGCGCAGCCGGTTCGCGAATACCGCCGCCACGAGCGGCCGGTCCGCCGCGCGCCCCGTCTCCTTCTCGACGATCGACGCCATGATGAGCGCGTCATAAGGCGTCTTGTAAGGCAGGTTCGGCGCGCGCGTGTTCCACGCTTCGGTCAGCCGCCGCTGCATCGTGCGATAGGCGCGCTTGTAGACGGCGAGATCGCTCGTGCCTTTGTCGAAGAGATAGGTGTCCGGGAAAAAGAGCCCTTCGGCGGAAATCTTGTCGACTTCCGTCGCGCCGATCGCCTTCAGAATGTCGATGTCGCTCATGCCGGCCGTGTCGTGCGTGAGCGCGGGATTGCCGTCCAGCTCGCTGCGCATTTTCTGCAGCGTCCAGCCTTCGATGACGGTCGCGACGTATTCGTTCACATCGCCACGGGCAATTTTCTGCAGCACTTCGTAAGGCGTGACGCCGCTCTTGAACGCGTAGTTGCCGGATTTGAGCTGCGCGGACAGGCCGAGCGCGCGCGTCATCAGCACGAAAAGCTCGGGCTCGACGGGCACGCCGCCGCGATTCAGCTGCGCGCTCACGCTGCGCAAGCTGCTGTGAGGTTTGATGGTGACGTCGAGTTCGGCGGGCGAAAGCGTCATCGGCCGGTTGGCCCAGTAATACACGCCGCCTGCGACGGCTGCTGCGAGCATGACGACGAACACCGCCGCCACGATGCATTTCTTCAGGAAAGTCATGCGAAACACGCTTGGGATAAGACCAATATAATAACTTGCCCGCCTGCGCGAAGGCCGCTGACCGGTTTGGTTCGCCATTCACGGACTCCTGGCCGCACCGCTGGCATCGACTCTTCCCGACACATGAATCTCCAGACTCCTTCCCTCGCCGCCGCCGATTTCGAAGCCGTCCGGACCGCCGGCGTGTTTATTCCGCTCACGCAGTTCGGCGTGATCGATGTCAAAGGCGAAGACGCCGCCGCCTTCCTGCACACCCAGCTCACGAACGACGTGCAGCATCTCGACGCATCCACCGCGCGGCTCGCGGGCTATTGTTCGGCGAAGGGCCGCCTGCTCGGCTCGTTCCTGATGTGGCGCACGTCCGACGCGGTTCGCCTGCTGATTTCGAGCGACATCCAGGCGCCCGTGCAAAAGCGCCTGTCGATGTTCGTGCTGCGCGCGAAGGCGAAGCTTTCGGGCGCGACGGCCGAAGTCGCCGCCGTCGGCTTTGCGGGCGATGTCCGCGCGGCGCTGTCCGGCATCTTCGACGCGCTGCCCGATGGCATCCACGTGAAAGTGGAAGGCCCGCATGGCGCACTGATCCGCGTGCCGGATGCGGAGAATCGTCCGCGCTTTCTGTGGATCGGCCCGAAAGCGGATGTCGAAGCGCGGCTCGCGAGCCTCGGCGACAAACTGCACCGCGCGCCCGCCGCGCTCTGGGACTGGCTGGATATTCACGCGGGCGAACCGCGCATCACGCAGGCGACGGTCGAGCAATTTGTCCCGCAGATGGTCAATTTCGACGTGCTCGGCGGGGTCAATTTCAAGAAAGGCTGTTATCCGGGTCAGGAAGTGGTCGCGCGCAGCCAGTATCGCGGCACGATCAAGCGGCGCACTGCCCTCGCGCGCGCCGAAACCGCGACGCCCGGCGCGGAGCTTTTTCATTCCGCCGATCCGGGGCAGCCGTGCGGGCTCGTCGTGAACGTGGCGCCGTCGGAAACGGGCGGTGTCGATTGCTTGGTCGAGATCAAGCTGGCGGCGCTCGATGACGGCGCGGTGCATGTCGGTTCCGCCGATGGTCCCGCGCTCGAATTTCTGCCGCTGCCGTACGCGTTTCCGTCGGACGTGTAAGCGCATGTGCCTCATCGTTTTCGACTGGCAGCCGGACGCAACGGCGGACGCGCAGCCGCACGGCGAGCGCGCCTTGCTGACGCTGGCCGCGAATCGCGATGAATTCTTCCGCCGCGAGGCCGAGCCGATGCACTGGTGGAGCGACGCCCCCGGCGTGCTCGCTGGCCGCGATCTGACGGGCGGCGGCGCGTGGCTAGGCGCGAGCCGCGATGGCCGGTTCGCCGCGCTGACGAACTTTCGCGCGCCCGCCGAAATGCGCCCGGATGCGCCCACGCGCGGCACGCTGGTAAGCGCGTTTTTGTCGGGGGAACGCGTCGCGCCGATGGATTATCTGGAGCGCGTCGCGGCACGCGGGCATCGCTATAACGGGTTCAACTTGCTTTGCGGCGATTTCAGGCGGCGCGAGCTCGGCTGGTACGGCAACCGCGCCGACGCGCCGCCCGCGTTGCTCGAGGCGGGCGTGCATGGCTTGTCGAACAGCTTGCTGAATACGCCGTGGCCGAAGCTCGTCGCGCAACGCGACGCGCTGGCCGACCTGATCCACGCCGATGAACATCCGGAACTCGACGTGCTGATCGAAACGCTACGCGATCCGCGCATCGCCGACGATGCGCTGCTGCCGTCGACGGGCTTGTCGATCGAGCGGGAGCGTGTGCTGTCGGCAGCGTTCATCGAGACGCCCGAGTACGGCACGCGCAGCACCACGGCGCTGCGCGTCACGCCAACGGAGCGTGGCATGTCGATTCAGATCAAGGAGCGCAGCGACGACGATGGCTCGCATCGCATCGTGAGGCCGGGCAGCTTCGAGCGGGCGTTCGACTTCGATATCGCTTCGTGACTGTCGCGCGCTTAGGGCTTGCGTCGAAGCATTCGGACGGCGGCGAACAGGAGTGCCACGGTGAGCGCATCGACGAGAGCGAGAAGCGGCAACGGATCGACCCATTTGTCCATGTTGACGGTGCGCGAGTAGTACGGCGCACCACTGCCGTACGCTTCGATCAGGTTGGCTGCGTTGAAGACAACGACGAGTGCGAGAAGTAGAAGCGCAGAAGCATAGAAGTAGATGCGGGCGGCGGGTTTGCGCGGCAGGCAGACATCCAGACGATCAACCGCATCCCTCACCCCAACGCCTCCCTCAACGCCGCCACCGCATCCGCATGTGCGCGCGCCACTTCGGGCACGAATCCGCCCATCTTGAAGAACTCGTGGATCATGCCTTCATAGCGCGCCAGTGTGACTCGCACGCCGGCCGCTTCGAGCTTCGCCGCATACGCGATGTCCTCGTCGTAGAGCGGATCATGGTCCGCCGCCGCGATCCACGCCGGGGCGACGCCTGCAAAGTCCGGCTGACCGCCCGCCGCATCGAGGGGCGCGAAACGCCAGTCGTCACGGTCGTGATCGTCGCGCAGATATTGCGCGAAAAACCATTGGATCGTTTCGCCCGACAGCAAATAGCCTTCGGCGAGCCGCGCATGCGATGCACTGTCCTGCCGCGCGCTCGTACCCGGATAGATCAGCAGTTGCAGCCGCAACGGGATGCCCGCATCGCGTGCAAGCACCGCGCAGACCGTGGCGAGCGTGCCGCCCGCGCTGTCGCCGCCGATCGCGAGCCGCGCTGCATCGATGCCCAGCAGCGGCGCTTCCTGCACGAGCCATTGAAGCGCGTCGAACGCATCGTTCACGGCTACTGGAAAGCGATGCTCGGGCGCGAGCCGGTAATCGACCGATACCACCGCGCAGCCCGCATCGTGCGCGAGCTTGCGGCAGAGCGCGTCGTGCGTCGCGATGCTGCCGACCGTGAAGCCGCCGCCATGCAGATACAACAGCGCCGCCGCCGGCTCCGCCCAACTCGGCGCGAGCGGATGATAGACGCGCACGCCGATCTCAGCGCCGTCGCGCGTGCCGATACGCATGTCTTCGATGCTGTGCATCGGCAGCGGCGCGATGTCGAGGATCGGCGCGCTCATCGCGTAGGCGGCGCGCGCTTCGGCTGGCGTCAGCGTGTGATACGGCGGACGGTTCGCGCGCGCGACCATCTCGAGAATTTGCGCGATCTTGGGATTGAGCGGCATCGGCGAAAGAAGCGTTCAAAGGGCACGATGATGCCACGAACCCGTTAATCCGATCTCTTCGCTTCTTGTCTGAGCGACATCGGATCGGTCGGGCTGCGCAACTGCGCGATATCGTCGAGCCGAAGTTGAATCGACGGCATGATGTTCGGATGCGTGATGACGTAAAAGCGCCCTTCCCGCACGGCGTCGAAGGTGAGCGCGGCGACATCGCGCGCCGATAGCCGCCCGCCTTCCACCGCCCGCGTCAGTTGCCGCGCCGCCATCTTTTGCGATGCGGTCAGCGGCGCATCGTTGGCGAGCGCATCGGGGCGCGTGCGTTCGGCATCGGCGATGCCCGTCGGCACGAACGCCGGGCACAGCAGCGACACGCCGACCGGCGCACGTGCGAGCCGCAGATCGTGATACAGCGTCTCCGTCAGCCCGACGACCGCGTGTTTCGATGCGTTGTAGACGCCCATCGCGGGCGCCGCGAGCAAGCCGGCCACGGACGCCGTATTGACGATATGCGCGGGCTCGCCCTGCTTCAGCATGATCGGCGTAAAAGCGCGCAGGCCGTTCGCGACGCCCATCACGTTCACGCCGAACACCCATTGCCAGTCCTTCGGGCTGTTCTCCCAGACGAAGCCGCCCGCGCCGACGCCCGCGTTGTTGAAAAGCAGATGCACGCCGCCGTAGGCATCGAGCGTGGCGCGGGCGAGCGCATCGACCTGGCTCGCATCCGACACGTCCGTGCGCACGCCCTGCGCTTGCCCGCCTTGCGCGCGGACGGCATCGACGGTTGCGGCTAGCGCGGCGTCGTCGATATCGGCGAGCACGAGCTTCATACCGAGCGACGCGCCCATGAGCGCAAACTCACGGCCGAAGCCGCTTCCCGCGCCGGTGATGACGGCGACCTTGTCTTCGAAGCGATCCAATGGTTCTCCTGATCTGTGGCGTTATCGGTGAGGACGAAGCAACGGGCGACTGCGTGAACTTGAGTCAAGCGCGGCCGGAATAGCGGCCCGCCGCACATTTCGTCACGCGTCGCTCGGTCCGGGCGTCGCCTTTGGATCGGAGCGCAGCTTCTGCCTCACGACGTCACGCCCGACGGCGAGCCGCTTCATGTACTTGAACGTGCCGAGCGCCTTCGCGACGAAGTGCCCTTCGCTATCGCGGACTTCGCCTTCGCAATAGGCCATCGTCGTCGAGCGATGCAGCACGCGGCCGTAACCGCGCAACTCGCCGCGTCCCGGCTGCATGAAGTTGACCTTCATTTCGACGGTCACCACGCCGATGCCGTCACCCGCCACGCTGCGCGCCGCGATCGCGAGCGCGGCATCGAGCAGGGTCATGGTCACGCCGCCATGCGCGATGCCCCATGTATTGAGATGCGCGTCGCCGAGCGGCAGACGCACTTCGCTCTCGCCATCGATGGCTTTCACGAGCTCGACGCCGAGCATGTCGATGAACGGGCTTTCGAGCGCCGGGCCGTGGCTTGTCTGGGTATCGGTCATTGCGGTCACACTTCGTAGTCGACACACTGGCGCGCTTCGCGAATCGCCGCCACGAAGTCCTTCAACGCCAGATGGCGCGGATGATTCTGGTAGGCGTCGAGCGATGCTTTGTCGTCGAAATCCGAGACGAGCACGACGTCGTAGGTGCAATCGAAACCCGGTTGCGCGGTGCCGACTTCGAAATGCCCTTGCCCCTTCACGATGCTGCGGCAAGTTTCGAGCTTCGCCTTCAGCTTCTGCGCGTTTTCAGCGCGGTCCGCACCCTCGGCGAAGTCCTTCAGTTTCCACATGACGATGTGACGCAGCACGGCGGCTCCTGTTGTCTGACGAAGCTGCAAGCGTAGCAAATCCTCGTTGCCCGCGGCGGCTCACGCCGCGTTGACCTGCGCCGCTTGCACGCGTGTGACGCCAGCGGCACGCATGTCGCTCCAGGCCTTGTCGAGCGAGCCGTTCAGGTCGATCGCGCGGCAGGCGTCTTCGATCACGTGCGCCTCGAAACCGGCGGCGCGCGCATCGAGCGCGGACCACGCGACGCAATAGTCGGTGGCGAGTCCCGCGAGCCAGACGCGCTTTGCGCCGACGTCGCGCAAGTAGCCCGCGAGGCCGGTGGATGTCGTGCGGTCGGCTTCGAGGAATGCCGAATAACTGTCCACCTTCTCGTGATGACCCTTGCGAACGATCAGCCGCGCGTGCGGCGCATCGAGCTCGCGATGCAGCGCCGCGCCGTCCGTGCCCTGCACGCAATGCGTTGGCCAGAGCACCTGCTCGCCATAGGGCAACGCGATCGTCTCGAACGGCGCGCGGCCCGCATGGTTCGCCGCGAACGATACATGCGACGCCGGATGCCAGTCCTGCGTCAACACCACGTGCGAGAACGCTCGCGCCAGCCGGTTGACGACCGGCACCACTTCGTCGCCACGCGCGACAGCCAGCGCGCCGCCCGGCATGAAGTCGTATTGCACGTCGACGACGAGAAGCACATCTTCCACGGATTTCATATCGCTTGCATCAGGCGTTGAAGCGGCCGTTCGAGGCCGCGAGTCGGGTGAGGAGCGCGGCGGGTTGCCACGCATCGCCGTTTGGCTGTCCGGCGTATCGGCGCACTGCGCGCTCGACGTTCTGAAGACCGGAGGCGTCGGCATGGAACATCGGGCCGCCGCGCCATAGCGGGAAACCGTAGCCGGTGAGATAAACGATGTCGATATCCGATGCCTTGCTCGCGATGCCCTCGTCGAGAATCTTCGCGCCTTCGTTGACGAGCGCATACACGAGCCGCTCGACGATCTCTTCGTCGCCGATGCTGCGCCGTTCGATGCCCCGCTCTTTCGAATACGCGGCGATCATGTCGTCGACCATGCGCGATGGCTTCGCTTCGCGCGAGCCCTCCGCATAGTCGTACCAGCCCGCGCCCGTTTTCTGGCCGAAGCGGCCCGCCTCGCAGAGCCGGTCGGCGATCTGCGAATAACGCATCTGCGGCTGATCGCGATAGCGGCGCTTGCGGATGGCCCAGCCGATGTCGTTGCCCGCAAGATCGCTCATGCGAAACGGCCCCATCGCGAAGCCGAACTGCTCGATCGCGCGATCGATCTGCGCGGGCAGCGCGCCTTCTTCGAGCATGAACAGCGCCTGACGCAGGTATTGCTCGATCATCCGGTTGCCGATGAAGCCATCGCACACGCCCGCGACGACTGCCGTCTTGCGGATCTTTTTCGCGAGCTGCATCACGCTCGCGAGCACGTCTTTCTCCGTCTTCGCGCCGCGCACCACTTCGAGCAGCTTCATCACGTTGGCGGGGCTGAAGAAGTGCATGCCGACGACATCGCCCGGGCGCTTCGTGAAGGCGGCGATGCGGTCGAGATCGAGCGTCGACGTGTTCGATGCGAGGATCGCACCGGGCTTGGCGATGTCATCGAGCTGACGGAACACGCGCTCTTTCACGTCCATGTCTTCGAACACTGCTTCGACGATGAAATCGGCTTCGGACAGATCGCCGTAAGCGAGCGTCGGCGTGATGAGCCTCATGCGCGCTTCGACCTGTTCCAGCGTGAGCTTGCCTTTCTTCGCTTGCGCTTCGAAGTTGCGGCGAATCGTGGCGATGCCGCGATCGAGCGCGTCCTGCGTCGTGTCCAGCAGCACGACCGGCAGGTCCGCGTTGACGAAATTCATCGCGATGCCGCCGCCCATCGTTCCCGCGCCGATCACGCCGATGCGCTCGATCTTTCGCGCGGGCGTATTCGATGGCACATCGGCAATTTTGCCCGCCGCGCGCTCCGCGAAGAACGCGTGCCGCAAGGCGCGGCTCTCGGGCGTCTGCACGAGCGCGAGAAAGCACTCGCGCTCGAACGCGAGGCCGCGCTCGAAGCCTTCGTGCACGCCGCGTTCGATCGCGTCGATGCACTTGTGCGGCGCGGGGAAATGCTTCGCCGTCTGCGCGATTTTCTCGCGAGCGGACCGGATGACGCGCTCGGCATCCGTATGCGCGATGTCACGGTCGCGCACTTTCGGATGCGGCCCGCTCGTCTGTGCAATGCGCGCGGCGAAGCGCACGGCGGCATCGAGCAGATCGCCTTCGGCCATTTCGTCGAAGAGCGCGGTGTGTGCGAGATTCTCCGATTTGACCGGCGCGCCCGACACGATCATGTCGAGCGCGGTTTCGAGACCGACCGCACGCGGCAGACGTTGCGTGCCGCCCGCGCCGGGCAACAGGCCGAGCTTGACTTCGGGCAGCGCGATCTGTGCGCCGGGCGCGGCCACGCGGTAGTGCGCACCGAGCGCGAGTTCGAGGCCGCCGCCCATCGCGATAGCGTGGATCGCGGCGATCACCGGCTTTTCGCTGTTCTCGACGGTCTTGATGACGGTGGCGAGCGTCGGTTCCTGAGTGGCTTTGGGCGTGTTGAATTCGGTGATGTCGGCGCCGCCCGAGAACGCCTTGCCCGCGCCGATGATGACGACGGCGGCCACGTTCGCATCGTCGCGCGCCCGCTCGACGCCTTCGACGATGCCAAGGCGCGTCGAATGCCCGAGCCCGTTGACGGGCGGGTTGTCGAGCGTGATGACGGCGACGCTGTCGCGGATGGTGTACTGCACGGGCATGGATCGCTCCTGTGTGTTTCGCCGATGAGGCATTGTGGGCGATTGAGCCGCAATTTACAAAACACCGTCTGGCCATGCGATAGAAATGCCGCCCGCGCCGCCTCCATCGCCCAGGCAATCGCCGAGAGTACGTCGGTGATTTCCTGCCGGTCGCGAAGCAGTAGTGGCAGGCCGCGTCGAACATGCCTGCGTCCTGCACACTCACGTGAATCGGCATCGTTGAGGCTCCGCTAGAACAGATTCGCGTCCCTGCGATGTGGCTAAAGCGGTCGCAATGGGGCAAAAGAAAATGCGGCCTCTCGACTGTCGCCAGGAGGCCAGCATGGTCGCTGCAAAGTATTGGCTTTCGCTAGTGAATTAATACGAAACCAACCCTGCCCGGCGGGACAAAGACGGCTAGACCGTCCTCTCTTCCACCCCCGGCAGCACGTGCTCCCGATACAACTCGCGCAGCCGCACCTTCTGCAGCTTGCCGGTCGCCGTGTGCGGCAACTCGTCGGCGAACACGACGTCATCGGGAATCCACCACTTCGCGACCTTGCCTTCGTAGAACGCGAGCAGTTCCTCGCGCGTGAGGGTTGCGCCGGGGCGGCGCACCGCGACGATCATCGGCCGCTCCGTCCACTTCGGATGCGAACACGCGATGCATGCCGCCTCCGCCACCTGCGGATGCGACACCGCGATGTTCTCCAGGTCGATCGAACTGATCCACTCGCCGCCGGACTTGATCACGTCCTTGCTGCGATCGGTGATGTGCATGAAGCCATCGGCATCGATGGTCGCGACGTCGCCGGTCGGGAACCAGCCGTCGACGAGCGGAGAATCGTCGCGGCGGAAATACCGGTCGATGACCCACGGGCCGCGCACGTGCAGATCGCCGAACGATGCGCCGTCCCAGGGAAGCTCGCGGCCATCGTCGCCGACCACTTTCATATCGACGCCAAAGAGCGCATGTCCCTGCTTCTCGCGCGATGCGCGCTGCTCTTCCGGCGAGCGCTGCTTCTGCCTGAAGCTCAGGCGCGCCAGCGTGCCGAGCGGCGACATTTCCGTCATGCCCCACGCGTGGATTACTTCGACGCCGTATTCGTCCTCGAAAGCGCGCAGCATCGCCGGCGGACAGGCCGAACCGCCGATCACCGTGCGCTTCAACGTCGAAAAGCGCTTGCCCGCCTGCTTCATGTACGCGAGCAAGCCGAGCCAGACGGTCGGCACGCCCGCCGAATACGTGACGCCTTCGGCTTCCATCAATTCATAGAGCGACTGGCCATCCAGGTCCTTGCCGGGAAACACGAGCTTCGCGCCGACGAGCGGCCCCGCGTGCGGAATGCCCCACGCGTTGACATGGAACATCGGCACGACGGGCAGGATCGCATCGCTCGACGATGCACCCATCGCGTCCGGCAATGCGGCGCCATACGCATGCAGCACCGTGGACCGATGCGAGTACAGCGCGCCCTTCGGATTGCCGGTCGTGCCCGACGTGTAGCAGAGAAACGATGCCTGGCGCTCGTCGAGCACCGGCCAGTCATAGATGCCGTCGTGCGGCGCGATGAGACTCTCGTAGCTCATCACCGGCACGCTCATGTCGCCGAGATGTTCGGCGATGCATGCAGCGTCGCCGAGCGCGATCCAGCCTTTGACGTTCGGGCATTGCGGCGCGATGTTCTCGACGAGCTGCCGGAACGTCATGTCGAAGAACACGTAGGAATCGTCGGCGTGGTCGATGATGAACGCGACCTGATCCGGAAAGAGACGCGGGTTGATGGTATGGCAGACGGCGCCCATGCCGCTCACGCCGTAGTAACACTCGAGATGCCGATAGCCGTTCCATGCCAGCGTGCCGATGCGATCACCCTGTTCGACGCCCAGCGCACCGAGCGCCTGCGCGAGCTGCTTCGCCCGTTTCTCGCAATCGCGATACGTGTAACGGTGAACATCGCCTTCGATGCGGCGCGACACGATCTCCGTATCGCCGAAATGCCGTGCTGCATGAGCCAACAGGGACGACGCGAGCAGCGGTACATCCATCATCTGACCGTAAAGCGGTGCCGCCATAAGGGAAGTCCTCGACGAGTGGAATGCGGTTGGCTACGCGATGGTGACCGTCACGGTTGCCCCCGCGAGGGCGGTCCTGCAGGCCGGCGGGCGCGGAATTACAATATCGTTTAACTCTGAGGCGCTCAATATGTCGTTTTCCCCAAGCAATGCGGTGCGCGCAACGACCGACGAAGCCGATGAACTCGCGTCCCCCGCCGGCTCCATGCAGCGCATCGGCGATGCCGTCCGGAGCGGCCGTCCCGGTTCCTTCGCCGCGCTCGGTTCCGCGTTCCTGACCCGCCTTCCCGCCACGCCCGTTCCCGATCCTTACGTCGTCGCCGTTTCGCGCGAAGCCGCTGATTCGCTCGGCTTCGATGCAAGCGTCGCTTCCGGCCCGGAACACGCCGCATTCGCCGCGTACTTCGCCGGCAATCCGACGCCGCAGTGGCCGCGCGACGCGATGCCCTACGCCGCCGTATATTCGGGGCATCAGTTCGGCGTATGGGCGGGCCAGTTGGGCGATGGCCGCGCGATCACGCTCGGCGAAGTCGAACACGCCGGCGCGCGCCTCGAAGTGCAACTGAAGGGCGCGGGCCGCACGCCCTATTCCCGCATGGGCGATGGCCGCGCCGTGCTGCGCTCGTCGATCCGCGAGTTTCTGTGCTCCGAGGCGATGCATCATCTCGGCATTCCGACGACGCGCGCGCTCGCCGTCATCGGCTCCGACATGCCGGTGCGCCGCGAAACCATCGAGACCGCTGCGATCGCCACGCGTATCGCGCCGAGCTTCGTGCGCTTCGGGCACTTCGAGCATTTCTATTCGAACGATCGCGTCGACGAGTTGAAGGCGCTGGCCGATCACGTCATCGACCGCTTCTATCCGCAGTGCCGCGAGGCGGACGACCCCTATCTGGCGCTGCTCGGTGAAGCCGTGCGAAGCACCGCCGAACTGATGGCGCACTGGCAGGGCGTCGGTTTCTGCCACGGCGTGATGAACACGGACAACATGTCGATTCTCGGCCTGACCATCGACTATGGTCCGTTCGGTTTCATGGACGGCTTCAACGCGCATCACATCTGCAATCACTCCGATACGCAGGGCCGCTATTCGTATAGCCGTCAGCCGCAAGTCGGTTACTGGAACCTGTTCTGCCTCGCGCAGGCGCTGGTGCCGCTTTTTGGCGCGAATCTGCCGGAGGAAGGCCGCGCGGAACGCGTCGTGGAAGAGGCGCAGAAAGTGCTCGAGCAGTACAAGACCGCGTTCGCGCCGGCGCTCGAAGCGAAGATGCGCGCGAAGCTCGGGCTTGAAACCATCCGCGATGACGACGACAAGCTCGCCAACGCCCTGTTCGAAATCATGCATGCGAATCGCGCGGATTTCACGCTGACGTTCCGCAATCTGTCGAAGGTATCGAAGGCGGATGCATCGAACGACGCGGCCGTGCGCGATCTCTTTCTCGACCGCGCGGCTTTCGATGCGTGGGCCGTGCGCTATCGCGAGCGGCTTGCACATGAATCGCGCGATGATGCATCGCGCGCCGCGGCGATGAATCGCGTGAATCCGAAGTACGTGCTGCGCAACCATCTCGCCGAACAGGCGATCCGCCAGGCGAACGAGAAGGACTTCTCGGAAGTCGAACGTCTTCTGGATGTGCTGCGCCGCCCGTACGACGAGCAACCGGAATACGAGGCCTACGCCGGCCTTCCGCCAGACTGGGCGGGTGATCTCGAAGTGAGTTGCTCTTCGTGAGTTGCGCTTCATCGCGCCGCCCCCATCTTCGTTGTCCACCGGACGCAAGGATCGACCAAGGATACCTATGAACAGAGACGACACCCCCGCCGCCGCCGACTATCCGCTGAAAAAGGACGACGACGCCTATCGCAGCGAACTGAGCGAAACGCAGTATCGCGTGACGCGCCACGCCGCGACGGAACGGCCGTTCACCGGCGAGTACTGGGATCATTTCGAGCGCGGCATTTACGACTGCGTGTGCTGCGGCACGCCGCTTTTCGAGTCGGATACGAAATTCGATGCCGGCTGCGGCTGGCCGAGCTATTTCAAGCCGATCAACGGCGAAGTGATCCAGGAAAAGACCGATCGCACGCACGGCATGTTGCGCATCGAAGTGCTCTGCAAGAACTGCGGCGCGCATCTCGGCCACGTGTTCGAAGACGGCCCCGCGCCGACCGGCCTGCGGTATTGCATCAATTCGGCTGCGCTACAATTCGAACCCAAGTAAGGGCTCGCAGGTATCGATGCGCTTGCATCGCGTGTCATCCACGCCCGCTTTTTCGAGCGGGCGTTCGCTTATCGCTGCTTTGTCTGCTGCACCCGCACCATCCGATGCCCACCACTTCCGGCCGCCAATGAAATTCCTGTTCGATCTGTTTCCGATCATCCTCTTTTTCGTCGCATTCAAGATCTGGGGCATCTACACGGCGACGGCCGTCGCGATCGCCGCGACGCTCGTGCAGATCGCGTGGGTCGCGTTCCGTCACCGCAAGGTCGATCCGATGCTGTGGGTCAGTCTCGGCGTGGTCGTCGTGTTTGGCGGCGCGACGCTCGTGTTGCATAACGACACCTTCATCAAATGGAAGCCGACCGCGCTCTACTGGCTGTTCGCGTTCGCGCTGATCGTCGCGCAGATCGGCTTCAGGAAGAATCTCATCGAAGCGATGATGGGCAAGCAGATTGTCTTGCCGCATCGCGTGTGGGGACAGTTGAACGTCGCGTGGGCGGTGTTTTTCGCGCTGCTGGGCGTCGTGAACCTGTTCGTCGCGTATAACTTCACCACCGATCAGTGGGTCAACTTCAAGCTCTTCGGCGCGACCGGCTGTCTCGTGCTGTTCATCGTCGCGCAGAGCTTCTGGCTCGCGAAATACATGAAGGAGGAGGACAAGCAATGAGCGAATCGTTCGACTTCATCAACGCAAGCGCGCAAGAGAAGATCACGCATCTCGAAGCGCTTCTCGCCGCCGCGCTCGAACCGCAGGCCGTGCATATCGAAGACGACAGCGCCGCGCATGCGGGCCACGCCGGTGCGGCGTCGGGCAGCCATTACACGGTGACGGTCGTCTCCGAACGCTTTGCCGGCAAGGCGCGCGTGGCCCGGCATCGGCTGGTGTATGATGCGCTGGCCGATGAAATGCGGCGCGGCGTGCATGCGCTCGCCATCCGGGCATTCACGCCGCAAGAGTTCGCAGAACAATTCCAATGAATGCACGGCGTGCCGGTTCGCTCGGACCGGCGCTTGGTTTATCTTCGCTAATCTCGCCTGTTAAGGCGTCAGTCTGCTCAGTTAGGAACCTCCGATGACTTTGAAAAAAACCCGCGTCTGGGTGTTGCTGGCGGTATGCGCGGCGGCTCCCGCGTTTGCGCAAAACATCGCCGTCGTCAACGGCACGCCGATCCCCACGGCGCGCGCCGATGCGCTCGTGAAGCAGCTCGTCCAGCAGGGTCAGCAAGATTCGCCGCAACTGCAGCAGGCCGTGCGTGAGGAACTCATCAACCGCGAAATCCTGATGCAGGAAGCCGGACGCGAAGGCATCGCAATGCGCCCGGACGTGAAGGCGCAAATCGCCGTCGCGCAGCAGACCGTGGTGCTGCGCGCGCTGATCGAAAACTTCGTCGCCAAGAACAAGCCGAGCGATGCCGAAGTCAAGGCACGCTACGACCAGCTCGTGAAGCAAACGGGCGGTGGCAAGGAACTGCATCTGCATCACATCCTGGTGGAAGACGAAGCACAGGCGAAAGACCTGATCGCGAAGATCAAGGGCGGTGCGAGCTTCGAGGATCTCGCGAAGCAGTATTCGAAGGACCCGGGATCGGGCAAGAATGGCGGCGATCTGGACTGGTCGTCGCCGTCGGCTTACGTGCCGGAATTCGGCGCAGCGGCGGAGAAGCTCAAGAAGGGTGAAGTGACGGCCGCGCCGGTGAAGACGCAATTCGGCTGGCACGTCATTCGTCTGGACGATAGCCGCGAAGTCGCCCCGCCGCCGTTCGATCAGGTCAAGGCGCAGATCGCACAGCAGATGCAGCAGCAGAAGCTGCAGGATTTCGAAGAGGAACTGCGCAAGAAGGCCGTGATCAAGTAAGCGCGCTTCTCGGCATTCACGCGTTGCAAAGCGAAGCCGCCCTCGGGCGGCTTTGTCGTTTATTGCGCCTGGAGCGCGGTCCGCTACGCGCCCAAGGACAGCAGGAGTCTGCTCAGGTTCTGCGGTTGCACGCGGATGATGCCGCTCTGCGGGCTGTCGATATCGGCGATAAGCGCAACGGACAATGAAACCGTCACCGGCAGGATCGTGATGAGCCATCCTTTCCGAAGCGCGCCTCGCGCACCGTAACCTTGCACGACGCACCCAAAGCCTCCGATGGCGATCAAGAGAAACCACGCGCCCAACGGAATGTGATTGATTCGGGCTGCTTCGGAATAATCCTGCGAGTTGAGCACGTCGTTCATGCCCGTTACGACGATGCCGCCGATCGGCGTCGGCTGATCCTTGGCGACCTGCTTCGCAAGGTCCCACAGCCGAGTCTGCAGCGCCGCTGTTTCCTTTCCGATCTGCGTCATCCGGGCGCGATCGCTCGCCCGGTAGTAAGCGGCTCGTAGCCGCGCATAGTCGACCAGCGCGCTTTTGATACGGCTATCGACGGGCGCACCCGCCAGGTCCGCCCGCGCGTACTCCGTGCCAATCGCGTTCGCCTCCGCTTCTTCGAACGTCTTGCGCGTGTCGTAGCGGCCAACGGCCATCGAGAGACAAAATCCAATCAGCAGCGCAAGCAGGGTCAGCGTTGCGGTCTGAACGACGTTGAAGTCTTCGCGTTCTTCCGCGGAGAGTTCGCGGATGCGCCGGCGAACGAAACCTCCGAAGGCCACCGCCGCGACGAAACCCACGAGAAGCACCACGAAAAGAAACGCTGGATGAGCGACGAATCCTGCCATGCGATGGCCTCCGGATATCGACGCTCACTCGCTGAAACGCGCGGCGTCCTGACCACCGATATCACTTCCTGTCAACCGCCACAAGTCATCGTCGCCGGATGCAAAAAGCCCTCGGGAACGTCGAACAGGAGTGCGACTTTCTCGAGGGCGTCAGGCGGGTTCGGATGAACCGTCCTGTTTCAAGGCGTCACCGACGCGCAGCTTACCCCATGAACCGCCGCGCGTTCTGGAACACGCGCAGCCACGGGCTTGCGTCCGTGGTCCAGTCATCGGGCGTCCAGCTCATCTGCACATTGCGATGCACGCGCTCCATGTGCGGCATCAGCACCGTGAAACGGCCATCGGGCGTCGTCACCGACGTGATGCCCTGCGGCGATCCGTTCGGGTTGAACGGATAGCTTTCCGTGGCGTTGCCGCGATGATCGACATAGCGCATCGACACGAGCGCGCTGGCTGCATCGCCCTGTTGCGAGAAGTCCGCAAAACCTTCGCCGTGCGCGACCGCCACCGGAATGCGCGAGCCTTCCATGCCCGCGAAGAAGATCGACGGCGAGTTCTGCACTTCGACGAGCGAGAAGCGCGCCTCGAACTGTTCCGACTTGTTGCGCGTGAACTTCGGCCAGGCCTCGGCGCCGGGAATGATCGACGCCAGGCTCGACAACATCTGGCAGCCGTTGCAAATGCCGAGCGCGAACGTGTCCTGGCGGCCGAAGAACGCCGCGAACATGTCCGCGAGACGCGGATTGAAGCGGATCGTCTTCGCCCAGCCTTCGCCCGCGCCGAGCACGTCACCATACGAAAAGCCGCCGCATGCCACCGCGCCCGCGAAATCGGCAAGCGTCGCGCGGCCTTCTAGCAGGTCGCTCATGTGGACGTCGTGCGCGTCGAAGCCGGCGCGGTCGAACGCGTAAGCCGTCTCCAGATGCGAGTTCACGCCCTGCTCCCGCAGGATCGCCATGCGCGGGCGCTTGTTCGTCGCGATGAACGGCGCTGCGACGTCTTCCGCCGGATCGAACGTCAGCACCGGCGACAGACCCGGATCGTTCGCATCGAGCAGCGCGTCGTATTCGGCGTCGGCGCACGCGGGGTTGTCGCGCAGACGCGCAATGCGCCAGCTCACTTCGCTCCACGCACGATGCAGCTCGACGCGCGGCGCATCATAGATTTTCTTGGCGTCGCGATAGATTTCGATCGCATCGCGCTCGTTCGGCTTGCCGATGACATGCGAGCATGCCGACAGCCCGTGTTCGCGCAGCGCGGCGAGCACCGCGTCGCGGTCCGATGCGCGGACCTGCACCACCGCGCCCAGTTCTTCGGTAAACAGCGCGCGCAGCGTGCGATCGTCGCGGCGGCCGCTCGTCTGCTTGGTCCAGTCCTTCGCGTCGCCGTAATCGAATTCGTGATTCGCGTCGAGCGTCAGCATGTCGACGTTCAGCGACACCCCCACGTGGCCCGCAAACGCCATTTCGCAGACCGTCGCCCACAGGCCGCCGTCCGAGCGGTCGTGATAGGCGAGCAGCTTGCCGCCGGCGTTGAGCGCCTGGATCGCGGCGAAGAAGCGCTTCAGGTCTTCGGGATCGTCGACGTCCGGCGTCGTATCGCCGACTTGCTGCGTGACCTGCGCGAGGATGCTGCCGCCCAGGCGATTGCGCCCGCGCCCGAGGTCGATCGCGATCAGCACGGTGTCCGTATCGGCGGCGAGTTGCGGCGTCAGGTGGCGGCGCACGTCCTCGACCGGCGCGAACGCCGAAATGATCAGCGACACCGGCGACACCACTTGCTTCTGCGCGCCGCGTGCATCCTGCCACTTCGTGCGCATGGACAGCGAATCCTTGCCGACTGGAATGCTGATGCCGAGCGCCGGACACAGTTCCATGCCGATCGCCTTCACGGTGTCGTACAGCGCGGCGTCTTCGCCCGCGCTGCCGCACGCGGCCATCCAGTTGGCCGACAGCTTCAGCTTGTTCAGCGATTCGATCGGCGCGGACGCGATGTTCGTCACCGCTTCGCCCACCGCCATGCGGCCGGATGCGGGCGCGTTGATCACGGCGAGCGGCGTGCGCTCGGCCATCGTCATGGCTTCGCCGCGGAAGCCCGCGTAGTCCATCGTCGTGATTGCGCAGTCGGCGACGGGCACTTGCCACGGCCCGACGAACTGGTCGCGCGCGGTCGTGCCGCCCACCGACCGGTCGCCGATGGTGATGAGGAACGACTTGCTCGCGACGCTCGGATGCTTCAGCACATCGACCGCGATTTCGGACAGCAGCAGGCCGGTCACGTCGACGGGCTCGAAGCGCGCGGTTTCGCGCTTGACGTCGCGATGCATTTTCGGCGGCTTGCCGAGCAGCACGTCCATCGGCATGTCGACGGGCGGCTGGCCTTCGTTTTCATCGTCGACGAGTTTGAGCTGACGCTCGTCCGTCGCCACGCCGACGACCGCGACCGGGCAGCGTTCGCGCTCGCAGATCGCTTCGAACGCGGGATAATCGGCGGGCGCGATCGCCAGCACATAACGCTCTTGCGCTTCGTTCGACCAGATTTCGCGCGGCGACAGGCCGGTTTCCTCCAGCTGGACCTTGCGCAGTTCGAAGCGCGCGCCCTTGCCCGCGCCATCGACGAGTTCGGGGAATGCATTGGAGATGCCGCCCGCGCCGACGTCGTGAATCGACAGAATCGGATTGCGCTCACCCTGCTGCCAGCACGCGTTGATGACTTCCTGCGCGCGGCGCTGGATTTCCGGATTGCCGCGCTGGACCGAATCGAAATCGAGTTCGGCGGTGTTCGCGCCGGTCGCCATCGACGACGCCGCGCCCCCGCCCATGCCGATGCGCATGCCCGGCCCGCCGATCTGAATCAGCAGCGTGCCCGCAGGCAAGTCGTGCTTGTGCGTGTGCTGATCCGAAATATTGCCGATGCCGCCGGCGATCATGATCGGCTTGTGATAGCCGTACACGCGGCCCGTGGCGTTCTGCTCGTAGGTGCGGAAGTAGCCGCCGAGGTTCGGGCGGCCGAATTCGTTGTTGAACGCGGCCGCGCCGATCGGGCCATCGATCATGATCTGCAACGGCGATGCGATGCGCTCCGGCCGGCCATACGGCTCGTGTTGATCGGCGGGATTGCGCGACGGCAGCGGCGTTGCGCTGTCGCGGGCGTTCTCCCATTTCTGACGCGCATCGGGCAAGTCGAGATTCGAGACCGTGAAGCCCGCGAGACCGGCCTTCGGACGCGCGCCGCGGCCCGTCGCGCCCTCGTCGCGGATTTCGCCGCCCGAGCCCGTCGCCGCGCCGGCGAACGGCGAAATGGCCGTCGGGTGGTTATGCGTCTCCACCTTCATCAGCGTGTGCGTCAGCTCGACGTGGCGCTCGTAGTGCTCGCTGTCGCCGCGCGGGAACCAGCGCTCCGCGATGCCGCCCTGCATGATCGCCGAATTGTCGGAATACGCGACGATCGTCCCTTCGTGATTCAGCTTCTCGGTGTTGCGAATCATCTGAAACAGCGACATGTCCTGCTTCTCGCCGTCGATGGTCCATTCGCCGTTGAAAATCTTGTGGCGGCAATGCTCGCTGTTGGCCTGCGCGAACATCATCAGCTCGACGTCGGTCGGATTGCGCTTCAGCCCTTTGAACGCGTCCACCAGATAGTCGATCTCGTCGTCCGCCAGCGCGAGCCCGAGTTCCACGTTCGCGGCTTCGAGCGCGCGGCGTCCCGTGCCGATGATGTCGACCGTTTGCAGCGGCTTCGCGGGCAGTTCGTCGAAGAGATGCAATGCCTGATCGCGCGACGCCGCCACGTTCTCCGTCATGCGGTCGTGCAGCGCGTCGGCCACTTGTGCGCGCGCTTCGTCCGACAGCGTCTTCTTGCCGCCGAGCAGCCCGCTTTTCATGACGACGGAATATTCGACGCCGCGCTCGATGCGCCGAACCGGCGTCAGTCCGCAATGATGCGCGATGTCGGTGGCCTTGCTCGCCCACGGCGACACCGTGCCGAAACGCGGCACGACCATGAAGGTCTCGACGTGACCGCGTTCCTTAGGCTCCTCGAACGGGGCGCCGTAGTGCATCAGCGCGTGGATGCGGTTCGTGTCCTCATCGGAGAGCGGCTCCGACGAGTTGACGAAATGCAGGAATTGCCCGCGCACGCCGACGATATTCGCATCGATCTTGACGAGCGTTTCGAGAAGACGGGTCTGACGGAAATCGGAGAGAGCCGAAGCGCCGGGAAAACACGAGAAGTGGGCCATTGTGACGATGCGTCGATGACGTCTGTGAGCCGCTCGACGGCACTCGGAGCGCCGAGTGTGCAAAGCGGCGTGAGGCGAAAGGAAGACCGCGATTATAACCCGGATGCGTCTCGAAATCGGACGGCTGCGGCGCGGGCGGCCTGTCGTGTCCACGCCGCGGGCGGGGCGCGTTCATCGGCGTGTGTCCCGAAATAACCGGACGCCGGGACCGCGTCCGCCGCGAGGCCCGATTGGCGGTCCCTGGGCAGCGAATTTGGCGCTATCATGGCGCGCTTTCCAAGGGCACGGCATGCCGCCGCGCTCGCCGTCCTGCCGTTAAAACATGCGGCTTCTCCGGCGCGCGATGCGCCGCCCCGGCCGTGCTATACCCGCCTTCGGGCACGAAAAATCATGGATGTCATCGTCATCGGCGGAGGAATCGCCGGCATCGCCACCGCCTATCAGCTGCACTCGGCCGGGCATCGCGTCTGCGTGATCGAGCGCCACGCGACCGTCGCCCAGGGTGCGACCTACGGCCAGGGCGGCGCGCTGCTGCCCTCGCCGCTCGACGTCTGGTTCGGCCCGACGTTCATGGCGTCGTCCCGCGCGAAACAAAGCGGCATGCTGGTCAAGACCGGCTTCGACGGCGCGGCCCGCGATTTTCTGAAGCAGCTCGGGCGGCTGCGCAAACCGGAGGCCTTCGCCGCGCAATATGCGCTGCTTCAGCCGCTCGTCGCGTTGTCGCGGCGTTGCATCGCCGAGATCGAAACGAAACACGAGCTGGAGTTCGAGCAGCGCGTCGGGCTGCTGCACGTGTTCCGCAATGCTCGCGAGCTGGAGGACGCGCAGCCGGCGATCGACCTGCTGAGACACGTCGGCGTGCCGCACCGGGTCCTGACACCGGAGGAATGCGTCGCCTTCGAGCCGTCCGTGCCCGACGATCCGGCATTCGCCGGGGGCGTGCTGCTGTCCGCCGAGCGCACCGCCAATTGCCCGCATTTCACGAAACAGCTGAAGCAGCTTCTCGAAGACAGCGGCGTGCAGTTCCGCATGAACCGGGATGTCGCCGCGGTGCGCCTGGAGGAGCGCCGCGCGGTGGTCGAATTGTCGGGCGTGAAGGGCAGCGTGAAGCGCCCGAGCGAGGTGGAACTGATTTCCGCCGATGCCATCGTCGTCGCGGCCGGCGCCGATACGCCCGCGTTGCTGAGCGGCTTCCGGTCGACGTCGTCGCTGTATCCGGTGCGGGTGCATACGCTGACCGCGCCGGTCGCCTACGACGAGCGCGCGCCGCATACGACGGTCGTCGATTCCGTGAAGCGCATCACGATGACGCGCGTGCATCAGCGGCTGCGCGTCGGCGGCGCGGGTGTCTTCCAGAGCCTCTCGAAAGCCGACAAGCCGATCGACGCCGCCCTCGCCCGCCGCGCGCACGATGTGCTCGGCCAGGGCACGCACGACTGGATTCCCGGCGCGGCGCGCGTCTCGGCGGCGCGCGCGTGGGACGGCTTGCGCCTCTTGTCCGTCGATGGCCTGCCGGTCGTCGGCACGACGCAGCATCCGCGCCTTTTCGTGAACGCGGCGCACGGCCCGGCCGGCTGGGGCCTTGCCTGCGGCTCTGCTAAAGTGGTCGCGGATCTGGTCTCGGGTCTGACGCCCGACATCCCCGCCGACACGCTCGCGGCGCTCAACATCGAACGCTTCTGAGCCGCGCGGGGTGGCATGAAGGGTGCGAGCCGGATCGCCTTCCGTCGACCGCTCGCTCTTCTGCTCCGCGCCACCATGACCGCTTCCTACTTCACACCCGACGACGACGCCCTCGCGCTGCTCACGCTGAACGAACTGCGCACGGTCGAGGCGCGCGCCGCCGCCGCGCTGCCGCCGCATACGCTGATGGCGCGTGCGGGCGAAGCCGCCGCGAACTATCTGCTCGACGCCCTCGCCCGCGATCCCGGCGCGTCCGCGCTCCCCGTCTGGATCGCAGCCGGCCCCGGCAACAACGGCGGTGATGCGCTCGTCGTTGCCGAACGGCTGCATCGCGCGGGCGTTGCCGTGCGCGTCTGCATGCCGAGCGAAGTCAAGCCCGACGACGCGCGCTGGGCGCTCGACGCCGCACGCGCCGCCGGGGTCACGATCGAAAGCGAGCCGCCCGCCTCGTTCGATGGCCTCGGCTGGCTCGTCGACGGGATGTTCGGCATTGGCCTCACGCGTGCGCTCGATGGCGTCTTCGGCAACATCGCGGCGCGCATGTCGCGTCGCGGGCGCGAGTCGGGCCGCGTGCTGGCGCTCGATGTGCCGAGCGGCCTCGACAGCGATACCGGCACGCCCGTCGGCGGCGGCGAGGCGGTGCGCGCGACTGTCACGATGACGTTCATCGGCGCGAAGCCGGGCCTCGTCACCGCGCAGGGCCGCGATTCGTGCGGCACGCTGCATGTCGCGACGCTGGACGTGGAGCCGCTCGCCGCACCGTCCGTCGTGCTCAACGCGACGTCGCTGTTTCGCGCGCATCTGCCGCCGCGCGACTACGCGACCAACAAGGGCACGTTCGGGACGCTCGCGGTCGTCGGCGGCGATACCGGCATGTGCGGCGCGCCGATTCTGGCCGCCCGCATGGCGCTCTATGGCGGCGCGGGCAAGGTCCACGTCGCGTTTCTCGGCGAAGGCGGCCCGCCCTACGATCCGCCGCATCCCGAACTCATGCTGCATCACGTCGACGGCTTCGCGCTCGACAAGATGGACGCGCTGGCCATCGGCTGCGGCATGGGCAAAAGCGATCGCGCGAAGAAAGTCCTCGCCGACGTGCTGAAGCTCGACATGCCGAAGCTGCTCGATGCCGATGCGCTCAACCTCGTCGCCGAAGACGACGCCCTCGCCCGCGAAGTCGCCGCACGCGGGCAAGCGGGCGATCCGTGCATCCTGACGCCGCACCCGCTCGAAGCCGCGCGCCTGCTGCAAACGGATGCGAAAAGCGTGCAGGCGGACCGCATCGCCGCCGCGCGCCAGCTTTCGGCGCGTTATGCCGCCGTCGCCGTGCTGAAAGGCTCCGGAACGGTGATCGCATCGCCGGATGGCCGCGTCGCGGTGAATCCGACCGGCAACGCCGGACTCGCGACCGGCGGCACCGGCGACGTGCTCGGCGGTCTCATCGGAGCATTGCTCGCGCAAAAGCTTCCGGCGCATGAAGCGGCCCTGGCGGGCGTCTATCTGCACGGGCTGGCGGCACAGACGCTGACCGCCGAAGGCACGGGGCCCGCCGGACTCACCGCCGGCGAACTCGCGCCGCAGGTGCGCAAGCTCATCAATCGCCGCTTCTACGCTGACAGCGTGTGACGCGTTGCAAGCATCCGTTCACGCATCGTCGCTATACTCCCCTTGTTTCCTTTTGCTCCCTTGATTCGGGCATCCGCGGCGGCACGGGCTGGGTTCGACGAACCACGATGGCCGCAGAGCACGCACCTGGCCGAACCGCATCGCACGAAAGTTTTCTGTTAATCACGACTATCGGACCGCTATGACGCTCAATTCGCTTCCCGCCTGGTCGGCGCTCCAATCGCATTACGATGCCATCTCCGGCGAGCGCCTGCGCGACTGGTTCGCGCCGCAAAACGACACCGCGCCGACGCGCGCGGAGCGCCTGACGTTCGACGGCGGCGGACTTACCATCGATTTCTCGAAGAACCGCATCACCGACGCGACGCTCGAACTGCTGATTCAGCTGGCCGAGCAGGCCGGCGTCACGAAGCGCCGCGACGCGATGTTCAACGGCGACATCGTCAACATCACCGAGGAACGGGCCGTGTTGCACACCGCCTTGCGCGCGCAGTCGCCCGACGCGCCCTTCCATCAGCAAGTGCAAGCCGAAAAAGCGAAGATGGCCGCGTTCGCCGACAAGGTTCGCGACGGCTCGTGGACCGGCTACTCCGGCAAGCGCATTCGCCATGTGGTGAACATCGGCATCGGCGGGTCCGATCTCGGGCCGAAGATGGTCGTGCATGCGCTGCATCATCTGGCGTCGAAGGAACTGGATACGCATTTCGTCTCCAACGTCGATGGCGCCGATCTCTACAACGTGCTCGAGCAGATCGACGCGGAAGAGACGCTCGCGATCATCGTCTCGAAGACGTTCACCACGCTCGAAACCATGACCAACGCGCATTCGATGCGCAACTGGTTCATCCAGCAAGGCTGTCCGGAAGACCAACTGTCGAAGCATTTTGTCGGCGTGTCGGCGAATCCGGCGGAGGTCGTGAAGTTCGGCATCGCGAAGGAAAACGTCTTCGAGATGTGGGACTGGGTCGGCGGCCGCTATTCGCTGTGGTCGGCGGTCGGCTTGTCGATCATGCTATCGGTCGGGCCGAAGAACTTCGACGCGCTGCTCGAAGGCGCGGACCAGATGGACCGCCATTTCCGCGAAGCGCCGCTGGCCGAGAATCTGCCGGTGCTGATGGGCATGATCGGCATCTGGTATCGCAATTTCTTCGGCTCGCAGAGCGATTTGATCGCGCCTTACTCGCAGGCGCTGCACTATCTGCCGTCGTATCTTCAGCAACTGGAGATGGAGAGCAACGGCAAGTCCGCGACGCTCGACGGCGGCATGGTCGATTACCCCACGGCTGCGGTGATCTGGGGCGAGCCGGGCACGAACGGCCAGCACGCGTTCTTCCAGATGCTGCATCAGGGGCCGACGCTCATTCCGATCGACTTCATCGCCGTGCTGACGCCCGAGCATCCGCTCGTCGATCATCACGCGAAGCTGCTCGCCAACTGCTTTGCGCAGAGCGAAGCGTTGATGCTCGGCCGCACGCTGGAAGAAGCGAAGAAGGTCGCAGGCCCGGGCAAGGAGGCGCTCGCGACCCATCTGAGCTTCCCGGGCAACCGGCCCACGACGACCATCATGCTCGATGCGCTCACGCCGCAAACGCTTGGTGCGCTCATCGCGCTTTACGAACACAAGGTGCTGGTGCAGGGAACGGTGTGGAACGTCAATTCGTTCGACCAGTGGGGCGTGGAGCTGGGCAAGATTCTCGGCAAGGTCGTCGAAGCGGATATCACCGCTGCGAGCGTCGATGCATCGAAGCATGATTCGTCGACGTCCGCGCTGATCGAACGCGCGCGCAAGGCGCTCAAGCGCTGAACGCCGATGCCGGCGGCGGCTCGACTGCGGCTAGACGCTCAGGCCGTTGACGAGCCGCCCCGCTTCGATCGTCACCGTCGCGTCGCAGCGTTCGGCGAGTTCGGCATCGTGGGTGACGAGCACGAGCGTCGCGCCGTTGCGGCTGTTCATCTCGAACATCAGGTCGATGATCGCGTAGCCCGTGCTGGCGTCGAGGCTGCCCGTGGGTTCATCGGCGAACAAGACTGCGGGATGCGTGACGAAGGCGCGCGCCAGCGCCACGCGTTGCTGTTCGCCACCGGACAGCAGCTTCGGATAATGGCCTGTGCGCTGTGAAAGCCCGACTTGCTCCAGCAGCGACCGGGCGCGCTGCGCGATCTGGTCATGCGGCATCTCGGCGCGCAGTTCGAGCGGCAGCATGACGTTCTCGAGCGCGGTCAGATGCGGCATCAACTGGAACGACTGAAACACGAAGCCGACCGCGCCGCTTCTGAGCGCGGCGCGCTGGTCTTCGTCGAGCGTCGTCAGCTCCTTGCCCAACAGGCGAACCGAGCCCTCGCTCGCGCTGTCCAATCCCGCGAGCAGGCCGAGCAGTGTCGACTTTCCTGAGCCCGATGCCCCGACGATCGCCACGCTGCTGCCCTTCGCGATGGACAGATCGATCTGATCGAGAATCGTGAGCTCGCCCGTTGCGTCCTTCACCCGCTTGCTTAATCCCCGTACTTCGATGACCGGCTCGATATCGTTTTGCATGGACACCTTGAAAAATAACTGGAGCGCGCGTGGTTTCGTCAGGACCGCTGTCGCGAGCGCGATGTTCGCGGCGGCCGCATCGTCGAGCGTGAACGCTGCGGAAGCCCAGGCCGCCCAAGCGCCGCCAACGAAGCCCGCGATCGTCGTGCTGGGCGATAGCCTGTCGGCGGAATACGGCCTGCCGCGCGATACCGGCTGGGTCAATCTGCTGCGCGAGCGGCTGGCAAAAGAGCGCTTCGATTATAGCGTCGCCAATTCGAGCATCAGCGGCGACACCACGAGCGGCGGACGCGCGAGGCTGACCGCGGTGCTCACGCGGATCAAGCCGGCTGTGGTGATCGTCGAGCTCGGCGCGAACGATGCGTTGCGCGGCGTGCCCCTCGCGACCACCGAGGCGAACCTGCGCGGCATCGTCGATGCGTCGTTGGCCGCCCATGCGAAGGTGCTGCTCATCGGCATGTACGTTCCGCCCAATTACGGCCCCGACTATTCGCAGAAGTTCCATGCGGTGTACGAGCGCATCGCGAAAGACAGGAAGGTATCGCTCGTGCCGTTTCTGCTGGCGGGCATCGAGGACAAGCCGTCGATGTTCCAGTCCGACCAGATTCACCCCACCGTTCAGGCCCAGCCTTTGCTGTTGAACAACGTCTGGCCAACGTTGAAACCGTTGCTGGCCGCGGGTGCGTCGCAGTAACCGGATGCCAGCCGCGCCAACCCTTCGACCGAGCGCGAAAAAGACGGCCACGACTCAGTACTCTGAGACTTTCGCGTCACTCACTCTAATATCACCGCTCAGTACGGAGCGAATCAACAAGGAGGTCACGTGAAATATTTCTCCCTGCTCGCATTGACCGTTGCGATCTCGGCTTGCGCCGCACAGCCGCCTGCAGGCGTGCAGCAAGTCGGCACGAGCCAGAAGGCGCCGAAGGTGGTTGCGCAATGCGTCGCCGAGAAATGGGCGCAGAAATCGCAGCAGCAGGTCATCTCGCAAGACACGCTCGCCAATGACCAGGCGCTCGACGTGTTCGTTCCGGGCCAGCAGCCGCCGAACGGCGCAGCAGCCGTGGTGCGTCCGTCGTGGTCGGGTCCGGGCTCGTGGGTCGGCTTCCGCGCAGCGGGAGCGGCCGGCAGCGACACGACCGGCGATATCCAGGCTTGCCTGTAACGCGCCAATGTGACCCGTCACCGGCGTGCGATCCCGGTAACGCCGATAAAAAAGCCCCGCTTCCTTCCGGAAGCGGGGCTTTTTGTTTCAGCCTTCGCTAATGCCGCTGCGCCTTAGTTCGACGACGGCGCCGGCGCGTGGCTCAGCTTGACGTTCGAACGTGCCTTGAGCGAGTCCATATACGCGGTCATCTCGGCTTCGGCGTAGCGCTGCGCGATCTGCTGCTGAGCGCCGGCCAGACGGTCTGCCGCGACCGGTGCGGCCTTCTCGATGCCGTTCACGCGATAGATGGCATAGCCGTCCGCGCCCAGATCGACGCCAACGTACGCGGGCAGCTTCGAGGCATCGGCCTTGAAGACGGCGCCGAGGGCCGCGGGCGGCAGACCTTGTGCATCGTTGCGCGATACCGTGATCGCCGACGTGAAGCCTTCGGTCGACTTCGACTTCTGCAAGTCCGCGAGCTTCGCCTCGCCTTGCTTGCGTGCCTGCGCGCTGGCCATGTCGGCCACGACCTTGCCGCGCACCGCGTCCTTCACCGCGTCGAACGCGGGAACGGTGGACGCCTTGTAGTCGGTCACCCGCGCTGCAACCAGCGTGCTGTTGCCGACATCGATGGCTTGCGTATTGTTGTGTTCCTTCACCGAATCCGGCGCGAACACGGCGGCGAGGAACTTCGCATTGTTGAGCGGGTTGTCCTGCGGCAGTTGCGGGTTCGGCTTCGGCGTGACCGTCGCGGTCTGGATCGTCAGCTTGTACTTGTCCGCCGCCGGCTGAAGCGACTTGGCCTTTTCATAGACGATGTCGTTCACTCCCGTCGCGGCCGCCGAGAACGCGTTCGACCCTTCTTGCGCGGCGTAGTCCTTCGCGATCGCATCCTTCACTTCATCGAAGGGCTTGGTCGCGGCAGGCTTCACGTCCGTCGCCTGGATGATGTGATAACCAAAGTCCGATTCGACGATGTTGCTCACCTCGCCCTTCTTCAGGCTGAACGCAGCGTCGTCGAAAGCCTTGCCGCCCGCGATCTGCCCGCGCGTGAAGTAGCCCAGATCGCCGCCCTTGCTCGCCGAGCCCGGGTCCTCCGAATCTTTCTGCGCGACTTGCGCGAACTGATCCGGATGCGCCTTCACCTGCGCAAGTAGCGACTCGGCCTTCTGCTTCGCTTTCGCCTTGTCGGCTGCGCTCGCGTCCTTCGGCGCATTCACGAGAATATGGCTCGCGCGGACCTCGCCTTCGGTGCGATAGCGCTGGATATTGTCGTCGTAGTACTTCTTGAGATCGGCGTCGCTCGGCTTCGATGCAGCCGCGAGCGTGGACGGCGACAGCACGAGATATTGAATCGTGGCCGTCTCCGACGTCGCGAAATCGTTGCGATGGGCGTCGTAATAAGCATGCAACTGCGCGTCGGTCGGCTGGACCTTCGCGGCGAAGTCGGCGGTGCGCAGCAGCAGGCCCTGCACGGCGCGGCGCTGCTCGGCGAGCTCGGTCAGGTTCTGAGCCAGCGCCTTCGACGTGAACGACGTTTGCTGAATGCTGGCCGGAATCTGCTCATTGGCGATCGTGTAGCGCATGCGCTCGTCGTACTGCGCGGGCGTCATGCCCTGCATTGCCAGCAACTGCTTGTATCGCTCGACGTCGATGGTGCCGTCCGGCTTGCGCAGCGACGCGATGCCGGGATCGGCCAGCAGCGCACGGCGCACGGCGTCGTCCGATGCGGTCAGATGCAGGCGCTGCGTCTCGTCCGACAGCGTGCGCTGTTGCACGAGGCTATCGACCATTGCGCTGCGCGTCTCGGGCGTATCGAACATCTTGGCGTCGAACTGCGCGCCCAGCATGGAGCGGGCGCGTTCGACCTGCTGTCTGAACGCACTATCGTATTCGGCGCGCGTGATCTTGTGACCGTTCACGCTGGCGACGTACGCGTTTTCGTCGAAGAAGCTGTTGAAGCCCTGAATCCCCACGATGCCCAGACCGGGCAAGATGAAGAGCATCAGCAAGGCCATCGCCAGGCGCTGGTGACTGCGGAAGAATTGGAGCATGCTTAGCGCTGCGTGTTAGACAAAACGCCCGATATTACAACAGTGGGACGGGAAAAGGCGAAAGGCGGGGATGATTCGCATCCGAGGACGGTCGCGAGGCGTTGTTATCAGTCACTTGCAGGCGATTCGTGAACATCGGGGATCATCGGCCGATGCGCGCACCGAGCCGTTAGGACGTTTAACTATGCGCGCGCAAAACAAAAATCCCGCAGGCGGCGAAGCTTGCGGGATTTTCGATTAACTTGGCGGAGCGGACGGGACTCGAACCCGCGACCCCCGGCGTGACAGGCCGGTATTCTAACCAACTGAACTACCGCTCCTAATTCGATGTGCCACGAAACGACGAATGGGAAACTGGTGGGTGCTGAGAGGCTCGAACTCCCGACCTACGCCTTGTAAGGGCGCCGCTCTACCAACTGAGCTAAGCACCCGTTCCGCCATTCTTTCGGCTCGCGCCCGCTTGTACGGCCCGGTTAGAAGTTCCGTATCCAGCGAGTCCGCTAGTCTAGCGCATTGTTCTGGCGTTTGCCAGTGGAGAATGGGGAAATTCTGCCGCTTTGTTCGCCATCATGGGCATCAAATGAAGCGCCAATAAAAAACCCGCGGACGAATGCCCGCGGGTTCTTATTACAGCGCTCCGACGCGATGCCTCAGTGCTTCACGACATCGCCCGATGCGGGCTGGTCTTTCTGCGTTTCCGCAGCGACCGGCGTCCCCTTCGCTTCCTCTTCAGGCAGCGCCTCCGGCAGACGTTCCAGCGCCAGTTCGAGCACGCGGTCGATCCAGCGCACCGGCACGATCTCGATGGCGTTCTTCACGTTGTCGGGAATGTCGGCCAGATCCTTCGTGTTTTCCTCGGGGATCAGCACGAGTTTGATGCCGCCGCGATGCGCCGCCAGCAGCTTCTCCTTCAACCCGCCGATCGGCAGGACTTCGCCGCGCAGCGTGATTTCGCCCGTCATCGCGACATCCGCGCGAACCGGAATGCCCGTCAGCACCGACACCAGCGCCGTGGTCATCGCGATACCGGCGGACGGACCGTCCTTCGGCGTCGCGCCTTCCGGCACGTGGATGTGAATGTCCTTCTTCTCGAAAGACTCATCCGTAATGCCGAGACGGCGCGAACGCGAACGCACGACCGAGCGCGCCGCTTCGACGGATTCCTTCATCACGTCGCCGAGCGAACCGGTACGGATCACGCCGCCCTTGCCGGGCATCACCGCCGCTTCGATCGTCAGCAGATCGCCGCCGACTTCCGTCCACGCGAGACCCGTCACCTGGCCGATCTGATTTTCCTTCGCGGCGAGACCGAAGTCGTACTTGCGCACGCCGAGGAAGGTATCGAGATTCGAGCCGTCGACCTTCACCGCGCCTTCCGCCTTCTTCAGCAGCAGCATCTTCACGACCTTGCGGCAGATCTTCGACACTTCACGCTCGAGCGAACGAACGCCCGCTTCACGCGTGTAGTAGCGAATGATGTCGCGGATGGCTTGTTCCGTGACGTCGATCTCGCCTTCCTTCAGGCCGTTGTTGCGCTTTTGCTTCGGCAGCAGATAACGCTGCGCGATGCTGACCTTCTCGTCCTCGGTGTAACCCGAGAGGCGAATGACTTCCATCCGGTCGAGCAGCGGCGGCGGAATGTTCAGCGAGTTCGACGTCGCCACGAACATCACGTCGGACAGGTCGAAGTCCACTTCAATGTAGTGATCCGCGAACGTATGGTTCTGTTCCGGATCCAGCACTTCGAGCAGCGCCGATGCCGGATCGCCGCGGAAATCCATGCCCATCTTGTCGACTTCGTCGAGCAGGAAGAGCGGATTGCGCACGCCGACCTTGGCCAGGCTCTGCAAAATCTTGCCGGGCATGGAACCGATATACGTGCGACGGTGACCGCGAATCTCGGACTCATCGTGCACACCGCCGAGCGCCATGCGCACGAACTTGCGGTTCGTCGCGCGGGCGATCGACTGCCCGAGCGAGGTCTTGCCGACGCCCGGAGGCCCGACGAGGCACAGAATCGGCGCCTTCACTTTCTCGACGCGTTGCTGGACCGCGAGATACTCGAGAATGCGTTCCTTGACCTTCTCGAGACCGAAGTGGTCTTCATCGAGCACGCGCTCGGCGTTCGACAGGTCGTTGTTGACCTTGCTCTTCTTGCGCCACGGCAATCCGATCAGCGTGTCGATGTAGTTGCGCACGACGGTCGCTTCCGCGGACATCGGCGACATCAGCTTCAGCTTCTTGAGTTCGGCGTCGGCCTTCTTCTTGGCTTCCTTGGGCATGCGCGCGGCGGTGATGCGCTTCTCGAGTTCCTCGAGATCCGCGCCCTCTTCGCCTTCGCCGAGTTCCTTCTGGATGGCCTTGACCTGCTCGTTCAGGTAGTACTCGCGCTGGCTCTTCTCCATCTGGCGCTTCACGCGCCCGCGGATGCGCTTTTCGACCTGCAGAATGTCGATCTCGGCTTCCAGCTGCGCGAGCAGATGCTCCAGACGCTCGATGACCGGGAACATCTCGAGGATGTGCTGCTTCTGGTCGAGCTTGAGCGGCAAATGCGCGGCGATGGTGTCGGCCAGACGACCCGCTTCGTCGATACCCGACAGCGACGTCAGAATCTCCGGCGGAATCTTCTTGTTCAGCTTCACGTACTGATCGAACTGCGAGACGATCGCGCGGCGCAGCGCTTCGGTTTCGGCGCTATCCGCGTGGTCCGGTTCGAGCGGCATCACATCGCAGGAAAACTGCGTTTCCTGTTCCTCGATGGAAAGCGTCTTCGCGCGCTGCAAGCCTTCGACGAGCACCTTCACCGTGCCGTCCGGCAGCTTCAGCATTTGCAGGATGTTGGCGACACACCCTACTTCGTACATGTCCTTTTCGGTCGGCTCGTCTTTCGCCGCGGTTTTCTGGGCGACGAGCATGATGTGCTTGCCGCCTTCCATAGCGGCTTCGAGCGCCTTGATCGACTTGGGCCGCCCAACGAAGAGCGGAATTACCATGTGCGGGAATACGACTACGTCGCGCAGCGGGAGCAGCGGCAGCGTAATGCGTTCCTGCGGGAGGAGTTGGGTTCCTGACATTTCATTTCCCCATGAATGGAATCGGTTCGTTCGTAAGTAAGGCCGTTAAGAGCTATTGCAAGCCTTTATCGGAAGTGAAAAGTCGGTAGTCCAAGATCGTCAGCAAACGTCCACAAGATAAACCGAAAAAATAAACAAAGGCCGTTCACGTTGCCATGAACGGCCTTTCGCCGACACACAGCCCGAGTTAATTCGACCCTGCTACTTTGGGCGCGTCTTCATAAATCAGCAGCGGCTTGCCGTCGCCGTCGATGGTGTTGTCATCGACGATGACCTTCGACACGCCCTTCATCGTCGGCAACTCGTACATCACGTCGAGCAACGCCTGTTCCAGAATCGAACGCAGTCCGCGCGCGCCGGTCTTGCGGCGAATCGCCTTTTGCGCGATGGCCTGCAGCGCAGCCGGGCGAATCTCCAGTTCCACGCGCTCCATTGCGAAGAGCTTGTGATACTGCTTCACCAGCGCGTTCTTCGGCTCGATCAGGATCTTGACGAGCGCGGCTTCATCCAGCTTGCCGAGCGTCGCCACGACGGGCAGACGGCCGATCAGTTCCGGAATCAGGCCGAACTTGATCAGGTCTTCCGGCTCGACTTCGCGCAGCACTTCGCCGGCGTCGCGATCCTGCTTGCTCTTCACGCTCGCGCCGAAACCGATCCCGGTTTTCTCGGTGCGATCCGTGATGACCTTCTCCAGGCCGTCGAATGCGCCGCCGCAGATAAACAGGATGTTCGTCGTATCGACCTGGATGAAGTCCTGGTTCGGATGCTTGCGCCCGCCTTGCGGCGGTACCGACGCCATCGTGCCTTCGACCAGCTTCAGAAGCGCCTGCTGCACGCCCTCGCCCGACACGTCGCGCGTGATGGACGGGTTGTCCGACTTGCGGCTGATCTTGTCGATTTCATCGATATAGACGATGCCGCGCTGCGCCTTGTCGACTTCGTAGTTGCAGTTCTGCAGCAGCTTCTGAATGATGTTCTCGACGTCCTCGCCGACATACCCCGCTTCGGTGAGCGTGGTGGCGTCTGCGATGACGAACGGCACGTTCAGCATGCGCGCGAGCGTCTGCGCGAGCAGCGTCTTGCCGGAGCCGGTCGGCCCGATCAGCAGGATGTTGCTCTTCGACAGCTCGATGTCGTCCTTCTTGTCGAGATGCTTGAGCCGCTTGTAATGGTTGTACACGGCCACCGCGAGAATCTTCTTCGCGCGTTCCTGGCCGATCACGTACTGATTGAGGATATCGCTGATTTCCTGCGGGCTCGGCAGGTCGGACCTGGTCAGCCCGGCCTCTTCTGCCGCGCCGGCCGCCTCGTCGCGAATGATCTCGTTGCACAGGTCGATACATTCATCGCAAATGAATACCGACGGGCCAGCGATGAGCTTTTTCACCTCATGCTGACTCTTTCCGCAAAACGAGCAATACAGCAGCTTTTCGCTGCTGGAACCTTTCTTGTCCGCCATAGATGTGTAAGCCTCCGGACACTCTTGTTACATGATACGCCCATCGATCCGGGCACGCAGATTACCCCGCGCGGCCCGGCCAAAGGGCGTTTTGGCGTTGCGCCGCATCCGTCGTCCGAGTTCGACCGGCCTTGGTTGGCAGGCCCGATGCAGCGCCGCTCCGGACGCCTTCAGGGACGCTTGTGCAGCACCTGGTCGACGATGCCGTAGGCTTGCGCGTCGTCGCCGGACATGAAGTTGTCGCGATCCGTGTCGCGCGCAATGCGCTCGACCGGCTGACCCGTGTGATGCGACAGCAGCTGATTGAGACGTTCCTTCAGGTACAGGATTTCCCGCGCCTGAATTTCGATATCGGACGCCTGGCCGCGTGCGCCGCCGAGCGGCTGGTGAATCATCACGCGGGCATTGGGCAGCGCCACGCGCTTGCCCTTCGCACCCGACGCCAGCAGGAACGCGCCCATGCTCGCAGCAAGGCCCATGCACAGCGTCGAAACGTCCGGCTTCACGAACTGCATCGTGTCGTAGATGGCCATGCCGGCCGAGACCGAGCCGCCCGGGCTGTTGATGTACAGGCTGATGTCCTTGTCGGGATTCTCGCTCTCGAGAAACAGCAGCTGCGCGACGACGAGATTCGCCGACTGGTCGTTGACTTCGCCAACCAGGAAAACCACGCGCTCTTTAAGCAGGCGCGAGTAGATGTCATAGGCACGCTCGCCACGGCCGCTCGTCTCCACGACCATCGGAACGAGGCCGAGCGCCTGGGCTTCGAAGTCCCGCGGAGCATGGGACGCCAACGTGTCGAGCAATTCAGCGCGAAAGGTCATGCAATTTCCTTGTTCGGAATAGGGATACTGAACGACGAAGGGACAGCCATTCAAACGGCATGGGCACGCTCGAACTTTAATGCAAAAAAGGCGTGCGGGCCGCCATCGACGACACCGCACGCCCCTTGGCCATTCGCGTCAGGCCTGCGCCGTTGCGCTGGCCAGCTCTTCGAAGCTGACTTCCTTGTCGGTCACCTTGGCCTTGCCGAGCACGAATTCGACGACGTTGCTTTCCACGACGTACGCTTCCATTTCGGCGAGGCGCTGCTGGTTCGAATAATACCAGCGGACGACTTCCTTCGGGTCTTCGTAGCTTTTCGCGAACTCGTCGACTTCAGCGCGGATCTGCTCCGGCTTTGCCTGCAAATCGTTGGCTTTTACCAGTTCGGCGAGAACCAGGCCCAGCTTCACGCGGCGCTCTGCCTGCTCGGCGAACATTTCGGCCGGAATCGGCGCATCCGCTGCGTTCGGCACGCCGCGTTGTTGCAGGTCCTGACGCGCCATTTCGACCAGACGTTGCTGATCCTGCTCGACCAGCGCCTTCGGCACGTCCAGCTCGGAAATCTTGAGCAGCGCGTCCATGACCTGATTCTTCACGATCTGCTGCGTGCGACGCTTGGCTTCACGCTCCAGGTTGTCCTTGATCTCGGCGCGCATCTTGGTGAGATCGCCGTCTTCGATGCCGAGCGACTTCGCGAAGTCCGCGTCGACTTCCGGCAGATGCGGCCATTCGATCTTCTTCACGGTGATCGTGAACTGCGCCGTCTTGCCGGCGACGTCCTTGCCGTGATAGTCGTCCGGGAACTTGAGGTCGAATTCGCGCGATTCGCCGACCTTCAGGCCCGTCGCAGCTTGTTCGAACTCCGGCAGCATGCGGCCTTCGCCGAGCACGAACGCGAAGTCCTGTGCGCTACCGCCTTCGAATTCGACGCCATCCAGCTTGCCGACGAAGTCCAGCGTGATGCGGTCGCCGTCCTTGGCTGCCGTGTCCGTGCCGCCGTCGCCGTGCTCGCCGCCTTCGCCGCGTGCGTGGAAATGAACGCGCTGCTTGCGCAGGATTTCGAGCGTGCGGTCGACTTCCGCTTCGGAGATGGTGGTCACGGTGCGCTCGATTTCAGCGGTCGCCACGTCGCCCAGCTTGACTTCCGGATAGACCTCGAAGGTCGCGTCGAATGCGTAGGCATCCTCAGCCGCTTCGCCCTTGGGCGCAAAGCTCGGCTGGCCCGCGACGCGCAGGTTCTCGGCGCGCGTGACATCGAAGAACTCCTTGCCGACCTTGTCGCTCAGCACTTCGGCCTCGACCTGGCCGGCGTACTGCTGCGTGACCATCTTGAGCGGCACCTTGCCCGGGCGGAAACCCGGCATGCGCACGTTCTTGGCCAGCTGGCGGATGCGCGACTCCACTTCCTTCTGAATCGAGTCTTTCGGCAGGGAAATGGTCAGGCGGCGTTCGAGCTTGCCGAGGTTTTCAACTACGTTAGCCATGGCTTCAATCGTCCTAGAGTAAATCGATGTTCGGTGTTCGGTTCTTCCGCGGTTCTAAAGGCGCGGGTCCGTGGAGGGCCGCCGGCGCTCTTCTCTTCAACGGCCGACGTTCGCGGAGCGCGAGAAACGCGCCATTCAGAAAACGCCCGGACCGTCGCCGAGCGAGTCAGCCAACAGAGCCAGCCATTCTAGCAAACAAATCAAACCGCCTTTGCCTGCGGGAACGGCCATGCTGAGTTTCAGGCGCTTTCGGCCGTTTTAACGCCGACTTTTCGCGTAAATCCGCGTTTTCGCGGCAAGCCGGGCCGACGCACAATGCCCGCTATGAGGCCGCGGCTATTTTGCTGCGCGCAGCGCGCTGATAAGCTTGGCCGCGCAATCCGCTCGCGAAAGCGGCATGCATTGCCGCGGCGAATCACAGGCATGCCCGAACAGCATAAATGGGGCGTGCCCGCAGCATTTCAACCGACTCTTCAGCGACCTTTTACTATCAGAACATCGAGACACCATGCTCAACGTCACGCCAGCCGCGCCCGCTCCCGTCGTCGTCATCGCTCCGGATTCGTTCAAGGGATCGCTCTCAGCCGAAGGCGTCGCGAACGCCATCGCGGAAGGCATCAGGCGGGCGCGGCCGGACGCGGAAATCCGCATTCGTCCGATGGCCGACGGCGGCGAAGGCACGCTCGACGCGATGCTCGCCGCCGGCGGCGAGCGGCGTCTCCTGAACGTGCGCGGCGCGGCGTCCGCGCGGCGCGATGCGGCGACAGGTCTGCTTGCCGATGGCAGCGCGATCATCGAAACGGCGGAAGTGGTCGGCATCACGGACCCCGACGGCATGGCCGTTCCGGTCACGGAGCGCAGCACGCTCGGCATGGGCGAGGCGATCCGCGCCCTGCTCGACTCGGGCGCGCGCCGCTTCTTCGTCGCGCTCGGCGGCAGCAGCACGAACGATGGCGGCGCGGGCCTGCTCGTGGGCCTCGGGCTGAAGCTCTTCGATGCGGACGGTCAGGAATTGCCGCCGACGCCGTCGTCGCTCGCGAAAATCGCGCGTGTCGATGCAACGGGGCTGGATCCGCGCGTGAAAGAAGCGGAGTTCGTCGGCATGTCCGATGTCGATAACCCGCTCACCGGCGAGCATGGCGCGACCGCCGTGTTCGGGCCGCAGAAAGGCGTGACGCCCGAGCAGATTGCGTCGATCGACGCCGCCCTCGCCCATTTCGCGGATCGGCTCGAACCGGCGATGGGCGTCGTCAAGCGCAACGAACCGGGCGCGGGCGCGGCCGGCGGGCTCGGTTTTGCGCTGCACATGCTCGGCGCGCGCTTCGAAACCGGCGCGGAAGTCGTGGCGCGCGAGATCGGCCTGGACGATGCCCTCGACGGCGCGAACTGGCTCATCACCGGCGAAGGCCGCTCGGACGTGCAGACGCTGCACGGGAAGGCGCCGTTCATCGCCTGCAAGCATGCGCGGGCGGCGGGCGTGACGGCATCGCTGCTGTCGGGCGCCGTCGATTCGGCGGCGCTGCCGCGTCTGTCGGAGTTTTTCAGCGGATGCTTCTCGCCCGCGCCGGGTCCGATCACGCTCGATGTCGCGATCCGCGACGCCGCCCGCTTGCTGGCGAACGAAGCAGAGCAGCTCACACGCTTGCGATTCGGCGCGGTCTGAACATCGCGGGTGCGCGGCGCGTCAGGCCCGCGCCTGCGCCCCGGATCGACGTCCGAACGCCAGTCGATCCAGACACCATACGGCAAGCATCGTCGCGCCCATCAGCGGAAACACGACGCCGACGAGCGCCAGCCCGCCGCGCCATGCGCGCATCGGCGGGCGCCTGGCCGGACGCGACGGCGCGCCGAGCGTACGCGACGGACGGCGCTTGAGCCACATCACGAAGCCCGTCACCGAAAGCGCCGCCAGTCCTAGCGAAATCGCGGAACAGATGATCTGATTGGCCATCCCGAAGTAGCGTCCCATGTGCAGCGAGGTGCCGTACGAGATGACTTGCGCGATCGCTCCGTAGCTTTGATAGGAAATATCGGACAGCACGCGGCCGGTGTACTGATCGATGTGCAACGTGCGCTCCGCTTGCGGATCGGCAGGAAAGTACGACACCGTGTACACGCCGGTCGGAGAGGACGGCAACGCGATGCCGTAGTCATCGGCGATACCGTGCTTCGCCGCCAGCGTGACCACGTCGCCGAGCGGCACACGCGGCGCAGCCGCGTGGCCCGCGCTATCGGGCACCGCAGTCGCGCCCACGGCCCAAGGCGTCTGGTGCAGCGGCAGATCGTCCATCTTCATCCCCATGCCGTGCATCGCGTGTTCGCCGCCTTCGGGCGATGCCTTGCCGGGCGCGGTCGAATGCACGTGCGCCTCGCCCCACGCGCCTTTCGGATAGCCGAGCGATGCGGAGGTCGCCAGCGCCTTGAACTGCTTGCCCCACGAATTGGACCACGGCAAGCCGCTCAACACGAAGAACAGCGCCCCGATGGCGAGCCACACGCCGCCCACCGCATGCAGGTCGCGCCACCACGCGCGCCCTTCGAGCGACAAGCGCGCCAGCCATACGCCAGCCAAACGGCGGCTCGCCCTGCCCCACGGCCACCATAGCGCGACGCCCGTGCCGATCATTACGAGCGTCCAGCAGCCGGCCAGTTCCATGAGCAGTTCGCCGGTCTTGCCGAGCATCAGCCCGCGATGCAGGTTGCGAATCTGCTTCATCAACCGGTGCTCGACGCTCAGCGTTCCGAGCACCGCGCCGTCGTACGGATTGACGTAGACGCTCTCGCTTTCGCCCGACGGCAGCCGGAACACGAACTCGGCGCTGCGCGTGGGATCGGTCTCGATCTGCGCGAGCGTCGCCACTGCATCGCGCGGCGCGGCAGCGATCGCCTTCGCGAGCAGCGCGTCCTGCGAAAGACGCGGCGCGTGGGTATCGGCGACGATCATCCGGTCGCGATACAACATCGGCTCGATTTGCGGCTGGAAGCAATACAGCGTGCCAGTGATCGCCAGCACGATCAGCAGCGGCATCACGAAGAGTCCCGCATAGAAGTGCCAGCGCCAGAGCGTGCGGCGCTCGGCGATGACGTCGCCATCCGATTCGGCGAGTGTGGATTGAGGTGCGTGCATGACGTGTCCTGTCGAATGTTTGAGATGAGAACAAACCGGCTTCAGATTCCGATGCGCCCTTCCACGTAGAACGTGCGGCCCGGATAGGGATGAAAGACGTAGTAGCGTCGATCGAACAGGTTGTCGACGCCCACGCCCAGTTGCGTCGTCTTCGTCGGCTTGTAGGTCAGCTTCGCATCGACGACGGCATACGTGCTCGTGCCGCCATAGGTGTTGGGATTGACGTCGGTGTTGGTGAGCGTGTTGTACTGGCGGCCCGAGTAGCGCAGCGCGAGCGTGCCCGCCATCTTCGCGGTCGCGCGATACGTCGCCACCGCGTTCGCGCGCCACAACGGAATGCGATAGAAGTACTTGCCGACCGACGCCGGGTTAGTGCTGTTCTCGATGATCTTCGACTGCGTGTACGCAACGTTCGCGGCGAGATCGAGGCCGCGCAGCAACACGCCCTGCCCTTCGTAGCTCGCTTCCGCTCCGCGCGACCGCACCTTGCCGATGTTCTGGAAGTTCGTGACGTTCGGAATGACGGTTGTGTTCGTCTGGCTCAGGATCGTGTTCTTTACGTCGTCCTGAAAGAGCGTGAAGCGGTAGAGGCCGTTGCCATGCGTCCATTCGGCGGTGAGTTCCTTCGAAAGATCGTTCTCCGGCTGAAGGTTCGGATTGCTGTTGATGATCGACACGCCGTTGATTTGCCCCTGGAACAACTCGCCGACGGTCGGAAACCGATACGCGCGCCCGATGGATGCCCGCAACGTGAGATCGTTGGTCGCGTCGAAAGACAGCGATGCTTTCGGCGACCAGTGGCTCTGGCTGACATCGCCATAAGCGAGCGACGTGGCGCCCAGCGCGCGCGAGCCGTCGTAGGCATTCCAGTTCTCGTAACGCACGCCATAGGTGAACGCCCAGCGGGGCAGGAACCGCCACGCGTCCTGTGCGTACAGGGCTTGCGTGCGCGTGCGGCCGGCGAACCCATTGGCGAACGACGCGCCCCCGCCATCGCGCCACGCCGCCGTGTTCGACGTCACGTTGTCCAGAAAATAGTTGTCGTAGTGATAGCCGAACGATACGGCGTGCGCGGCCAGTCCCGAGCTTGCCGACGGTGTCCAGCTCGTGCGCAGGTCGAGCGACTTCCATCCCGAGCCGGAACCATCCGTGAGCGTGCCGGGGCCGTCGCCGGGCACGCCGGAATTCGCCGTGCGAGCGATGCTCTGCGTGATGTCGAAGTACGAAGCGACGGCTTCCGCGTTCCAGCCCGTATCGTTGTGCGTGCGCAGCGACAAGCCGTAGAGGAAGTTTTCGCTCGACCCCATGCTCGGCGCGAACGTGGCGGCGGGAAGGTTGTATTCGAAGCCGTCGATGTTCACGCGGCCGCTATAGACCGGATTGCCGGCGGCATCGCGCAGGAAGGTCGTCGTGTCGCTGTTGTACTTCTGATGCCAGTAGCCGAGCGTGAAGCCGGCCTGCAGCGTGTTCGTCAGGTCGTAGGCGAGCTTCACGCGCAACTGGTCCTGAAACGTTCGCTCGATGCCTTCGGCCGCCGTGCCGACGACCGCCGTGCGCGCGTTGAACTGGTCGTTGTAAAAGCGCGCGCCGGTGACGGGCGTATCGGCGGCGGTGGCGGGCGTGCGCGATTGCGCGAAAGTCGCGAACTGGAGCGGCTGGCCGGTGTTCTCCAGGTGATCGAAGCCGATCAGGAACGAGAATCTGCCGATGCGGTCGCCCACTTTGCCCGTCGTGTTCGTGCCGTTGAAGCTGCGGTTGATGCCGAACAGATCGAAGTGTTGCGTGAACGCCTGCACTTTTGCGTCGGCTTCGAACTGCGTCGGCATGCGGGTGGTGATGGCGACGGTCGCGCCGATCGAGTTGCCGGGATAAAGCGCCGAGTACGGCCCGTAGATGACGTCGGTGCGGGCGATGTCGTCGGCGAAAACCATCGACCAGCGCGGCGCGAAGGACCACGTATTGCCGAGGAAGTTGCTGAGCAACAAGCCGTCCGCGTAGACGAGGCCGCGCGCCGTTTGTGCGTTGCTCGTGCCGCGCACGGAGATGGTCGCGTTCGGATCGCCGATGAAGCGCTTGCGCACGGCCATGTTCGGCGCGTACTTCAGCACGTCTTCGGGCGTCGTGACGTTCCAGTACTGGAACTGGTCGGCGGTCACCGTGTTGACGCTGGTGGGCAGGTTCGGATCGAGCGGAGAGCGTACTGCCGACGATGATTGTGCCGTCACGACGACGGGCGCAAGCGTGGTTTCGGTTTCGGCTTCGGGCGCATCGGCGGCGGTGGGCGCAGCCGTGGCGGCGGCGGGCGTGGCGGACCAGGCTGCATGCGCCAGGAGCGACAACGGCAAGGCCGCGCGCCATGGCGTGACGGCGCGACGGCGCGAATGCCGGCGCGCTCGCTTGAGGAGCGTGAACATCGTGGATTCCTGAATGAGCTGGCGAGCGACCGCGTCGCCCGCGCGCTCACGCGCCGGACGAACGACTACGCGATCGGACGGGAGACGGCTTCAGGGAAGGACAGGAGGCGCGCGCGGTGAAGCGGCGTTGAAAGACTTCGTCGTGACGACGCGGATCGGCACGACTGGCGTGACGCGCGCGATGCGCTCCATCGATGCGACGGCGTGCGACGCTGCGGGAACGACCGGCAGATGATGCGCGAGCAGCCCGCAATACGAGCAGGCATCGAAGTGGCCCGCGTGTGAGCCGGCGCCCGCGTGAGACGCGTGGGCTGCGGGTTCGTTGGCGTCTGCGTCTGCGTCGTCGTCGGCGTCTGCGTCTGCGTGGTGGTGAGCGTGCTCGTCGGCGGTCGAAAAGACGCTGGGGAGCGTATCGACGGTGCAGAACGCGGCGGCTTCGGTATCGAGCGCGGCATTGCGAGCGGCGATGCTCTGGCTGATGACCGGCGCGACAATGGCAAGCCACATGGCGGCGATGCCGAGCCATGCGACGAAGCGATTGCGCGCGTTGCGGGTCATGAGCGGGAAGGATGCGAAAGGCGAAGAATGACGTGATTCTAGGCAGAGGGCTGCCGGGCCGCAATCGTCAGGCGCACATGGCGGATATCGACTGCCATTCGTCCTTCCCGTACAGACCGTGCGCCGCGCAGCCGATGCCTGCGTGCGATGCATTTTGGCAGACATCGCCTGACGAATGCGTTAGAATGCGCGGCTTGGCACAGTGGACCGGTGAAGGACACGGCGGTTGCACAGGCCCCGTGCTGCGAGGATGGCGAAATTGGTAGACGCACCAGGTTTAGGTCCTGACGCCAGCAATGGTGTGGGGGTTCGAGTCCCCCTCCTCGCACCATACGAACCCCTTTGATCGCCGAAGGGGTTTTTCATTTCCAGGCCCGGCGTCGCGCGCTACAGCACGATATCGCCCACCTCGACCATCATCACTTCGCCTTTCGCCTGCGATCGCCCCGCGAAGTCGACGCCCGTCTGCCCGATCCGCTTCCTGATTTCCTCCGCGACTCGCTCGCTCGCCTGCGCGGCGGCAATCGGCCTGTCGACATGCGAAAGAAACCGACGCACGCTCGACTGCTCCCAGTGTACGAACATGTTCAGCGGATAGGACAGCTTGGCGCCAGCACGGCGCGCAGCCGTGATGTGCAGCCCGAGCGTCGGCGATACGCTCATCTGCCGCGGACACACGCGAAAGTCGAAGCCGAAGTCCTTCGCCACGCTTCTCACCAGGAACGGCACGCACTTGTCGCCGAACTGCTTGTTCTCCGTCTTGCTCAGGGGCATCGCCGTCTCCGATGGTTGGCGCTTCTCGCGTGTTTTGCGCAGTGTTGCGCGGGCGATGATCGCCGTCGGTGGGCCGGCGCACATCGGCTCGGCGCGATCACGCGGCCAATGTGGTCTGGATCGCTCAGGCTGCGCTGCATCGCCCGGGCGGATAAAATGGCCGCCGCTTCGCATCCATCGCACACCCCACAAGTCCCCTTCGTGAACTTCGACGACTACTGCCAGAAAAAAGCCGCCCCCGAAGGCTCCAGTGCGTACTACGCGCTGCGCCGCGCGCCCGTCGCGCGCCAGCCGCTCGTGACCGCGCTGTACGCGCTGTATCGGGAACTGGAAGAGACGGTGAAGGAAACCAGCGACCCGACCATCGGCCGCACCAAGCACGCCTGGTGGCAAACCGAACTCGGCAAGCTCGACGCCGGCGAGCCGACGCATCCGGTCACCAAAGCGCTGCGGGCGCACTGCCCGCCCGGCAGCGCGCTCGATCGGGCGGTGCGCGCATCGCTGCCGATGCTCGTCGATGGCTTCGGCATGGACCTCGATCAGGCGCGCTACCTCGACTGGCCCGGGCTGCGGCGTTATCTGGATCAGACCGGCGGCGCGTTCGGCACGGCCGTCGCGTGCGCCACGGCGCGCGATCCCGAGCAGGCCGCTTCATGGGCCGCGCCGCTCGGCGCTGCACTGTTGCTCGCCGAGCGCGTGCAGGATATCGGGGACGACGCGCGCAACGGGCGCATCTACGTGCCCATCGACGAGTTGCAGCGTTTCAACGTGACGGCGGCGGACATCATCAATCGCAAGTACAGCGACGCGTTTTCCGACTTGATGCGCTTCCAGACCGAACGCGCCCGCCGTTCACTGCACGAGGCGCTCGCCGCGATACCGCCCGCCGAGCGCTCGTCGCAGCGCGTGTTGCGCGCGCAGGCCGCGCTTGCGCTGGCGCGCTTCGATGAGATCGAACGGGAAGGCTTTCAGGTGCTGCATCAGCGCATCTCCCTCACGCCGATCCGCAAACTGTGGATTACCTGGCGTACGCGATAGCCGCTACGCGCGCACAAAAGGCAGCGGTTCGAAAGACTGGCCGATTACCGGCGCCGACGTGATGCTCCAGCACGCGTCGAGCGCGGTCGCGCAGAACCGTCGAAAGTCGACGGACGCCTGCACGCCGCCGTCCGCGTCGAGCTGATCGAGGTTCGGCGCGTCGCCGAACAGTCCGCCGCGAACCGCCCCGCCGAGCACGAAGTGCGGCGCGGCTGCGCCGTGCTCGGTGCCACGGGCTTCGTTCTCGCGCGCCGATCGTCCGAACTCCGAACGAGTCATCACGAGCGTGCGGCGCCAGTCATCGCTCGCGGTCAATGCCTGACGCAGCGAGGCGATGCCATCGGCGAACTGCGCGAGCAGCGACGCATGTCGCGCCGCCTGATGCTCGTGCGTATCGAAGCCGTTCAGCGCGAGGCGAATCACAGTGACGCCGCGCTGCGCACGGCTGCCGCGAACCACACGCACAGCCGCCTCGCAGGATGCGGCGAACGAACGCATATCGAAAGGCAAATTCATCTGCGGCATGTTGACGCCAGCCGGAAACGGCCCGGCCTCCGCGGTGCCGAACGTGTGCATTTGCGATGCAACCGACCGCGAGAGCCAGCCGTCCCGACGATAATCGCCCGCGTCCGACGCCGTGTTCCATATCTGCTGCGAGCGGTAATGCGAGCGGCTCGGCTGCGCATAGCCGACGCCCTGCACGATCGCCCATTCGCCGGCATTCCACGCGGGCATCAACGGACGCAGCGACGGATGAAGCCCGGTGCGCTCGTCGATACCCAACGCCTTGTCGCGCGGAATGTGCAGTGTCGGCCGGAGCGCGCGATAACGCTCGTCCGCGATGGGAATGACCGTGTTGAGGCCGTCGTTGCCGCCGTTGAAATCGACGAAAATCAGCGCCTTGACTGGACCGTCCGGACGCGCGGTCGTCAGCGCGGCTGCCGCCGGCATCGGCCCTGCCGCCAGCGCGCCCGCGATCGACAGGAATTCACGTCGGTTCATCGCGTTCGCCCAGGGTCAGGTTCAGCGTTTATAAAGATCGCGCACGGCCTCTTCGATGTGCTGGCGCAAGAGCCGGCGCTCATCGGCGGTCATGACGGTGTGCCGCGGCGGACGCGCGGGCGGGGTATCGTCGACCTGCTGCACGGGCTGCAGCACGGCCGACTTGCTGTCGCGATCGCGCTTGCTCGAACCTTTGCCGCTACGCTGCTGCGCACGGACGATTTTGCCGTCCGAGCGGCTATCCTGTGTAAGAACGGCGCGGTTGAACGCGCCCGCGGAACCGGTGGAAGTCGAAGGTTGCGCAAAGGCATGCGGCGCGCTCAGCGCGGCATACAGCGCACTTGCGAGTAGCGTCTTACTGGAAATGCGCCTGCTGCGCACAGGTCCGCGCTGCCGCGCTCCCTTCATGTTTTTCCCTTCGTTGCTCGACAACCGGACAGCCTCATTCTTTTCACGCTTTCGCACAAGCGGCACATGTCGCGCGACGCATAGGTGTAATGGAGTATCTACCGAATGGCGGGCCAAGGTAAAGCAGTGTACGCACGGATGATAAGAGGCGTGCCACAGGCTCCGTAAATTTTGTAACTAACTGTTACACTCGCTTTTGTTACAAACTCGGCGTTTGAACAAACGCGCTAAGATGCCTCCATGGAAACCAAGAACCCTTCAAAAATCCTCGTAGTCGATGACGATCCTCGCCTGCGTGATCTTCTGCGGCGCTATCTCGGCGAACAGGGCTTCAACGTGTACGTCGCCGAAAACGCGCCGTCGATGAACAAGCTGTGGGTGCGCGAGCGCTTCGACTTGCTGGTGCTCGACCTGATGCTGCCCGGCGAAGACGGCCTTTCCATCTGCCGTCGTCTGCGCGGCAGCAACGATCGCACGCCGATCATCATGCTCACCGCGAAGGGTGAAGACGTGGATCGCATCGTCGGCCTCGAAATGGGCGCCGATGACTATCTGCCGAAGCCGTTCAATCCGCGCGAACTCGTTGCGCGCATTCATGCGGTGCTGCGTCGCCAGACGCCGTCGGAACTGCCGGGCGCGCCGTCGGAAACCACGGAAGTGTTCGAGTTCGGTGAATTCGCGCTGAATCTCGCCACGCGCACGCTCACGAAGAACGGGCAGGAAATTCCGCTGACCACCGGCGAATTTTCGGTGCTGAAAGTGTTCGCGCGTCATCCGCGCCAGCCGCTTTCGCGTGAAAAGCTGATGGAGCTTGCACGCGGCCGGGAATACGAAGTGTTCGACCGCAGCCTCGATGTGCAGATTTCGCGTCTGCGCAAGCTGATCGAGCCGGATCCGAGCAGCCCGCGCTTCATCCAGACGGTGTGGGGTCTCGGTTACGTCTTCATTCCCGACGGCGCGGCTTGAGCCTGCATACGCTCTTCAAGCGAGTTCGATACGCTTCATCTTCTTCACCGGGCGGAACCCGATAGACCCATGCGCATCGACAGGCGGCTACTGGCGCTTGCGTTCGGCGGCCTGTTCTGGCGAACCTTCGCGCTGATCGCGCTGCTCATCGCGGTCAGCCTCACTGCATGGTTCCAGAGCTTTCGCGTGATCGAGCGGGAGCCGCGCGCGCAGCGCGTGGCGCTTCAGCTCGTCGCCGTCGTCAAACTCACGCGCACGGCCCTTCTCTATTCCGATCCCGACCTGCGCCGCGCGCTGCTTCAGGACCTCGAAAGCAACGAGGGCGTGCGGGTGTATCCGCGCGAGACGACCGACAAATACCGGCTCCAGCCCGACGAATCGCTCAACCGGCTGATTGAGCGCGACGTGCGCGGGCGGCTCGGCAACGACACGATCATCGCGCAGTCGGTGAACGATATTCCTGGCGTGTGGATCAGCTTCAAGATCGACGACGACGACTACTGGGTCGCGCTCGACCGCGATCAGCTCGACACCGTCACGGGCCTTCAATGGGCCGGCTGGGGCGTGTTCGCGCTCGCGCTGTCCCTGTTCGGCGCGGCATTCATCACGAGTCTCGTGAACCGTCCGTTCGCACGTCTCGCGCTTGCGGCGCGCAAAGTCGGTTCGGGACAGTCGCCGGAACCGCTGCCCGATCGCGGCATGGGCGTCGCCGCCGAGACGAATCGCAGTTTCAATCAGATGGTGCAGAACCTCGAGCAGCTCGAGGCCGATCGCGCGCTGATGCTCGCGGGCATCTCGCACGACCTGCGCACGCCGCTCGCGCGTCTGCGGCTCGAAACCGAAATGAGCCCGTCCGACGAAGCGACGAAGCTCGCGATGATCGACGACATCGAGCAGATGGACATGATCATCGGGCGCTTCCTCGACTATGCCCGGCCGATGCAGCGCATGCCCGAGGCCGTCGATCTGTCGATGATCGCGAGCGAACTCGCCGTGCGCTTTCAGGCCGACGATGGCGTCGTGATGCGCACGGACCTCGCGCCCGGCGCGATCATCGAGGGCGATCCGACCGATGCGCGGCGTGTCGTCGGCAATCTGCTGGAAAACGCGCGCAAATATGGCCGCAGCGAGCGCGACGATATCGCGCGAATCACGCTGCAAACGCGCGTCGCACATGGCCGGGTCGAACTATCGGTGATGGACGAAGGACGCGGCATCCCCGACGACCAGATCGGGCTGATCACGCGGCCGTTTTATCGCGTCGACACGGCGCGCACGCAGGCGAACGGCACGGGCCTCGGCATGGCGATCGTCCAGCGGCTCGTCACGCGTCAGCGCGGCACGCTGAGACTGCGCAATCGCACGCCGCTACCCGGCTTCGAAGTGACGATCGACTTCCCGCAAATGAAGGGCGCGCGGTTCGACGGTCCGCGCGACTGAGCGGCGCCCATTTGAAAAACCTATCCGCTTCATTAGGCATAAACTTTTGAAGCCGCGAATTCGCGGGGTTATGATGTTTCGGTTCGACGCACGGTGAACGCCCAGGACGGTGTCATGCGCGCGTTACGGCTTTCCGGTAGTTTGGCTTGAGTTGTCCATTCAACGAACACAGGAGCGTTTGCATGAAGACCGTTGGCGATAAAGTCGAAGCATTCACCGTCACCGCTGCAAAGCCGGGTTTCAACCACCACGAAGAGAACGGACAGTCCGCGTTCGAGGAAATTACCGAGCAGTCCTTTCCGGGCAAGTGGAAGATCATCTACTTCTATCCGAAGGACTTCACTTTCGTCTGCCCGACCGAAATCGTCGAATTCGGCAAGCTCGCGAACGATTTCGAAGACCGTGACGCGGTTCTTCTGGGCGGCAGCGTCGACAACGAATTCGTGAAGCTGGCATGGCGTCGCGAGCACAAGGACCTCAACAAGCTGAACCACTATTCGTTCGGTGACGTGAAGGGCGAACTCATCGATCAGCTCGGCGTGCGCGACAAGGAAGCCGGCGTGGCACTGCGCGCGACGTTCATCGTCGATCCGGACAACGTCATTCAACACGTGTCCGTGAACAATCTGAACGTGGGGCGCAATCCCGAAGAAGTGCTGCGCATTCTCGACGGCCTGCAGACCGACGAACTCTGCCCGTGCAACCGCGCGGTCGGCGGCGCGACGCTCTGAGCGGGCGACACTTCGAGCCTCTTGCATGAAGCCCGCCCTCTTTCGAGCCCACGCTCGGAAGCCGGCGGGTTTTTTGTCGCCATCGCTTGCCACCGAATAGGAGAAGTCAGTGGAATTCCTTTCCTCGATCAAGGAACTGGTCCCCGATTACGCGAAGGACATTCGCCTGAACATCGACGGCACGATCGCGCGTTCGTCGCTGCAAGGCAACGACGCGGTCGGCGTTGCGCTCGCCGCCGCGTATGCCGCCAAAGCGACGAAACTCGTGGAGATCATCCGCAACGCGGGCGTGCTGTCGCCGGAAGAGACGAATGCCGCGCTGACCGCCGCCGCGCTGATGGGCATGAACAACGTCTGGTATCCGTATCTCGAGATGGCCGACAACGCCGAACTCAAGACCCAGCCCGCCGGATTGCGGATGAACGCGTATGCGTCGCATGGCGGCGTCGACAAGCGGCGCTTCGAGATGTACGCGCTCGCGGCGTCGATCATCGGCAAGTGCCACTTCTGCGTGAAGTCGCACTACGAGAATCTCGTCACCGAAGGCATGACGTTGACGCAACTGCGCGACGTAGGCCGCATCGCCGCGGTAATTGGCGCGGTCGCGCTGACGATCGCGGCCGAGGGAAAGTAAGCCGTCCAGCGCCGCGCTTCAGGAGCGCGGCGTGCGCCACTCAATGGTCGATCGACGTACGGCGCAGCAGCACGGCGGCTTGCGCCTCGATGCCTTCCTTGCGGCCCAGATAGCCGAGCTTTTCGTTGGTTTTCGCCTTCACGTTCACGCGATCGATGGACAGGTCGAGATCCGCGGCGATATTCGCGCGCATCGCCTCGATATGCGGCGCCAGCTTCGGCGCCTGCGCGATCACCGTGCTGTCCACGTTGGCGATCGCGAAGCCCGCTTCCGACACGCGCCTGGCCGCTTCGCGCAGCAGCACGCGGCTGTCCGCGCCGGCGAACTCGGTTGCCGTGTCCGGAAAATGCCGGCCGATATCGCCGAGCGCGGCTGCGCCGAAAAGCGCATCGGTGATCGCATGCAAGAGCACGTCGGCGTCGGAGTGGCCGAGCAGGCCGAGTTCGTACGGAACCTTCACGCCGCCGATGATGAGCTCGCGTCCTTCGACGAGCTGATGCACGTCGTATCCCTGTCCGATTCTGAAATCCATCGATGCAACCTTGCTGTAATGAGTGAGTGACCGGTCGTTGCGGCCATTACACCGGCGCGGAAAGGATCGCGCTGGCGAGACCGAAGTCTTCCGGATAAGTGACCTTGAAGTTGCGCAGGCTGCCCTGCACCAGCTTCGGCGAGTGACCGAGCCATTCGATCGCGCTAGCTTCATCGGTGAGATCGTGGCCATCGTGACGCGCACGCTCGATCGCTTCCCGCAGCATGCCGACGCGGAACATCTGCGGCGTCTGCGCCTGCCACAGGCCATCGCGCGATTCGGTGCGGGCGATGCGCGGGCCGCCCGACGGCGCATCGGGCATGTTCGGTGCGACGCGCTTGAGCGTATCCGCGACCGGCAGCGCGAGAATGCCGCCGACAGGATCGTCGCGCAGTTCCGTGACGAGCTTGCGAATCAGTTCCGGCGTAATGCCGGGACGCGCGGCGTCGTGCACGAGCACCCAGTCGTCGTCGCGCGCGCCGAATTCGCGCAGCGCGACGAGTCCGTTGTACACCGACGCCTGCCGCGACGCCCCGCCGCGGCGCTGCACGACGAAACGCAGCCCGGCGAAGCGGCGCGCGTCGAAATGATGATCGTCCGGTGCGAGCACGACGAGTGTCTGCGAGAATTCGGGACACGCGTCGAATGCGGCGAGCGTGTAGCCGAGCATCGGCCGGCCCGCGACCGTCTGGTATTGCTTGGGCATCGGCGCGCCGGATCGGCTGCCGGTTCCGGCGCAGGGAATCAGCGCGAACAGACGCGCAGTGGTAGACGGGGCGGCGGGCGAAGTCACGAGAGAATCATGTGGCCAAGTCAAAGTGAAGCCCGGATTTTATAATAGGTCTTTCGCGACCACGTCCGGCGCGCGGCTTTTGACGCTGCGCGCGGACGGTTCAATGCACACCTTATGTCCTCGAAAGCCGTCAACGCGCAGTCCCAGTCTCCCATCGCGCTCGTCAAGGCAGGCCAGCGTTTCGTGTTCGACGGCGCTTCCGGCTCCTCAGATGCGCTCGCCATCGCTCGTTATCGCGCCGCTCATCTCGAAGCGGTGCCGCTTTTGACGGTGCTCTGCGCGAGCGCGGTCGATGCCCAGCGCCTCGCCGCCGAACTGCCCTACTTCGCGCCGGATGCCCGCGTGCGCCTGTTGCCCGACTGGGAAACGCTGCCCTACGACACGTTCTCGCCGCACCAGGATCTGGTCTCCGAGCGCCTCGCCACGCTGCACGATCTTGGCGAAGGACGCTGCGACATCCTCATCGTTCCCGCAACGACGGCGCTGTACCGCATGCCGCCGGCCTCGTTCCTCGCGGCCTATACGTTCTCGTTCACGCAGGGCGAGCGCCTTGACGAAGCGAAGCTGAAGGCGCAACTGACGCTCGCGGGCTACGAGCACGTGAGCCAGGTCGTGCGTCCCGGCGAATATTGCGTGCGCGGCTCGCTGATCGACCTTTATCCGATGGGCTCGCCGCTGCCGTATCGCATCGACTTGTTCGACGATCAGGTCGATTCCATTCGCGCCTTCGATCCCGACACGCAGCGCAGCCTGTATCCGGTGAAGGACGTGCGCCTGTTGCCGGGCCGCGAATTTCCGTTCGACGAAGCGGCGCGCACCGCGTTTCGCAGCCGCTGGCGCGAAGTCTTCGAGGGCGATCCGAGCCGCTCGCAGATTTACAAGGACATCGGCAATGGCGTGCCGTCGGCGGGCATCGAATATTATCTGCCGCTCTTTTTCGACGAGACCGCGACGCTCTTCCACTATCTCCCGGAAGGCTCGCAGCTGGCATTCATCGGCGATCTCGATGCGGCGATCAAGCGCTTCACGCACGACACAAAGCAGCGCTACAACTTCCTTTCGCACGACCGCGAACGGCCGCTCCTCGAACCGCGTCGTCTTTTCCTGACCGACGACGACTTCTTCACGTTTGCGAAGCCATTCGCGCAACTGAAGTTCCCGGCGACGCCCGAAGGCGGCTGGGCCGTGCCTTTGCCGGGTCTCGCGATCGATCGTCATGCCGACGAGCCGCTGCTCGCGCTGCGCCATTATCTGGATCAGACCGAGAATCGCGTGATGCTGGTCGCGGAATCGGCGGGCCGGCGCGAGACGATCCAGCAACTGCTCGCGGATAACGGCTTGCGCGGCGAGTCGCACGATACGTTTCAGGAGTGGCTCGCGTCCGATGCGAAGTTCACGCTCGGCATTGCGCCGCTCGCCAACGGCTTTGCGCTGCCGGCGGAAAAGCTCGCCATTGTTACGGAGACCGAACTATACGGCCCGCTTGCGCGCCACGCGGGGCGGCGCCGCCAGGAACAGGCGAGCAACGTCGAATCGATGGTGCGGGACCTCGCCGAACTCAAGGTCGGCGATCCGGTCGTGCATGCCCAGCATGGCATCGGCCGGTACATGGGACTCGTGTCGATGGATCTCGGCGAAGGCGAGACCGAGTTTCTGCATCTCGAGTACCAGAACGAATCGAAGCTGTATGTGCCGGTCGCGCAACTGCATGTGATTTCGCGCTACAGCGGCGCCGATCCGGATAGCGCGCCGCTGCATCAGCTAGGTTCGGGTCAGTGGGACAAGGCCAAGCGCAAGGCGGCGCAGCAGATTCGCGACACGGCCGCCGAACTGCTCAACCTGTATGCGCGCCGGGCGTCGCGCCAGGGCTTTGCGTTCAAGCTCGAACCGCGCGACTACACGAAGTTCGCGGAGAGCTTCGGCTTCGAGGAGACGCCCGATCAGGCGGCGGCGATCGCATCCGTGATCGCCGACATGACGAGCGGCAAGCCGATGGATCGCCTCGTCTGCGGCGATGTCGGCTTCGGCAAGACGGAGGTCGCGTTGCGCGCGGCGTTCATCGCGGTGATGGGCGGCAAGCAGGTAGCGATACTCTCGCCCACGACGCTGCTTGCCGAACAGCACACGCAGACGTTCACGGACCGTTTCTCCGACTGGCCGGTGCGCATCGCGGAGCTATCGCGTTTCCGGAGCGGCAAGGAAGTGTCGACGGCGGTGCAGCAGATCAACGAAGGAACCGTCGATATCGTGATCGGCACGCACAAGCTTTTGTCGAGCGATGTGAAGTTCAAGCGGCTGGGGCTCGTGATCATCGACGAGGAGCATCGCTTCGGCGTGCGTCAGAAGGAGGCGCTCAAGGCGTTGCGGGCCGAGGTCGATGTGCTGACGCTCACCGCCACACCGATTCCCCGCACGCTCGGCATGGCGCTCGAGGGCCTGCGCGATTTCTCTGTGATCGCGACTGCGCCGCAAAAGCGCCTTGCGATCAAGACTTTCGTGCGGCGCGAGGACGATGGCGTGATCCGTGAGGCGATGCTTCGAGAACTGAAGCGCGGCGGACAGGTGTACTTCCTGCACAACGAAGTGGAGACGATCGAGAACCGGCGCGCGATGCTGGAAGCGCTGGTGCCCGAGGCGCGCATTGCGGTGGCGCATGGACAGATGCACGAGCGCGAACTCGAGCGCGTGATGCGCGATTTCGTCGGGCAGCGCGCGAACGTGCTGTTGTGCACGACGATCATCGAGACGGGCATCGACGTGCCGAGTGCGAACACGATTCTCATGCATCGCGCGGACAAGTTCGGTCTTGCGCAGTTGCATCAGTTGCGCGGGCGCGTTGGGCGATCGCATCACCAGGCGTATGCGTATTTGCTGGTGCATGATCCGCAATCGCTGACGAAGCAGGCGCAGCGTCGTCTGGAGGCGATTCAGCAGATGGAGGAACTGGGCTCGGGCTTTTATCTGGCGATGCACGACCTCGAGATTCGCGGCACGGGCGAAGTGCTGGGCGACAAGCAATCGGGCGAGATTCACGAGATTGGCTTCCAGCTTTATACGGACATGCTCAACGATGCGGTGCGCGCGCTGAAGGATGGCCGCGAGCCCGATCTCAATGCGCCGCTCGCCGCGACGACGGAGATCAATCTTCACGCGCCGGCGATTCTTCCTGCTGATTACTGTGGCGATGTGCAGGAGCGCTTGTCGTTGTACAAGCGGCTGGCGAATTGCGAATCGAGCGATGCGATCGATGGCATTCTCGAAGAGCTCGTGGACCGCTTTGGCAAGCTGCCGGCGCAGGCGCATGCGCTGGTGGAGACGCATCGGTTGCGGCTTGCGGCGAAGCCGCTTGGCATATCGAAGATCGATGCGGCGGAGCTTTCCATTTCGATGCAGTTCGTGCCGAATCCGCCGATCGATGCGATGCGGATCATCGAGATGGTGCAGAAGCATAAGCACATCAAGCTTGCTGGGCAGGACAAGTTGCGGATCGAGTCTCGCAGTCCGGATCTTGCTGTGAGGATTTCTACGGTTAAGGAGACGCTGCGGGCGTTGGGGGCGCCGGTTCGGCAGGCTGCGGTTGTCGCTACGCGGTGAGGTTTCTTGGACCTTCGGTTTTTCGTGTCGGTCTATTAGAGGGCCCCTCTCCGGGGCGGAGGTCACTTTCTTTCCTGTCGGCCAGAGTTGGCGCTTTAGCGCCTTACTCTGGTCCCATGCAGAGAAAGTAATCAGAGAAGCAGCTCTTTTCTGAACCGCCCAATGCACTAACTTGTGTGCCCACTCCGTAGAACGTCGGTGGCACTCAGATTAATTAGCAGCCTTGAATTACCTTCCACGCCCGCTGAGCGCCACGTCCTCCGAGCCCCTTGGCTCGTCAAAACCAGCAGGATGCTGGCATCACGCGGAACGCATACGCTACGCGGGCATTCATCTTCAATCTAGACTCGTCCGCCATCAGGCACGCGCTGACGCAAAGCTAACCTTGCTTCTTGTTCGCGGGTCCCTGCCGCTTTCTTGTGACCGTTGGCATTGCTGTAGCTTCTGGCTTCTGGCTTCTGGCTTCTGGCTTCTGGCTTCTGGCTTGTGATTTTAGGTTTGTACTTTTTGGGTTTCGAATTGCGTTAGAGGCGTCTTTTAATGTGTGGCGCGTTGCGTACGTTGGTGTTAACGAGCCAAGGGGCTCGGAGGACGTTGGTGCTCAGCGGGCGCGGAAGGTAATTCAAGGCTCTTTACAAGCTGAGTGCCACCGATGTTCTACGAAGCGGCCACGCAGGTCAGTGCATCGTGCGGTTCGAAAAAAAGCTGCTTTCTTTGGTTACTTTCTTTGCAGCGGCAAAGAAAGTGACCCCCGCCCCGGGGAGGGGCAGCCAAATAGACCGACACGAATACAAGTTCACGGATAACAAGAACCGCGCAGCCAAGAAGCGCCAACGCCCAAAGCCCCCCTGTGCGGGCCAGCACCAAAACTTTGCGCTATGATCAACCCCTACCCGCAGGAGTAAAAAATGTCACAAATCGCTGCCTCGGCGCGTCTCGAAGCCTCCGATTCGCAAGACCTGAAATCCCTGCCGTGGACAAAACGGCTGATCTCCTTCGACACGGTGAGCCGCAACCCCAACCTCGGCCTGATCGAAACCGTGCGCGACGAACTGCGCGCCGCGGGCATCGAATCGACGATCACGACCGATCCGCGCGGCAAGTGGGCTAACCTCTTCGCGACCGTGCCGGCGCATGACGGCGAGACGAACGGCGGCATCGTGCTCTCAGGTCATACGGATGTCGTACCCGTCGACGGACAGGACTGGGCGAGCGATCCCTTCAAGCCCGAAGTGCGCGACGGCCTGCTCTACGGGCGCGGCTCGTGCGACATGAAAGGCTTCATCGGCGCGTCCCTCGCCATGCTCCCGACGATGCAGGCAACCAGACTCGCGAAGCCCATCCACTTCGCACTCTCCTTCGACGAAGAAATCGGCTGCGCCGGCGCCCCGCTGATGATCGCGGACCTGCAAAAGCGCGGCGTGCGGCCCGACGGCTGCATCGTCGGAGAACCGACGTCGATGCGACCCATCATCGCGCATAAAGGCATCAACGCATTCCGATGCTGCGTGCGCGGCGCGGCAGCGCATTCGTCGCTGACGCCGAAAGGTCTGAACGCAATCGAATACGCCGCGCGGCTCATCTGCTTCATTCGCGATGTGGCCGACGAATTCCGCGCCCAAGGCCCGTTCGACGAACTCTACGACGTGCCGTTCACCACCGCGCAAACGAGCACGATCAAGGGCGGCAACGCGATCAACACCGTGCCCGCCGAATGCAGTTTCGACTTCGAATTCCGCAACTTGCCGACGATGGACCCCGAGCGCATCTTCGCGCGCATCGAATCGTATGCACGCGAAACACTCGTGCCGACGATGCTCAAGGAGAACGGCAACGCGGCCATCGAATTCTCAAAGATCGCATCCGCGCCCGGACTCGACGCGACCGAGCAGGCCGCCATCACCCAACTCGTGCGCGCGCTCACCGAGAATCAGGAGAAGCGCAAGGTCGCCTATGGCACCGAAGCCGGACTCTTCGCGCTCGCCGGCGTGCCGAGCATCGTGTGCGGGCCGGGCAACATCGAACAGGCTCACAAGGCGAACGAGTACGTCTCGCTCGAGCAGCTTGCCGCGTGCGAAGCGTTCCTCGGCAAGTTCATTCACAGCATGTCGGTGGAAGCGCAGGCGCGCTGAATCTTCGGATCAACAAGAGCCATGTCCACAGCCACGCAGCATTCCGACAATACGATCGACGGCACGCCCATCCCCACGCTCGACGACATCGCCGAGCAGCACATGGCGCTCATGCCCTGGGTCGCGCGCACGCCTGTCTTGGAACGTCACGACTTTCCGGCGCTAGAAGGCACGCCGGTCACCTTCAAATTCGAACTGCTGCAGGCGAGCGGCACCTTCAAGGCGCGCGGCGCGTTTTCGAACCTTCTCGCACTCGATAGCGACGAGCGCACCGCCGGCGTGACCTGCGTATCGGCGGGCAATCATGCGGTCGCGGTCGCGTATGCGGCGCAACGCATGGAAGTGAGCGCGAAGGTCGTCATCACGAAGAACGCGAGTCCGGCGCGCGTCGCGCTATGCCGCCGCTTCGGCGCGGACGTCGTGTTTGCGGATAACGTCGCGGAAGCGTTCGAGATCGTGCGGCGCATCGAAGCGGAAGAAGGACGCTTCTTCGTGCATCCGTTCAATGGTTATCGCACGGTGCTGGGCACGGCGACACTCGGCTATGAATGGACGTCACAGGCGCCGGATCTCGAAGCGGTGATTCTGCCGATCGGCGGCGGCGGGCTGGCTGCGGGGGTATCGACGGCAATGCGTCTCGCCAATCCGTCGCTGCATGTGTACGGTGTCGAGCCGGAAGGATCGGACGCGATGAGCCGCAGCTTCGCCGCCAACCGTACGGTGAAGATGGGCGCGATGCACAGCATCGCCGATTCGCTGATGGCGCCGCATACCGAGCAGTACAGCTACGAGTTGTGCCGGCGGCATATCGATGAAGTCGTCACCGTGTCGGACGACGAATTGCGGCACGGGATGCAGCTGTTGTTCAACGAACTGAAGCTCGCGGTGGAACCGGCGTGCGCGGCGGCCACGGCCGCCCTGCTCGGCCCGTTGCGTGAACGCCTGCAAGGCAAGCGCGTCGGCGTGCTGCTCTGCGGGACCAACACCGATGCCGCGACGTTCGGACGGCACCTGGCCCACGCCTGATCGCCACATGACGAAGCGGCCCGTCATGAACGGGCCGCTTCGCGATTACATCACCGCTGCGAGCCGCCTTCTCTCACTTCGCTGCATGAAGTAATTCGCCGCGATCACTCCCGCCGTGACCAGCGCGATAAACAACGTCGCGAGCGCATTCATCTCCGGATTCAGCCCGAGACGCACACGCGAGAACACGACGAGCGGCAGCGTCGTCGAGCCGGGTCCGGACAGGAACGCCGACAGCACGAGATCGTCGATCGACAGCGTGAACGACAAGAGCCAGCCCGCGACGAGCGCCTGCGAAATCAGCGGCAGCGTGATCGAAAAGAACACGCGCAGCGGCGTTGCGCCGAGGTCCAGCGCCGCTTCTTCCAGCGACGGATTCAACTCCCGCACACGCGATTCCACGATGATCGCCACATAGGAGATGCACAGCATCACGTGCCCGACCCAGATCGTGAACAGTCCGCGCCCCGCCGGCCAGCCGATCAGCTTCGCCATTTCGACGAACAGCAGCAAGAGCGAAATGCCCTGAATGACTTCGGGAATCACGAGCGGCGCGTTGATCATGCCCGTGTACAGCGTGAAGCCGCGAAAGCGGCCCATGCGCGCGAGCACGAAGCCCGCCCACGTGCCGATCACGACCGACGCGCACGCCGTCAGGAACGCGATTCGCAGCGACAGCCACGCCGCGTTGATGAGCTCGTCGTCGGTCCACAACGCGCGATACCACTTCAACGAAAACTCCGTCCACACCGTGACGAGCGGCGAGTCGTTGAACGAATAGACGATCAGGCTGATGATCGGGATATACAGGAACGCAAACCCGATCCCGAGCGAGGTGATCTGCAGCGAACGGCTCGGCTTGATCATCGCTTCTCCTCCAGTTGCTTCGCCTGGAAGTGCTGAAAGAGCGCCATCGGCACGAGCAGCAAGAGCACCATCGCGCAGGTGACGGCGGAGGCCATCGGCCAGTCCGCGTTATCGAAGAACTCGTTCCACATGACCCGGCCGATCATCAGCGTATCCGCGCCGCCGAGCAGTTCGGGAATCACGTACTCGCCCACCGCCGGAATGAACACGAGCAGACAGCCCGCGATGATGCCGTTCTTCGACAGCGGCAGCGTGATCTGCAGGAACGCCTTCCACGGCTTCGCGCCGAGATCGTAGGCGGCCTCGAGCAAGGTCAGGTCCATTTTGACGAGATGCGCGTAAAGCGGCATCACGAGAAACGGCAGATACGAATACACCATGCCGATATACACCGCGATATTCGTGTGATACAGCTCGATCGGCGAATGAATCAAACCGGTCGACATCAGGAAATTGTTTAGCAATCCGTTGTTCTTCAGAATGCCGATCCACGCATACACGCGAATGAGAAACGACGTCCAGAACGGCAGCATCACGGCCATCATCAACAGATTGCGCGTCTCCGGATTCGACCGCGCGATGTAATACGCCATCGGGTAGCCGATCAGCAGGCACAGCACCGTCGATACCGCCGCGACCAGCAGCGAATTCATGTACGTCGCGAAGTACAGGCTGTCGGTCAGCAGAAACGCGTAGTGCGAGAAATCGAGCGCGATCTTCATCACGCCCTCTTTCATCGTCAGCAGTTCCGTGTACGGCGGAATGCCGAGCTGGCTGTCCGCGAAGCTGATCTTCACGACCAGCAGGAACGGCACGAAAAACAGCAGCAACAGCCACAGATACGGCCCGGCGATGACCGCGGTGCGGCCCGACAGACCCAGACGCTCGGCGATCTTCATGATGTCAGCACCACGCCCGCCTGCGCGCTCCATCGCACGTAGACTTCGTCGTCGAAGGTAGGCGAATCGATCTCGCCGAGCGCGAGGCTCGTCACGTTCGCGACCACCGTCTTGCCGCTTTCGAGCATCACGTGATAGAGCGAATAGCCGCCCATGTACGCGATGTTCGTCACCTTGCCGCGGCCCCAGTTGAACGCGCCCTCGGGCGGCTTGCGCGTGAGCGCGATGCGCTCCGGCCGCACCGAGATGGTCACCGGCATGCCGAGCGGCCCGGTGATGCCGTGGCTCACATAGAGGCGCACGGGCAGTTCCGGCGATTCGATGAAGATATGATCCGGCTCGTCCTCGACGACGTTGCCATCGAAGAGATTCGTCGAGCCGATGAACTGCGCCGAAAAGCGGCTGTTCGGATACTCATACACTTCGTGCGGCGTGCCGAGCTGCACGATCCGGCCTTCGCTCATCACGGCGATGCGATTGGCCATCGTCATGGCTTCTTCCTGGTCGTGCGTCACCATGATGCATGTGACGCCCACCTGATCGAGGATGTTGACGAGCTCGATCTGCGTGCGCTGGCGAATTTGCTTGTCGAGCGCGGACATCGGTTCGTCGAGCAGCAACAGCTTCGGACGCTTGACGAGGCTGCGCGCGAGCGCGACGCGCTGCTGCTGCCCGCCGGAAAGCTGATGCGGCTTGCGCTTCGCATACTGCGCCATCTGCACGAGCTGCAGCGCGTTGTGCACGCGGTCTTTCAGCTCGCCGCCCTTCACGCCCTCCTGCTTCAGTCCGAACGCGACATTCGATTCCACGCTCATATGCGGAAAGAGCGCATATGACTGGAACATCATGTTCACCGGCCGGCGATACGGCGGCATGCTCGCGAGGTCCTCGCCGTCGATCAGAATCTGCCCTTCGGTCACGGACTCGAGGCCCGCGAGCATGCGCAGAAGCGTCGACTTGCCACAGCCCGAACTGCCGAGCAGCGCGAATAGCTCGCCCTTTCTCACCGACAGATTGACGCCCTTCACGGCCACTGTTTCGTCGAACCTCTTCACGACATCGACGATACGCACGAAGTCGTCGCCCGTGCTCTGACCGGATGACGCACTTCCCGACTGTGGCGCTGCCTTCAACGCGCTCGACTGCTCACTCATGATTGCCTGTTCGACTCCTGCATCTGTCGTCCGCGACTCCGCCGGCGTTCGACGGATCACGAACAAAGCCCCCGGAGGTCCGAGGGCTTCGTCATTTCAATGAATAACCGGCTGCTTCAACTCAGCGGCCGGACTTGAATTCGGTCCACAGCCGCGTTTGCAGACGCTGGACTTCCGGCGGCAACGGCTTGAGCAGGAACAAGGTCTTGATGACGTCCTGCGGCGGATACACCGCCGGATCGTTCGCCACGTCCTTGTCCACGTACTTGCGCGCTTCGAGGTTCGCGCTCGGGTAATACACCGCGTTGGTGATCGCGGCATGAACCTGCGGCGTCTCGATGTAGTTGATCCACTCGTGCGCCGCTTCCTTGTTCTTCGCATCCTTCGGGATTGCCATCACGTCGAACCACACGGGCGCGCCGCCCTTCGGAATGTAGTACTCGATCTTGAACGGCTTCTTCGCTTCGATCGCGCGATGCTTCGCGATCACTACGTCGCCCGACCAGCCGTACGCGAAGCAGATATCGCCGCCGACCATGTCGTTGATATAGCCGGACGAGTTGAACTGCGTGATGTACGGGCGAATCTTCTTGAGCATCGCGAGCGCTTCGCGATAATCGGCCGGATTCGTGCTCATCGGATCCTTGCCGAGGTAGTGCAGCGCCGCCGCGAACATCTGGTCGGGCGCATCCAGCACCGAGACGCCGCACGCCTTCAGCTTGGAGATGTTCTCGGGCTTGAAGAGGATGTCCCAGTTGTTGAGCGCGGTGTTCGCGCCGAGAATCTGCTTGGCCTTGTCGACGTTATAGCCGAGGCCGGTCGTGCCGTAAGCCCAGGGCACCGAGTACTGATTGCCCGGGTCCGCGCCCGCGACGAGCTTCATCAGTTCGGGATCGAGATACTTCAGGTTCGGCAGCTTCGACTTGTCGAGCGGCGAGAAGATGTTCGCGGCGATCTGCTTGCCGGCGTAATTGCTCGTCGGCACGACGATGTCGTAGCCGGAATTGCCGGTCAGCAGCTTGGCCTGCAGGGTGTCGTCACTGTCGTAGTTGTCGTACTTCACCTTGACGCCGGTCTGCTTGGTGAAGTTGGGGATCGTGTCCTTGGCGATGTAGTCCGACCAGTTGTACACGTTGAGCTGCGTGTCTTTCGCCGATGCCGCGAGCGGAAGCAGCATCGCCGCGCAGGCGAGCGCACCCGCGAGTTGTCCCAGCCTGACTCGCTTCGGAGCGCCAGCCGCCAGTTTTCCGTTCATCTCTTTTCTCCCTTGTCCGACTTGGTCGACGACGTCGCCGCGCGGTTCTTTCGTGCGCGTGCGGCTCGCAGCGCCCCTAAAAACCCGAAAACTACCATTAAACCGAAGGCCGACAAAAAATAATGCGCCGCCTGTCGCGCAAAGCACACGAAGCAGGCGCCCCTCGCGCTGCCTCAGGCCGTTGCCGCCACGGAAAGTGCGCGCATTTTAGCCCCTAATCCCGCCGTGCGGCACCCGACAAATCCACTTTGCTCAAGTGGAACGACGTTGTGCGGACGCTCTGCGATGTCATTATTCGTGACGGCCGTTCCTGTGCCGCGCCGCTCGCCGGCATTGCGAATAAAGAGAACGCGCGAGCCTTACGAATAGCCAGCGGAACAGTCGTTGCTAGCCAGTTCGACGTGCGTCGCGAAAAGCGTCGCCATCACCCGCAACGCACCCTACCGTGGCACGGCGTTCCCGCCGCCGCCCGAGCGTGCCGTTGCACCGCTATTCGAGGCCAACGTCCGCATGAACACCAATCCGTCCGCGCTTGCCCAGCTATCCAACGCCAAGTCCGGCGCGCCGTCGCCGGCCCCTGGCGCGCGCGACGACCGGCCTCGCCGTGCGCGCGGCCGCTGGTACTCGTTTGCCGGCGCAGGCTCGCTCGTCGCCGTAGGCTACATGGACCCCGGCAACTGGGCGACGGCGCTGTCGAGCGGCGCGCGCTACGGGTATCAACTGCTCTTCGTCGTCCTGCTCGCGAGCCTGATGGGCATGCTGCTGCAATGGGTCGCATCGCGCGTGGGCGTCGTCACCGGGCGCGACCTCGCCCAGCTTTGCCGCGAGCGTTATAGCCGGCGCACGACCGTCATCTTGTGGCTCGCGTGCGAAGTCGCGATCATTGCGTGCGATGTAGCCGAAGTCGTCGGCAGCGCGGTCGCGTTGCAGATGCTCTTCGGACTCTCGCTGACGGCAGGCGTGCTGTGCTCGGCCGTCGGCACCTTCGCGATGCTCGCGCTGCAACGCGGCGGCAAGCGGCCTCTGCAACGCGCCGTGACCGCGCTGATTCTGTTCGTGAGCTTCTGCTTCGTGGTCCAGCTCGTTCTCGCGCAACCCGCCTGGCACGACGCGCTCATGGGCTTTGCGCCGCCGCCGGCGCTGCTGCGCGATGCCGGCATGCTCTGGCTCGCAGCCGGCGTGCTCGGCGCGACGGTGATGCCGCATAACCTGTATCTGCACTCGTCGCTGGTGAAGCACCATGCGCCGCAGCGGGACGACGAGACCATCGGCGACGCGCTCAACGGCGTAAACATCGACACGTTCGCCTCGCTCGCGATTGCGTTCATCGTCAATGCGTCGCTGCTGATCGTCGCGGCGGCGGTGTTCCATACGTCCGGCTATTCGCAGGTCGACGATCTGGCGGACGCGCATCGGCTCATTGCGCCGCTCGTCGGCAGTCATTGGGCAGGAATCGCGTTCGCGACGGCCCTGCTCGCGTGCGGGCTCAACGCGACTGTCACCGGCACGCTCGCCGGCCAGGCGGTAATGGAAGGCTTCCTCGAACTGAAGATGGCTCGCTGGGCGCGGGCGCTGCTCACGCGTGGACTGGCGATCGGCCCGGCGCTCGCGGCGGTGGCGAGCTTCGGCCAGCACGGCTCGAACGCGCTGCTGGTCGCCACGCAGGTAGTGCTGAGTCTGCAATTGCCGCTCGCGGTGATTCCGCTCGTGCGCTTCGCCTCCGATGCGGGTCTGATGGGCCGCTGGCGCGTCGCGCGGGTGCCGCTCGCGCTCGCGTGGACGTGCGCAGGGCTCATCGTGGTGCTCAATGCATCGATGTTGTGGCAGGCTGCGGTCGGGTAATGACGTTTGCGTTGTAACAGGCAGGTTTCGCGACGCGCAGTTACGATGACGCCTCGCCGCGCACCGTCGCTCTTCGACAAAGGATGCCCGCCTGATGGCTTTGGATTCACCGATGCTCCCGTTCCCGCCTGTTCGACGCCACGCGCGTCTCGCATTCGCGCTTTTCGTAATGGCGACCAACGCGCAAGCGACAGTCGCAGTGCTGCAACCGCCGCGCGAAGCGGCCGCGGCGCAACCGCTCGAACTCACGCTGCTCTACACGGACGACGACAAAAAGCCGCTCACCGTCGACCTGCCGAAACAACTCACCATGCAACTGACGAACGGCGATTTACCGCCCGCGCCGCTCGTGCTGACCCGCGATGCGGCGACGCCCGATCGTCTGCGCCTGGCGCCGGGGCAATATCGCCGGGTCCGTTATTCGGCGCCGTGGCCCGAGTCGGCGCGCGGCACGGTCAAGATCGATCCGGTCGGCTTCGATGTATCGCCGATGCTCGTTACGCTGAACCGGGGCGAGAACCAGACGCAGGTCGTTGCGGCCGAGAAACGCGAAGCGCAAGCGGCGACGCCCGCGCAACTGGCGAGCGCTGCTGCGCAGGTCGACACATCGCCGGCCACGGTCGATACGATGCTCGCGGGCCGCTTCTCGACCTTCGATCCGATCTACTTCGCCGATGGCAAGAACGGCGACAACCTCGCCAAGTTCCAGTTCAGCTTCAAGTACCGGCTGCATCTGCCCGACGATCCGCGCTCGCGGGGCTTTCTCGACAACCTCTATTTCGCCTACACACAGACGTCCATCTGGAACCTGTCCGCGCCGTCTGCGCCGTTTCGCGACACCAGCTATCAACCTCAAGTCTTCTATTCCGTCGACGACACCGGCTGGAAAAGCCCGCTCTTCACGCGTATGGGCGTGGCGGCGGGCATCGGACATGAATCGAATGGCAAGAGCGGTGACGAGTCGCGTGCGATCAACATCGCGTTCGTGCGCCCGACGTGGGACTTCGGCGATATCGCAAGCAACCACCTGACGCTGTCGCCGAAGTTCTATTACTACTTGTCGAAGAGCGGCAACGAGGATATCGCCGACTATCGCGGCTACGTCGATTTTCTCGTGAAATACGGCAGCCCCGATGGCTGGCAACTCGCGACCACGCTGCGCAAGGGTACGAAGCACTGGTACGGCAGCATCGATTCGAACGTGACATATCCGCTCGCCAAGCTGATCGGCAGCGCCTGGGGCGGATACGTGTTCGTCAGCTACTTCAACGGCTATGGCGAGGACATTCTGGACTACAACCAGCGCCATCACTGGATCGCGCGGATAGGCTACAGTATTGCCCGCTAATTCTTTTTTTCCCGACCTCTACGCTCATGGCTTCGATTCTCCACGACCTCCCCGACAGCCCGTGCATCGGCGTTTGCTCCACGCTTTTCGACGACGTCTGCAAAGGCTGCGGCCGCACGGCCGGCGAAGTATCGAACTGGGTCTTTCTGAACGATGAAGAGAAGCGCGCGATCTGGGAGCGGATTACGCACGAGGGAACGGCGATGCGCTTCAAAAACGACAAGCTCTGAGACGCCTTTAGGCGGAGCGAACTCGGAGCTGCGGGCTTGCCGGCAACGACAAAACCCTCGCTCCAAACGAAAAAAGCCGCGAAAGCGGCTTTTTTCCATTCTGCGTTTGAACCTGCGGCTTCTTACTGAATGCCCTGGCTCGTCAGGAAATCTTCGTAATTGCCGCCGAAGTCGCGCAGCGTGCCATCGGTGCGCACTTCGATGATGCGGTTCGCCAGCCCGCTCACGAACTCGCGGTCATGCGACACGAAGACCAGCGTGCCCTCGTACTTGTCCAGCGCGATCTGCAGCGATTCGATGGACTCCATGTCCATGTGATTGGTCGGCTCGTCCATCAGCAGCACGTTGTGGCGGCCGAGCATCAGCTTGCCCCAGATCATGCGGCCCTTCTCGCCGCCCGACAGCACCTTCACGTTCTTCCGGATGTCGTCTGCGTTGAACAGCAGCCGGCCGAGCGTGCCGCGCACCATCTGGTCGTCGTCGCCTTCCTGGCGATACTGATCGATCCACTCGGTCAGCGTCTCGTCCTTCGGGAACTCTTCGTACGTGTCCTGCGGCATGTAGCCGACGTTCGCGTTCTCCGCCCACTTGACCGAGCCGCCGTCCAGTTCCACGGCGCCCTTCAGCGACTTCAGGAGCGTCGTCTTGCCCGCGCCGTTTTCACCGATGATCGCAATGCGCTCGCCCGGCTGCACGCTCAGGCTGAAGTTCTCGAAGATGGTCCGGTCGTATTTCTTGGTGATGCCATCGGCCACGACCGCGATGTTATGCAGCTTCTTCTCGAAGTCGAAACGGATGAACGGATTCTGCCGCGACGACGGCTTGAATTCTTCGATCTTGATCTTGTCGATCATCTTCAGGCGGCTGGTCGCCTGACGCGCCTTCGACTTGTTCGCCGAGAAGCGGCGCACGAAGTCCTGAAGGTCGGCCACGCGTTCCTTCGCCTTCGCGTTCGCCGCCTGCTGGCGCTCGCGCGCCTGCGTGCTGGCGAGCATGTAGTCGTCGTAGTTGCCCGGATAGACCTTCAGCGTGCCGTAGTCCATGTCCGCCATGTGCGTGCAGACCTGGTTCAGGAAGTGTCGATCGTGCGAGATGATGATCATCGTCGAGTTGTACTGGTTCAGCACGTCTTCCAGCCAACGGATCGAGTTGATGTCGAGGTTGTTGGTCGGCTCGTCGAGCAGCAGCACGTCCGGCTTCGAGAACAGCGCCTGCGCGAGCAGCACGCGCAGCTTCCAGCCCGGCGCGACGTTGCTCATCGGCCCGGTGTGATCGGCGATATTGATGCCGATGCCCAGCAGCAGTTCGCCCGCACGCGCTTCGGCCGTATAGCCGTCGTATTCGGCGAACTTCGCTTCCAGCTCGGCGGCGCGCATGTAGTCGTCGTCGGTGGCGTCGGGGTTTGCGTAGATCGCGTCGCGCTCGGTCATCGCGGCCCACATTTCCGTGTGGCCCATCATCACCACGTCGAGCACGCGCATGTCTTCGTACGCGAACTGGTCCTGGCGCAACTTGCCGAGGCGCACGTTCGGCTCGAGCATGACGTTGCCGGAGCTCGGCTCCAGGTCGCCGCCGAGGATCTTCATGAAGGTCGACTTGCCGCAGCCGTTCGCCCCGATCAGGCCGTAGCGGTTCCCTTCGCCGAACTTGACCGAAATGTTCTCGAAGAGAGGCTTCGGCCCGAATTGCATGGTGATATTGGCGGTAGACAGCACGGCGCGTCCTTTTGAATGGTGTACGACGAAAAACCCAAGAGTTTAGCAGCTTTTAGCCGGGCTTTCCGGCGTTGCGGCGCAAGCGGGGCGGCGGCCCGGACCGCGCACGCGGCAGACAGAGCGGCAGCGCCGCGATAAAAATAGCGCGGGGCGCGGCCCCTTCCGGACCGCGCCCCGCGCGTCACAGCGGCGAATCTGGAAACTCAGGTGCGCTCGGCGATGAACGCCTTCACGACGGCTGCGTCTGCCGGAACGATATCGAACCTTTGTGGCAGTTTTTCAAGTCCCACGAATGCCGCCGGACGCTCCGGCTCCCGATTGAGCGCCTCGCGGATCGTTTCGCCGAATTTGATCGGCTGCGCAGTTTCGAGCACGATCATCGGCACGCCGGGTTTGAGGTTTTCGCGCGCCACCTTCACGCCGTCGGCGGTGTGCGTGTCGATCATGGTGTCGTAGCGCTCGAAGACGTCGCGGATGGTTTGCACGCGATCGTCGTGACCGCTCTTGCCCGACACGAAGCCGAATTCCTTCACGCGCGCAAAGTCGCCGCTTGCCGCCAGATCGAAGCCGCCCTTCTCTTCGACGTCGCGGAAAAGCTGCAACACGCGCGCCGGATCGCGGCCGAGCAGGTCGTACACGAAACGCTCGAAGTTCGACGCCTTCGAGATGTCCATGCTCGGCGACGTGGTGTGATAAGTCTCCGCCGCGCCGCGCACGCGATACACGCCCGTGCGGAAGAACTCGTCGAGCACGTCGTTTTCGTTGGTCGCAACGACCAGCTGCTCGATCGGCAGCCCCATCATGCGCGCGATATGCCCCGCGCACACGTTGCCGAAGTTGCCCGACGGCACCGTGAACGACACGCGCTCGTCGTTGGTCTTCGTCGCGGCGAAATAGCCCTTGAAGTAATACACGACCTGCGCGACGACGCGCGCCCAGTTGATCGAATTGACCGTGCCGATCTTGTGCTTCGCCTTGAATGCGTGGTCGTTCGAGACGGCTTTCACGATGTCCTGGCAATGGTCGAAGTTGCCTTCCACGGCCAGATTGAAGATGTTCGGGTCTTGCAGCGAGAACATCTGCGCCGTCTGGAACGCGCTCATCTTCTTGTGTGGCGACAGCATGAAGACGCGCACGCCGGTCTTGCCGCGCATCGCGTATTCGGCGGCGCTGCCGGTATCGCCCGAGGTCGCGCCGAGAATGTTCAACGTCTCGCCGTGCCTGGCCAGCGCGTACTCGAAGAGATTGCCGAGCAGCTGCATCGCCATGTCCTTGAAGGCGAGCGTCGGCCCGTTGGACAATTCCAGCAGCGACAGCGGCGCACCGTTCTCGACGCCCAGCGTCTTCAGCGGCGTGATCTGCACGGCGGCTTCTTCGTGGCGCACATTGCTGTAGACCTGTGCGGTGTACGTCTTGCGCGTGAGCGAGCGCAGGTCGTCGGCTGGAATGTCGTCGCTGAACTTCGACAGCACTTCGAACGCGAGGTCCGCGTACGACAGCGTGCGCCAGCGCGCGAGTTCCTCGGCGGATACGCGGGGATACTCGGCCGGCAGATAGAGGCCGCCGTCTTTAGCAAGGCCGCCCAGCAGAATGTCCGAGAACGTGTGGCGCTCGTCCGTGCCGGCGCCGCGCGTCGAAATGTAGTTCATGTCGCGTACCTGTTTAGTGCAGCACTGCCATGCGCAGTTTCGTAACCTTCGAGACGACCGTGGACAACGCTTCGATCTCCGCGATCGCCGCGTTCGCGTTCTTTTCCACCGTCTCGTGCGTGATGAGGATGATGTCCGTCTCGCCCTTGTTGCCGCCGTCGACCTGCTCGGATTCCTTCTGCAGGAGCGCGTCGATGGAGATGCCCTTGTGCGCGAGAATGCGCGTGATGTCGGCGAGCACGCCGGTCACATCGGCCACGCGCAGGCGCAGGTAGTAGCCGCTCGTGATGTCCTCGATCGGCAGGATCGGCGTATTCGACAGGCTATCTGGCTGGAAGGCGAGATGCGGCACGCGATGCTCCGGATCGGCGGTATGCAGGCGCGTCACGTCGACGAGATCCGCGACCACGGCCGACGCCGTCGGCTCCGCGCCCGCGCCCTTGCCGTAGTAGAGCGTCGTGCCGACCGCATCGCCCTGGACGACGACTGCGTTCATCGCCCCTTCGACGTTGGCGAGCAGCAGCTTCTCCGGCACGAGCGTCGGATGCGTGCGCAACTCGATGCCCTTCTCCGTGCGCCGCGCGATGCCGAGCAGCTTGATGCGATAGCCGAGTTCGCCCGCATAGCGGATGTCGATGGCCGCCAGCTTGCTGATGCCTTCGACGTGCGCGCGATCGAACTGCACCGGCACGCCGAACGCGATCGCGCTCATGATCGTGACCTTGTGCGCGGCGTCGACGCCTTCGATGTCGAAGGTCGGATCGGCTTCGGCGTAGCCGAGTTCCTGTGCGCCCTTGAGCGCGGTCGCGAAGTCGATGCCCCGGTCGCGCATCTCCGACAGGATGTAGTTCGTCGTGCCGTTGATGATGCCCGCGATGGCTTCGATGCGATTGGCCGTCAGCCCTTCGCGCAGCGCCTTGATGATCGGAATGCCGCCCGCCACCGCCGCTTCGAACGCGACCATCACGCCCTTCGCGCGCGCCGCCTCGAAAATCTCCGTGCCGTGGACCGCGAGCAGCGCCTTGTTCGCCGTGACGACATGCTTGCCGTTGGCGATCGCGCGCAACACCAGTTCGCGCGCAAAGCCGGTTCCGCCGATCATTTCGCACACGATGTCGATGGAAGGATCGTCGACGACGGCGCGGAAGTCATCGGTAATCGCGACGCCCTCTGCGGCCTGCGCCTTCGCCGGCGTGCGCACGGCAACGCGCGTGATTTCGATGCCGCGTCCCGCGCGCCGTTTGATTTCTTCCTGGTTGCGCTTGAGCACCGTGAAAGTGCCGCTGCCTACCGTGCCGAAGCCCAAGAGTCCTACTTTGATCGGTTCCATACTGCGCGAGTCTTTATAGAGAGATTAAGCGGAGTGCCGTTTGCGATAGCCGTCGAGGAAGCGCGCGATGCGATTGATCGAATCGGCCAGGTCGTCGACGTTCGGCAGGAAGACCACGCGGAAGTGGTCCGGCGTCGGCCAGTTGAAGCCCGTGCCCTGCACGAGCAGGACGCGCTCTTCGAGCAGCAGGTCGGTGATGAACTGCTGGTCGTCGGCGATGGGGTACATCTTCGGGTCGAGCTTCGGAAACATGTAGAGCGCGGCCTGCGGCTTCACGCACGTCACGCCCGGAATGGCCGTCAGCATGTCGTACGCGAGGTCGCGCTGCTTGAAAAGACGCCCGCCCGGCACGATCAGGTCGTTGATGCTCTGATAGCCGCCGAGCGCCGTCTGAATGGCATATTGACCGGGAACGTTCGGGCACAGGCGCATCGACGCGAGAATGCCGAGACCTTCCAGATAGTCCTTCGCGCGGCGGCGATTTTCTTCGATCAGCCCGGAAATCGCCATCCAGCCCGCGCGATACCCGCACGAGCGATAGCTCTTCGACAGGCTGTTGAACGTCACGGTGATGACGTCTTCCGAGAGCGCGGCCATCGACGTGTGCGTCTTGCCGTCGTATACGATCTTGTCGTAGACCTCGTCGGCGAAGACGATGAGTCCGTGCTCCCGCGCGATGCCGATGAGTTCTTGCAGCAGTTCGTCCGAATACAGCGCGCCGGTCGGATTGTTCGGGTTGATGACGACGAGCGCCTTCGTATTCGGCGTGATCTTCGCGCGAATGTCGTCGAGATCGGGCATCCAGCCGTTGCTCTCGTCGCACATGTAATGGCGCGGCGTGCCCGACGAAAGGCTCACGGCCGCCGTCCACAGCGGATAGTCCGGCGCGGGCAGCAGCACTTCGTCGCCGTCGTTCAGGAGCGCCTGCATGGCCATCACGATCAGTTCGGACGCGCCATTGCCAATGTAGATATCGTCCAGCTCGACGCCCGTCACGCCCTTTTGCTGCGTGTAGTGCATGATCGCCTTGCGCGCGGCGAAGACGCCCTTCGAATCCGAATAGCCCGACGAGCCCGGCAGATTGCGGATCATGTCCTGAATGATCTCGTCCGGCGCTTCGAAGCCGAACGGCGCGAGATTGCCGATGTTGAGCTTGATGATGCGATGCCCTTCTTCCTCGAGGCGCTTCGCGTGTTCGAGCACGGGTCCGCGAATGTCGTAACAGACGTTTTGCAGCTTATTGGATTTGAGGATCGGTTTCACGGCGGGCGGCTCTGATGATGGACAAATACGGTGCGGTGCTTGCGGCGTGCTTGCGGTTTTTTGCGGCGCGGCTCGCCGCGGCGATACGCGCGGACGCCGGCGCACCGCTTGGAAGTATCGACGAAAGCGGGTGATACGGGGTTGTGCGGAACCGACACGGCCAGGATTTCGCGCCTTCCGGCGCTGCGGATGACGCCCCGCCAGATAGGGCGCGGGCGCTGCCGGCCGGGTTGCGTGTCGATGGCGGCTTGTGGCGGCACGCGAGCGCAACGGTTGCCGCGCAAGCAGACCGGGCGGCCGGAAAGTTATAATTTACCGATTATGGCCCGGTTCCGCAATGCACCAAAGCGCGCCGCGAAGTTAGCCGCGCAGCCTTGCCTCGGAGCCGCGTCCGCCCTTCTTCTCTTGCCGGATCTTCGTTTTGAAACTTCATCAGGAATCGAGCGGCGCACTCAATACGATCACGAGTTACGGAGACGGTTTCGTCGCGATCAATCTGCAACGGCACGAAGGCAGCGTCCTCGTGATGCCCGACGCGCCCGTGACGAACTGGCCGGTCTCGTCGTTCGACGCGCTCACCCCCGAACACTTCGAGGCCCTCGTTGAGGCCGCGCCCGAGGTCGTGATTTTCGGCAGCGGCACGAAGCTGCGGTTTCCGCATCCGCGCCTCGTCGCGCAACTGGCGAAGCACCGCATCGGCGTGGAAACGATGGACTTCGGCGCGGCCTGCCGCACCTACAACATTCTGATGTCCGAAGGCCGGCGCGTCGCGGCCGCGTTGCTGATCGAGGCGTGAGCGTCGACTAGCCGCCGATAAGCGTCCGTTAAGCCAGCATCGGCGACACTCGCGCGGCGCGGCCGGACGCCGCCCAGTGGCAGCCGTGCGCCAAAATGACGAATCGGGGCGGCCGTGCGATACACTCCCGCCCGGCGTCCGTCGCGCTCGCGCCGAGGCCTCATGCGCGGCGGCGCCATGCCCCTTTCATCGGGCTTTCCGTTGGGTTTCCCACTTGGAGCAGCGTGCGCGAGAACTTGCGCCGTATTTTCATGCCTCAGGATGCGGAACGCGCGCTGTCGCGCCCCGGCACGCGGGCGCGACAGCACGACAGCGTCAAAGCCCTTCTTGATTCACTAGCGCCGCATCGCGGCATCGGACAGGTCGACTTCATGAACGATACGCCTTCGCGGCTACCGCTCACACGCCTTTCGCTCACGCTTCTCATCCTCGCGCTCGCGATCATCTGGTTCGCGCCGCTCGGTCTGCGCCATCTCGTTCCGAGCGACGAAGGCCGTTACGCCGAAATGGCGCGAGAAATGTTCGTCACCGGCGACTGGATCACGCCGCGCTACAACGGCTACAAGTATTTCGAGAAGCCGCCGCTGCAGACGTGGGCCAACGCGCTCACCTTCGCGTGGTTCGGCATCGGCGAATGGCAGGCGCGCCTCTATACGGCGCTGACGGGCTTCGCCGGCGTGCTGCTGATCGGCTTCACCGGCAAGCGCGTGTTCAACGCGATGACGGGCTTCGCCGCCGCCGTCATCCTCGCGACCTGCCCGTACTGGAATCTGATGGGCCACTTCAACGCGCTGGACATGGGCCTGTCGTTCTGGATGGAGCTCACGCTCTGCGCCCTTCTGCTCGCCCAGCGCCCCGGCCTGCCCGCGCGCCGGGTGCGGCTCTGGATGTGGCTCTGCTGGGCCGCGATGGCTGCCGCCGTGCTCTCGAAAGGGCTCGTCGGCCTTATCCTGCCGGGCGCGGTGCTGGTCCTCTATTCGATCGTGTCGCGCGACTGGGCGCTGTGGAAGCGCCTTTATATCGGCAGCGGGCTGATCGTGTTTCTGATCGTCGCCGCGCCGTGGTTCGTGCTCGTGCAGATGAAGAACCCCGAGTTCTTCGATTTCTTCTTCATCGTGCAGCAGTTCAAGCGCTATCTGACGCCCGAGCAGAACCGTCCGGGGCCGTTCTATTACTTCGTGCCCGTGCTGATCGTGGGCTTCCTGCCGTGGCTGTCGATCGTGGTGCAGAGCGTGCGCCACGGCGTGAAGACGCCGCGCCAGCCCAACGGCTTCGCGCCCGTCACGATGCTGCTCGTCTGGTCGGCGTTCATCTTCCTGTTCTTCAGCGCGTCGCATTCGAAGCTGCTGTCGTACGTGCTGCCGATCGCGCCCGCCATCGCGCTCGTGCTCGGCCTCTATCTGCCGTCGCTCACGAAGAGCCAGTACCGCAGGCATCTGATCGGCTACGCGGTGTTGCTGATCGCGGCGGCGTTCGGTGCGATCTTCCTCGGCCGGGCGGGAAGCGCGGGCACGCCGAACGCGTTGTATCGCGCGTTCCAGGTCTGGGTGTATGCGGGCCTCGCGGTGGCGTTCGTCGTGACGATCTTCGCGCTGTGGCTCAACCGCCGCAGCGTGCTGGCGGGCGCGGCCGGACTCGGCGCGGCGTGGCTGCTGCTCGGCACGATCGCCGGCACGGGGCACGACGTCTTCGGCACCGAAAGTTCCGGCGTGAAACTCGTGCCGGCCGTCAAGGCCGAGATGGCCAAGCTGCCGCCCGACACTCCCTTCTATTCGATCGCGAAGCTCGACCACACGATGCCCTTCTACCTCGGCCGCACGATGACCATGGTGCAGGAATCCGACGAACTGAGGTTCGGCGTCACGACGGAACCGCAGAAGTGGCTGCCGACCATCGACGACTGGGTGCGGCGCTGGAACGCCGATCGTTACGCGCTGGCGCTGCTGCCGCCGGGGCGCTACGACGAAATGCTCGCGCGCGGCGTGCCGATGCAGGTCATCGCCCGCGATGCGCGGCGCGTGATCGTCGAGAAGCCGCAGCCGTGACGGCGTGCGTCGATGACGCCGGCATCCGCCAATGAACCGAGTATCCTTATTGTCCAATCGATGAATCCGATTTCCTTCACTTGCATCGTCATCGGCGTATTGTTGAACGCGTGCGCCCAGTTGCTGCTCAAGGCAGGCGTCAACGCCGTCGGCCATTTCGACATGACCCCGGCGAACATTCTGCCCGTCGGTTTCCGGATTGCGACGCAATGGCCCATCATCGGCGGCCTCGCGTGCTACGTGGTGAGCGTCGTCGTGTGGATCGTCGGGTTGTCGCGGGTCGATGTGTCGGTCGCGTATCCGATGCTCTCGCTCGGCTACGTCGTCAACGCATTCGCGGCGTGGTATCTGTTCGGCGAAGTGCTGTCGGTGCAGCGGCTCGTCGGTATCGGCATCATTCTCGTCGGCGTGGCCGTGCTCGCGCGCGGCTGATTCCCGTTTCACTCCCTTTTTGTTAAGCAGACATTCCATGACTCAGACCTCGCGGCCGTTCCTGCCCTTCGTCAAGCCTGAGATCGACGAGGAAACCATTCAGGGCGTCGTCGACGTGCTGCGTTCCGGCTGGATCACGACCGGCCCGCAGAACCAGCAATTCGAAGCCGAGTTGTCGGCGTATTTCGGCGGGCGCCCGGTGCGCGCGTTCAATTCCGGCACCTGCACGATGGAAATCGCGCTGCGCATCGCGGGCGTCGGCGCGGGCGATGAAGTCATTACCACGCCGATGACCTGGGTTTCGACCGCGAACGTGATCCTCGAAGTCGGCGCAACGCCGGTGTTCGTCGATATCGATCCGGTCACCCGCAACATGGACCTGAACTTGCTTGAAAAGGCCATCACGCCGCGCACGAAAGCGATCATGCCCGTTTATCTCGCGGGCCTGCCGGTGGACATGGACCGGCTCTACGAGATTGCGCGCGAGCACAGGCTGCGCGTGATCGAAGACGCGGCGCAGGCGTTCGGCTCGACGTGGAAGGGCCAGCGCATCGGCTCGTTCGGCGATCTGGTGTCGATCAGCTTTCATGCGAACAAGAACGTGACGTCGATCGAAGGCGGCGCGCTCATCATGAACAACGAGGACGAAGCGGAACTGGCGCGCAAGTACCGGCTGCAAGGCATCACGCGCACGGGCTTCGACGGCATGGACTGCGACGTGCTGGGCGGCAAGTACAACCTGACCGATGTCGCGGCGCGCGTCGGTCTCGGGCAGTTGCGGCAAGTGGAACGTTTCACCCAGAAGCGCCGCGAACTGGCGCGCGCCTACTTCGACGCGTTCGAAGGCGGCGCAGCGTTGCGGCTCGGCGCCGGGCTGCCGCCGCGCAATTTCACCGACAGCAACTGGCACATGTTCCAGATCGCGCTGCCGCTCGACAAGCTGCAACTGACGCGCGCGCAATTCATGGAACAGCTGAAGGAGCGCGGCGTCGGCGCAGGCGTGCACTATCCGGCGCTGCATCTGTTTTCGCTATATCGCGCACGCGGCTTCGCCGAAGGCATGTTTCCGCACGCCGAGCGATACGGCGCATCGACGGTCACGCTGCCGCTCTTCACGCTGATGAGCGAGGACGATGTCGCGCATGTCGTGAAGTCGGTCAATGAAATCTGCGAATTGTTTGGCCTCAACCGTTAACGAAATGCACAGCCACATGAGTCATTCGGATTTTCCGGCGAATTCGCCCGAAGTCTCGGTCATCATTCCGGTGTACAACGAGGCGGACGGCCTCGCCGCGCTGTTCGAGCGCCTTTACCCGGCGCTCGATGCGCTCGGCACGTCGTATGAAGTTATCTTCATCAACGACGGCAGCCGCGACAAGTCGGCCGCGCTGCTCGCGCAGCAGTTCCACTTGCGTCCCGATACCACGCGCGTGATCCTGCTCAACGGCAACTATGGGCAGCACATGGCGATTCTCGCGGGCTTCGAGCAATCGCGCGGGGACATCGTCGTGACGCTCGATGCCGACCTGCAGAATCCGCCCGAAGAGATCGGCAAGCTCGTCGCAAAGATACGCGAAGGCTACGACTACGTCGGCACAATCCGTCAGCAGCGTCAGGACAGCCTGTGGCGCAAGAAGGCGTCGCGCGCGATGAACCGCCTGCGCGAGCGCATCACGAAGATCAAGATGACCGATCAGGGCTGCATGTTGCGCGCCTATAGCCGGCACATCATCGACACGATCAACCGGTGCGGCGAGATCAATACGTTCATTCCCGCGCTTGCCTACACCTTCGCGCAGAATCCGATTGAAGTGGACGTGGCGCACGAGGAGCGCTTCGCGGGCGAATCGAAGTATTCGCTGTATAGCCTGATCCGGCTCAACTTCGATCTCGTCACCGGCTTTTCGGTGGTGCCGCTGCAATGGCTGTCGTTCATCGGCGTGATCCTGTCGGTCGGCTCGGCGGGCCTCTTCGTGCTGCTGCTGATTCGCCGCTTCATGTTCGGCGCGGAAGTCCAGGGCGTGTTCACGCTGTTCGCCATCACGTTCTTCATGCTCGGCGTGATCATCTTCGCGCTCGGGCTGCTCGGCGAATACATCGGCCGCATTTATCAGCAAGTGCGTGCACGGCCGCGCTATCTCGTGCAGACGATCCTCGAACAGCGCGACGGCTTGCCGGTCGCGGAAAGGCCGATGCAGAACGTGATGCAGCCGATCGCCGCCGTCGTCAGCCGCGAGGACAACGGCCGATGAAGCCGCGCGCCGTCGTCTTCGCCTATCACAACGTCGGCGTGCGCTGCCTGCAAGTGCTGCTCGCGCGTGGCGTCGATGTCGCGCTCGTCGTCACGCACGAGGACAGCGCGAGCGAGAACATCTGGTTCGGCAGCGTCGCGCAGGTCGCGGCGGAGCATGGCATCAGCGTCATCGCGCCCGCCGATCCCAAGTCGACCGACGTGCACGACGCTGTCGCGAAAGCCGCGCCCGATTTCATCTTCTCGTTCTATTACCGGCACATGCTGCCGGTCGCGCTGCTCGCGCTCGCGAGACGCGGCGCTTACAACATGCATGGCTCGCTGCTGCCGAAGTATCGCGGCCGCGTGCCGACCAACTGGGCGGTGATCAACGGCGAGACCGAGACCGGCGCGACGCTGCACGAAATGGCGGCCAAGCCCGACGCCGGCGCGATCGTCGCGCAGACGCCCGTGCCGATCCTCCCCGACGATACCGCCGCCCAGGTCTTCGATAAAACCGTCGTCGCCGCCGAACAGACGCTGTGGCGCGTGCTGCCCGCACTGCTCGCCGGCGAAGCGCCGCATCTGCCGAACGATCTCGCCGCCGGCAGCTACTACGGCGGGCGCAAGCCGGAAGACGGGCGCATCGACTGGACGCAGCCGGCGCAGCGCGTCTACAACCTGATTCGCGCCGTCGCCCCGCCCTATCCCGGCGCTTTCACGGATATCGGCGAGCATCGTTTCATCGTCGCGCGCGCGCGTCTCGTGCCCGAAACCGGCGCGCCAGGCACACCGCCGCAGAAGCTCGCCGAACTGCGGAGTTTGCCGCCAGGCCTAAGGGTGACGGATAATGCGCTGTTTGGCGTCTGCGGCGACGGCCGCGTGATCGCCGTGCACGAACTGCGCCATCGGCTGCTCGACGCCGCATCGCATCCCTTAGGCGAAGAACGCGCCGTCGATCCCGCCGAATTCGGCCGACTCATTCAATCCAATCGTCATTCATGAAAAAAGTCCTCATCCTGGGTGTCAACGGCTTCATCGGCCATCACCTGTCCAAGCGCATCCTCGAAACCACCGACTGGGAAGTCTTCGGGATGGACATGCAAACCGATCGCCTGGGCGAGCTCGCGAATCACGAGCGGATGCACTTCTTCGAAGGCGACATCACGATCAACAAGGAGTGGGTCGAGTATCACGTGAAGAAGTGCGACGTGATCCTGCCGCTCGTCGCCATCGCCACGCCCGCGACCTACGTGAAGCAGCCGCTGCGCGTGTTCGAGTTGGACTTCGAGGCGAACCTGCCGATCGTCCGTTCGGCCGTGAAGTACGGCAAGCATCTGGTGTTTCCGTCGACCTCCGAGGTCTACGGCATGTGCACCGACGAGCAGTTCGACCCGGAAAACTCCACGCTCTCCTACGGCCCCATCAACAAGCCGCGCTGGATTTATGCGTGCTCGAAGCAGCTGATGGACCGCGTGATCTGGGGCTACGGCATGGAAGGCCTCAACTTCACGCTGTTCCGTCCGTTCAACTGGATCGGCCCGGGCCTCGACTCCATCTACACGCCGAAGGAAGGTTCGTCGCGCGTGGTCACGCAGTTTCTCGGCCACATCGTGCGCGGCGAGAACATCAGTCTCGTCGATGGCGGCGCGCAAAAGCGCGCCTTCACGGACATCGACGACGGCATCGGCGCGCTGATGAAGATCATCGAGAACAAGGGCGGCGTCGCGACGGGCAAGATCTATAACATCGGCAATCCGAAGAACAACTTCTCGGTGCGCGAGCTTGCCAACAAGATGCTGACGCTCGCGAACGAGTTCCCCGAGTACGCCGAGACCGCGAAGCAGGTGCAACTCGTCGAGACATCGTCGGGCGCGTACTACGGCGCGGGTTATCAGGACGTGCAGAATCGCGTGCCGAAGATCGACAACACGATGCAGGAACTCGGCTGGGCCCCGCACGCCACCATGGACGACGCGCTGCGCAAGATTTTCGAAGCGTACCGCGGGATCGTGGGCGAGGCCCGCAAGCTGGTCGAACAGGCCGACCAGAACTGAGGGACGACGGGTGGCTCGCATCGTCCTGAAGATCGACGTCGATACGCTGCGCGGAACCCGCGAAGGCGTGCCCAATCTCGGGCGTCTGCTCGACAAATACAGCGCCCGCGCGACGTTCCTGTTCAGCCTCGGTCCGGATCACACCGGCTGGGCGCTGCGCCGCGTGTTCCGGCCGGGCTTTCTCAAGAAGGTGTCGCGCACGTCGGTGGTCGAGCACTACGGCATCAAGACGCTCATGTATGGCGTGCTGCTGCCGGGGCCGGACATCGGCAGGCAGGCGGTATCGGAGATGCGCGCAATCCACGAAGCCGGCTTCGAATGCGGCATCCACACGTGGGATCACGTCTACTGGCAGGACAACGTGCGCGCGCGCGACCGCGCGTGGACCGTCGCGCAGATGCAGCAGAGCCATGCGCGCTTCATCGAGGTTTTCGGCGCACCGCCCGTCACCCACGGCGCGGCCGGCTGGCAGATGAACGGCTATGCGTTCGAGCAGATCGACGCATGGGGCATGCGGTATGCATCCGATGGACGCGGGCACACGCCGTATATTCCCGTGCTGGATGGCCGCACGCTCGATCACATCCAGATGCCGACCACGCTCCCGACGCTCGACGAAGTGCTGGGCGTGGATGGCGTCGACGTGAGCAACGTTGCGGCGCATGTCTTGCGGCATACGATGAACAACCCGCATGATCAGGTGTTCACGCTGCATGCGGAACTCGAAGGCCAGAAACTCGCGCCGGTGTTCGAGCAATTGCTCGCCGGGTGGCGCGCGCAGGGACACAGCTTCGCCACGATGGGCGACTATCATGCGACGCTGGATCGCGCCACGCTGCCGTCGTATCCGGTGACGTGGGGCGAGATTCCCGGCCGTGCGGGCGAACTGATCGTCCAGCCCGGCTGAACGAAACACAGCGAAATCGCGCCGCGCGCCCGCCCGCTCAACAAAAATCAACGACAACAGGAGAAACCTACGTGCCAGTCGCAGTCGACCAGCCCGTTCCCGACTTCACCGCGCCCGCGACGGGCGGCGAGTTCACGCTTTCGAGCCTGCGCGGCCAGAAGGTCGTGCTGTTCTTCTATCCGAAGGACAATACGCCCGGCTGCACGACGGAAAGTCTCGGCTTTCGCGACCACTACGAGCAGTTCAAGGCCGCAGGGGCGGAAATCGTCGGCATCTCGCGCGACAGCGTGAAGTCGCACGACAACTTCAAGGCGAAGCTCGAGTTGCCGTACACGCTCGTCTCCGATTCCGACGAGGCAATCTGCTCGCTCTTCGACGTCGTCAAGATGAAGAAGATGTATGGCAAGGAAGTGCGCGGCATCGAGCGTTCGACGTTTCTCGTGGACGCGGAAGGTGTGCTGCGCCGCGAGTTTCGCGGCATCAAGGTGCCGGGGCACGTAGAGGCTATCGTCGAGGCTGTACAAGCGATTTGAGGCACGTTATATTGGTTTGCAATGAGCGCCTGTCCACCCCATTCCCTCCGCCTTCGCGCCTGCCGCCGCGCGCCTTCCAGCGCCGTCGGCATGGACCCGGGCTACGTGGGACGGGCACGGCGCAGGCGCTCCCAAAGAGAAGTCAGCCGCTGGTTCCGGTAACACGGACGGCGGCTTTTTTATTGGCGTCGCGCGGCGGCCGGGTGGATCGGCGGCCGGTGCGTCGCGAGTCACGCACCGAGGAGCAGATCGAAACCTAGGCGACCGGCGTTTTCGACAACGAAGCGCGCCACCAGGCGCAAACTGCGGGACACTTAGCGCTAAACGCTAGATGGGCGAACGAGCAGGATGCGACAGGCGGCGCACGATACATGACCCGATTCCTTCTGAGGGAACACCATGCCTTTGCCTACCGCCCCGGCCAAGCTCGGCCATCTCCTTCCGGCCGACGAGTACAAGGCCAAAGCCCGGCCATCGAAGCAAGTAAGAAAAGGCGCGACGAACGATGACGACGCCAACGGCTCCGTCGAGACCGTCGCCAGCGAGCGTCCCCAGGCAGCCAATGCGGCGCATACGCTGCGCGCCATCGCGAGCGACGTGCTGACGCAGACGGCGCCGGAACCGTCGACGCAAACGCCCGCGCCCGCTGCGCGCGGACGCCGCACGAAACAGACTGCCGCGCTCCTGCAGCGTGTGCCGGACGCGCGCGCGAAAAACGACGAGGCCGACAAAGCCGGACAGGCGGACGACGCCGGGAACGAAGCGCCTCGCGCCAGACGCGAAGCGCGCACGGAAGAGCCCGCGACGACGCCTGCCGCCCCGAGCGCCGCACCCGCGAAAGACGCCCGCACGCAGACCCGGCGCCGCCAGCGCGGCGCGGTCGAGGACGAACTGCGCAAGCTCTTCGTGCTCGATACCAACGTGCTGATGCACGACCCGAGTTCCCTGTTCCGCTTCGAGGAACACGACATCTATCTGCCGATGATGACGCTGGAGGAACTCGACAATCACAAGAAGGGCATGTCGGAAGTGGCGCGCAACGCGCGTCAGGTGAGCCGCACGCTCGACGGTCTCGTGGCCAACGGCGGGCAGATGTCCGAAGGCATCCCGCTTGCCGCGCAAGGCAATCGCGACGCGCTCGGCCGCCTGTACTTCCAGACGACGCTTACCGATATCGAGCCGGTGGAGGGCCTGCCCGTCGGCAAGGCGGACAACCAGATTCTGGGCGTCGTGCGGGCGTTGCAGAAGGAGCGGCCGGATCGTCAGGTCGTGCTGGTGTCGAAAGACATCAACATGCGCATCAAGGCGCATGCGCTCGGCCTGCCCGCCGAGGACTACTTCAACGATCAGGTTCTCGAAGACAAGGACCTGCTCTACTCCGGCGTCCGGCCGCTGCCGCAAGACTTCTGGACGAAGCACGCGAAGGGCATGGAAAGCTGGCAGGACACCAAGACCGGCACCACGTATTACCGCGTGACCGGGCCGCTCTGCTCGTCGATGCTCGTCAACGAGTTCGTGTATCTCGAGCCGCAGAACGGCGAGCCGTCGTTCCACGCGGTCGTGCGCGAGCTGAACGGCAAGACCGCGCTCCTGCAAACGCTGCGTGACTACGGGCATCACAAGAACAACGTGTGGGGCATCACGGCGCGCAATCGTGAGCAGAACTTCGCGCTGAACCTGCTGATGAACCCGGAAGTCGATTTCGTCACGCTGCTCGGTCAGGCCGGCACTGGCAAGACGCTGATGGCGCTCGCCGCCGGCCTCGCGCAAGTGCTCGACGACAAGCGCTACAACGAGATCATCGTGACGCGCGCGACGGTGCCGGTCGGCGAAGACATCGGCTTCCTGCCGGGCACCGAGGAAGAGAAGATGCAGCCGTGGATGGGCGCATTCGACGACAACCTCGAAGTCCTGCAAAAGACCGACGATGCCGCCGGCGAATGGGGCCGCGCCGCGACGCAGGAGCTGATCCGCTCGCGCCTGAAGGTGAAGAGCATGAACTTCATGCGCGGCCGCACGTTCGTGGACAAGTACGTAATCATCGACGAAGCGCAGAATCTGACGCCCAAGCAGATGAAAACGCTCGTCACGCGCGCGGGTCCGGGGACGAAGATCGTTTGCCTCGGCAACATCGCGCAGATCGACACGCCGTATCTGACCGAAGGCAGCTCCGGGCTTACCTATGTCGTCGATCGCTTCAAGGGATGGACGCATAGCGGTCACGTGACGCTGGCACGCGGCGAGCGCTCGCGTCTCGCGGACTACGCTTCGGATATTCTCTAAGCGGTCGAACCGCGTTTGCTGCGAAAGCCCGGTGGAGCAATCCACCGGGCTTTTTCTTGGCCGAACGTCCCGAAGCCGCAACAGTTAGGGCGGAAACTTAAAGTGAAATGTCACGACCTGTTGCGGCACGGCCGTGCGGCGGGCTAGTATCGGCGGATTGATTTGTTCCGGCGAGCATGGCTCGCCGCATGCTCGAAATGCGTCGAATCTGGCTGCCGCTCATCCTTACCGTTGTGCTTGCCGCGTGTGGAACCGCGCCGCAGCAGGCAGCGCGCAAGCCTGCCTCGGCCGGCGGCAGCACCAGCAGCAGCGCCGCCTCCCGCGCCTATGCGCCGCCGCACGGCTTTCCCACTTTCGTCGATCACAGCGTCGGGCGCGAGGAAATCTCCATTCAGGCGATGTCGCTCGTCGGCGTGCCGTATCGCTGGGGCGGCAATACGCCGGACGCGGGCTTCGATTGCAGCGGGCTCGTGCGCTATGTCGTCGATCGGGCCGCGTCCGTGAATCTGCCGCGCACGACCGCCGAGATGAGCGGGCGCGGCGAGTCGATTCAGCCCGACGAGGTCGCACCCGGCGATCTGATTTTCTTCAACACGACGGGCCGGCCGCATTCCCATGTCGGCATCTACGTGGGCAAGCTGCGGTTCGTGAACGCGCCTTCGACCGGCGGCACCGTGCGGCTCGATTACCTGACGAATCCGTACTGGGCGAAGCGTTTCGACGGAATCCGCCGTGTCGCGCCGGCGAAAACAGTGCCGACGCCGTTCGATCAGCCGACTTATATCGCGTCGCAACCTCAGCCGGGCGTGCGGTCACAGGCGGCTCAGGCGTCTAGCCCGATACCCTCCCCGATCGCCGCTCGCGCCGATGCGTTCGAGCCGCCGCCCTCGTCGTCGAGCGCGGCGCGAGGCCAATCCGTCGCGGCGGCGTCGGCTTCGGTTCCGGCGCGGCAAACGGCTCGAGTCGATCCGTTCGAGCCGCCATCGGCGTCGTCGAGTCCGACTGCAACATCGACCGCGGCTTCTTCGTACGCTCGTCAACCCGCCAGCGGCGACGCTTTCGAGCCGCCGCCGTCATCGTCGAGCGCAGCCAGGCGACAGGCGCAAGCCGCGGTCGCCATCGACGCCGCGCCCGATCCGATCCAGGCTGCCGCCGACGCCTTCGAGCCGCCGCCGCCCACCTCGCGCGCCGCACGCCAGCAGGCTCGCGCGGCACAGGCCACCGCAACGGCGACCGTTCCGGCCGAACCCGCCGAGCCGCCAGTCCGCGTGATGCGCGCGTCGACCGGCTCGCTCGTCCCGACGCGTCCGGCCCAGAACGACGACCCCATCGCCCGCTTCGCGGCCGGCAGCGACTGACACCCGCCGCGCCTCTCTGCTATCGTGTTCCGGTTCATCTTCAACAGCGGCACGAAAGAACCGATAGGAGCGAATCACCATGGATCTGGGTCTTGCTGGCAAGGTCGTCCTGATCACGGGCGGCAGCAAGGGTATCGGCTTTGCCTGCGCGAAAGCATTCGCGCGTGAAGGCGCCAAAGTCGCGATCGTCTCGCGTGACGCCGCCAACCTCGCCCGGGCGCGCGAGCAACTCGCCGCCGACGGCCATCACGTCCATCTCGCCCGCGCCGATCTGCACGAAGCGCACAGCGCGGAGGACGTCGTGGAGGAAGCGAGCGCGGCGCTCGGCCCCATCGACATCCTGATCAACAGCGCCGGCGCCGCCCGCCGCTACGATCCCGATTCGCTGGATGCCGCCGCCTACAAAGCCGCGATGGACGCGAAATACTTCTCCTACGTCTTTCCGCAGCAAGTCGTCCTGAAGCGCATGGCCGAGCGCGTGCGCAACGAGCCGGACGCGGAGCCTGGCGCGATCGTCAATATCGTCGGGATGGGCGGCAAGATCGCGACGGATATTCATATCGCGGGCGGCGCGGCCAACGCGGCGCTGATGCTGAACACCGTCGGCCTCGCGCATCACTACGCGAAGCTCGGCATCCGCATCAACGCGATCAATCCGGGCGCGACGCTCACCGAGCGCGTCGAAGAGGCGCTCGAACTGGAGGCGCAGCGACAAGGCGTCACGAGGGATCAGGTGCTGGCCGACAGTCAGGCCAAAGTGCCGCTCGGGCGTTACGCGAAACCGGAGGAAATCGCCGACGTCGCCCTATTTCTGGCGAGCCGCCGCGCGAGTTACGTGTCGGGCGCGATCATCCCGATGGACGGGGTGTCGTCGCCGATCATTTGATGCGCTGCGGCCCGGAACGACCGGGCCGCAGGCGAATGCAGAGCAGGTGCCTAGAAAATGTGATGGCCGACCCACCAGCCCGCAGCGGCGAGCGCGGCGGACGCGGGAATGGTCAGCACCCACGCCCACACGATGTTGCCCGCGACGCCCCAGCGCACCGCGCTGAACTTCTGGGTCGCGCCGACGCCGACGATAGCGCCGGTGATCGTGTGCGTCGTGGAAACGGGGATGCCCAGCATGGACGCGACGAACAGCGTAATTGCCCCGCCCGTCTCCGCGCAGAAGCCGCCGACCGGCTTGAGCTTCGTGATTTTCTGCCCCATCGTGCGGACGATGCGCCAGCCGCCGAACAGCGTGCCGAGGCCCATCGACAGGTAACAGAGCGCGATCACCCATATCGGCGGTGCGTCGGCTGCGACAGAGGAGTAGCCGGTGGCGATCAGCAGCATCCAGATAATGCCGATGGTCTTCTGCGCATCGTTGCCGCCGTGACCGAGCGAATACAGGCCCGCCGACACGAGCTGGAGACGGCGGAAGCGCCGGTCGACCTTCGAAGGCGGCGTGCGGAAGTACATCCACGACACGAGCAGCATGAAGAACGAGCCGAGCACGAAGCCGAGCACCGGCGAAATGAAGATGAACGCAACGGTCTTCAGCAGCCCGTCCCAGTTCAGCGACCCCCAGCCCGACTTGGCGAGCGCCGCGCCGACCAGCCCGCCGATCAGCGCGTGCGACGAACTCGAAGGAATGCCGTACACCCACGTCACGATGTTCCAGCCGATGGCCCCGACGAGCGCCCCGAAGATGACGTAGTGATCGACGATGTTCGGGTCGATCGTCCCCTTGCCCACGGTCGCGGCGACCTTCAGGTGAAAAATGAAATACGCAATAACGTTGAACGCGGCCGCGAACGCGACGGCTTGCTGCGGCTTGAGCACGCCGGTCGACACGACCGTCGCAATTGAGTTGGCGGCGTCGTGGAAGCCGTTCATGAAGTCGAACACGAGTGCGACTATGACAAGCGTAGCGACAGCCCAGAGGGCGAGTTGAATCGAATGCATCAGTTGGTGTTGTTTTGACTGGCCTCAGATACGGGCCTGTCTGTGTCGTCAGGACCCGCTGCGCAAATTCAGCTTGCGCATGCGGGCTCGGGCGGCATGATCAGGCGTTTTCCAGCACGATGCCTTCGATGATGTTGGCGACGTCCTCGCACTTGTCGGTGATCGTCTCCAGAAGCTCGTAGATCGCCTTGAGCTTGATGAGCGTCTTCACGTCGTCTTCCTCGCGGAACAGCTTCGACATGGCCGAGCGAAGCACGCGGTCCGCGTCCGATTCCAGACGGTCGATCTCTTCGCAGATCTTGAGGATCTCGCTCGCGCGCTTCATGTCCTCGAGCAGGCTGACCGCGGTCTGCACGCGCAAACAGGTGGCCGTGCAGATATGCGCAAGCTGGCTCGCCTCCGACGTCACCGCGCGCACGTCGTACAGTGAAATGGCCGTGGCGACGTCCTCCATCAGATCGAGGATGTCGTCCATCGTCGTGATGAGCTTGTGAATTTCGTCGCGATCGAGCGGCGTGATGAACGTCTTGTGCAGCAGGTCGATGGTTTCGTGCGTGAGCTTGTCTGCACGCTTCTCGTTCGCCTGGACGTTCTGCTTGTGGACCTCGGCTTCGGGGAGGTTGTCTATCAGCAGTTCGAGCTCGCGGCTGGCGTCGACCATGCATTTCGCATGGGCGTTGAAGATCTCGAAGAATTTGCCCTCGGTGGGCATGAAACGACCGAACATGAAAATCCCGATAGATGGGTCAATGAGGCTGTCATCAAACCGTCGTATTGTACCCGCGCGCTGCACCCGGCGCACCGCGCCATGAGGACGCGCGAACGAGGTGTCGTAACGGTCTGACAGTTTGCAGCGAAGGAAGGCCGATGGGCCTTACTCGCCGCCGTAGAAGTTCTGCACGCCCGCGAAGTTGTCGAACTTCGTGTACTGCCCGTGGAAGGTCAGGCGCACCGGCCCGATCGGACCGTTACGCTGCTTGCCGATGATGATTTCGGCGGTCCCTTTGTCCGGGCTGTCGGGATTGTAGACCTCGTCGCGGTAGATGAAGAGAATGACGTCCGCGTCCTGTTCGATAGCGCCGGATTCGCGCAGGTCCGACATGATCGGACGCTTGTTCGGACGCTGCTCGAGACCGCGGTTCAACTGCGACAAGGCGATCACGGGAACATCGAGTTCCTTCGCGAGACTCTTGAGCGAACGCGAGATTTCGGAGATTTCGGTGGCGCGGTTTTCGCCGCCGCTTCCTGAGCCGGACATCAGCTGCAGATAATCGACGATGATGAGCCCGAGCTTGCCGCACTGCCGCGACAGACGGCGCGCGCGCGAGCGCAGTTCCATCGGATTGAGACCGCCGGTTTCATCGATGAAAAGCTGCGCCTCGCTCATTTTCTGCACTGCGTGCGTGAGCTTCGGCCAGTCCTCGTCGGTGAGGCGGCCGGTACGCATGCGATGCTGGTCGAGCCGGCCGACCGAGCCGAGCATGCGCATCGTCAGTTGCGTGCCGGGCATTTCCATCGAGAACACGGCAACGGGCAGACCATACTCCACCGCCACATACTCACCGATGTTCATCGAGAACGCGGTCTTACCCATCGACGGACGTCCCGCGACGATGATCAGTTCGCCGCCGTGCATGCCCGAGGTCATGCGATCGAGGTCGACGAAGCCTGTCGGCGTGCCGGTGACATCGCTCGGATTGGCCGTGTGATAAAGCGTGTCGATGCGCTCGACCACTTGCGTCAGAAGCGGCCCGATTTCCAGGAAGCCCTGCGTGCCGCGTGCGCCGTCCTCGGCGATGGAAAACACGCGCGATTCGGCCTCGTCCAGAATCTGCCGGACTTCCTTGCCTTGCGGATTGAAGGCGTCGGCGGAGATTTCATCGGCGACGGAAACGAGGCGGCGCAGCACCGCGCGGTCGCGCACGATTTCGGCATAGCGCCGGATGTTCGCCGCGCTCGGCGTGTTCTGCGCGAGCGCGTTCAGGTACGCGAGCCCGCCGACTTCCTCGGCCTTGCCGGCCATGTTGAGCGATTCGTAGACGGTGATGACGTCCGCTGGGCGCGTCGCCGCGATCAGCTTGCCGATGTGCTCAAAGATGATGCGATGGTCATAGCGATAGAAGTCGCTTTGCGCCATCACGTCGGCGATACGGTCCCATGCCGCATTGTCCAGGAGCAGGCCCCCGATCACCGATTGCTCGGCTTCGATGGAGTGCGGCGGAACCTTCAGCGCGTCGAGTTGCGGATCTTTTGACGGTGCGTTCATGGGGTGGAATTATCGACGAAATCAGACGGCCGGTGCTTCAATCAGACAACAAAAAAGGCAGGAACCGATGGAGGTTCCTGCCCTTCTTTCCTGCTCGCGAGGCACGAAGCCTCGACGATGACTTACGCGTGCTCGCCGAGCACCGACACGGTCACGTCGACGAGGACGTCCGTGTGCAGCGCCACTTGGATCGGATGGTCGCCGACCATCTTCAGCGGGCCTTGCGGCAGGCGCACTTGCGCCTTTTCCACTTCAGCGAAGCCTTGCTTCTTCAGCGCCTGGGCGATGTCCGCGTTCGTGACCGAACCGAACAGACGGCCGTCGACGCCAGCCTTCTGCGAAATCTGCACGGTGAAACCGTTCAGCTTTTCGCCTTGTGCTTGCGCAGCAGCCAGCTTTTCACCGGCGTTCTTTTCCAGTTCGGCGCGGCGTACTTCGAATTCGGCGATTGCGTCCTTCGTTGCGCGGCGAGCCTTCTTGCCGGGGATCAGGAAGTTACGTGCGTAGCCGTCCTTGACCTTGACGATATCGCCCAGGTTGCCCAGGTTGACGACCTTTTCCAAAAGAATGATTTGCATTTTTGGCTTTCCTTAGTGCGTCGTCTGATTAGGCCTTGTGCAGGTCGGTGTACGGCAGGAGCGCCAGGAAACGCGCGCGCTTGATTGCCGTGTCGAGCTGGCGCTGATAGTGCGCCTTCGTGCCAGTCAGACGAGCCGGCGTGATCTTGCCGTTTTCGCCGATGAAGTCCTTCAGCGTTTCCGTGTCCTTGTAGTCGATGTACTCGACACCGGCTGCCGTGAAACGGCAGAACTTCTTGCGCTTGAAGAGCGGGTTTTGTTGCTGACGACGCTTGTCGAATTTCTTACCAGTCGGGCGGGGCATGTTCAGTCCTTTCCAATGTCCTGCAATTCTGTGATGTGAAACACCAGGGTCCGCGCGTTACGGCTTCGTTTCGCCAGAAAGCCGGTGAAGCGTGTTTCGACGCCCATCGGACAGCTTTCGAGCTTGCCGCTCGCTTCGCCGGCCGCGACCGCCTGCAGGGTCAGTTCGATCTTGCGGACGATGCCCGCTTCGACGACTTCCGCTGCGTGTTGCAACGTGCAGCTTGCGATCGGGATGCCGGCGGGCGTGTACCGCACCGGTTCGCGTTCCACGACGCTTGCTGTCAGTTGCAGCCGGTTCACGAGAGCGTTTCGGTTTCCTGGTGGCTTGACAGTGATGAGCTGTCGTTAAGCCTGCGCTTCGGTCGGCTGAGCGGCCGCCTTCTTGGCTTCTTCGCGCTGCACTTCCTTCATCATCGGCGACGGGCCGGTTTCGGCCTTCTTCATCTTGACGATCAGATGGCGCAGAACGGCGTCGTTGAACTTGAACGCGTGTTCCAGTTCTTCGAGCGTCGCCTGGTCGCATTCGATGTTCATGCAGACGTAGTGAGCTTTCGCGAGTTTCTCGATCATGTAGGCCAGTTGGCGGCGGCCCCAGTCCTCGACGCGGTGGATCTGGCCACCGTGCGACGTGATCGTGGTCTTGTAGCGCTCGATCATGGCGGGCACTTGCTCGCTCTGATCCGGATGCACGATGAAGACGATTTCGTAATGACGCATAGATTCACTCCTTGTGGATAGAAGCCACCCGGGCGTCGGACCGGTGCGGCAAGTGAGAAGCCGAAGATTATAGCTTTTTGTATGCGCTCACGCAAATGCGATTTCAAACGCCTTTTCAAGCAGTTAGCTTGACTGGGCGTAGAGCGGCTGTGGCTCGCCGGGCAAGGTCAGGCGACGGCTCCAGTACCCGGGCTGCGCGTAGATTTCCTTCAGATAATCAATGAAGTAGCGCACGCGCGCCGGCACGTAGCGCTGTTGCGGGTAGACCGCGAGGATGTCGTAAGCGGGCAATTCGAAGTCGTCGAGCACGGTTTCCAGTTCGCCCGCCTCCAGTTGCCGCTGGATTTCCCATGTGGATCGCCAGCCGAGCCCGAGCCCTTCCGATACCCAGCGATGCAGCAGTTCGCCGTCGTTGCAATCGAGATTGCCGGCCACGCGCACGGTCACGAGCTTGCCATTGCGCTGAAAGTACCAGCCGCGGTTCTGCCCGCCCTGCAGGTTGAACGCGAGGCAGTTGTGATTCGGCAGGTCGTCGAGCGTCTTTGGTTTGCCGTGCTTCCTGAAGTACGCGGGCGTGCCGCAGACGACGCGCCGGTTGCCCGCCAGCTTGACCGCGACGAAGTTCGGATCGACCGCGCCGCCGATGCGAATCGACAAGTCATAGCCCTCGCGCACCAGATCGACGACGCGATCGGTCAGATTGAACGACATCTGCAATTCGGGCTTGTCGGCGATGAACGCGGGCGCGTGCGGCGCGACGTGCATCCGTCCGAACGCCGCCGGCGCCGACACGATCAGATGCCCGCCCACCGCGCGACGCCCCGCCGCCAGTTCGTTCTCCGCCTGGTCCCACTCCGCGAGCAGATTCTTGCAGCGGTCGAGAAACGCGGCGCCCTCTTCGCTCACCACCAGCCGGCGCGTCGAGCGATACATCAGCTTGACGCCGAGACGCTTCTCGAGCGCGTCGATGCGCCGTCCGAGAATCACCGGCGATACGCCTTCTTCCAGCGCCGCAGCCGCAAGGCTGCCCGCCTCGGCCACCCGCACGAAGGTTTCGATCTGCTTGAAGCGGTCCATTTCCGTGTCTCCTGGCCCCGAAGCGAGCCGCACCGCATCCCCATTCGATACTTTTAGTTTGGGAAAAAGCGACTCGTGCTGATCTTATCAAACCTTTTTCACAGTTCTAAAGTGCAATGGAACCCTGCTTCGATGCAGACAGCATTCACGGATAGAGACAAACGAAGGAGACAATCATGGCCAAGATGAGAGCCGTCGACGCAGCCGTTCTCGTGCTGGAGAGAGAAGGCATCGACACCGCGTTCGGCGTGCCGGGCGCCGCGATCAACCCGTTCTACTCGGCGATGAAGCGCTCGGGCAGCATCAGCCACGTGCTCGCGCGCCACGTCGAAGGCGCATCGCACATGGCAGAAGGCTATACGCGCGCCGCGCCCGGCAACATCGGGGTATGCATCGGCACGTCGGGGCCGGCGGGCACGGACATGATCACGGGCCTCTATTCCGCCTCCGCCGATTCCATCCCGATTCTCGCGATCACCGGTCAGGCGCCCCGCGCGCGTCTGTACAAGGAAGACTTCCAGGCGGTCGACATCGAATCGATCGCGAAGCCGGTCACGAAGTGGGCCGTCACCGTGCGCGAACCGGCGCTCGTGCCGCGCGTGTTCCAGCAGGCGTTCCATCTGATGCGATCCGGCCGTCCGGGTCCGGTGCTGGTCGATCTGCCGATCGACGTCCAGCTCGCCGAAATCGAGTTCGATATCGAGACTTACGAGCCGCTGCCGGTCTACAAGCCGAAGGCGACGCGCGCGCAGGTCGAGAAGGCGCTCACGATGCTCAACGACGCCGAGAAGCCGCTCATCGTCTCGGGCGGCGGCGTGCTCAACGCGGCGGCGGAGGACCTGCTCGTGACGTTCGCGGAGACGCTCGGCGTGCCGGTCATCCCGACGCTGATGTCCTGGGGCGCGATTCCCGACGATCACCCGCTGATGGCCGGCATGGTCGGCCTGCAAACATCGCATCGATACGGCAACGCGACGATGCTGGCGTCGGACTTCGTGCTCGGCATCGGCAATCGCTGGGCGAACCGTCATACGGGCAGCGTCGAGGTCTATACGAAGGGCCGCAAGTTCGTGCACGTGGATATCGAGCCGACGCAGATCGGCCGCGTGTTCGGACCGGACCTCGGCATCGTGTCGGATGCGAAGGCGGCGCTCGAACTCTTCGTGGAAGTGGCCAAGGAATGGAAGGCCGCGGGCAAGCTCAAGGACCGCAGCGCGTGGGTCGCCGACTGCCAGCAGCGCAAGCGCACGATGCTGCGCAAGACGCACTTCGACAACGTGCCGATGAAGCCGCAGCGCGTCTACGAAGAAATGAATCTCGCGTTCGATCGCGACACCTGCTTCGTGACGACGATCGGCCTTTCGCAGATCGCCGGTGCGCAGTTCCTGCACGTGTTCAAGGCGCGCAACTGGATCAATTGCGGACAGGCGGGCCCGCTCGGCTGGACGATTCCGGCTGCGCTCGGCGTGCGTGCGGCGGACCCCCAGCGCAAGATCGTCGCGCTGTCCGGCGACTACGACTTCCAGTTCATGATCGAAGAACTGGCCGTGGGCGCGCAGTTCAAGCTGCCTTATGTGCATGTCGTCGTGAATAACTCGTATCTGGGCTTGATCCGTCAGGCGCAGCGCGGCTTCGATATGGACTACTGCGTGCAGCTCGCGTTCGACAACATCAACGCGCCCGAACTCGATGGCTATGGCGTGGATCACGTCGCGGTCGCCGAAGGCCTCGGCTGCAAGGCGCTGCGCGTGTTCAAGCCGGAGGACATCGCCGGGGCGCTGAAGCAGGCGCAGGCGATGGCGGCAGAGCATCAGGTGCCGGTCGTCGTCGAGATGATTCTCGAACGCGTGACGAACATTGCGATGGGCACCGAGATCGACGCCATCAACGAGTTCGAGGAACTCGCCGAAAGCAAGGCCGATGCACCGACCGCCGTGATGCCGCTCGATTGAAAGCGCTACGCCATTGACCGACCATCAGCAAGATAATCAGGACAACACATGCCGAAATTTGCCGCGAATCTGACGATGCTGTTCACTGAAGTCCCCTTCCTCGACCGCTTCGCCGCGGCCGCGAACGCGGGCTTCAGAGCGGTCGAGTTCCTGTTCCCCTACGGTTTCTCGATCAGCGACATTCAGACGCGCCTCAAGGACAACGACCTTCAGATCGTCCTGCACAACCTTCCCGCAGGCAACTGGGAAGCGGGCGAGCGCGGCATCGCGTGCCTGCCCGATCGCGTCGCCGAGTTTCGTGAAGGCGTGCCGCGCGCGATCGAATATGCAAAGGCGCTGAAGGTGCCGCAACTGAACTGCCTCGTCGGGATTCCGGCGGCGGGCGTATCGGCGGAACAGGCGCGCGCGACGATCATCGAGAACCTGCGCTTCGCCGCCGATGCGCTGAAGCGAGAAGGCATCAGGCTGCTCGTCGAGCCGTGCAATGCGTACGACATTCCCGGCTTCGCGCTGAACCGTTCGCAGGAAGGACTGGATGTGATTCGCGCGGTCGGATCGGACAATCTGTTCCTGCAGTACGACATCTATCACATGCAGCGCATGGAAGGCGAACTGGCCGCGACCATCAGGAAGAACCTGCCGTCGATCGGGCACATTCAACTTGCCGACAACCCCGGCCGCAACGAGCCGGGCACGGGCGAAATCAACTACCCGTTCCTGTTCGGGCTGCTCGATTCGATCGGCTACCAAGGATGGATCGGCTGCGAATACAAGCCGCTCAACGGCACCGAAGCGGGCCTGGGCTGGCTGCAAAACATCGGCGGTGTCGAAGCTGCCGTTACCGCTTGAATAAAGGAGGAGCACACAGTATGGCAACGATCGGTTTCATCGGGCTCGGCATCATGGGCGCGCACATGGCGCGCAATCTTCTCAAAGGCGGCCACACGCTCGTCGTGAACGGCAAGTATCCGGTCCCCGACGATATCCGTGGGCAAACGCAAGTCGTCGCGGACTCGACGGCCGTCGCGCAAGCGAGCGAGATCGTCATCACGATGGTGCCCGACACGCCCGATGTCGCCAACGTACTCTTCGCCGACGATGGCGTCGCGCACGGCCTGACCAAGGGCAAGCTCGTGATCGACATGAGTTCGATCAGCCCGCTCGATACACAGGAGTTCGCGAAGAAGATCAACGCGCTCGGCTGCGATTATCTCGATGCGCCCGTGTCCGGCGGCGAAGTCGGCGCACGCGAAGCCACGCTGACGATCATGGTCGGCGGCCCGCAGAAGTCGTTCGACATCGCGAAGCCGCTCTTCGAACTGATGGGCAAGAACATCTCGCTCATCGGCGACAACGGCGCGGGGCAGACAACCAAGGTCGCGAACCAGATCATCGTCGCGTTGAACATCGAAGCGGTCGCGGAAGCACTGCTGTTCGCATCGCGCTCGGGCGCCGATCCCGAGCGTGTGCGCAAGGCGCTGATGGGCGGTTTCGCCTCGTCGCGCATTCTGGAAGTGCACGGCGAGCGCATGACGAAGCGCACGTTCAATCCGGGCTTCCGTATCGAGTTGCATCAGAAGGACCTGAATCTCGCGCTCGATGGCGCGCGCAAGATGGGCCTTGCCCTGCCTCATACCGCGAGCGCGCAACAGTTGTTCAGCGTGTGCGCGGCGAATGGCGGCAAGGCCTGGGATCACTCGGCGCTCGTGCGTGCGCTCGAGATCATGTCGAACTGCCAGGTGGCGGAAGAGCCGCAGCAAGCGAAGGCTGCGTGATGCTTCCCGCCTGAACCGTGGGGCGTCCCGCGTATGGGCACGCGGGACAAATGCCGCTCTGGGCTGAGGGCGGCAAGTGGGGTCCGAGAGCGGCATCCGGCGGTTGCCGGGTAAGCCTTGGTCGGTCAGACGGTTTGCCGTCGGGTGTCCGCGTCGGATTGCTGCATGAGACGTTTCATCTATGCCGCGTGCAGCGTGCGGCGTAATCCCTTGTTGAACTTCAGAACTATTTGATGCCGGGCGCGACTAACGTGCCTCTGCCTCGCAAGCGGCGCCAACTTGGTTCTTCAAGGAGTTGAACAATGGGAATCCTCAGTTTCATTAAGGAAGCAGGCGAAAAGCTGTTCGGTGCAACGACGCCGTCCGCGCAGGCCGCACCGGCGAGTGCGCCTGTCGATGTCGCCGCGCTCAATCAGAAGGCCGGCGAAGCCATTGCGACGTATATCCGCTCGCAAGGACTGAATGCCGACAATCTGCAGGTCAAGTATGACGGCGCGTCCCATACGGTCACGGTCTCGGGCCAGGCGCCCGATCAGGCCACGAAGGAAAAGATTCTGGTCGCGGCGGGCAACGTGCAGCACGTCGACAAGGTGGATGATCAGTTGACCGTGCCAAACGCTGCGCCTGAGTCGAAGTATCACACGGTCGCATCGGGTGACAATCTGTGGAAGATCGCGGAGAAATACTACGGCAGCGGTGCGAAGAACGATCTCATCTTCGAAGCCAACAAGCCGATGCTCAAGAGCCCGGACAAGATCTATCCCGGTCAGGTGCTGCGCATTCCGCCGGCTAACTGATTGCTTTTGCCGCTTGTGAATGAATGAGGAACGCGAACTTCGGTTCGCGTTTTTTCTTATTGGCGAGGGGCAGTCGCACGCAGGTTGAATGATTCGCCGTCGAACGCGTAGTAGTAAGTGCCGCGTTCGTTGCTCTCGTTGCGGCTTCCCTTGACGATCACCATGCAGCTATTCGCACGGTATTCGATCGGTTCGTCCACATCGAGCGGCCAGTCCGAAACGGTGAAAGGCAGCGGCACGATGCGCTCCGACTTTTTGTCTATTGCCGCCGCCATGACACACCCTGATCCGCAGCCCCATTCCGCCAGTACGTAAGGCCGGAGAATTCGACCGGGCCGTTCGCGGCATCCCGCAGAACGCTGCGTTATTTGCGGGTTTGCGCATCCGGGAGGTCGAGGCGGGGTGTTTTTTCGATCGACTGTACGGCGCCATCGCAGTCCTCGAAGACGGGAAGCCGTTGTGCGAGCGCAGGACTCGAAATGGCGATGAGGCCGCAAAGGGCGGGTAAGTTGGCTTCGGGCGCATGTTTAACACGGGTGTCGATCAATACCGCTCGAACACCCTCTGCAACGCCCCCGCCTCCTCCACTCCCGCGGCGAGCGCCAGCATCAACAACACGCGCGCCTTGTACGGATTAAGCGTGCCCGCGCTGACGCTGCCGAGCGCATCATCCGATGCAGCGCCGTTTCGCATGACATGCCCCGAGCCCACACGCGATGCCCGCACGACCGCGACGCCTGCCTTCACTGCATCGACGAGCGCTTGCGTCATACTTGCGTGGATCGATCCGTTCCCCGTCCCCGCCACGACGATGCCCTTCACGCCGGCCGCAACGAGCGCATCCACCGCCACCCGCGATACGCCCGCATAGCTCGTCACGATTTCGACCATCGGCCATTGCGCGCCGATTGCGAATTCGCTCGCGAGCGTATGCGGCTTCGTCACCGCGCGCTGGAACTCCACGCGTCCGTCCTGCACGAAGCCGAGCACGCCGACTTCCGGCGAGCGAAACGCATCGACGGCGTAGGTGCTCGTCTTGGTGACATCGCGTGCGCTGTGAATCTGGTTATTGAACGCGACGAGCACGCCTTGCCCCTTCGCCTGCGCGCAAGCCGCGACCGTCACCGCATTGAGCAGGTTCAACGGGCCATCGGCGGAAAGCGCGCTCGACGGACGCATCGCGGCGGTCAGCACGACAGGCTTCGCGGTCTTCACCGTCAGATGCAGCAGATACGCAGTTTCTTCCAGCGTATCGGTGCCATGCGTGACGACGATGCCCGCGATATCGTCCTGCGCGGCGAGTGCGTCGATGCGCTGCGCAAGCGTCGTCCAGAGCGCATGGCTCATGTCCTTGCTGTCGACGCTCGCGATCTGCTCCGCGTGAATGCGGGCGATGTTGCCGAGCGCGGGCACGGCGTCGAGCAGGTCGTTCACGCCGACGACGCCCGCCTTGTAGCCCGCTGTCATGGAGGCGTCGCCGGCGCGTCCGGCGATCGTGCCGCCCGTTGCGAGGACGGCGATACGAGGAAGAATGTCGGTTGTCATGCCGGCGATTGTAAATCAGCCGGCAGGCTTTACGCGGTCTCGCGCAGTTGCGCGGCGATCTGCGTTTCGTCGAGTTGCGGCGCGAACATCTCGATCAGCCGGTAAGCATAAGCACGCAAAAACGCGCCACGGCGCAAGCCGACGCGCGTCGTGCTCGCTTCGAACAGATGTTGCGTATCGAGCGCGATGAGTTCCGTATCGCGCTTCGCGTCGTAAGCCATCGCCGCCACGATGCCGATACCCATGCCCAGTTCGACATACGTCTTGATGACGTCGGCATCGATTGCAGTCAGCACGATATCGGGCATCGCGCCGGCGCTTGCGAAAGCCTGATCGACGTGAGAGCGGCCCGTGAAATCGTTGTCGTAGGTGACGATCGGATATTCCGCGATCTGCTCGAGCGTGATGTTCTCGCGCCCGACCAGCGGATGATCCTTCGGCACCACCACCGTGTGATGCCACGAATAGCACGGGAACGTGACGATGTCCGGGTAGCGGTCGAGCGCCTCGGTCGAGATGCCGATGTCCGCCTCGCCGTTGATGATCATCTGCGCGATCTGCTGTGGGCTGCCCTGACGCAGCGCAAGGTGCACCTTTGGAAATACTTCGGTGAACTGTCTAATGACTTTGGGCAACGCGTAACGAGCCTGCGTGTGCGTCGTCGCGACGACCAGATGGCCGTTGTCCTGATCGGCGAACTGGCGGGCGACGCGCCGCAGGTTTTCCGCATCGAGCAACATGCGCTCGATCAGCTGATGCACCTGCTTGCCCGGCTCGGTCAGGCCCGTCAGACGCTTGCCCCGGCGAATGAAGATATCGACGCCGAGTTCGTCTTCGAGGTCCTTGATCTGTTTCGACACGCCCGATTGCGACGTATAGAGCACGTTGGCGACTTCCGTCAGATTCATGTTCTGGCGCACCGCCTCGCGCACGAAGCGCAGTTGCTGGAAGTTCATTCTCTGCCTCTCTTGTCTGCTGTCTTTGTTCTATCTAACGCGTCATTGCGCCGGAAACACGCGCAGCGCACGAGGCACGGCGCGCACGCCATCGCCGATGTCGAGCCGCAGCGCGCGCCATGCTTCGCGGTCCAGTTCGGCTTCGAGCACGCCGCCCGTATCGCCCGCAAGCTCCACGCGCACCGAGCCGCCCAGTGTCACCACGCGCCGCACGCCGACCACGATGCCATCGGGATGCGCAACGCCCTCAGCATCGTCGGCGCGATACAGCGCGAGATCGTGCGGACGCACATAAGCAAGCGCGCGGCCGCTGAAATGCGCCTGCGTGGTGATCGCTTTCGCGGCGCCATCGGCGATGAAGCCGCTTGCATCGACGTTGCCTTGCAGACGGTTCGCCGCGCCGAGAAACTCATACACGAACGACGTCTGCGGATGATCGTACACATCCTGCGGGCTGCCGGCCTGCTCCACACGTCCATGATTCATCACGACGATGCGATCCGCCACTTCGAGCGCCTCTTCCTGATCGTGGGTAACGAATAGCGTCGAAATGTGCAGGTCGTCGTGCAGGCGGCGCAACCAGCTGCGCAGTTCCTTGCGAACCTTGGCGTCGAGCGCGCCGAACGGCTCGTCGAGCAGCAGCACTTTCGGTTCGACGGCGAGCGCACGCGCCAGCGCAATACGCTGCCGCTGACCGCCCGACAGTTCCGACGGAAACCGCTGCGCAAGCCAGTCTAGCTGCACGAGCTTCAGCAGTTCATGCACTTTCTCGCGGATGGCCGCTTCGGTCGGGCGCTCGCGGCGCGGTTTCACGCGCAAGCCGAACGCGACGTTCTCAAACACCGTCATGTGTCTGAAGAGCGCGTAGTGCTGGAACACGAAGCCCACCTGGCGATCGCGTGCGCCGACATGCGCGACGTCCTCGCCGTTCAGCAAGACCTGGCCGGCGTCGGCTTGTTCGAGGCCGGCGATCACGCGCAATAGCGTGGTCTTGCCGCATCCCGACGGCCCCAGCAGCGCGACGAGCTCGCCCGCCGGAAAATCGAGCGTGACGTTGTCGAGCGCGGTGAAATCGCCGAAACGCTTTTGCAGATTACGAACGATGATGCTCATGATGATCCTTTAGTTCTGTGCGCTTTTTCTGGCTTCGACGAGCGACTGCGACATGCGCCGCTCCGCGATGAGCTTCAGCCCGAGCGTGACGAGCGCGAGCAAGGCCAGCAGCGACGCCACCGCAAACGCGGCCGAAAAGTTGTATTCGTTATAGAGAATCTCGACGTGCAGCGGCATCGTGTCCGTCTGTCCGCGAATATGACCCGACACCACCGACACCGCGCCGAACTCGCCCATCGCACGCGCGTTGCAGAGAATCACGCCATAGAGCAAGCCCCACTTCACGTTCGGCAGCGTCACGCGCCGGAAAATCTGCCAGCCCGATGCGCCCAGAACGTGCGCGGCTTCCTCTTCGTCGTTGCCTTGCGCCTGCATCAGCGGAATAAGTTCGCGGGCGACGAACGGGAACGTGACGAAGATCGTTGCGAGCACGATGCCCGGCACTGCGAAGATGATCTGCACGTCATGCGATGCGAGCCACGGCCCGAACCAGCCTTGCGCGCCGAACATCAGCACGTAGATGAGACCGGAGATGACCGGCGACACCGAAAACGGCAGGTCGATGAGCGTCGTCAGAAGCGCCTTGCCGCGAAACTCGAACTTCGCGATGGCCCACGACGCCGCCAGGCCGAACACCAGATTCAGCGGCACGGCGATCGCGGCGGTCATCAGCGTGAGCTTGATCGCGGACCACGCGTCCGGGTCTTTCAGCGACTCGAAGTAATAGTCGATGCCCTTCGCGAACGCCTGTGCGAACACGGCGACGAGCGGCACGACGAGAAACAGCGCGAGAAACACGAGCGCGATGGCGATGAGCAGCCAGCGTATCGCGCGTGGCTCCGTTACCGGATTGAGCGTATGGACTTCGCGTTGCGCGGCGGTGTGCATCGCAATGGCCTTGCTGTCGGGCGTGCTCATGCGCGGCCTCCCTCTACCTGCAGCGTCGGGGCCGGCGGCGCGACCGTCCTGCTCGTGCGCCTTTGCAGGAACCATTGCAGCGTATTGATGAACAGCAGCATCAGGAACGACACGCACAGCATCACGACCGCGAGCGCCGTCGCGCCGGCATAGTCGTACTGTTCGAGCTTCGTGATGATGAGCAGCGACGTGATCTCCGACTTCATCGGCACGTTGCCGGCGATGAAAATAACCGATCCGTATTCGCCGAGCGCACGCGCGAACGCCAGCGCAAAGCCCGTCAGCAACGCGGGGAAAATCGATGGCAGCACGACCCGGCGAAACGTCAGCCAGCGCGTCGCGCCGAGACACGCGGCGGCCTCTTCCTGTTCGCGCTCGAACTCTTCGAGGACCGGCTGCACCGTGCGCACGACGAACGGCAAGCCGATGAACGTCAGCGCGACCAGCACGCCGAGTGGCGTGAACGCGACCTTGATGCCGAGCGGCGCGAGAAATTGCCCGATCCAGCCGTTGCCCGCGTACACGGCCGCGAGCGAGATGCCCGCGACGGAAGTCGGCAACGCGAACGGCAGATCGACGATGGCATCGACGATACGCTTGAACGGGAACGTATAGCGCACCAGCACCCACGCGACGAGAAAGCCGAATACCGCATTGATCAGCGCCCCGCCGAGCGCGGCGAAGAACGTCAGCCGGTACGACGCCAGCACGCGCGGCGACGTGACCGCGCGCACGAATTGCGCCCAGTCGAGCGTCGCTGTCTTGGCAAAGGTGGCTGCAAGCGGTATGAGCACGACAAGGCTCAGATACGCGAGCGTAATGCCGAGCGTCAGGCCGAAGCCCGGCAGCGCGCTTGGCTTGCGCAGGTTGAAAGTGCTCATGCGTGAATCATCCTGTTCCAGTGCGCCGGGGCGGGCGCTCGTTGCTGCATGTGCGTACAGCGGCGTCATGGCGCGCCGCTTGTCGTCGCTTCAATCGGCTCGATGCTCCATCATCGAGCCGCCCTGCTCGTTGCTGTTACTGCGGCTGGTAGATCGAATCGAACACGCCGCCATCCGCGAAGTGCGTCTTTTGCGCCTTCGTCCAGCCGCCGAAGGTATCGTCGATGCTGTAGAGCTTCAGCTTCGGAAACTGCTTGGTGAGATCGGACGGGACCGTTTTCGAGCGCGGACGATAAAAGTTGCGTGCCGCGATCTGCTGACCTTCGTCGCTATACAGATACTTCAGATACGCCTCGGCGAGCTTGCGCGTGCCGTGCTTGTCGACGACCTTGTCGACCACCGCGACCGGCGGCTCGGCCAGAATGCTCACCGACGGCACGACGATTTCGAACTTTTCCGGGCCGAACTCCTTGAGCGACAGGAACGCCTCGTTCTCCCACGCGATCAGCACGTCGCCCTGCCCGCGCTGCACGAAGCTCGTCGTCGCGCCGCGAGCGCCCGAATCGAGCACGCCCGCGTTCTTGTAGAGCTTCGAGACGAAGTCCTTCGCGCTCTGCTCATTGCCGCCCGGCTTGTGCTGCGCATACGCCCACGCGGCCAGATAGTTCCAGCGTGCGCCGCCCGAGGTCTTGGGGTTCGGCGTGACGATCGAGACGCCCTGCTTCGTCAGATCGTCCCAGTCCTTGATGTGCTTCGGATTACCCTTGCGCACGAGAAACACGATCGTCGATGTGTACGGCGACGCATTGTCAGGCAGGCGCTTTTGCCAGTCGCCGTTGACGAGTCCCTTGCCGGCGAGCGCGTCGATGTCGTAGGCCAGTGCGAGCGTGACGACATCGGCCTGAAGGCCATCGAGAACCGCGCGTGCCTGGCCGCCGGAACCGCCATGCGACTGCTTGAACGTGACGGTCTCGCCCGTCTCCGCCTTCCACTTCTTCGCAAACGCCTGATTGAAATCCTGATATAGCTCGCGCGTCGGATCGTATGACACGTTCAGAAACGCGGTCTGAGCATGCGCGTGGACGCTGATGGCCGCCGTCGCCGCTGTGACCGCGAACGCCGCGAAGAGCTTTCTTGCCTTGGTCCCCAATCCCGCCTTCGTGCTTTGCATTCCCCGTTCTCCGTCTTATCCATTGACGGAATCAGTCTATCGGCGCGGCTATATGATTAGAAATAATCGTTTCTCATCTTTTTATATGGAATCGTGCTAACGGCGCCGCCTTGCCTGCGTTCCGGCAGCGAAGGCCGATTCCGGGCGCTTCCGCGACGAAGTTAAAGTAATGCTTGAAAAGCGCGAAATACTGTATAAAAATACAGTCATCTGTTCATCAATACAGCGCAGCAGGGGCCAGCCAGTGACTAGAACTTCAAAACTTACCGCTCGCCAGCAGGAAGTCTTCGAACTCTTGCAGCGCGCCATCGAGCGCACCGGCTTCCCGCCCACCCGCGCGGAGATTGCCGCGGAGCTTGGCTTCAGTTCGGCCAATTCCGCCGAGGAGCATCTTCGGGCGCTGGCGCGCAAAGGCGTGATCGAACTGGCGGCGGGATCGTCGCGCGGCATCCGGTTGATTGGCGAGACCGTGCAACCGGACGAGCTGCCGCATCAGTTCACATTGCCGCATCCGAGCATCATGCAGTTGTCGCTGCCGCTCGTCGGCCGGGTCGCAGCCGGCAGTCCGATCCTCGCGCAAGAGCACATCTCGCAGCATTACGCGTGCGACCCGGCGCTCTTTTCCAGCAAGCCGGACTATTTGTTGAAGGTGCGCGGGCTGTCCATGCGCGACGCCGGCATTCTCGATGGCGACCTGCTCGCGGTGCAGAAGCGCACGGAAGCGAAGGACGGGCAGATCGTGGTTGCGCGTCTGGGCGACGACGTCACCGTCAAGCGCTGGAAGCGTCATACGGACGGCGTCGAACTCATCGCGGAGAACCCGGACTACGAGAACATCTTCGTGCGCTCCGGCAGCGGTGAATTCGCGCTCGAAGGCATTGCGGTCGGTCTGATCCGCTCGGGCGAGTTCTAGCGCGCCCGCTTCATCCCACGTCACGCACGACGCGGCGCGTTTCGAGTACATCAAAGCATGACGGCAGCCGTTCGCGGCTCGCCGCGGTGCGTCCTATCGCCTGGAGAGTCATCATGGAACGTTTTGCCCGTTTGTTGCCCTTCCGCCAGTTTGGCCGCCTGCGTCATCTGCGTGCATTGATTCCCTGCGGCGTCGCGGCGCGTCCGCATACCGAAGCCACGCGCGATCTGTTCGATGAAATGCCGGTGCTGCCGTCTCTCCAGCCGGCGTTCGCCCGCGTGTCGCTCGTGAAGACGGTTCATGCGGAACCGGCGCAGCGCGCGCCGGTGCGGGTGTATCGCAGCGAATCGCGGGTCATCATGGTCGGCAAGATCAGCGAGGTGTCGCGCATGCTCGACCGCTGCATTGACGAAGAACGCGCGGGCGTCGCGGGCGGTTTTCCGGCGTGAGCGTCGCGGGTTGACCGGACGGCGGCTTCGGGATGGTTCTCGCGCCGGCGTGGTCAATCCGGGTTTGAACGACGCTCGTCGCCTAGAGGGTTATGCGAAAACTGTCACTTATCTTTGGTCGTGAGGGCAGTCAATGACGGCCTACGCCGGTGTTAGGGAAATCCATCGCGTCATGCCTCTGCAACTCATCTGCTGAAGTCAGCCAAAGATGTCCGAACCATCCAATTGTTACTTGGCTATTCGGCCTGGCGACTACTTAAGTCTCAGCCCGACGCGAAGCCGCAACTCGCTCACCGCGCCCTAACGCTCTGACGCATCAGTTGCACAAACTTGTCGGTGATCGACGGCAACGTTCTGCCTCGTTTCTTGACGATCGCAATCGACCGCACGAACGCTGGATCGTTGATCTCTTTGCTGACGAGCCCAGGCTCGGCGCGCACTTCTCGCGCGGTCTCGGGCAGGATCGTCACGCCCAGGCCCGCGCGCACCATCGCGACGGCGGTCATCATATACGTGGGTTCGCACGCAATATCGAGCGACCCGCTCCACTGGCTAAGCGCGGCATCGACAACCGCGCGCACGCTTGTTCCCGGTGCGGTGAGCACGAGCGGAACCTGCTCGAGATCGCTCACGCCGATCAGACTCATGCTCGCGAACGGATGCGCGCCCGGACAAACGACGACGAGCCGGTCCACACCGGCATGCAGCACTTCGAGCATCGGGTCGAGCACGTCACCCCCGGTGAGCCCGATATCAACTTCCTCCTCGCGCACCAGCGCGTTGACGGTGCTCGCCACGACATCGTGAATCTGGAACGTGACGCGCGGCACATCGTGTTTCATGCCGATGATCAGTTCGGGCAACGCGCTCGCCGCAAACGTGGGCAGGCACGCGATGCGGATCGTGCCGCTCTCGCCTTCGCCCAGTGCGCGGGCGTCGCGCAGCACGTTTTCCATGTCGCGCAAAGATTTGCGCAGGAGCGGCAAAAGCTCGCGGCCCGTCGTCGTCAGAGCGACATTGCGGCTGTTGCGATCGAACAGGCGCGCGCCGACCGCTTCTTCCAGGCGCCGTATCTGCACAGTGAGGGCGGGTTGCGACAAATGCAGCCGCTCGGCCGCCCGCGTGAAGCTTCCCGCCTCGGCGACGGCGACGAGCGCGCGAATGTCGCGAAGATTGAGATCCATTATGGTTCGTGATAGCTGCAATCAAATCATTTCAATTGTGTGATCGCTGCTTGGAACTTACTCTGGGCCTCATCAAAAAACAAGATTCGGAGACAGACACATGCTGCCGTTGCTCGGCCTCGCCACCATCGTCGTCCTGCTCGGGGCGATTCTTTCCAAACGCATGTCGCCGCTCGTGGCGCTGATCATCGTGCCGATCGCGGCGTCGCTGATCGGCGGATTCGGATTGCAGACGAGCAAGTTCGTCATCGACGGATTGAAGAGCCTCGCGCCTGTCGTCGGCATGTTCGTGTTTGCGATCCTCTATTTCGGCACGATTACGGATGCGGGCACGCTCGATCCGATCATCGACCGCATCCTGCGCGCGGTGGGCACGAAACCGACGCGCATCGTGATGGGCACGACGCTGCTCGCGCTCCTCATCCACCTCGACGGCTCCGGCGCGGTGTGTTTTCTCGTGACGATCCCCGCGATGTTGCCACTCTACGAACGCCTGAACATGGACAAGCGCGTGCTCGCCGCTGCGGTGTCGATGGCGGCGGGCATCAACTTTCTGCCATGGACGGGACCGATGATCCGCGCATCGGCGTCGCTGCATCTGCCGATTTCATCGCTCTTCAACCCGCTCATTCCGGTGCAGGCAATCGGCCTTGTGTTCGTGTTCAGCATGGCGTGGTGGCTCGGCCGCCGCGAGGAAAAGCGCCTCGGCTATTCGAGCGCGACCGGTTCGATTCCGATGCCCGAACGTAAGCTCACGCCCGAGGAAGAAGCGCTGCGCCGCCCGAAGAACTTCTGGTTCAACATCGTGCTGACGATCGTCGTGCTTGGCACGATGGTCGTCATGGGCGAGAAGATTCCGCCCGCGATCATGTTCATGGTCGGACTGTGCATCGCGCTGATGGTGAATTACCCGAATGTCGACATGCAGAGAAAGCGCATCGATGCGCACGCGCGCGCCGCGCTGATGATGGCCGGCATTCTGCTCGCGGCCGGCGTGTTCACCGGCATCATGCAGGGCACCGGCATGCTGAAGGCGATGGCGCAGGCAGCCGTCGGCTTCGTGCCGCCCGCGCTTGCCGGGCACATTCCGGTCGCGCTTGGTCTGCTGTCGATGCCTCTGTCGATGCTCTTCGATCCCGATTCGTTCTATTTCGGCGTGCTGCCCGTGGTCGCCGAAGTTGCGTCGCAGCTCGGCGTGGCGCCGGTGCATGTCGGCCAGGCCGCGCTGCTCGGCCAGATGACGACCGGCTTTCCCGTGAGCCCGCTCACACCCGCGACGTTTCTCGTCGTCGGACTGTGCGGCATCGAGCTCGCGGATCACCAGAAATTCACGTTCCCGCTGCTGTTCGGCGCGTCGATCGTCATGACGATCGCGTGCGTCGTGCTGGGCGTGTTTCCGCTGTAAGGACGAACCATGAAAGACACCATCAGAATCGGCGCGGGCGCGGGTTATTCGGGCGATCGCATCGAGCCTGCGGTCGAACTGGCCGAACACGGCGCGCTCGACTATCTCGTGTTCGAATGCCTTGCCGAACGCACGATCGCTATCGCCCAGCAGGCGCGCCGCAACAATCCCGATCTCGGTTACGACCCGCTGCTCGAAGCGCGCATGCGCGCAGTGCTGCCCGTCGCGGTGAAAAACGGCGTGCGCATCATCTCGAACATGGGCGCGGCCAATCCTCGTTCGGCTGCGCGCAAAACCGCGCAGATCGCCCGCGAACTCGGGCTCGATGGCCTCAAGATCGCCGCGGTCACCGGCGATGACGTGCTGGACGTCGTCCTGCGCTCGAACCTGCGCTTCGAGGAATCGGGCGACGAGGTTGACGCGTATGCACAACGCATCGTATCGGCCAATGCGTATCTCGGCGCAGCGCCTATCGTCGGCGCGCTTGCAGCGGGCGCGGATATCGTGTTGACGGGGCGCGTCGCGGACCCGTCGTTGTTCACGGCGCCGCTCATCCACGAATTCGGCTGGAAGATGGACGACTGGAACACGCTCGGGCAGGCGACGGTGGTCGGGCATCTGCTTGAATGCGCGGGACAGGTGACGGGCGGCTACTTCGCCGATCCCGGTTACAAGGATGTCGGCAATCTCGCGCGGCTCGGATTTCCGGTCGGAGAGGTGAGCGCGGATGGTTCGATCATCGTCACCAAGGTGCCACATGCGGGCGGCGCCGTGACCGAGGCGACGTGCAAGGAACAACTGCTCTACGAGATTCACGATCCGGCGCGCTACTACCAGCCTGACGTCGTTGCGGACTTTACGCAGGTGCGCGTGAGGCAGGAGGCGCAAGACCGCGTGCGCGTCTCGGGCGGGCGCGGCAATGCGCGCACCGACACGCTCAAAGTATCCGTCGCCTATGCCGACGGCTTCATCGGTGAAGGCCAGATTTCCTATGGCGGACAGGGCGCGGTGGCGCGCGCGAGGCTCGCGCTCGATATCGTGCGTGAACGTCTCGCGATCACGGGCGTCGACACCAGCGAACTGCGTTTCGACCTGATCGGCGTGAACGCGCTCTATGGCGATGCGCTAGCGTCCGGCAAAGACGATCCTTTTGAAGTCCGCGTGCGCGTCGCTGGGCGGACGTCGAACGCAACGGAGGCGGCGCGCATCGGCAACGAAGTCGAAACGCTCTATACCAACGGTCCGGCGGGCGGCGGCGGCGTGACCAGGAACACGCGCGAAGTCATCGCGGTGCAATCCGTGCTGCTCTCGCGCGAGCATGTGAATCCCGTTTTCGAATTCGTGGAGGCCAACGATGAAACTGCGTGAACTGGCGCATGGCCGCACCGGCGACAAGGGCAACACGCTGAATGTCTCGGTGATCTGTTTCGATCAGAAACACTACGCGCATCTGCGCAAGCATTTGACGCCCGAGCGCGTGAAGGCGCATCTCGCCGAGGTCGTCAAAGGCGATGTCGTGCGCTACGAACTGCCGCTTCTGCATGCCTTCAATTTCGTGCTGGGACATGCGCTGGGCGGCGGCGTCACGCGTTCGCTCGCGCTCGACGCACACGGCAAGTCGGTGAGCGCGGCGCTACTCGATATCGACATCGGGGAGCCTGTCGCGGATTGAGTCGCGTCGGCGGTCGCAAAAAGGGGATTCCGCAGGCTTTGGTCGTTTCTTTGCGTATGCTTTTGATGGCACTCATTCTTGAGTGATGGCGAGCGCTCGCGGATGCAATCCCGGACTCACCCCGTCTATGGCGGGCGCGCCAAATATCCGCCTTAGCATCGGCAATCACCGGCCCGTTATAGACACGTCCCGTGCCTATGCGATTGCTCCGCGCTTGCCGCCGTTCTAATGAACGGATCAGAAGCGGTATAGCACGCCAATCCAATAAGGTTAAGTACATGCTTTGATTGCGCCACGATCGCGACCAGAGCACCGCCCTTCTTCGATATCGCCGCGTGCTTGTGGCTGAAGCATTGTCTTCGCCGCTTTGAATTGGCTATTCCCGATAAGCACACGCAGGGCCATGATGTCATTGAGTGTGCGTGAATCGCACGAACCTGCTGACGCAAAAGCCGCTATCGAAATGAGTAACCTTGATCTCAACTTGCTCCGCGTCTTCGATGCGGTCCTCCGCGAGCGGAACGTGCTTCGTGCCAGCGAGGCAATCAATTTGAGCCCTTCCGCAGTCAGTCATGCGCTATCGCGGCTGCGAGGGTTTTTCAACGATGACTTGTTCGTACGAACGGTCGCCGGAATGGAGCCGACCACTCGGGCGCTCGAGATGGCTCCGCTAGTACGAGATGCCCTCGTTATCATCGACCGTGCAGTGGGACCGAAGCATTTCGACCCGGCCAGCACCGACAGACAGTTCTGCATAGCGGCGACGGACTACCTGACCGCCGTGGTATTGCCGCCGTTCTTCCGTGCGACGTCGATTGCAGCACCGCGGGCGAGTGCTACGGTCTTGCCAGCGAGCAGGATCGATCTGACCACGCAGATCGATATCGGCCGCGTAGAGATTGCACTGGGATCGTTTTCTAACGTGCCGCCTCGTATTCACGAACAGACGTTGTTTGAAGAAAGGGACGTGTTGGTTATCGCGTCGGACCACCCTCTTGCGGGACGAAAAATTCGCTTGAAGGATCTTGCTAACTTGCCTTTGCTGGTTGTATCGACCGGAGGGACCGACGATGGCTTCCTGTCCGAGCGAGGATTGACTCGCAGGACTGAGATGTTCGACCGCGCTGAGGTGGAGGCAGCATATGAATCGATTGGCGAGAGGCCGCAGTTCAAGATCGTTCAACCTCACTTTCTCGCTATCCCCTCGCTCTTAGCCGGTACCCCGGCTGCGGCAATAGTTCCTGCGTCGCTTGCAAGGCTTTTTAGTCAGGCGGGGACGGTGTACTCAGCAGAACTGCCATGGAAGACGACCACGCGAGCCTTGCAGATGATCTGGCACGAGCGTCACACTCACGATCAGGGTCATACATGGCTGCGAACGATGTTGGCAGACGCGGCGCGGCATATGGCGATCACCGACGCACCGCGGGTCAGGGGCAAGTCACACCGGTGAACTGCACGTCATGCATTCTGGTTTGGCAAAAAATGCACTTCCTCGACGATAGCTGTCGCTGTAGCCTTTATCCAAGCATCCGACGAAGGCTATCCAATGTTCACCGACGACATTGAAGCGACCTATGAACTGACCGACGTGGAAAGGGTCATGGTGAGTCGATTCGTCGAGCGACACATGAGCGACTATCACTGGCTTGAACGAGAAGCGGCTCGCTCGTGAGGTGATTTCTTTGCCGCTGTCGAATAGCGTGGCACCAACAATCATTCATTTCCCAGAGCTGAAAGTCGGTGCTGTCAAACCGTCCGCTCACTGATTACCGTACCCGATGAAACAACACAGACTTTTGCCGACGAACGAAACCCTCGGCATCGTGATTCCCGACAGCCAGTTAGCGCGTGAGGCGACCGAACTCATTCGCGACACCGAAAGCGAATTGCTGTTCCACCACTCAACGCGCGTGTATCTTTGGGGCGCTCTACTCGGTAAGCGAAAGAACCTCGCCTTCGACGAAGAGTTGCTTTACGTCGCGGCCATGTTTCACGATGTCGGCCTGACGTCCGTCTATCGCGAAAGCCAGCTTCGCTTCGAGGTCGATGGCGCGAACGCCGCCCGTGATTTTTTACGAAGCCATCACATCGGCGAGGCGGAAGTACAGAAGGTCTGGACGGCTATTGCGCTGCACACGACGCCGGGTATTCCCGAGCACATGCATCCGGAAGTTGCGCTCGTCCAGGCGGGTGCCGGGATGGACGTGGCGGGAAGAGGCTTCGAAGGATTCACAGAAGAACAACGAGCGGCGGTCCTTGCATCCTATCCGCGCGGCACCGCTTTCGCGAGCAAGATGATCGATGCCTTTTACGAGGGCATGAAGCATCGCCCGGGCACCACGTTCGGCACCTTTAACGATGACTTCCTTGCGTACAAGGATCCTGGCTTCGTAAGAGCCGACCTGTGCAGCATCATCTTGAACACGAGCTGGGGCTGACAACCCAGCGTCCGGCTTATCAGCACGAGATGGTGATCTGGCTGCGGCGAAAAGCCGACGCGTGTCGGGCGGCTCCAACCCAGCGTCTGTTTCATCCGTAGCAACGGCCATTACCCAGTCGGCAGGCCATGCAGAAAGCCGTCAGGTTCTCAGCTCTAAAACGGTCGACGAGCGATTGGCGCGCGACAACTGAGGGACAACGCCCTCAGTCCCCTGCCCTTGTCGCGCCGAATGTAAAGCAAGGCGATGGCACGTCGACCAGCCGTCCCGCGTATCAGTGAAGGTACGACCCTCCCGGCCTTAGCTCAACGTGCGCGACGACTACGCGATGAACAGGCCGTCAGTCAATGAGTTGATTCGGGCTGCGCAAGACCTGTCGTGCCGACCGCCGGCGCCTGTTTGATGAAGAGCGTAACAACGGCGCCAACGAGTGCACAGCCTCCAAGCACCAGTAGTCCGGTAGTGAAGTTACCAGTCAGATCCTTCAGATAGCCCATCACGTATGGACCGACAAAACCCGAGAGATTTCCGACCGAATTTATCGCCGCGATCCCACCGGCCGCTGACGCGCCGGTAAGAAACGCTGTCGGGATGGGCCAAAGTAGCGGCGGCATAGCCGAGCAGCCGATCTGACCAACGCACAGCAGGGCAAGCACCAGAACCGGCGCACTCACCAGGCCGGCCCCGCCGACGCCTAGTCCGGCCAGCAACAATGCGAAGGCAACATGCTCGCGGCGCTTGAGCGTGCGGTCGGAATTTCGGCAGAGAAGCACCATGCCGATTGCGCCAAAGACGAACGGTACGGCAGCCAGAACTCCGGTTTCAAAGTTGCTGGCGCCGAAGCCCTTGACGATCGTCGGCAGAAAGAACGCTACGCCGTAGTTAGCCGCGTTCAAGCAGAAGTAGACAAACGAACAAATGAGCATCCGCGGATCACTGACGAACACTTTGATCCCGATATGTCCGTGTCCGGCGGAAAGCTTGCTTTGTTTTTCCTGCTCGATGGATTTCTCGAGCCAGTTAATCTCATCCTTTTGGAGCCATGCGGCTTGAGATGGGCGGTCCGTCAAATAGAACACCACGACGAGCGCCAGCACCATCGAGGGCAGCGCCTCCAGAATGAACAGCCACTGCCATCCATGCAGGCCCGCAGCAGAAATGTTCAGCAAGGCGCCGGAGATGGGCGCTCCAACCACCGACGAAAACGGAATCGCCAGCATGAAAAACGCCACGACTCGCGCTCGATACACCGCTGGAAACCACAGCGTCAGATAGAAGATGACTCCCGGATAGAAGCCCGCCTCGCAGACCCCAAGGAGGAAACGAAGCGTATAGAAGGTCGTTTTATTCGAGACGCCGATGGTGTCTGAGATCGGCTGGATGAACGCGAATAGCAACGAGATAACGCCCCACGACAGCATGATTCTGGCGATCCACAGCCGGGCGCCGAATCTGTGCAGCGCGAGGTTCGACGGAACTTCCAGGAAGAAATAGGCGATGAAGAACAGCCCTGCGCCAAATGCGTACACAGTGTCGCTCAATCCTAGCGCAGCATTCATCTGAAGCTTCGCGAACCCGACATTGACGCGGTCCAGATACGCGACGAAGTAGCAAAGCATGAGGAACGGCACTAGCCGCACCATGACCTTCTTGATCGTTCGGGCTTCAATATCATTCACAGCTATCTGTCTCCCAATTCATGCAGCGCGCTAATGAGCAAGAACCTGCTCTCCGAGTCTCTCCGAACCGCTTCCACGTCTTTCTGTAGACGTATTCAACGCCGCCGTGATGTTTGATGTGTGATCACAACGCGAAGTTAGAGCAGCGTCATGACGCCGTCAACTCATGGCGACCCTAGGAAAACCTGCATAGATAGAGGAATTGCATTCGGCAATGGCCCTGCTCGCATGTCGGTCCTCGACTCGATGCAGGCGGGCGGCGCTTCTCTGCCGGGCGCTCGGACGCAGCGAACTAGCGAAGCACGGCCGCAATTCGCGCCATTCCATCTGACAGCGAAGTCAACTGCGCCAGCACAATGACGATCGTGGACGAGTCGCCGGCGCGTCCGCCCTGTGTCGATACGGATCTGCGCATCGGCGTAGCAGCCGAAGGCGCCCTCTTACGAGCTCCTGTCACAGAGTCGCTTAGAATCGTTTTTTTGGGCACGCTTCGAGGCCAATCATGCGCTCATGGCGGCTTGATCGCCCCAACCTCTCAGGCCATCTGGATCTGTCACGGGCAACGAGCCTGGTTTCGTCCATTGGGTCTACTGATGCGAACGCCTTCGCGGCGGAAGTTCTGAAACTTGTGGGCGATGCCGCGGGCATATCGCAGTGCACCGTCTTCGCTTACGAGTTCAACAATCGCCCACGGACGGTCTCAGTCGCAGACCACCGCGGTGGCCGATTCCTGAGCAACGTCGCGGATACCTACGCAAAGACTTTCTATGCGCTGGACGGAAATCAGACGATCATCTCGTCTGCCCGTCCGCCGAAGCCGGATTCGGCCGTCTTGCTCCACCAGCAGGCCATCGAAGACATCTCGCATGAAGGGTATCGGGCCGCCTGCTATCACCAGCCAGACGTTTCAGGCCGACTGTCCCTTCTGCTCCAGCCGTCGCAGGATATCTGGCTTTCCGTCAATCTCTATCGCGACCGCAGGCGCGGCAACTTTCACGCGAACGAGATCTCGCTTATCGAGGGCTTTGCGCCGCTGATCGCACAGACCGCCCGGCATCATTACGCGCTATGCGGCCAGATTCAGACCGGCATTCCGCAACTCATGCTGGCGCGCATTCGAGGAATCTGCCCAGAGTTGTCGAAGCGCGAACTCGATGTCCTGTGCGGCGTTCTCGAGGGCCGTACTGCGAACGACATCGGCGAACTCATGGGCGTCAAGGCCTCCAGCGTCGTGACTTATCAGAAGCGGGCGTTTCGCCGCCTGGGCATTTCGAGCCAGCGTCAGCTGTTTGCCTTGTGCCTGGCTACCAGCCGGGAATGACCGGCCACTGCTTCAGCTTTCTGATCGCGCCCGATTCCTGTTTTGGCTTGCACTGAGGGTTTTTCCTGACTCATTTCACCGGTCGAGTCGTACCCATTTTGGGGACAGCCCGCGCGGGCGCATCGCCATACTCCACTCATCGCGATATCTCGCCGCCCTGACGAGCCTGACGCGATTGCATCGAGTGCTGTGACGCTCGACATAGAGTCAAGTCTGGAGACGACCCGTATGGAAACGACGCCATTGGCCGACCGAAGTCCCCTTCCCGGCGGTCCGGCAAACGATGCTGGATCGAGTGAATCGACGCGAGAGCAGCGTGTCATCGCCAAGGTTTCCCGGCACCTTCTCTGGTTTCTCTTCGTCCTGTTCTTCTTCTCGTTTCTGGACCGGATCAATATCGGATTTGCCGGCCTTACCATGATGAAGGACCTCGGTCTGTCGGGCGTCCAGTTAGGTCTGGCGACGACGCTGTTTTATATCGCCTACATCGCGTTCGGCATTCCGAGCAATATCGTCCTCGCGCGGATCGGCGCCCGGAAGTGGATCGGCACCATCATGATCGCCTGGGGTCTGGCCTCTACAGCGACGATGTTCGCGTCGAGTCCTGGAACGCTCTATCTGTCGCGAATTCTCGTCGGCGTGACGGAGGCCGGCTTTCTACCGGGCATCCTGCTTTACATGACGTATTGGTTTCCGAACGCATATCGCGCGAGGGCCAACGCTTTGTTCATGATCGCGATGCCCGTCACGGCCGCAATCGGCTCCGCCCTCTCGGGATACATCCTGGCGCTGGATGGAACGCTCGGCCTCAAAGGATGGCAGTGGCTCTTTTGCCTGGAAGGGTTGCCTTCGGCGATTCTGGGTCTGGTCGTGTTCGGCTATCTGCGCGACGTTCCCGAGCAGGCGAACTGGCTCACGGCCGATGAGAAGCGCACGCTTTCGAAGTCCCTCGCGGCCGAGCACAACGCCGACCCCGTGTCGTATGCGCCCGCCACCGAACAGCGAAGCCTTCTCAGCGAGCTCCTCTCGCCAACAGTCCTCAAGTTTGCGCTCGCTTATTTCTGTCTGGTCAACACGCTTGCGATGGTTGCCGTCTGGACGCCATTGATCGTAAAAAGCTTCAGCGCCGATGCGAGCAATCGGACCGTCGGTCTGCTGGCCGCGATTCCGCAAATCTGCACGATTATTGCAATGATTTGGTGGGGAAGACGCTCCGATCGCAAACAGGAACGCAAATGGCACCTGATGTTGCCGATGCTGTTCTCCGCTGCTGGCTGGCTTTGCACCGCGTGGTCCACTCACCCCGTCATTCAGATGCTGGGCATCTGCTTCGCGTCGGCGGGATCGTACACCGCCATGTCGATCTTCTGGACGACTCCCGATCATGCATTGAGTTTCCGGGCGCGTGCACTGGGTATTGCAGTGATCAACGCGACCGGAAACATTGGATCGGCGCTGAACCCGCTGGTCGTGGGATGGCTCAAGGATGTTACCCATAGCTTTACCGCCGGATTGCTCTATGCAGCGGCATTGCTCGTGGTCGGAACCATCGTAGTGTCAGTGCTGCCCGTTCAGTCCAGGCGCCCCCGCGACGCGGAGTTATCTCGCAACGCACGTTAGCGCGCATTGCCCGACCAGGGCAAACACACCGATGGCGTGACGGCAGAATCGAGGCGCAACTCATGCATGCGCCTTTGCCCTCCGCTAACTGACTTCGTTAAGGAGCAAACGATGCAATTCAAAGCTTACCCGTTCACTGCAAAGAAATACGCTGCCCGTGTGCCCGGTCTTGACAACGACATCGAGACAAAGCGACATGCAGTGACGATCGTCGGCGGTGGCCCTGTCGGACTTGCCGTGGCGCTTGGCCTCGCCAATCACGGCGTTCCTTCGGTATTGATCGAAGCCGATGATTCCGTGTGCCACGGCAGCCGGGCAATCTCTATCTCGCGCCGGAGCCTGGAAATCATCGAGCGGCTTGGTGCGGTCGAGGGCTTTCTGAAGACCGGACTGCCGTGGGCCGGTGGGCGCAGCTTTTATCGCGATAGCGAAGTGCTGCACTTCAAGATGCCGCAGGACGATAACCAGAAGCTGCCTCCGATGGTGAACCTCGCGCAATATCACATCGAACAGTTTCTCCTGGACGTCGCGCAACGGAAGTCTGATCTGATCGACATTCGCTGGCAGACCAAGGTGACTGCGATCGAATCGCGCAAGGATGGCGCCACGCTTCGCCTTACGACGCCCGAAGGCGACTACTCGCTCAACACGGACTGGGTTGTCGCCTGCGATGGCGGGCGCAGTACCATTCGCGACGCATTGGGCCTGCAGCTCAAAGGCACGAGATACGAGGGCCGTTACGTCATCGTCGATATCGAGCTCGAGAGCGAGCGGCCGACCGAGCGTCTTGCCTATTTCGATCCATCGTCGAACCCGGGCTCCACTGTGCTGGTCCACAAGCAGCCTGACAATGTCTGGCGCATCGATTACCAACTGCGGGACGGCGAAGACGCCGAGCAGGCAGTCAAGCCCGAAAATGTCATGCCTCGAGTGCAAAGCCTGTTGGACATGATGGGCGAACGCGGCGCCTGGGCGCCCATCTGGATCACGATTTACAAGGCCAGTGCCCTGACCCTGGAAAGCTATCGTCACGATCGCGTGCTGTTCGGCGGCGATGCCGCGCATCTAGTGCCGATTTTCGGCGTGCGCGGCGCGAACTCCGGAATCGATGATGCGGACAACCTCGCGTGGAAACTGGCGTTCGTCGTCCGTGGCCTTGCATCCGAGGGATTGCTCGACAGCTATTCAGACGAGCGCGTCTTTGCCGCCCATGAAAACCTGAGCTACGGCACCAAGAGCACAGAGTTCATGGCGCCGCCCTCATTCGCCTTCGAACTGATGCGCAAGGCCGTACTGAGCCTGGCGATCAAGCATGAACGGGTGCGTTCTCTAATCAACCCGCGGCAGACTTCGGCCATTACTTATACGGATTCGCCCCTCAACGCGCCGCAAGCACAATCGGGAGCGTTTGAGGCTGGCCCTGCGCCGGGGGCCGTGTTGACCGAATGCCCGCTGACGATCGTCGAGAACGGCAGCGCGAGAGAGGCGCATCTGACCGACTTGATCGCTCCACGTTTCACTGTTCTGCACTTCAGTAAGAACGGGCACGTTCCGGCGGAATTTGTGGAACTGGAAGCAAAACTTAAACAGGAGAAGCTGCCTTTCAAGCTGATCCCGGTAACTTCGCATCTACTTCCCGAGACGATGAACGATCACAACTGGGACCACACCGGTCGGCTGTTCACGATGTACGACGCCAGGCCCGGCACCGCATACCTGGTTCGCCCGGACGGCCATGTATTGGGACGCTGGCATGAGGCAGCGGCTGCCGATGTTGCGGCCGCCATCCAACACGCGCTTCAAATGTGATTGCGATCAAACCGGTAAAGGAGAACGCCATGACCGACAGCGACCTCGACATTGTTTATACCCGGCTGTGCAAGACCATGACTCAACTAGGCGAGTCGAACACTTCCCTTTTTCTCGCGCGGTTCGCCATGCTCGCGATCGACAAGATCAACGACCCGGCCGTCGCACTGAATTTGATCGACGACGCAAGCGAAGGAATGACTGAATCAGCGCCGCAGTAGGTTTTGATCCACAAGCCCGCCTCGTCATGCTTTTTTGGGTTCGACTATTTGTTCTGACGATGTCCTCGATCATTGAACGAGCTACGCGCGGTGTCATTCAAAACATTCCACGTTGAGTCGACTCACTCGTCGAACCATGTCCAGTGCACTGCTTTCTGCGGTTGATCGCCGGAGGCTGAGTGGCGCCGCTTGGCCGAAAAGGTCAGAATCTGCGCTATCGACACTCGAGAGGAAGAGCACATGACATCGTTATTCGATCTGAGCGGCCGCACCGCGCTCATCACCGGCTCGACAAGAGGCATCGGCTTCGCGCTCGCGCAGGGGCTCGCGGCCGCGGGCGCTGACGTGATCGTGAACGGAACGCGCGCCGATACCGTTGCCGAAGCGGTAGACCGACTCGAAGGCGCAGGCTTCAAGGCAAAAGGTCGCGCGTTCGACGTCACGGATGAAACAGCCGTCGTCAACGCATTTGCGCAGTGGGACCGTGACGGCGTCCAGATCGACATCGTCATCAATAACGCGGGCATCCAGTTCCGCAAGCCGCTCGTCGAACTCGAACTCGCCGACTGGCAGCGTGTGATAGATACGAACCTGACGAGCGCGTTCATCGTCGCGAAAGAAGCGGCGCGTCGCATGATCGCGCGCGGCAAGGGTGGCAAGATCGTCAACATTGGCTCGCTGACGAGCGAAAGCGCACGCGCCACCGTCGGCGGATACACGGCGGCAAAGGGTGGTATCAAGATGTTGACCCGGGCGATGAGTGCGGAGTGGGCGTCGTCGGACATTCAGGCGAACGCCATCGGGCCGGGTTACATCCTCACTGACATGAACCAGGCGCTGGTCGACAACGCCGCCTTCGACGCGTGGGTCCGCAGCAGTAATCCCTCGCAGCGCTGGGGCAAGCCGGAAGAGCTCGTCGGCACGGCGGTGTATCTGTCGTCGCAGGCATCGAGCTATGTGAACGGCCAGATCATCTATGTGGACGGCGGCTGGCTCGCTGTGCTCTGATCCGAACTTCTCGCGGGGACATGAACGCACTCGCTGAAAGTTGTTCTGCGTACAAGTCAAAGGCAGGCGTTACGGAGCATTACGCCTCGCAGAGGGGCCTCACAGCGCCTCGGTGGCAAACTCGCAAGCGAAGCCGCTTTAGTGAAAGGCGGCCATTGCTTCGGCTTCGGTCCCAGACAACGTAAAGCCGGAAAGGACACGAGTGTGAGCATGTGGCTATGACACCGTGGGCGGCAACGGCGCGCTCGAGAAAGGACGAGGATGCGGGTGAATCCAGGGTCGCAACTGGACGCGCGAATGTTCGGTCTGCAAAGGTTCGACGAACTTTCGACAGCTCATGTAATCGTTTTTTCTTGCTTGAAATCGCTCGCTTTCAAGAGATAATAAAACTGCGTACTCTCAGTGCGCTCTCTCGTTCGGCCCGCCGGAAAGGCGGGCATTTTTTATCGCCAAGTTTGCGAGCCTTGAAGACTCTGTATGTCCTGCCTCTGGCAAGTGACGTGCACCGGAAGGTGCAGCAATCCGAGGATCGAATGGCATTGCATCGAAAGACACTCATTGCGATAACCGCCCTACCTGCTCGCTCCTTGAATTAGCAAACGAAGTACGCCGGTTCCAGGATTTCGTACCCGCGTCTCTGCGCCCCGATGTTTGACCTGCTGTGCCATCCTTCCGTCGATGCTCTTTCGCCGTCGGCCCTCGCCGTGCCCGAGTTGCCTGTACAGCCGGTTCCGCAAAGGGCGAAACCGGCGCAAGCAATGGAGCAATGGGCTAGAAGGATTGGCGCATGCCGATACGAACATCAGCCTGCGCGTTCGAGGTGGACGGCGTAAAGCTATAGCCGATGACTGCATCGACCGGACCGGAGGCGCGCAGATAGTCGCCGGAAATGTAGATGTCGGTCCGCTTGGACAACAGATAATGGAGACCGAGCGATCCCTGATTCCAGTGATTGCCTTCGAAGCGCGTGTGCTGATAGCCGCCGTATAGCGCGATATCGGGCCTGAAGTTGTAGGACGCGCCTGCCTCGTACACCTTCATGTACGAGGTGACGCCCAGCCCCTTGATGTTCGTCCACGTGAAGTTGCCCGACACCATCAGGTTGCCGATCGTCCACGCGCCGCCAACGGCCAGCGCGCCTTGCCTGTCGACGGGGAACGCATTGGTGCTGTATGGGTCGGTGCGCGCACCCGTGGCCGGATCGATGCTGACTGCGGGCTGCCCGAGGAAAGTGTGCGCGCCGATCATCGCGTACGGATCGAACGCGTAGATTCCGTTTGGATTGTTCAGTTGCGTATAGGCGATCCCCAGGTTGAAGGTGTTCGCGGCATAGTGTCCGCCCACGCTCCATGCGCTGTTCTGGTGGAAGTTACCCGATACGTTGCCAAACGAATACATGCCGCCGAACGTGAAGCCCCCATAGTCGTTCGACAGGAACTTCACCGAATTCGGCAGCCGATCTCCGTTCATGCGGTCGAAGTCGCCCTGGTGGATGGCATAGCCGCTCGCCCAGGCCGAGATGTTGTACAGATAAACGAACTCTTCGGTCATATCGAGTTGGTTACCGAACGACAACTGGCCCCACTGATTGCTTTTCAGGCCCACGTACGCCTGACGCCCAAACTCCGCACCGCCGAACGCATAGCGTCCCGTGCCGACATGAAAGCCCGATTCGAGCACGAATACCGCCTGCAGCCCGCCGCCCAGATCTTCAGACCCGCGAAAGCCGATACGATTGCCGTAGGAAATGCCGTCATCGAACTTGAACAGGTGCGAGCCACCGCTGTTACTGACATAGGTAACGCCCGCATCCAGAATGCCGTAGAGCGTCACGCTGCTTTGTGCCTGCGCAACACCCGGTGCAACGGCTGCGCTCGCGGCGAGCGCAAAAGCTGTCATGAAAGACGAACGTCGTGCGGCGTATAGTTTTTCTTGCATCAGCGTGTCCTCTTGTTGTGGGGCGACACGTAAAAATAAGGTGCCATATAGCCGGCGGCTCGACTGATTGCGACATAAATCTGCCCGGGAGCGACCGTCGAATTGCAGCGTGACGTTCAGCACGTGCGCGCTGCAATCATTACCATAGGAATGCGAACTATCCGGCGCAGTGGCAAGACTCACACTTGCCACTATCGCCTATTTCACGCCCAAGGCGCTCTGGACGGCTTCCAGCCCGTTGCCGCCGCTCACGGTCATGACGTTGTCGAGCCACGCCTTCAATAGCTCGGGGTGACGTTTGAGCGCGTCGGCGGCGGCCGTTTCGAGCCTTGTCTTTTTATCCAGCACATCGGCAATGACGCCGTTCTCCAGATCCACGCTGAACGCCATCTGCCTGAAAAGACGTCCGACGTTCGGACATTGCTGCTCATACCCGCTGCGCGATACGGTGTTCACCGTGGCGCCGCCGAAGTTCGGGCCAAGATATTGATCTCCGCCATCGAGATAGACGGGCTTGAACTTCGTGTTCATCAGATGCGGCTCCCACGCGAGAAAAACGATGAACTTCTTGTCGCGTATCGCGCGCTCCACTTGCGTCAGCATGCCCGTTTCACTGGATTCGACGACCTTCCAGTCGCCAAGACCGAAGGCCTTGTCGTCCACCATCTTCTTGAGGTTCTGATTCGCGGGCGCGCCCGGCTCGATGCCGTATATGCGCTTGTCGAACTTGTCCGCATTCTTCTGCAGGTCCGCGAACGAATGCACGCCCGCTGCGGCGACGTATGCCGGGACAGCAAGCGTGAACTTGGCATTCGACAGATTCGGCCGCACCACGTCGATGGCTTTCTCGTCGACGAACGGCTTGACCAGCGGAGCCTGCGCAGGCATCCAGTTGCCGAGGAACACGTCGATCTGCCCTTTTTTCAAGCCCTGATACGTGATCGGCACCGACAGGTTCGCGACATCCTGCTTGTAACCGAGCGCCTTCAGCACGATGCCGCTCATCGCATTGGTCGCGTCGATGTCGGTCCAGCCCGGATCCGCCATGCGCACTTGCGTGCAAGACGGCGGATCGGCGGCGAACACGTGCGACGCCGCGCAGCCGAGCACGGCGGTGAAAAGCGCATGTATGAGGGCTTTTTTCATCTGCGTTCCTGTTGTATGTGCGGGTTGATCGTTTGCGGCTTCAATGTTCGACAGCGGGAAAGCGGGCCATTGCCTCGAGATCGTCGAGGTCGATATGGTTGCGCATATAGCGTTGACTCGCATCGACGCGGGGCTGCCAGTCCCATGACTGGATCGTGCCGAGTGTCGTCGATGCAAAGTGGAAGTGACGGCGGCGCTGACTCATCAGCACGTCGCGATGCAGCGCATCAAGATTCCAGCGACGCTCAACTTCCTCGCGAAACGCGGCCACCGTCGCTCGATGCCGCTCATCGTTAGCGAGATTGGTCCGTTCAAAGGGATCCGCTTTCAGGTCGTATAACTGGTCCGGATCGGCGGGCGAGTGAATGAATTTGTACGCCCCTCGCCGAATCATGACGATGGGCGCAATCGCGCCTTCCGCAAGATATTCCCCGATGGCTTCGTCATGGCCGCCCGTTCCTGCAAGATGCGGCACGAGGCTTTGCCCGTCGATGGCATCGGGCCAGCTTTCCGGCAATTCTCCGCGCGCGATCTCGACCAGCGTCGGCAATACATCGAGATGGGAGACCGATTCCTTCACGCGATGCGGCTCGAACCGCCCCGGCCGATGCACGATCAAAGGCACGCGGCAGCCGCCTTCGAAGAACGTCATCTTGTACCAGAGGTTGCGCTCACCGAGCATCTCGCCGTGGTCCGACGTGACGATGATCGTCGTCTCGTTCGCGAGTCCGGCCTGTTCGAGCGCTTCCAGGATGGCTCCGAACTGATCGTCCACATACGATACCGCGCCGTAGTACGCGCGCCGCGCGTTGCGAATCTGCCTGTCCGTTGGCGGCGTGCGATCGGCCTCGTAGACATGGCGCAGACGCTTCGAGTGCGGATCGCTCGCATCGAGCGAGTCGCGATAAGAAGGCATGTCCACGTCTTCGTCGGGGTACATGTCCCAGTATTTGCGCGGTATCGCGTAGGGATCGTGCGGATGGGTCAGCGACGCGACCATCATGAACGGCCGTGTGTCCCTGCCCGCGTGCCGCTCGCGCGCGATGTCGAAGAGCTTCTGACGGACGGTGAAGGTCACCTCGTCATCGAAATCGAGCTGGTTGGTGCGCACGCACGGGCCTGCATCGATGACGGAACTCATGTTGTGATACCACGACGGGCGCGCTTCGAAGTTCTGCCAGTCGGGCGTCCAGCCGAAATCCGCGGGATAGATGTCGGTTGTGAGCCGCTCCTCGAAGCCGTGCAACTGGTCCGCGCCACAGAAATGCATCTTGCCCGACAAAACCGTGCGATAACCTTCGGCGCGCAGATAGTGCGCGAAGGTCAGCGTCTCAGAAGGAAATTCGGCAGCGTTGTCGTAAGCGCCGATATTCGAGGGCAGCTTGCCCGCAAGCAAAGAGAAGCGCGACGGCGCGCACAGAGGACTCGCGCAATACGCCGATTCGAAGACGACGCCCTCACGCGCGAGCGCATCGATATGCGGCGTCTTCGTCACCCGATTGCCGTACGTGGCGAGCGCAAGCGGCGTGAGTTGATCGGCCATCACAACAAGGATATTTTGTTTCGTCTCAAGCATGGAGCAAGCCTCGAATAGAATCCACTGCAGCGAACCGCGCGGACCGGGACGTCCGCGCAACGCCACTATTGCCGTTCGATTTGCGTCTGTGAAGACGGCATTTCGTTATGCGCCTATAAGGAGCGGTTATGCCACGACAAGACCGCCTGCCGCCCATGCAGGCGCTGCTGATATTCGAATCCGCCGCGCGGCTCGCGAGCTTCACGGCCGCAGCGCGCGAACTCGGCTCGACGCAACCGGCCGTGAGCCAGCGCGTCGTGCAACTGGAGGAAGCGCTCGGCACTCCGCTCTTCGAACGAGGGCATCGCGGAGTCTCGCTGACGGAAGACGGAGCGCGTCTGTTCCAGGCAGTGCGCCAGAGTTTCGATCTCATCCGCCAGGCCGCGTCCGACATCCGCTCGCGCCATACGCAGCGCACGCTGACCCTGTCGACGGACTTCGGCTTCGCCGCCTACTGGCTGATGCCGCGCCTGCCCCAGTTCAAGGCGCTCATGCCCGATGTCGACGTAACGATCATCACGTCGCAGCAGTTTCCGAGCGCATCGGGCGAGGTTGCGGATGTGTTCATCGTTTTCGGCGACATGCACGGTGACTGGGGATCGCGCCGCGCCGTCAAGCTGTTCCCCGAACGAGTGACGCCCGTGTGCAGCCCGACGTTCGCCGCGACGCACGACACGTCGGACCTTTCCAAGCTGCCGCTTCTGCATGTCGAGCGCACGCAGCCCGAGCGATGGCTCTCATGGAGCGCCTGGTTCGAGGCCCACGGACACCCCGCCCCGCCGACGCAGGGCGGATTCACCTTCAACAGTTATGCCCTCGTCACGCATGCCGCGGTCATGGGCCAGGGGGTCGCGCTCGGCTGGTCGCCGCTCATCGACGAGCTCGTCGCGACCGGACAGCTGGTCGCGCTCCGCGATACCCCGCTCGTTACGGAGCGCGGGTACGTGCTGCTCACGCTGCGCGAACCGTCGGCCGCTGTGCGCGCGTTTCAGGACTGGCTGCTCGACGAGTGCGACACAATCATCTGACGTCGTTTGCCTTGTTTCAACCACGAAGACGTGCCGTGTTTTTATTGATTGACCGTTCAATATAAAAAAAGTAGCATGGTTTTCACGCTCGAACCATCAGGCAGCCGGATGTCTCCGGCGGCTGCGTCATTTATTGAAGTCGAACGTCATGCCAAAACTTGGAATGCGGGAAGTGCGCCGCGCGCAGCTCATCGATGCCACCTTGCTGACCATCGACGAGTTCGGATTGACGGGCGCGACGCTCGCGTCGGTCGCGCAGCGCGCCGAAATCTCGACCGGCATCGTGAGCCATTACTTCGGCGACAAGGACGGTCTGCTCGAAGCGACCATGCGGCATGTGCTGCGTTCGCTGTGGCAAGGCACATCGCGCCGGCGAAGGGCCGCTAAGGCCGATCCGCGCTCGAAGTTGCGCGCCGTCGTCGCCGCGAACTTCGACGTCGAGCAGGTCAACGGGCCGGTCATGAAAACGTGGCTCGCTTTCTGGTCGGAAAGCATGCACAAGGACCGGTTGCGGCGCTTGCAGTACGTGAACACCCGGCGTCTCTACTCCAATCTATGCGCGGAATTTTCGCGCGTGCTGAGCCGCGGCGCTGCCCGTCGCGCCGCGACCGGACTCGCGGCCCTGATCGACGGCCTCTGGTTGCGCGGCGCGCTCGCAGGAGAACCTTTCGACACGAAGACCGCCCTGCGCGTCTCGTATGACTACATCGACATGGTGATCAAGCCACGCGACTGATTTCACAGCTACGCACTCAGGAGACGTACGCGATGTCCGCATTCGAAGAGCAACGGCTTTACATCGGCGGTGATTATGTCGATGCGACCAGCGGCGAAACCTTCGACACCTTCAACCCCGCTTCGGGCGAAACGCTCGCACGCGTGCAGCAGGCGGCGCAGGAAGATGTCGATCGCGCGGTTCGTTCCGCACGAACGGGACAGCGCGAATGGGCCGCGATGACGGCGATGCAGCGCTCGCGCATACTGCGCCGCGCGGTGGACCTGCTGCGCGCGCGCAATGACGAGCTTGCCGCGCTGGAAACCCTCGACACGGGCAAACCGATCTCGGAGACGCGCGCCGTCGACATCGTCACGGGCGCGGACGTCATCGAGTATTACGCGGGCCTCGCGACCGCCATCGAAGGCGAGCAGATACCGCTGCGCGAATCGTCGTTCGTCTACACCCGGCGAGAGCCGATCGGCGTATGCGCCGGCATCGGGGCGTGGAACTATCCCATCCAGATCGCATGCTGGAAGTCCGCGCCGGCCCTTGCGGCTGGCAACGCAATGATCTTCAAGCCAAGCGAAGTCACGCCTTTGAGCGCGCTCAAGCTCGCCGAGATCTACGTCGAAGCAGGCGTGCCGGCCGGCGTGTTCAACGTCGTGCAGGGCGACGCCCGCGTCGGCGCGATGCTCGCGGAACATCCCGGCATCGACAAGATATCGTTCACGGGCGGCGTCGAGACGGGCAAGAAGGTGATGGCGCGCGCGGGTGGATCGACGCTCAAGGAAGTGACCATGGAACTCGGAGGCAAGTCGCCGCTGATCGTGTTCGACGATGCAAATCTCGAGCGCGCCGCCGATATCGCGATGAGCGCGAACTTCTTCAGCTCGGGCCAGGTATGCACGAACGGCACCCGTGTGTTCGTTCAACGCAATGTCGCCGAGAAATTCGAAGCCCTGATCTGGGAGCGCATGAAGCGCATTCGTATCGGCGCACCGGACGATCCGGATACGAACTTCGGTCCGCTGGCCAGTGCGATGCAGTTACAGAAGGTGCTGACCTACATCGAGAGCGGCAAGCGCGAAGGCGCACGGCTCGTCGCGGGAGGCGCACGTCGCGTGGATGGTGCATTCGCGCGTGGTCATTATGTCGAGCCGACCGTGTTCGCGGATTGCCGCGACGAGATGCGCATCGTGAAGGAGGAAATCTTCGGCCCGGTTATGTGCATCCTCGCGTTCGACGACGAAGACGAAGCGATTGCGCGCGCCAACGACAGCGTGTACGGCCTCGCGGCGGGTGTCGTGACGGAGAGCCTGTCGCGTGCGCATCGCGTGATTCATCGCCTCGACGCCGGCATCTGCTGGATCAATACATGGGGCGAGTCACCGGCCGAAATGCCCGTGGGCGGATACAAGCAGTCGGGCATCGGCCGCGAAAACGGCATCGTGGCGCTCAACGCTTACACCCGCATCAAATCGGTCCAGGTCGAACTGGGACCGTATCAACCCGTGTTTTGAGGGCTTTTCGATGAGCGCGAAGGAATACGACTACATCATCGTCGGAGCGGGATCAGCGGGCAACGTGCTCGCGTCGCGTCTTACCGAGGAAGAGGACGTCACCGTGCTGCTGCTCGAAGCGGGCGGACCGGATTACCGGTTCGACTTCCGAACGCAGATGCCGGCGGCGCTCGCGTATCCGCTGCAGGGGCGCCGCTATAACTGGGCCTACGAAACGGAGCCCGAGCCGCACATGAACAATCGCCGCATGGAATGCGGACGCGGCAAGGGGCTGGGCGGATCGTCGCTGATCAACGGCATGTGCTACATACGCGGCAATGCGCTCGACTACGACAACTGGGCCTCGATGCCAGGCCTCGAAAACTGGAGTTATCTCGATTGCCTGCCGTATTTCCGCAAGGCGGAGACACGCGACATCGGCCCGAATGAATATCACGGCGGTGATGGCCCCGTGCATGTGACGACGAGCAAAGCCGGCAATAACCCCCTTTTCGCTGCGATGGTCGAGGCCGGAGTGCAGGCAGGCTACCCGCGCACGGACGATCTCAACGGCTATCAGCAAGAAGGCTTCGGCCCGATGGATCGCACCGTCACTGCGAGCGGACGACGCGCCAGCACGGCGCGCGGTTATCTCGACCGCGCGAAGCATCGTTCGAACCTGACGATCGTGACGCACGCAACCACCGACCGCGTGCTGTTCTCGGGCAAGCGTGCGATCGGCGTTGCGTACTCGCATGGCGGCCAGCGTGCGACCGCCCATGTGCGGCGGGAAGTCCTCGTTTGCTGCGGGGCGATCGCTTCGCCTCAGTTGTTGCAGCGTTCGGGGGTCGGCCCGGCTGAATGGCTGAAGGAACTGGAAATACCGGTCGTGCACGATCTGCCGGGCGTCGGCGAGAACTTGCAGGACCACCTCGAAATGTATATGCAGTACTCGTGCAAGGAACCGGTCTCGCTGTACCCTGCCCTGCAGTGGTGGAACCAGCCGGCGATCGGACTCGAATGGCTGGTCAACGGGACCGGCATCGGCGCGACCAATCATTTCGAGGCAGGTGGTTTCATCCGCACGCGCGATGACGACTTATGGCCGAATATTCAGTATCACTTCCTTCCGGTCGCAATAAACTACAACGGCTCTAATCCGATCAAGATGCATGGGTTTCAGGCCCATGTCGGATCAATGCGATCGCCGAGCCGCGGGCGCGTGAAGCTCAAGTCGCGCGACCCCAATGCGCACCCGAGCATTCTCTTTAACTACATGGCCGATCCGCTCGACTGGCGAGAATTTCGCGACGCGATCCGCATCACCAGGGAGATCATGCGGCAGCCCGCACTGTCGCGCTATTGCGGAGAAGAGCTTCATCCCGGCGACGGCGCTGCGAGCGATGCAGAACTGGATGCATTCGTGCGCGCCAAGGCCGAAACTGCTTATCACCCGTCGTGCTCCTGCAAGATGGGCTATGACGACATGGCTGTCGTCGATGGCGAAGGCCGCGTTCATGGGATGCAAGGCCTGCGCGTAGTCGATGCCTCGATCATGCCGCAGATCACGACGGGCAACCTCAACGCGCCCACGATCATGCTGGCCGAGAAGATCGCGGATCGCATCCGCGGAATCAAGGCGCTCGAGAAACACGAAACGCCCTACTACATTGCGGGCAGACGCGACAAGGCCGTTCGAACGGACGGTGCCTTCCACAATGCCCGGGAACTCTATCCAAAAGTAACGTAGCCGCACCTTCCACGCAGACCGTCACGACGCTCGATAATTCAACGATTCGGAGTACAGATGAGAAAGTACATAGCCCCGATGGCACTTGCAATCGCGATCGCAAGCAACTTCGTCGTCAGTGCCCATGCAGCAGACCCCGCAGCGTGTCGCGCGATTCGCATGGCCGATATCGGCTGGTCCGATATTGCCGCCACAACGGGCCTCGCCACTAACGTGCTGCTGGGGCTCGGCTACGCGCCGTCGAAGATAATCGCGTCGGAGCCGATCACGTTCGCCGGCGTAAAAGCCAAGCAGATCGACGCCTTTCTCGGCTACTGGTCGCCCTCGATGGATTCGGTCATCGAGCCGTTCGTCAAATCCGGGTCTCTCAAGGTGGTGAACCCTCCGAATCTGACCGGCGCGAAATACACCCTGGCCGTCCCCGACTACGTCTATGACGCGGGAATCAGGAGCTTTGCGGACATTGCCAAGAACGCGGACAAGCTGCAGTACAAGATCTATGGCATCGAACCGGGCAACGATGCGAACGGTCTGATCGACAAAATAATCAAGACGAATCAGTTCGGCCTCGGCAAGTTCAAGCTCGTCGAGTCTAGCGAGGCGGGGATGCTGGTACAGGTGAATCGAGCGGTGCAGAACAAGCAGTGGATCGTTTTTCTCGGATGGGAACCGCACCCGATGAACGTCCGGATGAAGATCAAGTACTTGTCCGGCGGAGACGACGTCTTTGGACCGAACTATGGCGAAGCCAAGGTGTACACCGTGCAGCCGAGCGACTACGCGGCGCGATGCCCGAACGCGGCGAGGTTACTCGCGAACCTTCGATTCACCACGTCCATGGAAAATCAGATCATGACGCGCATCATGGACAAGGAAGACCCCAACAAGGCGACGCTGGCCTGGCTGAAGGCAAATCCGTCGGTGCTCGACAGCTGGCTTTCCGGCGTGACGACTCTTGATGGAAAGCCGGGGCTGCCCGCCGTTAAAGCCTATCTCGCAGACCACTGAGCGCGAAAGCCAGAATCCGGAGGCCGCTGCCACTACCCGCAATCATGATTAACGAGAAGATGTCGGCCTATGTGGCACTCTTTGTAGCGATCCTGCTCGAGATTGTCGGCACGACCTGCCTGCAAAAGTCGGATCAGTTCACGAAGCTCGTGCCTACCCTGGCCATGGCCGGTTGCTATTTAGGCGCGTTCTATTTTCTCTCCATCGTTCTCAAGACGATCCCGGTCGGCCTGGCTTACGCAATCTGGAGCGGACTGGGTATCGTTCTGATTTCGACCGTGAGCTTTTTCATCTTTCGTCAGCGGCTGGACGCGCCTGCCGTTGTGGGTCTTGGCTTCATCGTATTGGGCGTGGTAATCATTAATGTCTTTTCAAACGCTAAAGTTCATTGAACGAGTGTAGTGGTGCCGCATGTATTCTCTCTTCGTGGCGCTGCTCGGGAGGCATCGTCGTCGAGGAGAGAATCCAGTAGCTTTCGATGAGGGCGACATAGTACGTTATGCGAAGCAGCTGCAACGACTGTCACTGAGCCGCCCCTTTCGAAACCTGACGCGATGCGCTACCGCGTGAGCACTCCTTAGCCGTCCGTCGAGACCGTGACGGCCTCCCACGCACGAATCTCGTCCTCGAGCGCCGACAGCTTGCCTCTTACCAGCCCTAGTGCGTCGCTGCCAAGCAAGAGATGCACGGGCGGCTTGTCTGCGGCGATCGCCGTGAGCATCGCACGCGCTGCCTTTCGCGGATCGCCCAGTTGCTTGCCGCTCTTCTCCTCGCGAGATCTGCGAATGGGATTGAAGACGTCGTCATAGTCCGGGATGGACCGGGGCGTGCGCTTCATCGAGCGGCCCGCCCAGTCGGTCCGAAAGGAGCCTGGCGCCACGGCCGTCACTGCGATTCCAAATGGGCTGACCTCTTTGGAGAGCGCTTCTGAGATGCCTTCGAGCGCGAACTTGCTCCCACAGTAATAGGCAATTCCGGGCATCGTAATGAAGCCGCCCATCGACGTCATGTTCATGATGTGCCCGCGTCGCCGCGCACGCATGAAAGGCAGTACCGCCTTCATCATTGCTACTGCGCCGAATACATTCACATCGAACTGTCGACGCATCTCCGACAACGGCGACTCTTCCATGACGCCTTCATGCCCGTAGCCAGCGTTATTGACCAGTACATCGATCGGCCCCACGCTGCTCTCGATCTCCGATACTACGGCGTCGATCGCGTCGAAATCTGTGACGTCGAGGACCCTTCCGAACGCGACGCCCGGGGATAGCGCCTCAAAATCATCCTTGGCCTGTTCCGTTCTGACCGTACCGACAACCTTCAAGCCCATCGCGAGTGCCTCTTGTGCGAGTGCCCGGCCAAAGCCGCTACTCACGCCAGTGATAAGCAGAGTTTTGCTGAATTTCATGGAAGCACGCTCCGTCACGTTGACTGAAGAGTGCATGCTAATCTTGCAACGAAGGCCCGATAAGGCAAATTCCGCTAATTTCCTTGCACAAAGCTATGAGCTCGAAACCGGAGCGGACCGAACGGTCCGATCGGAGTCAGAACCGGATTGTGGCGCTCTTGCGCGCGCTGGCGCCCTGCGAGGGCTACAACCTGACACCACTGCCGAGCGTCCGCATCCTTCGTTCGGACCGAGCGTTGTCGCGCACGCCGGTCCTATATGACCCGGGCATTGTGATCGTGTGTCAGGGACGCAAACGTGGCTACTTCGGTGATCGGCTCTACCTCTACGACGAACATCACTATCTCGCTGTGTCGGTGCCCGTGCCCTTCACTATGGAGACCGATGCCACGCCGCAGCGTCCGCTGCTTGCCCTGTACTTGCATCTGGATTTCACGATGGCGGCGGACCTCGCGGCCCAGATCGATCGCGAAGGCGTGACGGACCGCGTACACGCGCCCCAAAGCATGATGTCGACGCCGATGGACGACGCCATGCAGTCGTCCGTGTTGCGCTTTCTCGAAGCGATGCACCGGCCGCTGGAGGCCGCTGTATTGGGCGAAGGGCTACTGCGCGAACTCTATTTCCGTGTGCTGACGGGAGCGCAGGGGCGTTCGATGAAAGAGGCCCTTGCGATGCGCGGGCAGTTCGGCCGTATCGCTCGATCTCTGCGCCTCATCCACTCCGGCTATGCGCAGCCGCTCGACGTGACGCAACTTGCCAGGGAAGCCGGCATGAGTGTTCCGAGCTTCCACAGCCACTTCAAGGCGATCACGCATGTATCGCCGATGCAGTACGTGAAGTCGACGCGTCTGCATCAAGCCCGGCTGTTGATGGTGCGCGAGGGCCTGAGCGCGGACGCCGCCAGTCACGCTGTGGGCTACACGAGCCCGTCCCAGTTCAGCCGGGAGTTCAAGCGCCTCTTCGGTTCAACGCCCGCAGCGGAGACGCGACGCATGCGCGATAACTTCGCCGTCCCGCCGTTTGCCGACGCGACCTATGTCTCGTCGCACTGAGGGTTGCATGGGCGTTCTCGTCTGAAGGCTATCTACCGATGACCGCACGGTGAACGATGGTAGAAGGCGCGAACGAGAACATGGCGACGGAGCGCGCTGGACTGGCGTCTCATGCAGGCGTCAAAACGTAGCGAGTCGGACTTCGCGATCGCGAACTTGCGTCGCCGACGCGTTGCCGACGGTCGGATCGTTGCGGTTCCAAAGACACATGCCGGAGTCGACACGCCTGCGCCTTCCCAGCCGCTTGGAGACCAGTACGAGTGCGTCGGCTGCAGGCGAAGCCCAGTGTGGTTATCCTCGTAAACCGTTCGACATCAGCGAACTTACATCGTTGGTGAAGGATTGCACTTGAAGTCGATGGCGAACCAGAAGCGGTTGCTCAGAGCCTTCGTCAACTTTGGCCGGGCGTGAGCGTGATGATCAAGATCGTTAGAAACGTCGAACCATTCGAGACAGCATTGGCGACGACGCGGCAGACGCTTTATCTTGCATAGGAATTGCGAACGAAGACGTACTTCACCGTAAGTGCATTTTCTGGACGGAGTCGCAGACGACTAACCTGCTTACATCATCTGAAGGAGCTTCAAATGAAAGTACTGATAGTTCTGACCTCGCACGATCAACTGGGCAATACCGGGCGCAAGACGGGGTTTTGGCTCGAAGAACTGGCCGCGCCTTACTACACGTTCAAGGAAGCGGGAGCGGAAATCGTCCTCGCCTCGCCTCTCGGTGGGCAACCGCCGCTCGATCCGAAAAGCAATGAGCCGGCGAATCAGACGGACACGACGCGCCGCTTCGAACTCGATGCGGACGCTCGCGCACAGCTTGCCGCGACCGTGCGGCTGGACAGCGTCTCGCAGGCCGACTTCGATACGGTTTTCTATCCAGGCGGTCATGGCCCGTTGTGGGATCTTGCCGAGGACAAGAACTCGATCGCGTTGATCGAATCCTTCGTCGCCGCCGGCAAGCCGGTCGCCCTCGTCTGTCACGCGCCCGGTGCTCTGCGCCACGTCCGCACCGCTGACGGGACGCCGCTGGTCCAAGGCAAGAAGGTCACGGGCTTCGCCAATTCCGAGGAAGCGGCAGTGGGTCTCACCGACATCGTGCCGTTCCTCGTCGAAGACGAACTGAAGGCCAAGGGTGGGATTTACTCGAAAGCCGACGACTGGGCGCCCTATGTCGTCACTGACGGCTTACTGATCACGGGGCAAAACCCGGCGTCTTCATCGCCTGCTGCGGCTTTGCTGCTGGAGCATCCCTCACTTGCCTCGCGCTAGAACGGACCGCGCCATCCATTGGCGCGGGCATTTCGATTCACGTCCATCGACCCGGGCGTCGTGAAGCGTGATAGAAGGTTCACCACGTCCGGAATCGCCGCACAGACCGTGCTCGACTTCTGTCATCAGGGCGATTCCCGCAGCTTCCGTTGCGCGCGCCTATCGCTAGCGATCGAACAACCTGCAGACATCGGCATCAACGGGATCATGCCGCGCCCAACGCGCCAACACCTCTAGCAGCGAATCCTCGCCGGCCTAGCGGCATGCGGCGGCCGCGTCCCGGCAGATCGTCCCATGCGTCGTCTGCGAGCCCGGGACGGTCGCGATCCCGGACCGGTCCGGTCCGGTCCGGTCCGGTCCGGTCCGGTCCGGTCCGGTCTACAGTCTGAACTTCTGTCGAAGCGCCTTTGCAAGCACTTCGGCCGCCTCGGTCGTGCGCCCCCGAGCGCCCCGCATCAGTGTGACGCCGTGATCAGCGATAACCGGAAGTTCATCGAGTACTCGCATGTTCGCGGTGACCCGAGCACGGTCGAGCAGCGTCACCGCCAGACCCGACTCAACGCATGCCCTGATGACCTGCGTCGACCCGCTGTCGAGGATCACACGCCATCTGCGGCCCTCCGACTCGAGCGCGCTCATCATTGCTGCGCGGTACGGACATGGCTCCGCATAGACCGCTAGTGGAAGCGGTGCGCTCTCATCGCGCGCGAAAGTCGTGCTTCCGACCCACACTGGCGTAGTGACCGTCAGAAGGTCCGCAGCCGCAACCTCATGCGACGGTTGCACAACGATCGCCAGATCGAGCTTGCCGCGATTGATCTGGTCGCGAAGCTTGTAGCTCGGCGCCGTCTTTACTTCCAGCACGACGTTGGGCCAGCTGGCAGCGAATTCGGGCAAGATGTCCTGAACCACATGCGCCGCGTACTCATCGGGTATGCCGACCAGAACGCGGCCGGCCAAGGTCTTCCCATGCATTGCCTCGATGGCGCGATCGTGAGCCGCCAATATCTCACCTGTAGTCGACAAAAGCCGTTTGCCCAACGCCGTCAGCGTGACCGACTGGTTGTCTCGATCGAGCAACCGTCCACCCGCGATCGCTTCGAGCCGCTGGATATGGATGCTCACCGCTGCGGGGCTTCTGTTGACGAACTCCGCGGCGGTCCGAAATCGTCCGAAGCGGGCAATTGCGTGAAATGTACGTAACAGGTCGATATCGAGAACGGAACTCATGATTTAGCGTTGTTGAACGACCAGGTCAGTATATTTTGATTTCCGAATCGACGCTGCGGCGGTAACGTGCATTGCATGACGCGCACCCCGACGGAAAGCCAGAACTTGCACACCGCTTCGATCGGCATCGATCGCGTGCCGCTTCCCCTGCTCGAGGCGCTGATGGTCGCGACCTGGAGTTCCGGCTTTGTCGGCATGCGGTTCTCGGCCGACTACGCACCGGTGTATCTCGTCATCCTGTGGCGGTTCATCATGTTGTCGCTGGGTCTTTTTCCGTTCGTCGCGAGGGAGATCCGGCGCGCGCCCTTTAGAGATTTGCTTCGCCAGTTACTCATCGGAGCGTTGGCGATGGCAGGCTATCTCGCCGGCGTTGCGGGAGGCATCCAGCAGGGCGTGCCGGCCGGACTCGCGGCGCTCGTCGCGGATTTGCTGCCGCTTGGCGTAGTGCTTATTTCGACGTTCGCCTTCCGGGAACGCAATCCGACCGCAGTATGGGCAGGATTGACGCTAGGCGTTACAGGAACGCTCCTGGTCGGCCGCGACGCCGTTTTGCTCGGGAAAGCACCGGCGTGGGCATACGGACTACCCGTCGCCGGAATGCTGTCGCTCGCGGTAGCCACTGTGTGGCAGCAGCGAACCACGACTCATAACGACGGGTTAAGTCCACTCGGCATGCTGTGGCTACAGAGCTTGGTTTCGGCACCGATCTTTCTCGGGCTCCAGGCCTTGCAGGGACAGGTGATGCCGCTTATGAGTTTCGAATTTGCCGCGAGCGTCGCCTGGACGGCCATCTTCGCAACTGTCGGCGGATGCGGCCTATATTGGCTCTGCCTGCGGCGGTCGTCGCCCGCTCGCGTCACGAGCGTGCTCTTTCTCAGCCCGCCCGTTACCATGATCTGGGCATGGGCGATGTTCGGAGAGCCGCTGTCCGGCTCGATGGCCATCGGGACAGCAATCTCTGCGCTCGGGATGATGCTGGTGATAAGGGATGGTCGCAAACAGGCTGCGTGATGCCATCGTTTTGTCGAAGCCAGGCTCGCGCGAATCGCGCAATTGCGGGTACGTCAGCAAGCGACGCAGTTCCAGTTTCACTGACAGATTTCTCGCACCGCGACGGAGCGCCGCTGCGTTCAGTCGATGACGCGCTAACGCGTTGTTTAAGGCAGCGAAACGCCAGCCCAGCGGATGCCCGGCCACATCTGAAAAGCATTCCACCGCGCGATCCCCGCGAACGGCCGCCCACGCGCCAGGCGCCGGGGCGCTTGGCCCAACCGCCGATGCTGCCACAGACAACCGCTGGATATCGCGACCTCAACGCCTTTCGTGACTGATCAGCACGGCCCCGGCGATGCGCACTACTCGGCCATCTTCCGCCGCAGCAGGCTCGTGTCATGAAAGCTCGCCGCTGTCGATCTCAACGGCTGACGAGCTCTCAGCACGATCATGCGCCCTCTTCAGCTTTAACCGGCTTCGCGGCATACGCGGCTTCGTCTTCCGCTTCGGCGGATTCGCCCGCCTGACAGACCGCCACCAGAATGCTGCACTTCACGCGATCGAGCAGCGGAGTATTGCCCGCGCCCATCCACCATCGCGCGAGTCCGCTGCGGCAGCGATGCCCGACGACCACGAGGTCCACCTTGAGATTGTCGGCGAGCGCGGCGATCTCGTCGATCGGATGCCCGAACGCGAAATGCCCCTGCGCCTGCAGTCCGCGTTCACGCAGCCAGTCGACGCCCTCTTGCAGGATGTCGCGCGCCGCATCCTCGAAACGCCCGCACGCGACGTCCGTCAACAGACCGGCGCTCTGCGCGATGCTCGATCGCATGTCGACCACGGCGAGCACGTGCGTTTCCGCATTGAGGTCGAGCGCCAGATTCGCGCCCTGGCGCAGCGCCTTGCGGCCTTCCCGCGAGCCGTCGTAGCACAGCAGAATTTTTCGGTAACTTGTCATCATGCCTCCCTGCCGCATCGCATGAGCGCGGCGTAACTCGATGATCGTGTGCCGCGACCCGCGTCGCAACGATGGAAAACGCTAATCTTCCGCAACGCGACACCGCACTAGCTTGCACCGTGCCAGTTTGCCCCGCGTCCCTTCCGGCAAGGCTCCGGCGCGTTCAGCGCAACCCGCGCCGGACGCAGGCGGCACTCGTTTGACTCGCGCGCGCAGCATGCAGTTGCGCGCAAGCGTCGCAGTGGTGCATTGGATTACACTAGCCCGCTGCTTTCCCTCAAACAGGTCACGCATGGCAACGCACGCTCCGCGCGCCGCGTCCGGGCATCACGCTCAGGCCGCGCCCGCCATCGAATTCAGCGAAGTCAGAAAACAGTACGGCGGGAAGAACGTCGTCGACGGACTTTCGTTCGACGTGCGTCCGGGCGAATGCTTCGGACTGCTCGGTCCGAACGGCGCCGGCAAGACGACGACGCTCAAGATGCTGCTCGGCATCACGTCGCCGGATAGCGGGACGATCCGCCTCGTCGGCGAACCGGTTCCGTCGCGTGCGCGCTTCGCCCGGCAGCGCGTCGGCGTCGTGCCGCAGTTCGACAATCTCGATCCCGACTTCACCGTGCGCGAGAACCTGCTCGTCTTCGGCCGCTACTTCGGGCTGACGGGCGCGCGGATGGCCGCGCTGGTGCCGTCGCTGCTGGAATTCGCGCGGCTGGAGAGCAAGGCCGATGCGCGCGTCGGCGAGCTGTCGGGCGGCATGAAGCGGCGGCTGACGCTGGCCCGCGCGCTCGTCAACGATCCCGATGTTCTCGTGATGGACGAGCCGACCACCGGCCTCGATCCCCAGGCGCGGCACCTAATCTGGGAGCGGCTGCGCTCGCTCCTCACACGCGGCAAGACCATTCTGCTGACCACGCATTTCATGGAGGAAGCCGAGCGCCTTTGCGACCGCCTGTGCGTGATCGAAGAGGGGCGCAAGATCGTGGAAGGCCGGCCGCACGATCTGATCGCGTCGGTGATCGGCTCGGACGTCATCGAAATTTACGGGCCGGACCCGCGTGCGCTGGCAGCGGAACTGGAGCCGCTCGTGGAGCGAATCGAAGTGAGCGGAGAAACCATTTTCTGTTACGCCGACGATCCGCAGCCCGTGCACGCGCGCGTGAAGGGACGCGCGGACGTTCGCTATCTGCATCGTCCGGCGAATCTCGAAGACGTATTCCTGCGCCTGACCGGGCGCGAAATGGTGGACTGAACAAACGATGGAAACCTTCGAACAACCGGGCGTTCAAGCCGACAAGACCCGCAAGCAGCCGGGCAGTCTCGCGCCGCTTTCGAGCGCCCTGCCCGCCAACGCGACGCACTGGATGTCGGTGTGGCGGCGCAATTACCTCGTCTGGAAGAAGCTCGCGGTGGCGTCGATGATCGGCAACCTCGCCGATCCGATGATCTACCTGTTCGGACTCGGGCTCGGTCTCGGGCTGATGGTCGGGCACGTCGACGGGGTGTCGTATATCGCGTTCCTGGCGGCGGGCACGGTCGCGTCGAGCGTGATGATGTCCGCGAGTTTCGAAGCGATGTACTCGGGCTTCTCGCGCATGCAGGTGCAGCGCACGTGGGAAGCGATCATGCACACGCCGCTTACGCTCGGCGATATCGTGCTGGGCGAAATCGTGTGGGCCGCGAGCAAGTCGGTGCTGTCGGGCGTCGCGATCATGGTCGTCGCGGGCGCGCTCGGTTACGCGAATTTTCCGTCGATGCTGCTCGCGCTGCCCGTCATCGTGCTGACGGGACTGGCGTTCGCGAGCACGGCAATGATCGTCACCGCGATCGCGCCCAGCTACGACTTCTTCATGTTCTATCAGACGCTCGCGCTCACGCCGATGCTCCTGCTCTCCGGCGTGTTCTTCCCGGTGACGCAACTGCCCGCGCTCGCGCAGCACGCGACCCAGGCGCTGCCGCTCTATCACGCAGTCGAGCTGATTCGTCCCGCGATGCTCGGACGCCCCGCCGATGGCGTCGCGCTGCATCTGGCCGTGCTGATCGCCTATACCGTGCTGCCGTTCTTCGCGTGCGCGTGGCTCTTCAGGCGGCGCATCATGAAATAAAAACGGCGACGGACGTTCACCGTCCATCGCCGTGCTGCCGGCAAAGGCGCTTACTTCACCGGGAACTCCTTGTGCCCGCCGAAGCCGAAGCGCATCGCAGAGAGCATGCGCTCGGGGAAGAGATCGGCATCGCGCGAGCGGAACCGCGTATAGAGCGCAGCCGACAGCACTTGCGCCGGAACCGCTTCTTCGATCGCCGCTTCGATGGTCCAGCGTCCTTCGCCGCTGTCGGCCACTTCCGTCGAGAAGCGCTCGAGTCCTTCGTCGCTCGCGAGCGCGCCCGCCGTCAGATCGAGCAGCCACGACGACACGACACTGCCGCGCCGCCACACTTCGGCGATATCGGCGAGGTCGAGCGAGTAGCGTTCGTTCTCCGGCAAGTCCGGCGACTCCTTGTGCCTGAGGATGTGGAAGCCTTCCGCATACGCCTGCATCAGTCCGTACTCGATGCCGTTATGCACCATCTTCACGAAGTGCCCCGACCCGACCGCGCCGCAATGCATGTAGCCGTTCACGACGCGCGGATCGCGTCCTTCGCGGCCGGGCGTTTCGGGAATATCGCCGCGGCCCGGCGCGAGCGTCGAGAGAATCGGATCGAGCCGGCGGACCACCGCTTCTTCGCCGCCGATCATCATGCAATACCCGCGCGTCAGGCCCCAAACGCCGCCCGACGTGCCGACATCGACGTAATGCACGCCCTGCTCGCGAAACTGCGCGGCGCGGCGAATATCGTCCTTGTAGAAGCTGTTGCCGCCGTCGATCACCACGTCGTCCGCCTGAAGAATCTTGTGGAGATCCGTGAGCGTGTCCTCGGTGATCTTGCCCGCGGGCAGCATCAGCCAGATGACGCGCGGCGCGGCGAGCTTCGAGACGAGATCGCCCAGGTCTTTCGCACCGGTCGCGCCTTCGCTTGCGAGCGCCTCGGTCGCCTGCGGGTTGTGATCGTAGACGACGCATTCGTGCCCGCCCTGCATCAGACGCCTGCCGATGTTGCCGCCCATGCGTCCCAGCCCAACGATGCCGATCTGCATGATGTGCTCACTCCTTGCCATTGGCGTCGGCCTTCACGCGCTCGATCTGCTTCTTCGCGGCTTCGTAGACGCCTTCGAGCGTGAAGCCGAACTTCGTCTTGAGCGCCTTGAGCGGTGCCGATGCGCCGAATGTATGCATCACGATCTGCGCGCCGAGACGCCCGGTATAGCGGTCCCAGCCGAGCGTGGCGGCCTGCTCGACCGCCACGCGCGCATTCACGCCCGACGGCAGCACCGATTCCTTGTACGCCTCGTCCTGCTTCTCGAAGATGTCCCACGACGGCATTGACACGACGCGCGCCGCGATGCCTTCGCTCTTGAGCTTCTCATAGGCCTCGACGCACAGCGACACCTCGCTGCCCGTTGCCAGCAGCAGCACTTCGGGCTGCTTGCCATCGGGGGCATCGGCGAGCACGTAGGCGCCGCGCCGCACGCCTTCGGCCGACGCGTACTTCGTGCGGTCGAAGGTCGGCAGCGGCTGGCGCGTCACGACGATGCACGACGGCTCCTTCGAATGCGTAAGCGCCACACGCCAGGCTTCGCTCACTTCGTTGGCATCGGCGGGGCGCAGCGTCGTCAGACCGGGCACGCCACGCAGCGACGCGAGTTGCTCGATCGGCTGATGCGTCGGACCGTCTTCGCCGACGCCAATCGAGTCGTGCGTGAACACGTAGATGACCGGCACTTCCATGATCGCCGAGAGACGGATCGGCGGCTTCATGTAGTCGCTGAAAATCAGAAACGTCGATGCGAACGGCCGCAGCCCCGACAGCGCGAGCCCGTTGGCGACCGCGCCCATGCCGTGCTCGCGAATGCCGAAGTGCAGATTGCGCCCGCCGTAGTTGTCGTGCTCGAAGCTGCCTGCGCCTTCGAACTTGAGATTCGTTTTCGTCGATGGCGCGAGGTCCGCCGCGCCGCCCAGCATCCAAGGGATGCGTTGCGCGATCGCGTTCAGCACCTTGCCCGACGATTCGCGCGTCGCGATGCCCTTTTCGTCCGGCTCGAACGTGGGAATATCGGCGTCCCAGCCCTCCGGCAGCTTGTTCTCGAGCATCAGCCACGCTTCTTTCGCGAGTTCGGGGTTGGCCTTCTCGTAGGCGTCGAAGCGCTGCTTCCACTCGGCATGCGCCGCCTTGCCGCGCGCGCCCATGCCATTGGCGAAGTGCTGCATCACGCCATCGGGAACGAGGAACTGCGCGTCTTCCGGCCAGCCGTAGAACTTCTTCGCGAGCTTGATTTCCGCGTCGCCGAGCGGCTCGCCATGCGCGCTCGCCGTGTCCTGCTTGTTCGGCGCGCCCCAGCCGATGATGCTCTTCACCACGATCAGCGTCGGCTTGTCGGTCGACGCCTTCGCTTTGTTGAGCGCGGCTTCGAGCGCGGAAGCGTCGTTGGCGTCGTCGACATGCAGCGTGTTCCAGTTGTAGCCGTGAAAGCGCGCTTCGACGTCGTCGCTGTAGGCGAGGTCAGTGTGGCCTTCGATCGTCACGCGGTTGCTGTCGTAAATCCAGATGAGGTTCGACAGCTTCAGATGCCCCGCCAGCGACGCCGCCTCGTGCGAGACGCCTTCCATCATGTCGCCGTCGCCGCAGAGCGCATAGACGCGGTAATCGAACAGCGTCGCGTCCGCCTTGTTGAAGTGCGTTTCCTTCCAGCGCGCGGCCATTGCCATGCCCACGCTGTTGCCGAGACCTTGTCCGAGCGGGCCGGTCGTGGTTTCGACGCCGGTCGTCATGCGGAACTCCGGGTGGCCTGGCGTCTTGCTGCCGAGCTGGCGGAACTGCTGGATATCGTCGATGGAAACGGCGGGCTTGCCGGTCGGCTTGCCGCTTTCATCGACTTCCTTCACGCCCGCGAGATGCAAGAGCGAATACAGCAGCATCGACGCATGCCCGACCGACAGCACGAAGCGGTCGCGGTTCGGCCACAGCGGCGCGTCCGGATCGTAGCGGAGATGGTTTTGCCACAGATGGAACGCGACCGGCGCGAGCGCCATCGGCGTGCCGGGGTGGCCGGAATTGGCTTTCTGCACGGCGTCCATCGACAGCGTGCGGATCGTATCGATGGCTAGGCGATCCAGATCTTGGGATTGCGGCGTGACTTGCGACATGAGCGACGACTCCTTTCTTGAAGAGCGCGCTGTGGCGAGAGGCGCCGCAGCGGGCAACCAGGACCATCGAGCAAGTGCGGTGCCTTACGGCGGCATCGCACGCGAGTAAGACGGAAAGCGCGCCGTCAGGCGCGGCTCTCGTATTCGGCAGGACTGGGACGCGCGACGCGAACAACGTGTGCGTCCGGTGATTCGGGTGTTTCGTCCGGGCGGCGTCTCGGTGATGAAGCGACGCAACGCCCGGTTCATGCATCATGCTGACACATCCGCGGTCCGGTGACCGGAACCGCGTCACCGCATTACGGCGCGGGATTCGGCTGACGCTCGTGCAAGGCCTCGATTTCCGCGAGGATCTCGTCGGACAGTTCGATGTCCACGCTCGCCACATTCTCCTGCAACTGCGCCATCGACGTCGCGCCGATCAGCGTGCTGGTCGTGAACGGACGCGTGTTGACGAAGGCAAGCGCGAGCTGCGTCGGCGTCAGGCCGTGGCGCTTCGCGAGTTCGACATAGGACGTGGTCGCGGCGATTGCCTGCGGCTTGCTGTAGCGCTGGAACCGCTCGAACAGCGTGATGCGCGCGCCCGCCGGACGTGCGCCGCCCTCGTACTTGCCCGACAGCCAGCCGAACGCGAGCGGCGAATACGCGAGCAGTCCGATGCCTTCCTTGTGCGTGAATTCGGACAGCCCGAGCTCGTACGTGCGGTTCACGAGACTGTAGGGATTCTGAATGCTGACGATACGCGGCAGCCCCGCCTTCTCCGCCGCGCGCAGAAACTGCGCGACGCCCCACGGCGTTTCGTTCGACACGCCCACGTAGCGGATCTTGCCGGCCTTCACGAGATCGCCGAGCGCGGCGAGCGTTTCCTCGATGGGCACGGTGTATTCATCGTCGATATACGGATACGCCCCGCGCCCGAAGGTCATCGTGCTGCGGTCGGGCCAGTGCAGCTGATAAAGGTCGACGTAATCGGTTTGCAGGCGCTTGAGGCTGCTGTCGATTGCCTCGTTGATGTTCTTGCGATCGAACTGATTGCCCGCGCCGCGAATGTGACGCGGATTGTGCGGCTGGCGCGCCGGCCCGGCGATCTTGGTCGCGAGCACGATATCGCCGCGCTTGCCGGCGTTCTTCGCGAGCCACGTGCCGATGTATTCCTCGGTGCGGCCCTGCGTTTCGGGGCGCGGCGGCACCGGATACATTTCGGCGGCGTCGATCAGGTTCACGCCTTGCGCGAGCGCGTAGTCGATCTGCTCGTGCGCTTCGCTTTCGGTGTTCTGCTCGCCCCAAGTCATGGTGCCGAGCCCGATCAGACTCACGTCGACGCCCGAATCGCCCAGTTTCCGATACTTCATTGCTTGGTTCCTTTTTATTGAAGCCTGCTTGTTGACACCCGCTGGCGAACTGTCCACGGCAGACATAGCCGACCAACCGCAGAAACTACCATAGGCGCGCGAGGTCTGCTCCCACGGCTAGAATTCACGCACTGCGCCTTCCACACGATCAAACCACCCGGCCGATGTCCTCTTCCACTGCCTCCAGCGAACCCGACCGCACGAAGCCGGGCTCCTCGATCATCGTCATGCTCGTCGCCGCGACGTTCTTCATGGAGAACCTCGACGGCACCATCATCGCGACCGCGTTGCCGCAGATGGCGCGTTCGTTCGGCGTGCATCCCGCCGACATGAGTCTCGGCATCACCGCATATCTGCTCACGCTGGCGGTGTTCATCCCGATCAGCGGATGGGCCGCCGACCGCTTCGGCCTGAGCACCGTGTTCGGCAGCGCGATTGCGGTCTTCACGGCGGCGTCCGTGCTCTGCGCGACGACATCGACACTGCCGGCGTTCGCCGCAGCGCGCGTGCTGCAAGGCATCGGCGGAGCGATGATGGTGCCGGTCGGACGCCTCGCCGTCCTGCGCGCCACACCGAAAGACGGGCTGATGCGCGCCATCGCCATCATCACGTGGCCGGGACTCGTCGCACCGGTCATCGGGCCGCCGCTCGGCGGTTTCATCACGACGTATTCTTCCTGGCGATGGATCTTCTACCTGAACGTGCCGCTCGGCTTGATCGGCCTGTTGCTGACCTGGCGCTTCGTCGACAACGTGCGTGAGGATGCGCAGCGCCGCTTCGATTTCGCCGGCTTCGTGCTGTGCGGCATCGCCTGCGTGACGCTGCTCTACGCGATGGAACTCGTCGGCCGCAACGACGCCTCGTGGCCGCTCGTCGGTGCGCTCGTCGCGATGGGCGGCGTGGCGGGGGTTCTGTCGTGGCGGCATCTGCGGCGCGCGGCGCAGCCGGTCGTCGATCTCGCGCCGCTCAATATCCAGACCTTCGCCGTGGCGATGGGCGGCGGCTCGCTGTTTCGCATCGCCATCAGCGCCGCGCCGTTTCTGCTGCCGCTGATGTTCCAGGTCGGCTTCGGCATGAACGCGTTCGATTCGGGCCTGCTGACGCTCGCCGTCTTCGCCGGCAACCTGTCGATGAAAATCGTCACCACGCCCGTCATGCGGCGCTTCGGCTTTCGCCGGGTGCTGCTCGTCAACGGCGTGATTGCGGCGCTCTCGCTCGCCGCGATGGCCCTGCTCGCGCCGTCGACGCCGAAGCTCGCCATTGCAGTCGTGCTGTTCGCGAGCGGCCTGTCGCGCTCGCTGCAGTTCACGGCGCTCAACACGCTCAGCTTCGCCGACGTGCCGAAGGCCCAGATGAGCGGCGCGTCGGCGCTGTCGAGCACGCTTTTTCAGATGACGATGGGTATTGGCGTCGCGGCCGGCGCGATCGCGCTGCGCATCGGCGAGTGGCTGCACGGCCACGATGCGCATTCGATCGCACCGGAGGATTTCAGCGTCGCGTTCGTGATCGTCGGTTTCATCGGGCTTGCGGCCGTGATTGATCTGCTCAGGCTGCCGAAAGACGCGGGTGCGCTGGTGTCGGGGCATGGCAAGGCGGACGGATCGCCGCGCTAAATGTCGGGCGTTGCGTGCCGTAAACCCCGGTATGAACATGCAAAGTCTGGAATCGATCGCCGCCGTGAGCGAAGCGGTCGCCGTCATCCGCCATGCGCGCGGCCTGAAGAATCCGAACGATCTGCCGGCCGGCACGCCCGAATGGAAAGCCGCGAGCGATGCCTTCGCCGACGACTTCCTGCGCGCGCTCGACGGCGAACCGGCCGTGCGCTCGTGGTGGACGTTCTAACGCGCCTTACCGTTGCGCCGCTTCACCGCCTCACCGCTTCAGCCAGTCGAGCCATCCGAGCGCGATCGCCGCGTTCACGATGACGCCGGCCGTCGCCGCGAGCGCCGCAATCATCGTCCAGAAGGCGGACCGGCGCGACGCCTGCGCGGATTCGCGGGCAAGCTGCGCCGCATCGTTGGCCGATGAGACCGAGGCGAACATCGCCCGGAACTGCTCGTTCTGACGCGCGGCGTCCTTGTCGCGCAGCCAGGCGCGTTTGCTGGCGATTTCCGGATCGGCGTGCGCGGCCTCTTCGAGATCGGCGCGGACCGATGCTTCGCCGGCGGCTTCGTAGCGTCGATAGCGGGCTTGCCGGGCGGCTTCCTGATTATCGTTGTCGCTCATCGTTCTTATAGATTTGTCTGACGGACGTCGCGCAGAAGCCGCTCCACGCACGGCGCGACGCCGCGCGTGGGCGATCACTCGGGCATCGCCGGCTCCGCGTCAGCGGTCGTTCGACATCGCTTTCAGACGATCGTTGCCGGCGTCGCGGGCGGCATCGGCGGTGGCGAAGTTTTCTTCCGACACCATCGCGCGTTTGATCTCCTGCGCCTGGAAATCGACGAGGACGAGCACCCACACGAAGCCGCCCGCCTGTTCCGCCGTCTGCACGAATGCGCGCAGCCTGCCTTCATTCGACGATGCCATCTCGATCTCCCATTTCGTGAGTGCGTTCGATCCGAAGCGAGCGGCGGGGTCCGTCAGGGTTCGAAGTCGAGCCCGCCGAGCAATATTGACGGCTCCGCTTGCGAGCGCGTGTTGAAATCGACTTCTCGCGCGCCTTGCCAGGCGATGAATTTCGCGCCGAGCGAATCCAGATATCGCTGGAAACGCGTTTCCCCGCCGGGGCGCAACAGGCGCTCGATTTCGTCGTCGTCCCAGGTGAGGAACACGCTCAGATCGAACGGATATTGACGCGCCCGCTCGCCGTTGTCATGCGGCGGCGCACTGATGTGCAGCCGCGTCGGCGCATTACGATGTTCGTACGGAACGACGTCGATACGCAGCCCGCGACCGATCTGCCGCGCGACGCGTTCGACGATGCGCGGCATGAATTCGGCTTCGAACCTGAGCGCCTGTTCCCGATTCAATGCATGTTCTCCGCTGCGCCCGCGTTTGCTCGTCGTCAGACGGGCGGCAGGTCTTCGAGCGATTTCTCGATTTGCCCGTCCTGCACGCGCGCCTCGATGCCGACGTGGCCGTTGGCGTAGGGCAAGGCGCTGACTTTGGGTCCGAGAAAGGTTCGTCCGCCGAGCGTGAAGAGCGTGCGGACTTCCTTGCCGCTCTTGATGGCGTCCACGACTTCGTGGACATCCACGATGCTGGTCGGAGCCGCCCACGCATTCCTGGCGGAATCGAAACTGCCCCAGCGCACGTTGGTCACACGATCGTTGACCCAGCGCACGCCGTCGATCGCCAAAGTAGCCATAGCTACCTCCATGGTCGTCGGTTGGGGTGATGGTCTGAAGATGCTAGCACGGTGCATCGCGCCGTGGCGTGCTCGCGGTTCGCCTTACTTCGCGATGGCGTCGCTCGCGGGACTGTTGTGCAGCATGCGGCCGCTGTTCGGCGGCGGATTGGGACGCTTGACGGGCATGTTGTCGGGATTGTGCGGGCGCGCGGCGCTGGCCGCGGGCGATCCGGGCGCGCCGGGCGGCTTGACCATCGACGCGTTGTCGTCCGGGCGCGCGGCCGGCGGATTCTGCGCCTGTGCGGCGAGCGCGGCACAGAGGAACGCGCTTGCCGCGATCAGTTGCTTTTTCATGATGGACTCCGTTCGAACGACGTCATGCCTGATCTGACAGGCGTTCACCCGAAAGATTCGCCTGTGCCGCCGCAAAGCGCCCGCAAAACGCGCTCGCATCGCTGCGTTAAAATCGCAGATTCGCCGCCATCCGACACCGTTCGTCCTATCGCCATGTCCGCCGTTCCGAAGATCAGCCCCCGCCGCGTGTCCGTCGCACCCATGATGGACTGGACGGATCGCCATTGCCGTTCGCTGCATCGGCTCGTGTCGCGCCACGCGTGGCTCTACACCGAGATGGTGACGACCGGCGCGCTGCTTTACGGCGATGTCGCGCGGCACCTCGCCTTCACGCCCGGTGAAGCGCCCGTCGCGCTGCAACTCGGCGGCAGCGAGCCCGACGATCTGGCACGGAGCGCGAAGCTCGGCGAGCAATGGGGCTACGACGAGATCAACCTGAATTGCGGATGTCCGTCCGAGCGCGTGCAGCGCGGCGCGTTCGGCGCGTGCCTCATGAAGGAACCACAGCTCGTCGCCGACTGCGTGAAGGCGATGCGCGATGCCGTATCGATTCCGGTGACGGTGAAGCATCGCATTGGCGTCGACGCGGTCGAGGACTATGCGTTCGTCCGCGACTTCGTCGGCACGGTGGCGGACGCGGGCTGCGAGGTGTTCATCGTCCATGCGCGCAACGCGATTCTCAAGGGCCTGAGCCCGAAGGAGAACCGCGAGATTCCGCCGCTCAAGTACGACTATGCGTATCGGCTGAAGCGCGACTTTCCGCATCTGGAAATTTCGATCAACGGCGGCATCAAGACGCTGGATGAAGTGGAAGAGCACCTGAAGCATGTCGATGGCGTGATGCTCGGACGGGAGGCGTATCACAATCCGTATGTGCTGGCGGAAGTCGACACGCGCTTCTACGGTGCGACGACGCCTGTTCCGGCGCGCGAGGATATCGAGGCGGGGCTGATCGAGTATGCGCGTACGGAACTTGCGCGCGGCATGTATCTTGGCGCGGTGACGCGGCATGCGCTGGGCTTGTACCGGGGCGAAGCGGGCGCGCGCGGATGGCGGCGCGTGTTGTCGGATAGCAAGCGGCTCGCGAAGGGCGATCTCGGCATCTTCGATGAAGCGCGCAGCCATTTGCGCGACGGCGTAGAGGCGATCGAGGCTTGACGCGAACCGGCAGCGCAGACCGCAAAAAAATGCTCGAAAGGGCTAGGCAAGCGGAATCTCAGTTCGTATAATCTCGCTTCTCGATCGGCAGGCAATCTTGCTGAAGCGAGAAAGCGGTAGATCTGTTGTCAGTGGTGGCTGTAGCTCAGTTGGTAGAGTCCAGGATTGTGATTCCTGTCGTCGTGGGTTCGAGTCCCATCAGCCACCCCAGAAGAATTCAAGCAAAAAGCCCAGTCGAAGACTGGGCTTTTTGCTTTGCGGCGCTTCTCGTGTCGCCATGCACCGGTCAGTTGCCCCACGCCCGCCCCTATAATGGCGCTCGTCACGATAACCGAGCGAGCCGCTGTCTCGCCCGCCTGCGGTCCAGCCAATGCAAAAACTCATTCTGCCGTTCGTCTCAGGTTTTCTCGCCGCCCTGTTCTTTCGTGAATCGACTTACGCGCTTTTACATGCAGCCGGACTCATCGATGCGACCGGCTTCTCCACCACGCCGTTTATGCCGCTCGGCATCCCCGAGTTCATCGCCAATGCATTGTGGAGCGCCGTCTTCGCCGTACTGATGGCGTGGCTGCTGCGCGTCGCGCCCGATAACCGCGCACCGTGGATCGGCGCGCTCGTTTTCGGCGGCATCGTGCTGACGGCGGTGAGCGCCTTCGTGATCGATCCGGCGCGCGGCATCTGGCCGGCCGGCAACATGCTGCCGCGCCTCGCGCCGAGCTTCATCGCGAACGCCATCTGGGGCTGGGGCGCACTCGTTTTCATGCGCGCATTCATGGCGCGCGGCGAGGCGCGTTAAGCGCGCTAAGCGGCCGGGCGCCCGGCCGCCGCGAGCCTTAATCCTTCAGCAGCCGCAGCGGGTGTGTCGCCGGTGACCACGCGCTGTCGAACATGTGCTCGACGTCCTTCGGCTCGACATCCTCGGCGCGGGTGACTTTCCATGCTGGCTGATCGTCCTTGTCGACGATGCGCGCCCGTATCCCCTCCACCACGTCGCCCCGCTCGAACACCGAGCGCGTGAGATCGAGATCGCGGCGCAGCGTCTCGGCCATCGTCGAGAAGCGCGCGCGATCCACCTGCTGAAGCGATACATCGACGGACAGCGGCGAACGTTCGCGCAATTGCGCCGCCGTGCTGCGCGCCCAGTCGCTTCCCGACGCGTCGGCTTCCCGTTCCAGCGACGCCAGTATCGCCGCGCCATTGCCCGCCGCAAAACACTTGTCGATCAGCGTGCGCGCTTCTGCGAGCGGGCTGGCGTCGGGGATCGGCGATACCTTGTACTTCGTGGTCTCGTTCTGGACGAAACGCATGATGTCGACGCCATCCAGAAAACGCTGATGCCGCAGCGATTCAATCAGCCCCGGCAGCGCGCCGTCGTCGAGATAGGCGTCGGCCATGCGTGCGTACAGTGCATCGGCGGCGCCCATGCTCGCACCCGTTGCCGCGAGATAGCGGCCGATCGCGCCCGGCGCGCGCGCCAGAAACCAGCTCACGCCGACATCCGGAAACAGTCCGATGCGCGTCTCGGGCATCGCCATCTTCGTGGACTGCGTGACGATGCGCAGCCCGCCGGTATGATGCGCGCCCTGCGAAATGCCCATGCCGCCGCCCATCACGACGCCGCTCATGACCGCGATATACGGTTTCGGGAACGTGAAGATCGCGTGATTGAGCTTGTACTCGTCGATGAAAAATGCGTCGACGGTGTCGCGGTCGCCCGCCTTCGCCGCATCGTACAGAAAGCGAATGTCGCCGCCCGCGCAAAATGCGCGCACGTGCGGGCTGTAGATCATGACGGCGCGGATCGCCTGGTCGTGACGCCAGGCCCGCAACGCCTCGCTGATCGCGCGCAGCATCGGCGGCGTCAGCGCGTTGAGCGCCTTCGGACGATCGAGCGCAATGAAGCCGATGCCGTTGGCGGTGTCGATACGGATGTCTTCAGTGGTCATCGTGTTGAGAGTCGGAACGTTCTTTCGGTCAATCACCAGCGCCAGCGGCGAGCCCGGAGCCAGCGGCGAGCCCGGGACCAGCGGCGAGCCCGGAGCCAGCGGCGAGCCACGCTTCGAGCGACAGCTCGACGAGCGCCGCCACCGGCGCAGCAGGCGGCGCCGCACCGCTCAGTTCGAGCGCGACGATGCCGTGCAAGTTCGCCCACAACGCCTGCGCGCAGGCAGCCGGCGCGTTCGCGTTCAGCGCGGCGAACGCCTCCCCGAAAAGCGAAAGCATCGCGGCGCTGTCGCGGCTGCTCGCGACGCCGGCAGAACCGGCTGCATCGCCAGTCTCCATGAACATCAGCCGATACATCTCCGGCTCCGCCAGGCCGAACTCGACATACGCGCGGCCGATCGCTTTCAGGCGCGCAGCGGGATCGGGAATCCCCACGTGCGGAACGAAGGCCGCGCGCAGTTGCGCATGCCCTTCTTCGCGCAACGCTCGCGCGATCTCGCCCCGGCTCCTGAAGTGAAGATAGAGCGCTGCGGGCGAGTAGTCGATCGCATCGGCGAGCTTGCGCATCGAGAGCGACCCGATGCCCTCGCTCCTCAAGATGCCGCGCGAAGCTTCGAGTATGCGCTCGCGCAGCGCGTCGCGCTGCTGCTGCTTATGCTGGCGCAATCGGCGTGTCCGCTCTTCATCCAGACTCATGCGAGACATTGTCGGCACCGCTACGTTGCAAGTGAGTTTAGGTTACGGCGGGCGATGCCGCGCAAGACGCCGCCGTTCAGACGATCATCGAGCCGTCGTCGTCCCTGCGTGTTGCCGAAGCCGCGTTGTAGAGCGGCTCGTCCGAGTCGCCCAGCACGACCGAAGCAAACAGAATGCAGAAGCCAAGAATCAGGACACCGACGGCCGCCCAGATGAGCCAAAGTGCATTGGACTCGACGAGCGAGTGAAGAAAGGATTGAAGCATGACGACCCCGCGCGATTTTTATAATGGATGCTCTTCGAAGCAAATGCCCCGGAGCAAGTAATATGCCGAGCGAATCGCATCGCATGCGGCAGAGTGTCATCATGTTACTCCGAGGCGTGAGCGTGCGAAAGGACACCGTTCATGGACGTCCTTTCGCCGCAGCGCCGAACGCTGGCAGCTCTTACACCCCATGCTTGTAAGAGGCGCTCCTTTCACTCGACAGTAACGCGCCCCGGCGGAAAGTGCCCGCTTTTCAGCAGCACGGGCATGCCGTTCGTCACTCGCAAATGTTCTCGCGCGACGGCTTCGATGCGCTCGCGGCCGGCATCGAAAGCGCCGATCCAGCCGGCGCTGTCGTAAGTTTGCGCGCCGAAGTGATCTTCGAGCGCTTCCACGGAAATCGCGCACGGCACGCGCCGGCCATCGACGAGCGCGGCGAATTCGATCGTGAGATTGGAATCGCGATAATCCGGCGCGTCAGAAAGAAAACGAATGTCCATGATTGTCTCGTTGCAGAGGCGTCTCTCCGTTCGATCTCGCCGCGATGAGTGGGCCGCGCCTGCGAAATCGGTCAGGGCAAACATGGTACTCGCCGATGGACTGCACGGTCCAGCACGCGCGCGATGCGCCGCCGCCGACGATCAGCCGTCGAGCACGTCTTCGCCGACGTCCACGACGAGCAGCGAGCTCGCGCGAGGATCGGCGTAATTGAAATCGAGGTGACGGCTCATCTCGCGAACGCGCTGGCATACGCGCTCGCGGGCATCGTGCGGCAGATGCGGATACGCGAGCAAGACGCGTGCGTCGAAACGGTAATGCACGCCCCACGCGATATTGCCCGCATGGTTCGCCACCCCGCTCGTGCGCCAGCTGACGAACAGCGCGGGAGCCGCATCCGCGCCGACCTCGGCGATATCCGCCCCGCTCGGAAACAGATCGACGAGACAGTGCGCGATATCGTAAAGCACGGCGTGGCGCAGATGAATGGCTCGCATCATGTCGATTGCAGCAACCGGTCGATGTAATCGCGCGCCGCTTGCTCGACGTGCGTGAGTGCTTCCTCCTCGGTGGCGAAGCGTCGTTCCGGGCCGAGATCGACGAGCGCCTCGAAGTGGCGCGCGTTGTCCGGGCCGCCCTGACCGAGGCTCACCGAACCGACGTAAATACCCGCGCCGGGCTGACCGTCCTTGCTCTCGTGCGTCTGCACGAGCCGCGCCGATGCGCTGATGTAATAGCTTCGATACGGTCCCGTCACTCTTTCCGCCATTGCTTTTTTCCTCCGTTGCTCGTTGCCGTGTCGCGCGCCATTGCGCGGCTCGACCGCAATTCAAACCGATTGCCCATTCATAGGGCGCACGATCCGGCAAATAGTTCGCAGCGTATGAAATGCTGCATGTGTTGAGTGACGTCTCGCAAGCGTCGCGCCCGCGTCATGTCACGCCGGGTCATCGGCGTATGGGACAATGCCCATCTCAAAAAGTATGCGCGCGCGGGCCTGGCGTCGCACGGACCAGAACTCACGAGGTACAGATGAAGGGATTCAATCGGCGAAGCAGCCGACTTTCCACGATTGGAGATGCGTTTCCTTCGGCGCATGGAGCGCAAGGGATGCGCAAGGTTTCATGGCTGCGCGCGTCCATGCTCGGCGCGACTGCGCTCCTGATGGCGGGGCTGGGTGCTTGCGCATCGTCGAATAACGCTTCGCTCATCAATCTGCCCGATGGACAGACGGGCTACGCCGTCAATTGCAGCGGCGCGGATGCCGGATCGAGCTGGGCGAGTTGCTATGTGCTCGCCGGGAAAGCATGCGGCGCGACGGGGTATGACATCGTGTCGAAGGACAACGAAGAAGGCGGGCCGACGGGCGGCGGCATCAGCAATGTGATATCCGCGAACGTGAAGAATCGTTCGATGATCATTCGCTGCAAATAGGCACGCGGTTCTCGCCTTGTGCCCAACCGCATTTCGTTCACGCGCGGAGACAGCGCTCAGTGATGATCGAGCGCGAGCGCGGCGTAGCTATGACCGAGGACGGCGCACAAAGCTTCGACCACCATCTCGTGATCCTTGCGCTGCGGCAGTCCTGACACCACGACCGAACCGATCACGCCCGCATTCGCCACGCGGATCGGAAACGCCCCGCCATGCGCGGTGTATTGAGCAGGATCGAGGCCGTATTTATCGGCGAGCGTGGCGCCGCTTTGTTGCAGCGTAAGCCCGATGGCATACGAGCTGCGGCGGAAGTGCTCGACCGTCTTCGATTTCCGCTCGGCCCAGCGCGCGTTGTCGGGCGTTGCGCCATCGAGTGCGGCGAAGAAAAGGCGGTGGCCGAAGGTGCGCACGTCGATCGCGACGGCTGCACTCCGCGCAAGCGCCATCTCGCGCAATTGCGAGCCCACTTGCCAGGCGTGTTCCGTGTTGAACTGCGAGAACACGAGCGTGTTCTCCTGATGCGCGATGGCTTGAAGATCGTGTGGAAGGTCCATCGTTTCTCCTTTGCGTGTGGGCTGGCTGATGCGCGGATCGAAAGCGTTTCGAGCAGATAACAAAAAACCCGCTCAGTGGCGGGTTTGATGTTGCGACGGTCTTCAGTGGTTGCGGGGGTAGGATTTGAACCTACGACCTTCGGGTTATGAGCCCGACGAGCTGCCAGACTGCTCCACCCCGCGTCCGTCGAAGAGAAGATTATAGGGCATCGATCTATGGAGCGCAATCATTAAGTTCATCATTTGCTTCTGCGTTTGCGAAGACCATGCCTCGCGCACCCAGACGATCAGTCGCAAAAGCCGCATAAGCGTGCGTGGCATAATCGTCCGCTATCAACATCCATCATCGGTACGAGAAGGCGGGATGCAGCTTTTGCGTCGGGGAATCATCGGGAAAGCGAGCGGTATCGTAGCCTTGTGCGCGATGCTGCTGCTCTCGTTCGCGCCCGTTGCGTCGCAATGGCTGAACGCCCAACGCGTCGATGCACAGTTCGCATCGGTATGCGCCTCGGGCAACGCGCACCCCGTGACGTCATCGCATGCCGATGACCACGCCCGTATCCATCTTCCGGCCTGTGGCTACTGCGATCTCATCGCCCATGCGCCCACGCCGCCGGCGCTCGCTATCGCGTTCGCGTCAAAACCCTCACCGCGCGATCTCTTCGCTTCACTCGATACCACCCGCACCGCGCATCGTCTTCGCTTCGATGACGCCCAGCCGCGCGCACCGCCCGCCCTCGCCTGATCTGCCCTTATTCCGCACGCTGCGCGCGTCGCATCCGACGACACGCCGGCGCCGCGCCATCAAGCATCACACAGGACTTCATCATGTCGATCAAATCCGCGCTACGCGGCATGCTCGTATTCGCGTGCATCGCATCGGCGCAACTCGCGTTCGCTCACGCGGTCCCCAAGCTCGAGCAGCCCGGCCCCGGCGCAACGGTCAGCGCGCCGCAAGAAGTATCGATCGTGTTCGGCGAAGCACTCGAACCGACCTTCAGTTCCATGCTCGTCACCAACGCGCAAGGCAAGCAGGTCAACACGGCGAAATCGGTCGTCGATAGGGACAACAAGAAGCGCATGAGCGTCGCGCTGGGCGATCTCCCGCCGGGCGTCTATAAAGTGCAGTGGACGGCGGTCGCCGCCGACGGACATCGCACGCAAGGTCACTACAACTTCACGGTCAAGTGAGGCCGCAATGAAAAGAAACGCTGTACTGATGGGCGCGCTCGTTTGCGCGTCCTTCGCCCCGTTCGTCTCCGCCGCGCATTCGGCCACGCTCGAAGCGCGCGATTGCTGGGTTCGCGCGATGCCGCCGAATCTACCGTCGTCGGGTTATTTCGTCGTCTCGAATAACGGCGACAAGGCCGCGACGCTCAGCGCCGCCGCCACGCCCGCCTTCGGCATGACGATGATGCACAAGTCGGAAAACAAGGGCGGCACGGCGACGATGGCCGCCGTCGATGCCGTCGACGTTCCCGCGCACGGCACGCTCGCATTCGCACCGAAGGGCTATCACCTGATGCTCGAGGAACCGGGCAAGTCCGTGAAGGTCGGCGCGACGATTCCGCTCACGCTCACGTTCGCCGACAAGACCACGGTCAAGGTCGATTGCGCCGTTGAATCAGCGGCGACGCTCGGCAAGTAACGCTCGACACACGTCGCCAAAAAGCAAAAACGCGCCGGAGTCGTGAGACCCCGGCGCGTTTTTTTCTATCCCCGACACCGCCGTGACGTCACGGCCGGTTGAACATGTCCATGATCTGCTTGCGTTCGTCGGTGGTGACTTGCGGCACCGGCGGCGCCTGCATGCCGGCCGGACCGACACCGCCCGCCGTGGTGGAATCGCCGGCCATCGGATTGCCGCTGTCGAGACCGATGCTCGCGACGAAGCCCGCGCCCGGCGTATGGTCCGCGAAGAACAATTCGCCGTCGACGGTCGTGATGCCATCGGGCATCGGCATCTGCTGTTGAGGAATGCCGCGCAGCGCGCGTCCCATGTACTCGACCCAGATCGGCAACGCGAGTTGCGCGCCGAATTCCTTGCTGCCAAGCGATTTCGGCTGATCGTAGCCCATCCACGCCACCGCCACGAGCTGACGCTGATAGCCCGCGAACCAGCCGTCCTTCGCGTCGTTCGTCGTGCCGGTCTTGCCCTGCAAGTCGTTACGCTTGAGCACGTTGGTGCCCGAGCCGGTGCCGGACGTCGCGACCGTATGCAGCAGGCTGTTCATCACATAAGCGTTGCGCGGCTCGAGCGTCTGCGGCGCATTGCTTCCCGCCGTCAGCGGATCGGCACGCGAAACGACCGTGCCGCGCGCATCGGCGATTTCCGCGATCAGATACGGATTGATGCGATAACCGCCGTTCGCGAACACCGAGTACGCGCCGCTCAATTGCAGCGGCGTGACGAGCCCGGCGCCGAGCGCGAGCGGCAGATACGGCGGCGTCTTGTCCTTGTCGAAGCCGAACTTCTGCGTGACGAAGTCCTGCGCGTAGCTCGTGCCGATGTACGACAGAATGCGGATCGACACCAGGTTCTTCGATTTCTGCAAGCCGGTGCGCATCGACATGGGGCCATCGGGCTGATCGTCGTCCTTCGGCTCCCACGGCTCGCCGCCCGCCGGCGCGGGGAAATACAGCGGCGCATCGTTGATGATGGTCGCCGGTCCAAGTCCCTTGTCGAGCGCCGCCGAATAGATAAACGGCTTGAAGCTCGAGCCCGGCTGACGCCAGGCCTGCGTCACGTGATTGAACTTGTTCTTGTTGAAATCGAAACCGCCGACGAGCGCGCGAATTGCGCCGTCTTGCGGCGTCATCGACACGAGCGCGCCTTCCACTTGCGGCAATTGAGCGATTTGCCAGTTGCCCTTCGCATCCTTCGTCAGTCGAACGATGGAACCCGGCTTGATCGCAAGCGCCTTCGATGCGTTGCTGCGCAGCGCCGCCGCCACGAAGCGCAAGGCGTCGCCGGAGATCGTTGCGGTCTCGCCGCCGACGAACTGCGCCGTCACCTGCTTCGGCGTCGCCGACGTGACGACCGCCGCGACGAGATCGCCGTTATCCGGATGATCGACGAGCGCGTCTTCGATCGATTCGGCGCGATCATCGGATGCGGACGGCAGGTCGATATGCCCTTCCGGCCCGCGATACCCGTGACGTCGCTCATAGTCCATCACGCCCTTGCGCACGGCACGATAAGCGGCGTCCTGGTCGGTGGAACTGATCGTCGTCGTGACCGTGAGGCCGCGCGTGTAGGTCTCTTCCTTGTACTGCGCGTACATCATCTGCCGCACCATCTCCGCAACGTATTCGGCATGCACGCCGTACTCCGTCCCGGACGACTTCGTGTGAATCTCTTCGGCGATGGCCCGATCGTACTGATCGCGCGTGATGTAGTTGAGATCCAGCATGCGCTTCAGGATGTACTGTTGCCGCACCTTCGCGCGCTTCGGATTCACGACCGGGTTATAGGCTGACGGCGCTTTGGGCAGCCCCGCGAGCATCGCGGATTCCGCAAGCGTGATGTCCTTCAGGTCCTTGCCGAAATACACGCGCGCCGCAGCCGAGAAGCCGTAGGCGCGCTCCCCCAGATAGATCTGGTTCATGTACAGCTCGAGAATCTGGTCCTTGGTCAGCGCCCGCTCGATCTTGTACGCGAGCAGCATCTCGTAGATCTTGCGCGTGTACGTTTTTTCGCTCGACAGGAAGAAGTTGCGCGCCACCTGCATCGTGATCGTGCTCGCGCCCTGCGATGCGCCGCCGTGCATCAGGTCCGTCACGCCCGCCCGCAGAATGCCGAGAAAATCGACGCCGCCGTGATCGTAGAAGCGATAGTCCTCGATCGCAAGCACCGCTTTCTTCATCTGATCGGGAATGTCCTGAAAGCGCACGAGGCTGCGCCGCTCTTCGCCGAATTCGCCGATCAGCACGTGATCGGACGTGTAGACGCGCAGCGGCACCTTGGGCCGATAGTCGATGAGCGCGTTCAGCGACGGCAGGTTGGGCTCCATCACGACGAGCGCATAACCGACGATCAGCGCGCCGATCACGGCGGCGATCGCCGCAAGGCTCGCGAACCACATCGCGATCCGGCCGAAGGGCGAGCGTCCGCGATCGCGTCCGCCACGGCTGTTGCGGCCATTGCCGCCGTTGCCGCCGTTGCCGCCATTGCGTCCGCCGCCGTCGCGGTTGCCGCCCGCATCGTCACGTGAGTCGTTGCGTGAGTCGTTCCAGCGAGGCTCGCGATCGTATCGCGATGTTTTAGAGGAGTCGGGACGTTTAATGATAGGCATGACTGGGATGGTTCGGCGCGCGTGCAGGCGCGCGCTGCGTCGCTGATCGATGCGCCGGCGAATGCAAGAACGCAGACTTGGCAAAGAAGAGACGAGCGGATGAGCGGGTCGGTATCGACCGTAGGTAACTGCGCATTTTAAAGAATTCGGCCACGAAGCTACAAAACCGGCAGCATTTTTTTGTAAGTAAATGACGCCGCTCCTCTCGCGCGCACCGCTCAGGGAAAACGCGCGGTTACGCACAGAAAGTGTTGAGAGCCTTGTGGACAACCTTATGAGAAAATAGCCAAGCCATTGATCGGGCGCGGTTTTCCCTGCCCGCTCATGCGCTGCCCACGGAGGCGCAAATGGCGGCGATTTGCGGGGCCGCGTGCGCGCACACTGGCGCCGCGAACCGATATGATGGATGCTCGTTTTACCCGCCGCCCGGCGGCAAACGATCGCGATTATGAAGTGACGCCGTTTCGATTCTCAGGACTGCGCTTGCTATGTTTGCAATCGCCTTACTGTCTGCGAGCCGCTCATGACGACCAAGCCAACCGAACGCATCGTTGTATTCGTGACCCCCGCGCAGAAGCTCGCCATCAGCAAGACTGCGGACGATCTCGGCGTCAGCGTGAGTGAGCTGATGCGGCGCGCGGTGCTCAACTTCAATGCGACGAGCGAGCAGATCAAGGCCGCGGGCATCGTCGATCGCCTGCGTGCGCCGAAAGCGCCCGATCCCCTCGATATCGCGCTGCGCAGCGTCGCAGCCAAAGCCGCGGCCCGCGAAGCACGCGAGGCGGCCAGCGCGAACAGGCGCGCGGCGCTAACGCCCATCGTGCCGGATTTATCGACAGCGGACCCCATCCATCCCGCCGATGCCGAACCTGCAGGCGAAGACGCGTCGCTGACCGGCGACGGACGCGCCGGCCACTGAGCCCAACGTACGTCTTCTCAGTGCCGCTTTCTCGTCGCGGCATGCCCCCGCACGCCGTTACACTCCTTAACGTTGCTTAAGTCCACGTTAAGTCGCGGCGTGCTCTAATACACGGGGTAAACCCGGGACGAACGTGACGCGCACGCGGCTTGCAAACCGCCCGATGCCCCTCACATTCGACGCGCATACACAAGTCCATGCGCGCCTACGCGCAACGCATGCAGCGGTTCCATCAAGGAGAAATACATGTCGCTTTTCGATTCCATCTCGCGCACCGTCAAAGGCCTTCTGAACGATGCCGCCGACACCATGCAGGACCCGTCGCGCGACGCACGCCAGATCGTGCGCGAACTCGACGACAGCATCGGCAAGGCGGAGAACTCGCTCATCGAAATCGAGGCGCAGGTCGCCACGCAGCAAAGCAAGCGCGACGCCGCCGCCGACAAGGCGAAGAAGTATGAAGACGGCGCGAAGCGCGCATTGCAGGGCGGCGACGAAGCCCTCGCACGCGAGGCGCTCGCGGCGCAAGCCAACGCCGAAACGGAACGCGATGCGCTCGCAGCCGAACTGCTGACGCTCGTGCCTTCGGTCGATCATCTCAAGCAGCAGATCGCCGACATGCGCCAACGCCGTAACGATCTCAACGCGCGCTCGAACATCCTTCAGGCGAAGCAGCAGATCGCGCAGGCGAAGGACACGGCCGCGACGGCGCTCGGCGGCATCGGCGGAAAGAATCTGTCCGAGGACTTCCAGAAGCTCGAAGACAAGGTGCAGCTTGCGAACGCCCGCTCGGACGCGCGCCTCAATTCCGCCGATCAAAAGTCCGGCAAGGCGCTCGACGACAAGCTGGCGGAGCTCAATCGCGGGCCGTCGGTGGAAGACCGTCTCGAAGCGCTCAAGAAGCAGTTGAACACGCCCGCGCAGTAATGACGCAAATCGCCGGCGCGGGGCAAGGCTCGTTGCAAGGCTCGTCGTTCAAGCCGGGCATCCGCCTTGCGTCGGATTGGTATCTGGCAATTCGCATGGGACCGGAGTGGCATGCTCCGGTCGACAATGGAGACGGGCGTTTATCGCGTCCGGCCCGCTCATGAAAAAAACTCTGACGGCTCTGGCCTTATCGATGTCCATCGCGCTGTCCGTCGCGTCGCCGCTCGCGTTTGCGGTGCCGACGGCGCAGCAGGTCGAGCAATCGATGACGCAGAACAACTGGCGGCAAGCCGATGCACAATTGAGCGAAGTGCTCGAAGCGCATCCGAACAACGCCCACGCGCATTATCTGTACGCGCAGGTGCTCGATCGCGAAGGCCGCTATAGCGATGCGCTCTCGCACCTGCAACAGGCGAGATCGCTCGATCCTTCCATCAAGTTCACGGACCCGTCGCGGTTCGCGTCGACCGAGGCGCGTATCCGCAACGACGCCAGCCGCGCCAGCACGAACACCAACACGACGACGAGTCGCAGCTCGAACGGCTCCGCTACGCAGAATCCGTTCAATCCGGGACAGGCGGCGGCGCCTCAGTCGCATGGACCGTCGATGGGCATGTGGATCGGTCTCGCCGTTCTTATCGGCGCGATTGCGCTCGTGTTGCGCTGGGGGCTGCGTCGCGCCCGCGCCCGCGACGATGGCCGCGCCGACGACGATCGCCGCGGGCAAATGAAGCGCGCGACCGAACTGCTGAACGACGTGCGCACGCTGAAGCTCGACGTGAAGCTGTCCACCGCGCCGGGCCACGAAGCGCTGCTGCGCGACGTCGAAGGCACGGAGGCGCAGTTGCGCGAGATGGTCGAAGCGCTGTCGAACTCGAAGAATCCAGTGCCGCCGTACGCCATCGAGGATCTCGGCCATCAGGTGGAAAGTCTCAAGGCGCGCGCAGAAGGCCGGCCCGATCCGAACGCGGCTCAGCCGGGTTCTGCGGGACCGTCGCCGTACGCACAGGAAGCCGATCGATTCGGGCGCTACCAGCAGCAGCCGTATCCGCAACAGGGACAACAGGCGCCCTATCCGCAGCAGGGACAGCAGCCGCCCGTCATCATCCAGCAAGGCGGCGGCGGTTTCGGCGGCGGCATGGGCGGTCTTCTGACCGGTGTGTTGCTCGGTCAGGCGCTGTCGCACGGGCGTGATCGCGTCATCGAGCGCGATGTTCCGGTCGAGCAACGCAATGATGGCGGCAACGGCGGCTTCGACTTCGGCAACAACGGTCTTGGTGACGCCGGCGGAGGCGGAGGCGGCCTCGATTTCGGCACCGGCTCAAACGACTGGAACGACAATAGCGGCGGAGGCGTCGACCTCGGCAGCAACGACGACAACTGGCGCGACTCCTGACCGTCGCCATCTACTGAACTGCGTCGCATCGAGCAAAGGCCCCTTTTTATGGGGCCTTTCTCGTTGCGGCGAGCGATTCAACCGCCGCCGAGAAAGCGCAGCAGCGCCCAGAGAAACTTGAAGAAGCCGACGATGAACTCCCAGATGCGCTCGAGCTGGTCCCAGTTCGCTACGCCCAGCACAGTCTGAAGCATCATGCGGCAGTGCCTGAAAGAGACATCGGAAAAAACAAGGGCGGCTTTCGCCGCCCTGCTGCGATTGCAAAGATCGCATGATAACAATCGACGGACGCCTCAACCGCCCGGCTTGTTTTCGCCCTGCTCCGGCGGCACTTCATCCGTCAGCGCGTCTTCCAGCCCTTCGATGATCCGCTGCGTCGCGCCGCGCGCCTGAAGCGCGAACAACAGCAGCGAGCGGCCCGTCACCTGATACACCTCGCCCGCTTCGAATGTCGGCAGTTCCTCGCGGATCGGCGCGTTCGTGTCGATCAGACAGCTCCACTGGTCCGGCCCGGGGATATCCGGCAACGTGAAGTCGACGACATCGTGATACGCGTTCATCACCAGCAGCAGCGTCGCGTCCGATGCCGGCTTGCGGATGCCCGTCGCCTGCGCGCGGCCATCGATGACGAGCCCGAAGCAGCGCATGCCCGGATCGTCCCATTGCTCGGGCGTGAGCGTATCGCCGCTCGGGCTCAGCCACTTGACGTCGGCAACGTCCATGTCCTCGCGATACGCGCCCGTCAGGAAACGCTGGCGGCGCAGCACCGGCAGCGTGTGGCGCAGCGTCGTCAGCTTGCGGACGAACTCGGTCAGCGCGCGGCCATCGTCGTCGATGTCCCAGTTGACCCAGCTGATCTCGTTGTCCTGACAGTACGCGTTGTTGTTGCCTTTCTGCGTGCGGCCGAATTCGTCGCCGGCGAGAACCATCGGCGTGCCTTGCGAAAACAGCAGCGTCGCGAGCAGATTGCGCTTCTGGCGTTCGCGCAAGTTGCGGATTTCCGGGTCATCGGTCGGACCTTCGACGCCGCAGTTCCACGACTTGTTGTCCGAATGGCCGTCCTTGTTGTCCTCGCCGTTCGCCTCGTTATGCTTTTCGTTGTAGGAGACGAGGTCGTTGAGCGTGAAGCCGTCGTGCGCGGTGATGAAGTTCACGCTCGCCCACGGACGACGCCCCCGCTTGTTGAATTTATCGCCGGACGCGGTGATACGCTTCGCGAGGTCTGCTGCTTCGCCCTCGTCGCCCTTCCAGAAGCCGCGCACGGTATCGCGATAACGGTCGTTCCATTCCGCCCAGCCCGGCGGGAATCCGCCGACCTGATAGCCGCCGGGACCGCAATCCCACGGCTCCGCGATGAGCTTGACGCTCGAGAGAATCGGATCTTGCCGGCAACTGTCGAGGAACCCGCCGCCTTCGTCGAAGCCATACGGCTCGCGGCCCAGAATCGTCGCGAGATCGAAGCGGAAACCGTCGACGTTCATCTCCGTCACCCAGTAGCGCAGGCTGTCGGTGACCATCTGCAGCACGCGCGGATGCGAGAGATTGAGCGTGTTGCCGGTGCCGGTATCGTTGATGTAGTAGCGCGACTGCTCCGGCATCAACCGGTAGTACGACGCGTTGTCGATACCCCGGAACGACAGCGTCGGCCCGCGCTCGTTGCCTTCGGCGGTGTGGTTGTAGACCACGTCGAGAATCACTTCGAGCCCGGCCTCGTGCAGCCGGTCAACCATTTCCTTGAATTCGGCGACGACGCCCGCGCCGCGCGCAAAGAAGCGCGGGTCAGCCGCGAAGAAGCCGATCGTGTTATAGCCCCAGTAGTTCGTGAGGCCCTTGTCGAGCAGATAGCTGTCGTTCACGAACGCGTGGATCGGCAGCAGTTCGACCGACGTCACGCCCAGGCTCTTGATGTAGTCGACCACTTCCTTCTGTCCGAGCCCTTCGAACGTGCCCCGCATGTGCTCCGGAACCGCCGGATGCCGCTTCGTATAACCGCGCACATGGGTTTCGTAGAAGATCGTGTGCTCCCACGGCACGCGTGCGCGCGTCGCGTGTGTCCAGGTGAAGTTCTGATCGACGACCTGGCACTTCTGCATGAACGGCGCGCTGTCGCGTTCGTCGAAGGTGAGATCGTCGCCTTCCGCGTTGAGCGTATAGCCGAACACGGCCGGGTCCCACTTCAGCTCGCCGACATGCGCCTTCGCGTACGGATCGAGCAGCAGCTTGTTCGGATTGAAACGATGGCCGGCCTCCGGCTCGTACGGGCCATGCACGCGATAGCCATAGACGGCGCCGGGCGCGAGGCCCTGCACGTAGACGTGCCACACTTCGTCGGTGTACTCGGGCAGTTCGATGCGCTGCGTTTCCTTTTCGCCCTTCTCGTCGAAGAGGCAGAGTTCAACCTTGGTTGCGTTCGCGGAGAACAGGGCGAAGTTGACGCCCTTTCCGTCCCACGTCGCGCCGAGCGGAAACGGGGAGCCTTCGGCAATGCGATATTCGTTCGGCATGAGATGATAGTTCGATGAGATGACGCGCACGGCGTCGGGAAAGAGGTCAGCCGCATTGCACGGCGAAATGGGCTTACTTCGTGTGTTGTCGATCGGGTCAGCAGTGAGCAAGCCGCGTACCCGGCGTTTTCACCGGGACTGGCGCGATACATGCTGCGCCTTCCGTTTCATCGCTCGCCGCAGGAGAACACGCTTGTCCACGCGCCTCAGCTCCATTTCGATGGCAACCGCCGCCGGCACCGCCGAGCAAAGCCGTGCGGCCGGCCGCGCGCTGCGCGACGCCGTTCCGTTCGAAGCGCACGGCGCCTGGCAGCCGGAGCCGGATCGCCCCGATCCCGTGGAGCGCGTGCTCGCGGGCAACGCGGGACGACAGGAACGCCTGCTGCCGCTGCGCATGGCGCGCATGGCCGAATCGCCGTTCGCGTTCCTGCGCGGCTCGGCGACCGTGATGGCGTGGGATCTCGCGAGATCGCCGTCGATCGGCCACAACGTCATCATCGACGGCGACGCGCACATCAATAATTTCGGGCTTTTTCGCACGCCGCGTCAGGACGTCGTGTTCGATCTGAACGATTTCGACGAGACGCTCGTCGGTCCGTGGGAATGGGACCTCAAGCGCCTGACCGCGAGCATCAACGTCGCGGCCCGCGAAAACGGCGTCGATATGCCGGGGCGCGACCGTGCGGTGCGCTCGGCGTGCGCGGCGTATCGAACGTCGATGGAAAAGCTCTGGCGCGTGAGTCCTTACGATCTCTGGAACATGCGCTCGTATGCGAGCGCGCTGCACATCGACGCACCGACCGCGCTCACCGACGACGAAAAGGCTACCGTGCAGAAAACCGTCGAGCGCGCGATGAAACGCTCGCACGCGACGATGCTCGCCAAGGTCGCGGAGCCGGTCGGCAAAAGCTGGCGCTTCATCGTCGATCCGCCGATCCTCACCAAGCTCGACGCCGCCGAGAAGAACCATGTCATCGACGGTCTCAAGGCTTATCTGCAGACCATCGCGGGCGAGTGGCGCATGATGCTCGAACGGTACGACGTCGTCGATGTCGCGCATCGCGTGGTCGGCGTCGGCAGTGTCGGCACGCGTGCGTATCTCGTTCTGATGCTCGGCCGCGCGCTCGGCGATCCGCTGTTCATTCAGGTGAAGGAAGGCATCGTGCCGGCCGCCGCGCCATTCGTGCCGCCGCTCGACGAGCCGTATCGTCACCAGGGCAGGCGCGTCGTGCATGGACAGCGGCTGATGCAAAGCTCGTCCGATCCGCTGCTCGGCTGGACGACCATCGCCGGGCGCGATTTCTACGTACGCCAGATGAAGCAGATTCGCGGCTCCATTCCCGTCGACTGGCTGCACGGTGCAACCTTCGACTTCTACGCGTGGTGCCTCGGACTGTTGCTCGCCCGCGCGCACGCCCGCACCGGCGATGCCGCGCTCATTGCCGGCTATTGCGGCAGCTCTGACCGGCTCGACGCCGCGTACGCGATGTGGGCCGAACGCTATGGCGCGCAGACCGTGGCTGATCACGCGGCGTTTTGCGCGGCAATCAGCGTCGGGCGAGTAAAAGCGGCCTGACGACCGGTCGACTCGCCGACGCGCCGGCAAGAAACCGGCGGCTCGTGGCTCGATTGACTATCATGGCGAGGCCACGCAACGATGGAACGTGCATGGCCGCGCCCCGGCGGTGTCGCTCATATCAATCGTTTCGGACCTTAAAAGGAGAAAGCCGCGCATGAGCATGATCCAGGAATTCAAGAACTTCGCTCTCAAGGGCAACGTGATGGACCTCGCGGTCGGGGTGATCATCGGCGGTGCGTTTTCGACGATCGTGAACTCCGTCGTGAAGGATCTGATCATGCCGGTCGTCGGGCTCGCGACCGGCGGCCTCGACTTTTCGAATCTATTCGTCCGGCTCGGTCACATCCCCCCGACTTTCAAAGGCAACCCCGATTCGTACAAGGACTTGCAGACGGCGGGCGTCGCGGTGTTCGGCTACGGCTCGTTCATCACCGTGCTGATCAACTTCATCATCCTCGCGTTCATCATCTTCATGATGGTCAGGTTCATCAACAATCTGCGCAAGCCTGATCAAACCGCGCCCGCGGCGACGCCGGAAGACGTGCTGCTGCTGCGCGAAATCCGCGATGAGCTCAAGAAATCGCCGCGCGTGTAGCCGGATATTCCCGCCTTCCAGCGCTTCGTGCGCCCCGACTCGCTGATCCCCTCGCGGCGCGTACCTCTCAGGTGCGCGCCGCTTCGTTCGCACAGCCGCTTTTTTCTTCGCGAAGGCTATTCGCACGGCTAGCAGCAGGTCTATTATTGAGACAGAAGTCAGATCGACACCCATAGGGGAATGCCGAGGGGATACCAGCGGGCCGCCAAGGTCATCGGCACGATTCGTGCGCGTCACGTGCGCATCGGCAACCAGCCGGGCGCATGTCTCGACGGCTCGATTCACCGTGACCTGATCACATCGATGCGCTATAAAAGATCGACGTGCGGCACGCAAGACGGGAGTGGCCGCATGAGGACGCTGCGTTTTCTGCAATTCTTTTTCAGGCGAATTTTTATGTCCTTCCCGAAAAAGCGTAGACGCGTGAAGGCCGATGGCGATGAATCCTTTCTCGCCGTGCTGCGGCATTTCAAGCCGTTCGGCCAGCTGGATACCAAGATTGCACGCGCTCGCGCGCAGGACGAACCGGTGCTCTATGCACACGTACTGCCGGGACTCGATGTCCTGCTGTGCAGCGTGCGAGGCGCCCAGCCGCCCTATCCGGCCATCGACGAGCTGCACAGGCGCTGCGTCGAATCCATCACGAATGCACTGGAGCAGCCGCTCGACGGACTAGAGAACGGCGGTTACTGGTATGAGGCGAACGGGTTCGGTTTCCTTGTATTCGCAAGCCGCGCCCGCACGCAGATCCTGAGCGAGTTCGGTGCGACGGCAACGGCGCGCACGCGCCGGGGCACGCGCCGTCAGGACGCCGGCGACGCGGCTTCGCGTCCGCTGCGGTAGCGCTTGTCGGACCGATTTCCCCGTTGTTCGTCGTCGTTGTGCCCCGTGAACCGGGGCACGGCAGCGGCGCGTTCGCGTAGCTGGTTTTCTTCGGCGTGGCGCGTGTCTTGCTGCGTTGCGGCTTCGGACACATCACAAGGAGAACATCATGACGGAACACGTCTATAAGCAGATCGAACTCACTGGCTCGTCGACGCAGTCGAGCGATGACGCCGTGCGCGTCGCGCTGGCGAAGGCATCGAAGACGTTGCGCAACATGCATTGGTTCGAAGTGACGGAAACACGCGGACACATCGAAAACGGTCAGGTCCTGCACTGGCAGGTGACGATCAAGGTCGGTCTGCGCATCGAAGACTGAACTCGAGCGTTATCTCGACCGCTATCAAGAAAAACCGCGCCTCATGGGCGCGGTTTGTCGTTTGGCGAGCGAGCCAACAGCCGCTTACTTCGGCAGCGAGCCGTCCACGCCTTCCACGTACCAGTTGATCCGCTGCAATTCCGGATCGGACAGCGTCTTGCCGGCCGGCACCTTCTCCGCGCCCGACTGATCCTTGATCGGGCCGCTGAACACATCCCACTTGCCCGCGTGCAGTTCTTCGCGCTTCGCAGCGACAGCCTGCATCGCCTTCGCCGGAATTGCGCCGCTGTTCAGGTCTTCCAGGTCCACGGCCTTCTGCGGGATGCCGAGCCAGACCGGATCGTTCTTCCACTTGCCGTCCATGACCTTCTGGATCACGTCGCTGTAGTACACGCCCCAGTGCGCGACCACGGAGCCGAGATGGGCGTTCGGGCCGAACTTCTTCATGTTCGAATCCCAGCCGAACGCGTAAACGTGCTTTTCGTTCGCGGTATTGAGCGTGGCGTTGGAATCGGTGTTCTGCAACAGCACGTCCGCGCCCTGCCCGATCAGCGTTTCAGCCGCCTGCTTTTCCTTGCCCGGATCGAACCAGCTGTTGATCCAGATGACCTTCGTGTGGACCTTCGGATTCACCGAACGCGCGCCCATCGTGTATGCGTTGATGTTGCGGACGACTTCGGGAATCGGCACCGATGCGACGAAGCCGAGCGTGTTGGTCTTCGTCACGTAGCCGGCAGCGACGCCCGCCAGATACGCGCCCTGATACATGCGCACGTCGTACGTGCCGAAGTTCTTCGCTTTCTTGAAGCCGGTCGCCGACAGGAAGACCGTATCCGGGAAGTCCTTCGCCACTTTCAGCGCGAAATCCTGATAGCCGAAGCTGGTCGCGAAGATGACCTTGTTGCCCTTGTTCGCGAGATCGCGGAAGACGCGCTCGGAGTCCGCCGATTCCGGAACGTTCTCGACGCGCGTGATCTTGATCTTGCTGCCGTACTTCGCTTCAGCTTCCTTCGTGCCGGCGTCGTGCGCGAACGTCCAGCCCGCATCGCCCGGATTGCCGAGATAAACGAACGCGACGCCGGGGGCGTCCGCGGCCTGCGCGCTCGCCGCCGCGAGCGTCGCGGACAGCGCGACCGTGGCCGTAACCGCCTTCAGTCCTGCTTTATTCATTGCGTGATTCTCCTCGTGAATGTTGTATGCAACACAGAAACGGTTCGCTTGAAGTGTGTTCTGCCAAAAAACGCGGCGATAGCGCCGGCAATGCGATGCGGCTTGCCCGTAACGGCACCGCGCGCAGTTCACGAAATGGTTCTTTGCATGCGGCGGGTTGCATGCAAAAGACCGCATGCAAAAAACCAAAGCCATCGCCCATCAACTGGCCGCGAAAAACGGCTTGCCGAGCGATGCCGGCGCGTTGAGCTTGATCGTGTTCGGATTGCGCGAAATCAGCACGAGCACGACGATGGTCGCGATATACGGAAGCATCGCGAGGAACTGGGTCGGCACCGGCACGCCGATGGCCTGTGCGTAGAACTGCAGCGCCATGACCGCGCCGAAGAGCAGCGCGCCGATAAGCAGCCGCCCGGGCCGCCACGTCGCGAACACGACGAGCGCAAGCGCGATCCAGCCGCGCCCGGAGGTCAACTGTTCCTGCCAGACGTGCAGATAGACGATCGAGTAATAGCCGCCCGCGATGCCGGCCATCGCTCCGCCGAAGAGCGTCGCGCCGTAACGCACGCCGACTACCGGAAAGCCGACCGAATGCGCGACCGCCGGCGATTCCCCGACCGAGCGCAGCACGAGCCCCGCGCGCGTCTTGTACAGAAACCAGCCGATCAGCGCGAACATCGCGAATGCGAGGTAGCCGAGCGGCGTCAGCGAGAAGATCGCGGGGCCGAGCACGGGAATGCTGGAGAGGCCCGGAATCGGCATCACGTCGATACCGGCGCGCACCGCCGCCGACGTGTACGGCTTGCCGACGTACGCCGAGAAGCCGATGCCGAAGATCGTGAGCGACAGGCCCGTCGCGACCTGATTCGCGAGCATCGTGATGGTGAGAAAGCCGAACAGCAGCGCCATCACGAGTCCTGCGAACACCGATGCGCCGATGCCGAGCCACGGGTTGCCGGTGATCGCCGTGACGGCGTAACCGGTGACCGCACCCATCAGCATCATTCCTTCGACGCCGAGGTTGAGCACGCCCGATTTCTCCGCGACGAGCTCGCCCGCGCCCGCGAACATCAGCGGAATGGCCGCGACGACCGCACTGGACGCCAGATTGCTGGCTTGGTTGATGTCCATCTTCTTCTCTCTTAAGCGACGTGATGCGCGGGCGTGCGACGCCGGATGCGGTAATTGACGAAGAGATCGCAGCCGAGCAGGCAGAACAGCAGCAGGCCCTGGAACACGCCTGCCAGCGCCTGCGGCAGTTGCAGCGACGTCTGCACCGCTTCGCCACCGAGATACAGCAACGCCATCAAGAGACTGGCGAGCACGATGCCGACCGGATGCAGCCGTCCGACGAACACGACGATGATCGCCGTGAAGCCATAGCCCGGCGACCAGCTCGCCTGAAGCTGCCCGATCGGGCCAGCCACTTCGCCCATGCCGGCGAGCCCCGCGAGGCCGCCCGACAAGAGCAGCGACGTCCAGATCGTCTTCTTGTCGGAGAAGCCCGCGTAACGCGCGGCGAGCGGCGCGAGACCGCCGACGTTCATCCGGAAGCCCGCGAAACTCTTGCGCATGAAAAGCCAGACGAGCGGCACCGCGATTGCCGCGAGAAACACCGACGCATTGATGCGCGTGCCCTTGAGCCAGGTCCAGTGCCAGTCGCCGTAGAGGCGCGGAAAGAGCGCATCGTCGACGAACATCGCGGAGATCGGGAAATTCATGCCTTCGGGATCGCGCCACGGACCGCTCACCAGATAGATGAGCAACTGCGTCGCGACATAGGTCAGCATCAGGCTCGTGAGGATTTCGTTGGTATTGAAGCGGCTCTTGAGCAGCGCGGGAATCGCGGCCCAGGCCATGCCGCCCGCGACGCCGCCCGCCATCATCAGCGGCAGCGTCCACCAGCCGGACGCATCGCCGGCATGAATCGCAATGCCGCCCGCGACGATCCCGCCGAGCAGCATCTGCCCTTCCGCGCCGATGTTCCACACGTTCGCGCGATAGCCGACCGCAAGCCCGAGCCCGATCAGGCACAGCGGCGACGCCTTCAGCACTAGCTCCGACCAGCCGTTCACGTTCGAGAGCGGTTCGATGAAGAACGCATGCATCGCACGCAGCGGGTCCTGGCCGACCACGCTGAAAATCAGAAAGCCGATGACGAGCGTCGCCACTGCGGCGAACACGGGCACGGCGAGCTGCATGACGCGCGACGGCGTCGGGCGCGCTTCGAGTCGATAGGGAAAGATCATGCTTTGTGGCTCAAGGAGTCGGATTCGGCGGCGGCGGAGCGCTTGCCGTCGAAGAGGCCCGCCATGAAGAGGCCGATTTCCTCGGCATTGGTCTCGCCCGTCGCGCGCACCGGCGAGAGCTTGCCGCGCGCAAGGACGGCGAGTCGGTCGCAAATGTCGAAGAGTTCTTCGAGTTCCTCGGAGATCACGAGAATGGCGACGCCTCGCGCGGCCAGATCGAGCAACTGCTGGCGGATGAAACCGGCCGCGCCGACATCGACGCCCCACGTCGGCTGCGCAACGACGAGCACCTTCGGCGCCTGCAATATCTCGCGCCCGACGATGAACTTCTGCAAGTTGCCGCCCGAAAGACTCTGAGCGAGCGCACCGCTGCCGCCGCAACGCACGTCGAACGCTTCGATGCAGCGGTCGGCGAACGCGTTCATCGCCTTCGATTTGGTCCAGCCGCCGCGCACCAGCTTTTGACGATGCGCGGTCAGCAAGCCGTTATCGGCAAGCGACATCGCCGGAACCGCGCCGCGTCCGAGGCGTTCTTCGGGCACGAACGCAAAGCCGAGCCGCCGGCGCGCGCCCGCAGTGAGCCGCGCGGCGGGCGTGCCGCAGATGGCGACGGCATCGGGGGCGGCGTGACGATCGCGGATTTCGCCCGACAGCGCCGAAAGCAGTTCCGCCTGACCGTTGCCCGACACCCCGGCGATGCCGAAAATCTCGCCCGCCCGCACCCCGAACGACACGTTTTCCAGCGACGTGCCGAACGGATCGGGGCTCGCCACGGATAGATTCTTCACCGCGAGCAGCACATCGCCCGGCGTATGCGCGCGACGCGTGTAATCGGGCAGGCTGTGGCCAACCATCAGTTGCGCGAGCGACGCGTGCGTTTCCTGGCGCGGATCGACGTTGCCGGTCACGCGGCCGCCACGCATCACGGTGGCGTTCTCGCAAAGCGACTGGATCTCGTCGAGCTTGTGGCTGATATAGAGGATGCTGCAGCCCTCCGCCGCGAGCCGGCGCAGGACCGTGAAGAGCTTTTGAACGGCTTGCGGCGTGAGCACGGACGTCGGCTCGTCCATGATGAGCAGACGCGGATTCTGCAACAGGCAGCGCACGATCTCCACGCGCTGACGCTCGCCGACCGTCAGGCTGTGAACGTGCCGCTGCGGATCGACATCGAGCCCATAGTCCGCCGATACCTCACGGATGCGCTTCGACAGCGCCTTCATGTCGAACTTGTCGTCGAGCGCGAGCGCGATGTTTTCAGCGACGGTCAGCGTCTCGAACAGCGAAAAATGCTGGAACACCATGCCGATGCCGAGCTTGCGCGCCGCCGCCGGACTGCCGATTTCGACCGGTTCGCCCTGCCAGCGAATCTCGCCTTCATCCGGGCGCACCGCGCCGTAGATGATCTTCATCAGCGTGGATTTGCCCGCGCCGTTCTCGCCGAGCACGGCGTGAATCTCGCCCGGCATGACGACGAGATTCACGCCGTCGTTCGCCCGCACGGACGGATACTGCTTGCTGATGCCGGACAACGCCAGGCGCGGTGGCGTCATCGACTTCGAAATGGCGTCGCCCATTGAGTTCAGAGAGTGCGCCCGGCCACCGAGCAGGCCGGACTGGAAAAATTACCGCGACAGCGAACATCCCTGGGAACGTCGCGCAGTTTCATGCCGCGGGCAGAATTTACAGAATTCGAGACACGAAGTCGATCACTCAAAATTACACGCGGCTCCCCGCTCAGCCCACCATCGCGGGTTAGTCACACCTTGACGCCATGTTTCTGTCATATTAAAAAACATATGGTGCACCCCTGCATCGATCAGCCAGAACATATAGTGGAGATAACATGAGTCAGCAACGCGAGGCGATCGATACGTACTTATTGCGCGTCTTGCATACCTTGCTGATGGAGCGCAGCGTCACCCGCGCGGCCGTCAAGCTCAACCAGTCACAACCCGCCATAAGCGCCGCGCTGCGCCGGCTGCGCGACATCACCGGCGACCCGCTTCTCGTGCGCGGCAAGTCCGGCATGGTGCCGACCGAATACGGCCTGCGCCTCCTGGAGCCGACGCAAAACGCCTTGCGCGAAATCGAGCGCATCAAGGTCCAGCAACATAACTTCGATCCGTCGACGTCCGTGCGCTGCTATCGCATCGGCTGCCCGGACTATCTGAACGTGCTGTTCGTGCCGACCGTCGTCGAACGCTTCCGCCTGGCCGCGCCGAACGCGACGCTCGAGTTCCATTCGCTCGGGCCGGCGTTCGACTACGAACTCGCACTGGAAGACGGCAAGCTCGATATCGTCGTCGGCAACTGGCCCGAGCCGCCCGAGCAACTGCATCTGTCGAATCTGTTCGTCGACAAGATCGTGTGTCTTGTCAGCAACACGCATCCGTTCGCCAAGCGCGGCGGACTCACGCTCGATCAATACCTCAACGCGCCGCATCTCGCGCCGACGCCCTACTCCGTCGGACAACGCGGAGCAATCGACGTGCATCTGGCGCGCGAGCGGCTCAAGCGCCATGTCGTCGTCACGCTGCCGTACTTCAATCTTGCGCCTTACGTGCTCATCAAGTCGGACCTCGTGTTCACGACCACGCGGCTCTTCGCCGATCACTACGCGAAGTTCCTGCCGCTCGCGGTCGTGCCCGCGCCGCTCGACTTTCCCCCGATGCAGTACTACCAGTTGTGGCACGAGCGCTGCCATTACTCGGATGAAGTCCGCTGGCTGCGCGGCCTCGTCGCGGAAGCCACGCGGTCCCTGATCGATCAGCCCTGACGTTGCAGCGCGTTATCGCGCGCGGTCCGCGAGATCGCGCGCGAGCGTGTTATGCCGCTCGACGACCGCGCGCAAGTCCAACGTCGCGAGCCGCCCTTCCTTCACGACCACTTTTCCATCGATGACGCTCGTCGCGACCTGCGACGGCGCGCAGAACACCAGCGCCGCGACCGGATCGTGCAACGCGCCCGCAAACGCCGGCTGCGACAAATCGAACGATACGAAGTCCGCCGCCATGCCGGGCGCAAGCGCGCCGATGTCGTCGCGGTTCAGCACTTTAGCGCCGCCCAGCGTCGCAATTTCGAGGGCTTCGCGCGCCGTCATCGCGCCGGGGCCGAAGCCGACACGCTGCAATAGCAGCGCCTGACGCACTTCGCCGACCATCTGCGCGCCATCGTTCGACGCGGAACCGTCCACGCCGATGCCGACCGGCACGCCGGCGTCGCGCATCGCACGGATCGGCGCAATGCCGGACGCGAGCCGCATGTTCGAGCACGGACAATGCGCGACGCCCGTCCCCATGCGCGCGAAAAGCTCGATGCCCGGCTTGTCGAGCTGGACGCAGTGCGCGTGCCATACGTCGTGACCGACCCAGCCGAGGTTTTCAGCGTATTCGGCGGGCGTCATGCCGAACTTCTCGCGGCTATACGCGACATCGTTCACGTTTTCCGCAAGATGCGTGTGCAGCGACACGCCGTATTCACGCGCGAGCGCCGCGCTGTCGCGCATCAGTTCGCGGCTGACCGAAAACGGCGAGCACGGCGCGACGACCACGCGCAGCATCGCGTAGCGGCCTTCGTCGTGATACGTCTCGATCAGGCGTTGCGAGTCCTTCAGAATCGCGTCTTCCTTCTCGACGACCGAATCCGGCGGCAACCCGCCATCCTTCTGTCCGACGCTCATGCTGCCGCGCGCCGCGTGAAAGCGCATGCCGATGTCGCGCGCGGCGGCGATGCTGTCGTCGAGCCGGCTGCCGTTCGGATAGATGTAAAGATGATCGCTGGATGTCGTGCAGCCCGAGAGCAGCAGTTCGGCCATCGCGGTCGTCGTCGATACGTGGATCATCTCCGGCGTGAGATGCGCCCAGACCTTATAAAGATTCGTGAGCCAGCCGAACAGCTCGGCGTTTTGCGCGGCGGGAATCGCACGCGTGAGGCTCTGATACATGTGGTGATGCGTGTTGACGAGGCCCGGCACGACGAGATGGCCGCGCATGTCGAGCACCTCGTCGGCCGTGTCGGGCAGTTCGCTCGTCGGTCCGGCGGCGACGATGCGGTTGTCCTCGATATAAAGCCCGCCATCGGCGATTTCGCGGCGATTCGCGTCCATCGTGACGAGCATGTGAGCGTTCTTGACTAGCAGTGTGTGCATCGATGATTCTCCGTCGACGGTTCGATCAATGAGTAAAGGACCAGATATCCCGCAAAAAATCCCGGTTACCCAGCGTCGATCGCCGTCTTCGGGACGCGCATTGCTGCGTGCTCTGGCACTGTCCGCAGCCAAAAACATCGCCGCAATCAGGCAGGCGTCATAGTCGTCTTCAGTCCTGCGATATGGGCGCGATTTTTGGCGAAGGTAGCATCGCCTGACGAGCGCCGCGTGTGCCGTCATGCGAAAACATGCGCCCGGCATTATCTTTCTTATCGCGGGCGCACGGCGCATCTCAAATTTCTACAATGCTGTACACGGCGCGCATCTGACAACGCCGACGGGTATGTAGCCACTGACGTGGAGCCTCGATCCGCCGCCGCCGCACGCTTTCCCGGTGCGGATCTGGATCGATGCGCGAGCCGGACATCGCACAACACAAGGAACATGCGAATGGGCAAGCTCACCACCCACGTCCTCGACACCGCGCACGGCCGCCCCGGCGCGAACATCAAAGTCGAGCTGTTCGCGCTCACCGGCGACACCCGCCGCGCGATCAAGACCACCCTCACCAATGACGACGGCCGCTGCGATTCCCCGCTGCTCGAAGGCGCGGAACTCGAAACGGGCGAATACGAACTCGTCTTCCACGCAGGCGATTACTTCGCGGCGTTCGGCGTGAAAGTGCCCGAGCCGCGCTTCGTCGATCGCGTGGTGCTGCGCTTCGGTATCGCGGATGCGGCGGCGCATTACCACGTGCCGCTGCTCGTCTCGCCGTGGGCGTACAGCACCTATCGCGGCAGCTAATGACCGGCGAAACGCACAGCACGGAACAGCACGCGTGCATATAACGAATCGGTAGTGGAGGAGTTCATGGAAGGCTTTATCACCGACTGGCTCAATCTGGCCTTGCGCTGTCTGCACGTGATCGTGGCGATCGCGTGGATCGGCGAGTCGTTTTACTTCGTCGCACTCGACAACAGCCTGAAACCGCCGCATGACCCGAACGCGCGCCGGCGCGGCGTGTTCGGCGACTTCTGGCACGTGCACGGCGGCGGGTTCTATCACATGCAGAAGTATTCGGTCGCGCCGCAGGACATGCCCGAAAACCTGCATTGGTCCTTCTGGCCGTCGTACACCACGTGGATGTCGGGCTTCGGCCTCTTCCTCGTGCTGTATCTGCTGTCGCCGAGTACGTACCTCATCGACAAGAACGTGCTCGACATGGGACCGGTGGTCGCCGTGGCGTCCGCGATCGGCTTTCTGCTGGCGGGCTGGATCGTGTATGACTCGCTGTGCCGTCTGCTGGGCACGAAGGACAAGCTGCTCGGTATTTGCGTCGGCATCTATGTGCTGATAGCGGCTTTCGTCGCATGTCACGTATTTTCGGGCCGTGCGGCGTATCTGATCACCGGCGCAATGCTCGCGACGATCATGTCGGCCAACGTGTTCTTCGTGATCATTCCGGGGCAGCGCAAGATGGTCGCGTCGATGCTGAAGGGTGAAACGCCGAACGCGATCTACGGCAAGCGAGGCAAGCAGCGCTCGGTCCACAACACGTACTTCACGCTGCCGGTCGTCTTCGCGATGCTGTCGAACCACTACGCGATGACCTACACGCACAAGTACAACTGGGTGATCCTCGTGCTCATCATGCTGGCGGGCGCGCTGATCCGTCAGTTCTTCGTGATGCGGCATCGCGGGCAAGTGCTGTGGTACATGCCCGTCGCGGGCCTCGTGCTGGTGCTCGGCGCCTTCGCCTGGACGATGCCCGCGCCCACCGTGCCGGTCGCGCAAGCCGCTGGCGCCCCGGCGATCAAGGTCTCCGACATTCAGCCGATCATCCAGCAACGCTGCGCGACGTGTCACTCCGCGCATCCGTCGATGATGGGCAGCGCACCCGCCGGCGTCGTGCTGGATACGCCCGCCGAGATCAGGCAGAACGCGCAGCGCGTGCATCAGCAGGCAGTGACGTTGAAGGCGATGCCGCTTGGCAACGTCACGCAGATGACCGATGCCGAGCGGCAGAAGATCGCCGCGTGGTTCAACGGAGGCGCGGTGCAGTAAGCCGTCGCGTCAGAAGAACAAATGGCCCGCTCGGGCCATTTGTTTTAACGGGCGGCGAAGTAAGCCTTCACCGCATCGATGACCGTATCGATATCCTCGCGCGACACATCCCGGTGCGTGACGAACCGCGACGCATACAACATCTGCGTGAGAATGCCGCGCTCTTTGAGCCACGCTTCGAGCCGCTCGCAATGCGCTTGCGGAATCTGCGCGAACACCATGTTCGTCGCCTGCGACTGAATGACGATACCGTCGATTTGCGCGAGCCCCGCCGCAAGACGCGCGGCGTTGTCGTGATCCTGCGCGAGCCCCGCGACGTGATGATCCAGCGCATAAACACATGCCGCCGCGAGCAAACCCGCCTGCCGCATCCCGCCGCCGAGCACCTTGCGCCAGCGCGACGCGACGTCGATCAGCGCCTTCGGACCCACGAGCACCGATCCGACCGGCGCGCCCAGCCCCTTCGAAAAACAGATGGATACCGTATCGAACGGCGCGCAGAGTTGGCTCACCGGACGGTCTGAGGCCACCGCCGCATTGAACACGCGAGCGCCATCGAGATGCATCGACAGTCCGCGATCGCGGCCGAGCTTCGCCGCCGCTTCAACGTACGAAGCCGGCAGCACCTTTCCACCGATGGTGTTCTCCAGCGCGAGCAGCTTCGTGCGCGCGAAGTGGTTGTCGATCGGCTTGATTGCCGCCGCGATCTTCTCGAGCGGCAGCGATCCATCCGGCGCGTTCTCGAGCGGCTGTGGCTGGATGCTGCCGAGCACCGCCGCGCCGCCGCCCTCGTACTTGTACGTGTGCGCCGCCTGGCCGACGATGTACTCGTCGCCGCGCGCGCAATGCGCCATCAGCGCGGCGAGATTGCTTTGCGTGCCGCTCGGAAAGAACAGGCCCGCTTCCTTGCCGGTACGCTCGGCGACGGTCGACTGAAGCTCGATGACGGTCGGATCGTCGCCCCACACGTCGTCGCCGACCCGGGCGGCGGACATGGCCGCGAGCATCGCCTGGCTCGGGCGGGTGACGGTATCGCTGCGCAGGTCGATCATGCGTTCGGGCATCGTGGGCATGTAGGAATCGCTCGTCGGGAAGGAATCGTCTATGGTAGCCGTTTCGGACATCGCAAACAAAAAGACCGGCGTTTCGTGCGCCGGTCTACTCAGGTCAACTTCAATGCCGATGACGCTATCTCAGCGCCTCGTCCGTCAGCCACACGGATTCGCTCAAATCCTGCTCGTTGAGATTGCGCCCTTCCCCGCTGCGATCGACAACGATGAAATCGCTGACCTTGTCCAGCGCAAGCAGCGGATGATGCCAGACGCCCTTCGCGTAATTCACGCCCTGCCAGCCGCGCGTGACGAAGGCGCGAATCTTTGATTCGTCGAGATCGCCCGCAGGCGCGACGACGACGAGATACGGCCGGTCGTCGAGCGGCACGAACGCCTGGCTGCCGAGCGGATGCCGCTCCAGCATCTTCACTTCGAACGGCAATACGCGCGGCTGCCCGCGAAACAGATTGACGATCGCGCGGCCGCCCTCGTCGGTCACATCGACGTTGCAGAGGTCGTGAAAACGAATCGTCGTGCCGAGGTTGATCGGAATCTGCTTCGCGCCTTCCAGTTCGATGACATCGCCGAAAGGCTCGAACACAGCGCGCGTCAGCGGTTCGATGGCGAGCTTCTTCATGCGAGCGTTCCGAAAAGACGCAGCCGCGACACGCCGCCGTCCGGGTAGATGTTGAAGCGCACGTGCGTCACCGGGCCGAGCGCGGCAAGTTCGGATTCGAAGAAATGCTGCTTGTCCATCTGCAATTTCTGTTCGCCGAGCAGCACCGGCCAGAACATCGCCTGCGTAACCAGTGAGCTGTCCGTGCCGCCCGTGACGTACGCGGCCTGCAGCGAACACCGGTCGGGGAAATTGCCCTTGAAGTGCGCGGTGTCCACTTCGACCTTCTTGATGATGCCCGGCTGCGCCAGCGCGACGATGCACCAGTCGTTGCCCGGTTCACGACGGCGGCGCGTCTCCCAGCCATCGCCCATGTTGACGCCGCGGCCCGGCATCAGAAGCGTCGAGGCGAGCCCGAAGTGCTGGTTGTTCGCGCCGACCATGTACGCGCCGTTTTCCATCGCGGCGAGGTCGAACAGCTCGTTACGATCCGCGTTGCGCCAGTCGAGTTGCGGCTGGCCGTACACACGCAGACGCGCGATGCCGCCATCCGGATAGATATTCACGCGCAAGTGCGTGAACGGCTGCTCGCTGCCGACGTCGAGATAGTGGTGGCTATTGCCTTGCAGCGTCGTCGACGGCACGACTTCGCTCCATTGCGTCGACTGGTTCGGCGCGCCGTCGGCGACATGCGCGCCTTCGATCGACGCGGCCGGCGGGAAGTTGCCGGTGAAGTGGCTCGTATCCAGATCGATGCCCTTGATGACGCCCGGCCGCGCCAGCTTGACGATGCACCAGTCATAGCCCGTCGTGCGCTTGCGGCGCGTTTCCCAGCCGTCCATCCACTTGCCGTGATCGTCGTACTTGCCGGGGATGAACACGGCCGGCTCGGGGTTCAGCATGCGTTCCTTCGGGGCGAAGAAATCGTCGCTCGCCTCGAGCGCCTGCGCGCCGAGACGCGGGTCCGCGAGGTTCACATAGCGGCGCGTGAAGTCGGGCGCGTTGGGATCGAGTGTCGGAATTGCCATTGTCTTCGTCCTTGGAATTTACGGGTGAATGGATCAGGCCGCGATGAGGTCGTCCAACCTGAAGCGGGCGATCCGGTAGATCTGATCGAGACTCGTGCGAAGCTCTTCGGCGCGGTCGTGATTCACCCGCTCTTCGAAGTTCGCGATGATGCCGTGACGGTCGTAGCCGCGCACAGCCAGGATGAACGGGAAGCCGAACTTCTGCCGATACGCCGCGTTCAGCGACTGCAGCTTGTCAAACTCTTCCTGCGTGCAAAGGTTCAGGCCCGCGCCGCTTTGCTCGCGCGTCGATTCGGCCGTCAGTTCGCCGCGCACCGCCGCCTTGCCCGCCAGTTCCGGGTGCGCGTTGATGAGAGCAAGCTGCTTCTCCTCGCCGGCCGTTTCGACCGCCTTCGACATTGCCGCGTGCAGCGCGTCGATGCTCTCAAACGGCCGCTGCTGCGCCGCGATCTCCGCGACCCACGGCGAGTGTTCGAAAATGCCCGCGAGCACGGTTACGAACGCATCGGCGGGCATGGCGTTGAGCTGGTCGAGTGTGGTTTGCATCGCTTTCATGCCGCCGTCCCGTTGTTGGTTTCGCCGTTCCCCTGATACGGATGATGCTCGCGCCAGTGCCGCGCGATATCGACGCGCCGCGTCACCCACACGCGATCGTGCTGCTCGATGTGATCGAGAAACTTTTGCAGCCCGCGGAAGCGCCCCGGACGTCCGACCAGCCGGCAATGCATGCCGATGGAAAGCATCTTCGGCGTGTCCTCGCCTTCTTCATAGAGGACGTCGAAGGCATCGCGCAGATACGTGAAGAAGTGATCGCCCGTGTTGAAGCCCTGCGGCGTGGCGAAGCGCATGTCGTTGGTATCGAGCGTGTACGGCACGATGAGTTGCGGCGTGGTCTTGCCGCCCGTCACTTCGACGTCCATCCAGAACGGGAGGTCGTCGCCGTAGTAGTCGGAGTCGTATAGAAAGCCGCCATGCTCCGCCACCAGCCGATGCGTGTTCGGACTGTCGCGCCCGGTGTACCAGCCGAGCGGACGCACGCCGGTGACGCGCTCGATCGCTTCCATACCGAGCCGCATGTGTTCCGCTTCGCGCTCGGGCGACATGTCCTGGTAGTGGATCCATCGATACCCGTGACACGCGATTTCATGCCCCAGTTCGACGAACGCCTTCGCCAGTTCAGGATGCCGCTCGATCGCCATGCCGACGCCGAACACCGTCAGCGGCAAACCGCGCTTCTCGAACTCGCGCAGAATGCGCCAGACGCCGGCGCGCGATCCGTACTCGTAGATCGATTCCATGCTCATGTGACGCGACGGATACGACGCCGCGCCCACGATCTCCGACAAGAATTGCTCCGAGCCGGGATCGCCGTGCAGCACGCAGTTTTCGCCGCCTTCTTCGTAATTGAGCACGAATTGCACGGCGACGCGCGCGCGTCCCGGCCAGTTTGCCTGCACGGGGTGGCGACCGTAGCCGATCAGGTCGCGCGGATAGTTCGGATCAAGAGACATGGCTGGGTCAGGAAGCTGGGCGTTGAAGAACGGATTGTCGACGATTCAGTGTAGCGAAAAGGCCCGCACGCGCCCATACAGCGGCGCAGATAGTGGCAATCAGCGCGGACTGAAATCGGCGAGCACGCCGTCGTAGCGTTTTGCGAGCGGACGGGCGTAATCGCCGCGCTTTGCCGTTTGCAGCTTGAGCGCGGCGAGCGCCTCCGCCCACTTGACCGCCGCCGTCACGCCTTCGACGACCGGCGCGCCGATCGCGGCCTCGACTTCGCGGCAGAACTCGGCCATCCCCGCGCAGCCGAGCACGATGGCGTCCGAACCGTCTTCGTCGAGCGCGCGCCGGCATTCGTCGATGATGGTCGCCCGCGCCGCCGATCCCGGCTCGTCGAGTTCCAGCACGGCGACGTTCGTCGCACGCACGTTCTTGCAGAAGCGCGACATGCCATAGCGCTCGGCCAGATGCCAGGCCATGCCGCAGGTGCGCTGCAGCGTCGTCACGACCGAAAACCCGGGCGCGATGACGCTCGCCGCGTGCATCGCCGCTTCCGCGATGCCGATTACCGGCCCGCGCGCCAGCTCGCGCGCCGCATACAACGCCGGGTCGCCGAAGCACGCGATCACGTAGGCATCGACGCCCTGCCGCTCGCCCGCTTCGACTTCGGCGAGCATACCGAGCGAGGCGAGCGCCTCGTCGTAATAGCCTTCGATGGACGGCGGGCCCATCGTCGGACTGACGGCGATGATTTCCGTGCCGGGCGCGGCGACTTCGCGGGCGCAGCGGGCCATCGAATCGGTCATGCGCTGCGTCGTGTTCGGGTTGATGAGTTTGATGCGCATTGCTGTCTCCTTGCTCTGTTCGTCTTACGCCGCGCGCCTGCGATCCGCCAGCACCCAGTAAAACACCGCAGCCAGACCCGCGCCGATGAACCACGAGAAGTTCGCGGCGCCTTCCAGCGACGGCAGCATCACGCAGAGAATCGCGATAACGGCGGCCGGCAGGAGCGCCATCACCGCGCGGCGATTCACGCCCTTCGTGTACCAGTAGCGGCCGCTTTCGGAGGTCGTATAGAGATCGTCGACCGCCAGCTTGCCGCGCTTGAACAGATAAAAGTCGACGATCAGCACGCCGTACAACGGTCCGATGAAGCTGCCCAGAATGTCGAGCGTGTAGTGGATCACGGCCGGATTGTTGAAGAGATTCCACGGCGTGATGAAAATCGACGCGGTCGCGGCCAGCATGCCGCCCATGCGCCAGCTGATGAGACGCGGTGCGACGTTCGAGAAATCGAAAGCCGGCGACACGAAGTTGGCCACGATATTGATGCCGATCGTTGCGATGGTGAACGTCAGCGCGCCGAGAATCACCGCCGTCGGATGATCGATGCGGCCCACGGTTTCGACCGGATCGGTAATCAGTTGTCCAAACACCGGCAAGGTCGCGGCGGTCGTGATGACGGTCACGAGCGAGAACGCGAGGAAGTTGACCGGCAGCCCCCAGAAGTTGCCTCGCTTCACGCTGCGAAAGCTCTTGCAATAGCGCGAGAAGTCGCCGAAGTTCAGCATCGGCCCGGAGAAATACGACACGACGAGCGAGATGGCGGTGATCATCACCGGCACGACTTCCATGCCGTGATACTTCACGCCGCCGAGATTCAAGCCGATATTGCCGATGCCCGCGCGCCACACCATATAGCCCGCAAGAATGAACATCACGACATAGACTGCGGGACCGGCGAAATCGATGAACTTCTTGATCATCTCCATGCCGCGCCAGAACACCACGGCCTGCAGCACCCACAGCAGCATGAAGCCGGCCCATCCGAGCGCCGACAGCCCGACGAAGCCGAAGCGATGCACATCGGCATAAGGCATGAGCGAAGGCACGAACTTCAGCACGACGATGACGAGCGCACTCGACGCCAGATACGTTTGAATGCCATACCACGCGACCGCGATCAGCCCGCGAATCACAGCGGGAATGTTCGCGCCGAGCACGCCGAAGGTCGCGCGGCACGCCACCGGATACGGCACGCCCGCTACCTGGCTCGGCTTCGCGATGAGATTGCACAGCACGTTCACGAGCCCGATGCCGATCAGAAGCGACACGAGCACTTGCCAGCTCGTGAGACCCAGCGCGAAGAGACTGCCCGCGAACACATAGCCGCCGACGCTGTGCACGTCCGACATCCAGAACGCGAAGATGTTGTATGCACCCCAGGTCTGGTTCTTCAGAGGCGCGAGGTCTTCGTTATAGAGGCGATCGCTGTAGCCGGCGGGCATGCCGGTCTCATGCGCGGGGGATTGTGCGTCGTACTGGTTCTCGTACGGCGGCAGCGCGGAACTGCCGGGCGTTGCACTGAACTGAGCCATGACATCTCCTTGGATGGGCGGCTTGCGGAATGAAAAGCGGCAAAAGCTCGGACGACGAGCGTCTATCGGATACCTTCGGCGGCTCGGGCAAGCGCCCAGGCCACGCGCGGCATTCTTCGGATTTGCTCAGGTCTCACGGCGTCGTGCCAAGAGCGAACGGGACTCGTGCCCGTTCGCCCGCCGATGGACGTTTTCATTGCACGCTCAGGCGAGCGTTTCGTTCAGTGCTGCGCATGCTGCGTGTGCCGCGCATGCGTCTCTCCACGCGCTCTGCTTGCGAGCGCGGTTGCGGTAAGTCATGTCTTGCTACAACGCGTCACGCGCCGACCGCTTTCTCGCGTTCGCCGGTACGTGCGAATACTTCCTTCAGATCGACGGCGCCGCGCGCGGGCCGCTCGAGCATCTTCAGTTCGACATCGCGCAGATGCTGCGCCATCAATGCGGCCGCTTTGACGGCGTCGCCGGCATCGAGTGCGGCGAGAATCGCTTCGTGGTCCTCAAAGGAACACGAACTCCTGCCGAGCGATTCGTACAGCGCCGAAATCAGCGTCGAGCGCGCGACCAGTCCGGCGAGGCAATCGCATAGCACCGTATTGCCGGTGAGCGCCGCGAGTTCCGTATGGAAGTCGCCGGACAGCCGAATCCACGCGGAAAAGTCGTGATTTTCGAATGCGCGCCGTTCCCGCCCGATCGTCGCGCTGATCGATTTGAGCCGGCGCGTGCCGTGCCCCTTCCCGATCCGCTCGACGACCGCCAGTTCGATGATGCGGCGCATTTCGAATACTTCATGCACTTCCTGCAGAGACGGACTTGCGACGAACGCCCCGCGATTCGGTTCGAGGTCGACGAGCCGTTCATTCGCGAGTTGCGCGAGCGCCTGACGGACCGGACCGCGCTTCACATCGAACACTTCGCACAACTGCGCTTCGGTCAGCTTCGCACCCGGCGCGAGGCGATGCTCGAGGATCGCGGCGCGAATGCTCTCGGCGATCGACTCGGCATTGCCACCGGCTAAAGCGTTCGATGCAGCACTCGGTTTAGTGTCGGACATGATGTGCTCGCTTGCATGTTAAGCATCTTAGAATCGACATAAAGATTGTCAACAATTCAATTTGATTTTTGAGTGCGGAATGTCTTTTGGCGCAGCGCGGTCTCGCCTCGACGCCTTTATCCACAGGCTTCTCGTCGGATTCCATCAACCTTTGTCAGCATTGCCGGCACTTTTTTGTCAACAATAATCTCGCAGCTTCCACGGTCACGTCGTCTGTGGTGATAGAGGAAAAAAGACCGTTAGTTGCACGAGAGCGTTCAATGAAAGGCGCTCACGCAGAGCGCCTCGTGCAAACCGTCAAACCAGATGCGGATAGTCGCTCATCGTCAGCCTGAAGCCGCGCTCAGTCGACACGAGATGCGCCGTCGCACCGAAGGGCAGCGTCAGCAGGTTCTCGACGTGCCCGAATTGCAAACCGGTCACGAACGGCACGCCGGTCACCGCCCTCACCTGTTCGGTCATCGCCTCCAGCGTGTAGCCATTGTCGTACTCCGAAAGCCGGCCGCCTGAGAATTCGCCCATCACGACCGCCTGTTGCCGTCCGAGCACGCCCGCCTGATGAAGCTGATAGATCATCCGTTCGATGCGAAACGGATGCTCGTTCACATCCTCGATAAACAGAATCCCGCCATCGACAGGCGGCAGGTACGGCGTGCCGACCAGCGCCGCGAGCATCGCGAGATTGCCGCCCCATAACATGCCGGTCACGTCGACAGACTGGCGCTGCGGCGTGTGGCTCGTGACCGTGAAGCTCGGACGCGAGATCGCGTGCCAGAAGTTGTGCATGGTGAACGTGCTGACGTTCTCCGCACCGAAATCGCCGGCGAACATCGGGCCGCCAAAGCTCTTGACCGCAGCCCGGGCGTACAGGGCGCACTGGATCGCCGTGAAATCGCTGTGACCGACGAGCGCGACCGGCTGATCGGCGAGCCGTCGCAGACCGTCGTAATCGAGGCCGTGCAGGATGCGCGATGCGCCGTATCCGCCGCGCACGGCGAGGACGATATCCGGCAGCCGCCGCGACGGGTCCGCGAGGCGGTTCAGATCGGCGGCGCGTTCGCTGTCGGTGCCGCCGAAGCGCTGGAAGCGCCGGCGCGTCGCTTCGACGTTCTCCACGCGATGGCCCTGCGCCCGCAATCGCCCGATGCCCCGCTCCACGGCTGCCGGATCCTGCGGATAACCAGAAGGCGCGACGAGATCGATGGTGCGTGATTTCACGGTTTTTATGGTGTGTTGGTGAATGATGCTGGGGCCTCGCGCGCCTGACGCGCGGCACGCTCCTCGCGTGCGAGGCGGCGGCGTTCGGCGAAGAAATTCTTGAGCGCATGACCGCATTCGTCGGCGAGCACGCCGGCCGTCACGCTCGTGTGATGATTGAGCTGCTCGTTCGCGAACATGTCGACGACACTGCCGCACGCGCCCGTTTTCGGGTCCGCAGCGCCGAACACCACCCGCGCGATGCGTGCATGCATGATCGCGCCGGCGCACATCAGACAAGGCTCGAGCGTCACGTACAACTCGCAGCCGGGCAAGCGGTAATTCTGGAGCGTCCGGGCGGCTTCGCGCAGCGCGGCCATTTCGGCGTGCGCGGAGGGATCGTGACCGCGAATCGGATGATTGAATCCGGTCGCGATGACGTCTTCGCCCAGCACGATGACTGCACCGACCGGCACTTCGCCCGCGCGGCGCGCTTCGTCGGCGGCGCGTTGCGCCAGCGCCATGAACCGGCGATCGCGCTCGCTCGCGGGATCGGCGGCCGTATCGGCCGTATCGGCCGTATCGGGCGTGGGAATGACCGTCAAGATTCCTTCGACTCCGTCTCGCCCAGTGCCGCGGCGCGCTCGGATAGCCGCTCGGCGATGCGCCGGCGATATTCATGCGGCACACAGCCGCCGCCGCGCAGCGATTCGATCGCCATGTCGAGCGCGAGCATCTTCACCTGAATGCGGCAGCGGGCGGCGGGATCGGTCACCTTGTCCAGTTCATCCTGGAGACCGCGCAGCGCGCGGAGTTGTTCGACGGCGGGCGGGACAAAACCCGCGTTCTTAAGAATGCGATTGGCGACGCGGACTTCCTCGGGCACGAGGAGATCGTCGTCGAGCTGTTGCGGAGCGCCTGCGCCGGGCAAGTCGTTGAACTCGCCGCGAGCCGCAGCTTCATTGATCCGCTGTTCGACTAAAGCATCTAGCAATTTCATCGGGGATTTCGACCGGCTTTCATCCGATACGGGTGCGGTCTGTCGCGATTTGCGTGGTTAGCCTGAAGTCGGACGGCAGCCGGAATGACGCGCTCGCGCGTTGTTCGGCACATCTCGACAATCCATTTCGTATTCTAACAGTGGCTGCCTGTTGCCATCGGCGTCGCGCACGGGCGTTCGACGCGCGCGGATTTTGCGCCATCCGGCGGCTGGAATTAGCTCAAGCCGCGCTGATAGCCTTCGGTTGCCTGCAGGAGCCGTCGCGTGTACTCGTGCTTCACATCGCGCGCCCTCACCGCTTCGATGCCGGCCTGCTCGACGACTTCGCCGTTGCGCATCACCGCGACGCGCTGGCATAGGAAACCGACGACCGCGAGGTTATGGCTCACCACGATCATCGTGAGCTTGCGATCGTCGCGAAGACGCCGCAGCAGATTGAGTATTTCAGCCTGCACGGACACATCGAGCGCGGAGGTCGGCTCGTCGAGCAACAAGACGCGCGGCTCGACGATCAGCGCGCGCGCAATCGACACGCGCTGCCGCTGCCCGCCCGACAACTGATGCGGATACCGGAAGCGATACGCCGGCCCGAGGCCAACTTCGGCGAGCGCATCGAGAATGCGCGCGTCCTGATCGCCGATGCCGTTGATCGCGAGCGGCTCGCGCAGTGTCCTGTCGACCGTGAAGCGCGGATGCAGCGAACCATACGGGTCCTGAAACACCATCTGCACGTCGCGCACCGGACGGCGCCGCGCGTCTTCACCGTCGATGCGCATCGCTCCGCCCGCCAGCGGCACGAGACCGGCGAGCGCGCGCAGCAGCGTCGACTTTCCGCTGCCCGATTCACCGACGAGCGCAAATACTTCGCCATCCAGCACTTGCAGCGATACGTCGCGTACCGCATCGACGTGACCGGTCCGGGTCTTGAAACGAATATGCGCGCGGTCGATGTCGATCATCGCGTAGTGTCCGTGAGCCACGCCGGATCGCGCCGCAAGGTCGGCAATTCGGCGGGCGGATCCGTGAGCGGCGGATTGGCCGCGAGCAGCCCGCGCGTGTATGGATGACGCGCGTTCGCAAGATTCCGCGCGGCGCACGTTTCGACGACACGGCCGCCGTACATCACCGCGACGCGATCGCAGAAGGACATCACGAGCGGCAGATCATGGCTGATGAAAACGAGCCCCGTGTGATGGCGCTCGATCATCTCGTCGAGCACGGCGAGCACTTGCATGGACACGAGCACATCGAGTGCGCTCGTCGGCTCGTCGGCGATCAGAAGGCGCGGGCCGGCGCTGACCATCATCGCGATCATCACGCGCTGGCCCATGCCGCCGGAAAGTTCGTGCGGATACGCGTCGGCCACGCGCTCCGGATCGCGGATATGCACGGCCGCAAGCAAGTCGACGATGCGAGCGCGCATCGCCCGCCTGCCGAGCCGCTCGCCCTGCCGCGCGATCGTCTCGCGCATCTGCTGCGCGACGGTCATCACCGGATTGAGCGAGTACTTCGGATCTTGCAGAATCATGCTCATCTGCGTGCCGCACAGGCGTCTGCGCTGCCTAGGCGTCATCGCGCGCAGATCGTGGCCGTCGAAGCGCAACGCCTTCGCCGACCATCGCGCTTCGGGCGGCAGGAGGCCGAGCAGCGCGCGGCCGGTGAGCGACTTTCCCGAGCCCGATTCTCCGACGATGCCGAGCCGCTCACCGCGACGCAGCGTCAGCGAGACACCGCGCACGGCCGGCGTGAGCGCGCCGTCATGACCCGCGAAAGCCACTTCGAGTCCGTCGATTTCAACGAGCGGCGTGTCCATGTCAGTTTCCATGACGCGGGTCGAATACATCGCGCAGACCGTCGCCGAGCAGATTGAACGCGAGGCTGACCGCGAGAATCGCGAGACCGGGGATCGTCGCGACCCACCAGGCATCGAGCAGCACGTTGCGGCCCGAGGCCACCATATAACCCCACTCGGGGCTCGGCGGCTGCGCGCCCAGTCCGAGAAAGCCGAGTCCCGCGACGGCGAGGATGATGCCCGCCATGTCGAGCGTCGCGCGCACGATCACCGACGACGAACACAGCGGCACGATATACCGCAGCAGAATCCGCGTATGCGATGCACCCCCGAGCCGCGCGGCGTGGATGAAATCCGCGCCCGCGAGCCGCAGCGATTCGGCGCGGGCGAGCCGCGCATAAGGCGGCCACGCGGTGATCGAGATCGCGATGACCGCGTTCATCACGCCCGGCCCCAGCGCCGCCGCGAACGCAAGCGCGAGCACGATCTTCGGGAACGCGAGCGCGACATCGGTGAGGCGCATGAGCACGGTATCGACGAAACCGCCGCAGTAGCCCGCGACCGTGCCGATCAGCAGCCCCACGGGCACCACCAGCACGACGACCAGCATCGCGATGCACAGCGTGAGCCGCGCGCCGTGCACGAGCCTCGACAGGATGTCGCGGCCAAGCTGATCCGTGCCGAGCCAGTGCGCGGCGTTCGGCGGCGTGAGACGTTCGGCCAGCACCTGACGCAACGGGTCTTGCGTGACCAGCAGCGGCCCGAACGCCGCCGCCGCGACGAGCAGCAGCAGGATCAGAAGCCCGAGCATGCTGAGCGGATTCGACGCGAATCGCCGCCACCGGCGATAGGCGCGGCCAAACGCCGCCTGTCGCGGCGACGCGGGAGTATCGGTCAGAAGCCAAGCGCGCCATCGCATCGGCGACGGTTTCATCGGCGTGCGGCCGGCTGGCGTGTGCATGCGACAACGTCCTCCATGTCAGCGGGCGCGGGAATCGCGGGGATCGAATACGCGGTAGAGCGCATCGGTCAAAAGGTTCAGCGCGATGAACGTCGCGCCGATCACGAGCGTGCTGCCCAGTACGGCGTTCATATCGCCGTTGAGCAGCGCGCCCGTCAAGTACGAGCCGATGCCCGGCCACGAAAACACGATCTCCGTCAGCACCGATCCCTCCAGCAGATAGCTATAAGCGAGCGCGATGACGGTCAGCAACGGCACCGCGATGTTGCCGAACGCATGACGCCAGATCACGCGGCGCTCCGGCAGGCCTTTCGCGCGCGCGGTCGTCACGTATTCCTGGCTCAGTTGTTCGAGCATGAACGAGCGCGTCATGCGCGACAGATAAGCGATCGAATAGAACGCGAGCACGCCCGCCGGCAGCGCAATATGCGAGAACGCGTTGGCGAACACGTCCCACTCGCGGGCGATCAGCGCATCGATCAGAAGGCTGCCGGTGTGGGTATCGACCATGCCGTCGTAGAGCGGATCGATACGGCCCGGCCCCGACACCCAGTGCAGCCGCGCATAGAACAGCAAGAGGCCCATCAGCGCGAGCCAGAACACCGGCACGGAACTGCCCGCGAGGCCGATCACCCGCGCCACGTGATCGACGATGCGGTTATGCCGCACCGCCGCGATCACGCCGAGCGGCACGCCGGCCATCACGCCGATGAACGTCGACAGCGTCGCAAGTTCGAGCGTCGCGGGAAACACGCGGCGGATATCGTCGATGACCGGATTCGCCGTCAGAAGCGATACGCCGAGATTGCCATGGAGCACGTCGCGGACGTAGATCAGAAATTGCTCGATGAGCGGCTTGTCGAGGCCGAGTTGAACGCGGGCCGCCGCATACGCCGCCGCAGACGCGCGATCGCCGAGAATCGCGAGCACCGGGTCGATCGGAATCTTGCGGCCGATGAAAAACGTGATGGCGAGCAAGCCCGTGAACGTGACGGCGAGCATCGCGATCCAGCGTGCAAGGGCAAACGCCAGGCGCACGCCGCCGCGCTGCGCGCTCGCGGCTCTCAGGCGATCGGTGAACCCGGTCGCGCTCACTGCTTCTTCAGATTGCGATACGACACGAGGTCGTTGATCGGGCCGACCTCGAGCCCGGTCACGCCCGGTCGCGCCGCCACCTGCGACACCTTCTGGAACATGATGACGAATGGTGACTTCGCGAGCATCTCGCGCTGCATCTTCTCATACAGCTGGGCGCGTTTGGCGGTCGAGCTTTCCGCGAGCGCGGCGTTGGTTTCCTTCGTGAGATCCGGAATATTCCACGCGTTTCGCCATGCGAGCATCTTGTAGCTCGACGCATCCGAGTTGTCCGGATTCCACGCGAAGCCCTGCGCATTGCTGTGCGGATCGATGTAATCCGCCGACCATTCGCCGATGTAAATGTCGTGCGCCCGCGCACGATAGCGGCCGAGCGTCTGCTTGTTGTCGCTCGGCACGAGCTGAACCTTGATGTTGCCGAGCGCGAGATTCGCCTGCACCGCCTGCGCGATTTCGCTGTACGGATAGTCGTTGCGCACGTCCATCTTGACGGTGAAGCCATCGGCAAGACCGGCTTTCGCGAGCAGCGCCTTCGCCTTTGCCACGTCCTGGTGATACGGGTTTTCGTTGAGCGCGCCGAGAAAGCCTTCGGGCAGGAACGTCTCGTGAACCTTGTAGGTCGTGCGGATCACGTTCTTCTGAATGCCCTGATAATCGATCAGCCACTTCATCGCTTCCCAGACTTCGGGCTTCGCGAGATTCGGGTTCTTGTTGTTGAGACCGAGATACATCAGCGTCGCTTGCGGCACGGCCGTCGCCTTGATGACGCCGTTTTTCCAGAGCGTGTCGAGATCGTCGGGGCTGAGGTCGCGGGCCACGTCGATATCGCCGTTCTGGATCATCAGGCGCTGGCTCGCGGCTTCGGTCACGTGGCGCAACACGATGCGCTTCATCGCGAGCGGCAGGCGATAACCCTCCAAGCGTTGCAGCACGATGCTGTCGTTCGCAGTCCACTTGACGAGCTTGTACGCACCCGATCCGGCCTCGTTGGTCTTGAGCCATTCGTTGCCGTAGTCGTTGCCCTTCTGATGCGACTCCACCAGCTTTCGATCCACCACCGACGCCGGCCACGCGCCGAGCACGTTGAGCACGAAGGTCGGGGCGTAGCGTTGGTCGGTGGTGATCGAGACGGTCGTGTCGTCGATCTTCTTCACGTTCTGCAGCGCATTGGCCTTCGTGATGCCGATGCCCGCGAGCACCGCCGCCGCGCCCTTGTCGAGCAGCGCGGTACGCTGGATGGACCACGCGACGTCGTCGGCGGTGAGCGCATTGCCCGAGTGGAACTTGAGGCCCGAGCGCAGCTTGAACGTGAACGTGAGGCCATCGGGGCTGACGGTCCACGACTGCGCGACATCGCCGTTGAATTTCGACGGGTCCTTCAGATCGACGCGCACCAGCCGGTCATACGTGTTCGCGACGTATTCCTCGGGCACGAGTTCGTAGACTTCGCCGGGATCGAGCGTGGTGAATTCGTCGAGCAGCGTCGCCATCACGAACATGTCTTTCGGCGTGGCGGCCTGCGTGGGAAGCGTGTGCGTGGCCGTCAGCGCCGCCGCGAGCGTAGCCATCGCCAGAATTTTTCGCGCGCCGTTTTTCATTTCGTCTCCTGTCGGGGTTACATCAGCCGCAAGGGGCCGCTTGCTTCGTTGTCGATGAGCGGAAGTTCGCGCGAGCCCGGCAGTTCGTAGTGCCACCACTCGCTGGCGATGTGCGTGAAGCCCGCGCCGTGCATCACGCCGAGCAGCAGCGTGCGATTGCGTTGCACGTAGATCGGCAAGCCGGCGTGGAAGTGGCCGGACTCGGGCACCATCGCATCGAAGCCGGTGCCCATGTCGAGATCGTTGCCGTGTTCGTCGACGAGCGTCAGATCGACTGCCGTGCCGCGGCTATGGTTCGAGCCGCGGCCGAGTTCGGCGATGAAGTTGGGATCCGGCAGAAAGTCCCACAGCACTTTTTGCGCTTGCGGCGGGCGATAGGCGTCGAAGATTTTCAGCGTCATGCCGAAGCTCCGCGCGATGCCGACCGCGCGGCGCAGCGCGGCTTCGGCGGGTTCGAGCAGCAGGCAGTGCTGCGCCTTGTAGATGGGCTTGCCGGTGAAATTGCGATCGGTCGCGTAGACCAGATCGATGTGAACGTGATGCGTTTCCGGGGTGACGTGCAGCAGACGAGCTCGAGTCATGTAATCGGAATCCTGGCGTTTTTCTTACGTCTTTGTCGCAGCGATCGATGCGGACAACGCTAACCATAACCCGGACGAAAAATCCGCGAAACAGTTTCCGGCGATTGTTTCGCGTCGGCTAGGACGTGAGCGGCCAGCGCGCGAGGACTTCGTGCTGCGATCGCCCGAGCAGGCTGCGCACGAGCGCGAACTCGCGCACGGTCCATTCGATGGGCTCGATGCTTCGCCGCGCGATGCGATGCTCGTCGTAGAGCAAGGTCACGTGCGGGACGAATTGCGGATGCGATTTGACGAAGATGCCGGCGGTTTGCAGCGCTTTATCGAGCGTATCGACGAAAGCGGAGCAGGCTTCGTTAGCGTCGCCGGCGATGACGAGGGGGCGTTTTGGGCGGCGTGAAGCGAAGGGCTCGATGCGGTCGAGCTGGAGATGGAAGGCGGGGGTCTCGATGGATGACGCCGCGGCTCGCGCCTGTTCGATGACGTCGGCAGGAAGGCCCGCGAACGCGCCGAGGTAATGCAGCGTGATATGCAGACGATGCGCGGGAATTGGCGGCGTCCGCAGCTTGTGTTCGATGCGGATGCGCGCCGCTGCGTCGTGGATGCGCGAGGCGGCGGCTTCGTCGGGGTAGATGGCGAGGAAGAGCGAGTCGGTGAGATGGGAGAGGCTCATGTCACTGACTCGCGTTCATCTTTGGGCTTTCGCCCTCACTCCCACTCGATCGTCGCCGGCGGCTTCCCCGAAATGTCATAAACGACGCGATTCACGCCCCGCACCTCATTGATGATCCGATTGCTCACATTCCCGAGCAATTCGTGCGGCAGATGCGCCCAATGCGCCGTCATGAAGTCCAGCGTCTGCACCGCGCGCAGCGCGACGACGTACTCATAAGTCCGCCCGTCGCCCATCACGCCGACGCTCTTCACCGGCAGGAACACCGCGAAGGCCTGGCTCGTCAGGTCGTACCACGACTTGCCCGTCTCCGGATCGATGGTAGTGCGCAGCGTCTCGATGAAAATCGCATCAGCACGACGCAGCAGGTCCGCGAACTCGCGCTTCACTTCGCCGAGAATGCGCACGCCGAGACCCGGGCCGGGGAACGGATGGCGATACACCATCGCCGGCGGCAGTCCGAGCTTCACGCCCAGTTCGCGCACTTCGTCCTTAAAAAGCTCACGCAGCGGTTCGAGCAGCTTCAGATTGAGCGTCTCGGGCAAGCCGCCTACGTTGTGATGACTCTTGATCGTATGCGCGCCCTTCTTGCCCTTGCCCGCCGATTCGATCACGTCCGGATAGATCGTGCCCTGCGCGAGCCACTTCGCGTCCGTGAGCTTCTCGGACTCGGCATGGAACACTTCGACGAACTCAGCGCCGATGATCTTGCGCTTCGCTTCCGGATCGGTGACGCCGGCGAGCTTCTGCAGGAACGCTTCGCTGGCATCGACGTGAATGACCTTCACGCCCAGGTGATCCGCGAACGTCGACATCACCTGTTCGGCTTCGTTCTGACGCAACAGGCCGTGATCCACGAACACGCACGTCAGCTGATCGCCGATCGCGCGATGCAGCAGCGCCGCCGCCACCGACGAATCCACGCCGCCCGACAAACCGAGAATCACGTGCTCATTGCCGACTTGCGCGCGAATCTTCTCGACGGCTTCGTCGATGTAATGCCCCATCTCCCAATCGGCTCGCGCGCCGCACAGTTCGAGCACGAAGCGGTCGAGCATCGCGCGGCCCTGCACGGTATGCGTGACTTCCGGATGCCATTGCACGCCGTAGAAGCGGCGATCGTCGTCGGCCATCGCGGCAATCGGGCATGCGGGCGTCGACGCCATCAGCTTGAAGCCGGCCGGCAGGTCCGCGACCTTGTCGCCGTGGCTCATCCAGACCTTGAGCATCGCCTCGCCTTCGGTGCTCTTGAAGTCTTCGATGCCTTCCAGAAAGCCCGTGTGATTCAGCGCCTGCACTTCCGCATAGCCGAATTCGCGCACCTTGCCGAGTTCGACCTTGCCGCCGAGCTGGTCGGCCATCGTCTGCATGCCGTAGCAGATGCCGAGCACCGGCACGCCGAGGTCGAAGACGATCTGCGGCGCACGCGGCGACTTCGCCTCGGTGACCGAGTTCGGCCCGCCCGACAGGATGATGCCCTTCGGCGCGAACTCGCGGATGAAGGTTTCGTCGACGTCGTACGGATGAATCTCCGAGTAGACATGCGACTCGCGGATGCGCCGGGCGATCAGTTGGGTGACTTGAGAGCCGAAATCGAGAATCAGGATTTTGTCGTGCATGGCTGCGGGCAAAGGCTAAGTGAACGAATGAGGTGTGTGCCGACAAGCCGTGCGTTCGCGCGGCTTGTCGCCAATAAATCGACGGCCGGCGCGAAGGCCGACCGTACTTGTGTTTCCTGCTTGCGCGCGTCGATTCGACGGCCTGGCCGTCCGCGCCGTGAGTCTGTGCGTGCGCGCGTTCAGCGCGGTGCTCCGCTCGCCGGATCGGGAACGACGCGCCCCGTCAGCGGATCGACGCGCCGGCCCGTGGCCGGATCGATTTCCCCGCTGATGACCGGATCGATGCGTTTTCCCGTGACCGGATCGATTTCGCGGCCCGTCTGCGGATCGAGCGTGCGGCCCGTCACCGGATCGACCATGCCGGCTTCCGTTCGCATGCGCGTGGCCGAAGCTGGCGCGGCGGCATCCACAGGACGGCCCGCCGGATCGACCGCGCGGCCGGTGACCGGATCGATTGCGGTGACGTCGGGAGCGCGTGCCATCGGACGAGCCGCGGTATCCGGCGGCGTCGGGACGGTGACGACAGGCGGGCGCGTTGCATCGCGCGTTTGCGCGGCCTTCTTCTCCGCGCGTTCCGCCGATGCCGCGCCGACCGCCGCCGCACGTTCGCGCCGCCGCACCGCCGACGCCAGCCGCACACTGCCGAGCCCCAGCACGACGAGCACGATACCGATGAGCGCCGCGCTCACCTGGCCGAAGCCATCGACCTGGGGCGTGCGCAGTCCCAGCAGCCAGACCAGCGCGATGACGCCCGAGAGCCACTCCACATGGCCCGACGCCTTCGCGGCCGCCGCGGTCAACGCGCCGTCGATCGCCGCGTGCAGCGACAGCCACGCGAACCCGATCAGCGCGACGCCCAGCAACTGCCCGGCGAACGCGGGTTCGACGCGCATCGCGCCGAGTTGCAGCGCATCGAAAAGACCGGCCCAGGGCGTCAGCAGGAACAGCACGCCGAACACCACGAAAATCAGGGCATTGACGACGAGCACGGCGCGCAGCAACGGTTTCATGATGGGTCCACCAGGGTTATCGACGCACTCACCGACGAATGAGCCTGCGCATTAATCGACGTGATAATTCGGCGCTTCCTTCGTGATCTGGACGTCATGCACGTGCGATTCACGCATGCCGGCCGCCGTGATCTGCACGAACTCCGCCTTCTCGTGCAGTTCCGCGATGGTGCGGCAGCCGCAATAACCCATGCTCGCGCGCACGCCGCCGACGACCTGGAACAGGATGGCGTTCACCGAGCCCTTGTAGGCCACGCGGCCTTCGATGCCTTCCGGCACGAGCTTGTCGATGTTCGCCGAGTTGTCCTGGAAGTAGCGGTCCGCCGCGCCGTCCTTCATCGCGCCGACCGAGCCCATGCCGCGGTACGCCTTGTACTGGCGGCCCTGGAACAGGAACACGTCGCCCGGCGATTCCTCGGTGCCTGCGAGCATGCTGCCCATCATCACGACGTTCGCGCCTGCCGCAAGCGCCTTCGAGACGTCACCCGAGAAGCGCACGCCGCCATCCGCGATGACCGGCACGCCGCTGCCGCGCAGTGCTTCCGACACGTTCGCGATGGCCGTGATTTGCGGCACGCCCACGCCCGCGACGATTCGCGTCGTGCAGATGGAGCCCGGCCCGATGCCGACCTTCACCGCATCCGCGCCGTATTCGACGAGCGCCTTGGCCGCCGCCGCCGTCGCGATGTTGCCGCCGATGACCTGTACGCGCGGATAGTTCTGCTTCACCCAGCGCACGCGCTCGAGCACGCCCTGGCTGTGACCGTGCGCGGTATCGACCACGATGACATCGACGCCCGCCTGCGCGAGCAGATCGACGCGCTCTTCGTTGTCCGGACCCACGCCCACGGCCGCGCCGACGCGCAGCTTGCCGTCTTCGTCCTTGCAGGCGTCCGGGTTTTCGGTCTGCTTGGTGATGTCCTTCACCGTCATCAGGCCGCGCAGCTCGAATGCGTCGTTGACCACGAGCACGCGCTCGAGGCGATGGCTGTGCATCAGCGCCTTGGCTTCGGCGAGCGACGTGCCTTCCTTGACCGTCACGAGACGCTCGCGCGGCGTCATGATGTTGCGCACCGGCTCGTCCAGCCGCTCTTCGAAACGCAGGTCGCGGTTCGTGACGATGCCGATGAGTTGCGCGCCCTCCACCACCGGGAACCCGGAGATGCCATGCTGCTGCGTCAGCGCGATCACGTCGCGCACGCGCATTTGCGGCGGCACGGTGATCGGATCGCGGACGACGCCGGATTCGAAACGCTTGACCTTCGCGACTTCGCGCGCCTGTTCTTTCGCGGTGAGATTCTTGTGGACGATGCCGATGCCGCCCATCTGCGCCATTGCGATGGCGAGCCGGCCTTCGGTGACCGTGTCCATGGCTGCGGACACGAGGGGCATATTCAGGGAAATGTTGCGAGTCAGCTGGGATTTCAGGCTGGTGTCGCGCGGGAGAACGCTGGAGAACGCGGGCACGAGGAGCACGTCATCGAACGTGAGTGCTTTCTGGATCAGACGCATGGCAAATCCTATGGGCGCAAAAGCAGATTATACCGATAGTTCCCCGGGTTTTCACTGTCTGGACAGCAGCTTACGTGATTCCCCTGCAAAGATCGGGCCTCGATGCGGCGGCGTCGCGGTGCAGCTTTCGACAAGACGCCGCGCCGGGGGTGCGTGCTAACCTGCGCCGTCGATTGGATCAAGGCAGGGAGTCGGGCAATGCAGCGCGGTGTGATGTACGGAATGCTGGCAGGGGCCATCTGGGGTTTCATTTTTCTCGCGCCGCGCCTGTTGCCGGACTTTTCACCGCTGACGCTGAGCGTCGGGCGCTACCTGATGTACGGCGCGGTGTCGCTTGCCGTTGCGCTGCCGTTCGCACGGCGGCTGCTGGCCAAGCTGACGCGGGCCGATCTCATCGCGCTGGTCAAGCTTGCGCTCGTCGGCAACCTGCTCTACTACATGCTGCTCGCGAGCGCGGTCCAACTCGTGGGCGTGGCGCCGTCGTCGCTGATCGTCGGGATTTTGCCGGTGACGGTCACGCTCGCCGGACGGCGCGACCACGGCGCGATCGAACTAAAGCGCCTCGTCGCCCCGCTTGCGCTGGTGGTTACGGGCATCGCGTGCATCAACCTCGACGTCTTCAGCGACGTGCTTCTCCATCACACCGACGCGCCCGCCACGAGCGTGTTGACGCGCGTCGCCGGGCTCGCGTGCGCAGTCGGCGCGCTGGCTTCGTGGACGTGGTACGCGGTCGTCAACGCGCGCTATCTGCAGGCGAATCATCACTTCGACGGCAACGAATGGTCCGTGCTGTGGGGCATCGTGACGGGCCTGCTCGGGGCGATGCTCGGCGCGGTCATGTGGATGCTGCCTGCGGGCACGGTCCAGGCGAGCGTGCCGGATGCGCGCTGGCACGTGTTCTGGATCGTATGCTTCGCGCTCGCGACGGGGGGATCGTGGCTCGGCAACATGCTGTGGAACGCGGCAGCGAAACGCTTGCCGCTGACGCTGTCCGGCCAGATGATCGTGTTCGAAACGCTGTTCGCGCTGCTCTACGCTTTCATCTACGACGGCCGGTGGCCGCGTGTGCCGGAATTGTTGGCTATCGTGCTGCTGGTCGTGGGCGTGAGCTGGTCGGTGCGGCAACATAGCGTCGAGCCGGCTGCCGCGCCCAAGGAAGCGCCGGCGCATTGAAGCGGCGGTCGATCAGCGCGAATCCTTCGACTGCCACTTCCGGCCTTCGATTGATCCGGACTTGCGCGCCTTGTCGACGCGCCGCTGGCGCGCGGTTTTCGGATCGACCTTGAGCGGCCGATAAATTTCCACGCGATCCAGATCCGTGAGCGTGGCGTCCAGCGGTTTGAGCTTGCCGAACACGCCGACCTTCTGCGTCGCCAGATCGATTTCCGGGTGTTGCTTCAGCACGCCGCTCGCGTCGATCGCCTCGCGCAGCGTCGCGCCGTCGCCGATATCGACGTGCGCATAGAAGCTGTCGCCGCCGGGCAAGCCGTAGCAAACATCGATACGCAGGTTCATTTCTTGCCGTAGCGCTGGTCCGCGCGCTTGACGAAGGAGTCCACGAAGGTGTTCGCGATATGACTGAACACCGGCCCGATGAGCTTCTCGAGAATCAGGTTCGAGAACTCGTAGTGCAGCGCGAATTCGATCTTGCATGCGTCCGCGCGCAACGGCGTGAAGCGCCAGTAGCCCGTGAACTTCTTGAAAGGGCCGCTCAGGAACTCCATATCAATGTGCGTCGGGCGTTTCTGCACATTGCGCGTAGCGAAGTGCTGCTTGATGCCCTTGAAGCTGATGTCGATCTTCGCCTCCATGCCGTTCTCGTCCTGGCGTCCGATCTCGACACCGCCGCACCACGGCAGGAAGTTCGGGTAGTCGGCGACATCGGTGACGAGGTCGAACATTTCTTCCGCCGAATGACGGATCAACACGGTTTTCTGAACGTCGGCCATAAGGGCGCAGCGGGTGGCTTGTTGGGGTGGCGGCGAATGCGGCCCGCGAAGACGGCTTCGTCTGTCAGGCGGCGCGCTGCTAAAATCGTGATTTTAAACGAGTTGGGCACTTTCCATTCATGAGCATCATTGACAACAGAAAAGCGTTCTTCGATTACTTCATCGAAGAACGCTACGAGGCCGGTCTCGTGCTCGAAGGCTGGGAAGTCAAGGCGCTGCGCGCGGGCCGCGGGCAGATCAAGGAAGGCTATGTCGTCATCAAGAACGGCGAACTGTTCCTGATCGGCACGCACATCAGCCCGCTGCCCGAAGCTTCGAAGTTTGCGAATCTCGATCCGGTGCGCACCCGCAAGCTGCTGCTGCATCGTGAGCAGATCGACAAGCTCATCGGCAAGGTCGAGCAGCGCGGTCATACGCTCGTGCCGCTCAACTTCCATTACAAGGAAGGCCGCGTGAAATGCGAGATCGGCCTGGCCAAGGGCAAGAAGCTTCACGACAAGCGGGAAACCGAAAAGAAACGCGACTGGGAACGCGAACGCGCCCGTCTGATGCGAACGGCAGCGCGGTAATACAAGTCGGGGCGCTATCGAGCGCCCCGATTGCTTTCAGGCTCCGTCAGCTCTTTCGGATGAGGCCGCCGCCCTCGCCCTTCACGATCGCCAGCGCCGACGCGATCATCGAACTCATGTCCGACATGTTGCCGGGCACGATCAACGTGTTGCCGGCCTTCGCGAGGTTGGCGAACGCCCCGACATACTGCTCCGCCACCTTGAGGTTCACGGCCTCCATGCCGCCCGCCGTCTGAATCGCCGCGCCGATCTTCTCGATGGCCTGCGCGTTCGCTTCGGCGACCGCAAGAATGGCCGACGCTTCGCCCTGCGCCTGATTGATCGCCGCCTGACGCTCGCCCTCGGACTTCTGAATCGCGGCTTCGCGCGCACCCGACGCCAGATTGATCTGCTCCTGCTTGCGCCCTTCCGATGCCGCGATCAGCGCGCGCTTCTCGCGCTCGGCGGTAATCTGCGCCTGCATCGCGTGGAGAATCTCCTTCGGCGGCGTCAGGTCCTTGATCTCGTAGCGCAGCACCTTCACGCCCCAGTTCGACGCGGCTTCATCGAGCGCATTCACGATGCTGTGGTTGATGTACTCGCGTTCCTCGAAGGTCTTGTCCAGTTCGAGCTTGCCGATGACCGAGCGCAGCGTCGTTTGCGAAAGCTGCGTGATGGCGATCACGAAGTTGGACGATCCATACGACGCCTTCATCGGATCGGTGACCTGGAAGTACAGCACGCCATCCACCTGAAGCTGCGTGTTGTCGCGCGTGATGCAGACCTGACTCGGCACGTCGAGCGGAATCTCCTTGAGGATGTGCTTGTACGCGATGCGATCGACGAACGGCAGCACGATATTGAGACCCGGCGTGAGCGTCCCGTGATAGCGGCCCAGCCGCTCGAGCACCCAGGCGTGCTGCTGGGGAACGATCTTGACCGTATTTACAACGATCACGATGGCGATCACGAGCAGGATGGCAGCGAAAATCATGATGTGGCTCCTTCAATTCTTGTCGATAAAACGGTGTTCATCGCTTGGCCGCGACCACGAGCCGGCTGCCCTCCAGCGCAGTGATGCAGTACAAGCGAGCGCCTTCGGACTCGCCCGGCGCCAGTTCGACGTCCCACTCCGCCCCGCGATACATCGCGCGGGCGCGGCGGTCATGCCATTGCGCGACTTCCACTGTCGCGCCGATGTCGAGGTTGACGGCTGTATCGCGTGAAGCGTCGCGCCGCTTCCAGCTTCCGAAGCGCGAACGCCGCAGGAGGACCACCGCCACCAGCGCCACGAGCGCCGCGACGCCCAACTGCACGTGCAACGCAAGCCCCACGGCGAACGCGATGCCTCCCGCCAGCAACCCCAGCGCGATCATCAGCAGATAGAACGTGCCGGTGAACAACTCCGTGACGATCAACACGCCCGCCGCGATCCACCAGATCAGTCCATTCAACGCCATGCCAGTCTCCAAACAAAAACACCCCGGACGAAAAGGTCCGGGGTGTTTTTTATAGCATGCCGCACTTATCCGTAAGCAAGCGGAAAGGCGCGGTTACGACTCATTTTGACAAGGTCTTTGCCAACTGCTGCCATGTGTCGATGATCGTGTCCGGGTTCAGCGACATCGATTCGATGCCCTGCTTCGCCAGCCACTCGGCGAGATCCGGATGATCTGACGGACCCTGACCGCAGATGCCGACGTACTTATTCAGCCGCAGACACGTCTCGATGGCGCGCTTCAGCATGAACTGCACCGCCGGGTCGCGCTCGTCGAAGTCGGCGGCGAGCAGTTCCATGCCGGAGTCGCGGTCGAGCCCGAGCGTCAACTGCGTCAGATCGTTCGAGCCGATCGAGAAGCCGTCGAAGCGTTGCAGGAACTCTTCAGCGAGGATTGCGTTGGACGGCACTTCGCACATCATCACGAGCTTGAGGTCGTTGACGCCGCGCTCCAGACCGAACTTTTTCAGCAGTTCCACCACGCGATCCGCCTGCTTCAGCGTCCGCACGAACGGCACCATGATCTGGACGTTGTCGAGGCCCATCTCTTCGCGCACCTTCTTCAGCGCGATGCATTCCATATGGAACGCCTCGGCGAAGTCTTCCGCGATATAGCGCGACGCGCCACGGAAACCGAGCATCGGATTCTCTTCGTCCGGCTCATAGCGCGAACCGCCGATCAGCTTCTTGTACTCGTTCGACTTGAAGTCCGACAGACGCACGATGACGGGCTTCGGATAGAACGCCGCCGCGATCGTCGCGATGCCTTCCGTCAGCTTGTCGACGTAGAACGCACGCGGCGACGCATGACCGCGCGCCACGCTTTCGACCGCCTTCTTCAGGTCGGCGTCGATGTTCGGGTACTCCAGAATCGCCTTCGGGTGTACGCCGATGTTGTTGTTGATGATGAACTCGAGCCGCGCGAGGCCGACGCCCGCATTCGGCAACTGCGCGAAGTCGAACGCGAGTTGCGGATTGCCGACGTTCATCATGATCTTGACCGGAATCTTCGGCAGTTCGCCGCGCTGGACTTCGGTCACTTCGGTTTCGAGCAGGCCGTCGTAGATCTTGCCTTCGTCGCCTTCCGCGCACGACACGGTGACGAGCGCGCCGTCCTTCAGGAGGTCGGTGGCGTCGCCGCAGCCGACCACCGCCGGCACGCCCAGCTCACGCGCGATGATCGCCGCGTGACACGTGCGGCCGCCGCGATTCGTGACGATGGCCGCTGCGCGCTTCATCACCGGTTCCCAGTTCGGGTCGGTCATGTCCGCGACGAGCACGTCGCCCGGCTGCACGCGTTCCATCTCCGACGGATCGTGGATCACGCGCACGGGGCCCGCGCCGATCTTCTGGCCGATTGCGCGGCCCGTGGCGATGACGTTCGACTGGCCCTTCAGCTTGAAGCGCATCTCGGCCTTGCCCGCAGCCTGGCTCTTCACCGTTTCCGGGCGCGCCTGAAGAATGAACAGCTTGCCGTCGCGGCCGTCCTTGCCCCACTCGATGTCCATCGGACGCTGGTAGTGCTTCTCGATGATCACCGCATACTTCGCGAGCTCGATCACGTCTTCGTCCGAGATGGAGAAGCGGTTGCGCTGCTCGTGCGCGACGTCGACGGTCTTAACGCGGCCCGGCTCGCCCGGCTGCGTGAATTCCATCTTGACGAGCTTCGAACCGATGGAGCGGCGGATGATCGGATACTTGCCCTGCGCGAGCGTGGTCTTGAAGACGTGGAATTCGTCCGGATTCACCGCGCCCTGCACGACGGTTTCGCCGAGCCCGTAGCTCGACGTGATGAAGACGGTGTCCTTGAAGCCCGACTCGGTGTCGATGGTGAACATGACGCCCGCAGCGCCGACGTCCGAGCGGACCATGCGCTGCACGCCCGCCGACAGCGCGACTTCGGCGTGGGTGAAGCCCTTGTGGACGCGATAGGAGATGGCGCGGTCGTTATAGAGCGACGCGAAAACGTGCTTCATGCGATCGAGCACGTCTTCGATGCCGACCACGTTCAGATAGCTTTCCTGCTGGCCCGCGAACGATGCGTCGGGCAAGTCCTCGGCGGTCGCGGACGAACGCACGGCGAACGAAAGCTCTTCGGGCGAACCCTTTTGCAGGACTTCGAATTGACGGCGGATTTCGTCTTCGAGACGCGGCTGCATCGGCGCGTCGACGATCCACTGCCGGATTTCCTTGCCCGCTTCGGCAAGCGCCTTCACGTCGTCGACGTCGAACGTCTCGAGACGTCTGGCGATGCGATCGGTCAGGTCGTTGTGCTGGAGGAAGTCGCGGAATGCGAGCGCGGTCGTGGCAAAGCCCGTCGGCACGCTGACGCCGGCTTCGGAAAGCTGGCTGATCATTTCGCCGAGCGACGCATTCTTGCCACCGACGATTTCCACGTCGGTCATTCGCAACTGCTCGAATGGAACTACATACGCCTGATCCTTTGCGACATCGTTCGCAACATTGACTGCGTTAGTCATACAAGCCCCTAAGGTGGATGGAATTCACGATCGCACGAGTGGGCTCACATGCGGCGGCGCTCATTGGAAGCACCGCCGCATCTCGTACAACCTGTTTGATAAGCCTTCGCGAAAGACATGCGCTCGTGCGGACCACGCACGGGGCAAAGAGAAGCGGCCGTCCGAATGTGCTCTAAAACGTGGATTTCTGCCAGAAATTCCACGAAATGACCGCGATTCGACCAAAATCCGACTCAAATTGTCCGCAATTGCTTATCGAACAGGTTGCCGCTATTCTACCGTGTCGATTATCGAATTTGTCTTAGCAGGGACAGTAATTCCACGGCAAAATCGAGGTGTTTCACGCCTCTTGGTTCGCCTGCGCACATGCACGGGCCGCTCAATGTAACACAGCGGCTTGCACCCGCGCCGCGTCGCCGGCGTTACCGTTTGAGCACGTTCAATGCAACACGTTCCCTTCTGATCACCCGCCGATGCCGCCCTCCGTATTCATCGTTTCCGACGGTACCGGGATCACTGCCGAAACCTTCGCGCATTCGATCCTCGCCCAGTTCGACCAAAAATTCCGGCTCGTCCGCGTGCCGTTCGTTGATTCCATCGACAAGGCGCATGCGACCGTCGAGAAGATCAACGAAGCCGTATCGCTCGACGGCCGCCGACCGATCGTCTTCACGACGCTCGTCGACAGCGCGTCCAATGAGATCGTCAAGCGCTGCAATGCGCTCGTGCTGGACATGTTCCAGACCTTCATCGAGCCGCTCGAGCACGAGCTGGAGATCAAGTCGACGCACGCGATGGGCCGCGTCCACCAGAACGCCGATACCGAGGAATACAAGAATCGGATCGAGGCGATCAACTTCTCGCTCGCGCACGACGACGGGCAGTCAAACCGCAATCTCACCGAAGCCGATGTGATTCTGGTCGGCGTATCGCGCAGCGGCAAGACGCCGACGAGCCTCTATCTGGCGATGCAATACGGCGTGAAGGCGGCGAACTATCCGCTGATTCCGGAAGACTTCGAGCGCGGCAAGCTGCCCACGCCGCTGCTGGATCATCGCGAGAAGATGTTCGGGCTGTCCATCGACCCGCAGCGCCTGGCTGAGATCCGCAACGAGCGGCGGCCGGGCAGCAAGTACGCCGCGCTGGAGAATTGCCGCTACGAAATCAACGAAGCGGAAAGCATGATGAAGCGTGAGGGCGTCAAGTGGCTGTCGTCGACGCACAAGTCCATCGAGGAAATCGCCACGACGATCCTGCAGGAGATCAAGCCGGAGCGGCCTTCCTACTACTGATCAGGCGATCAGGCGCGCTGCTGGCGGCACTGCTCGAATAGACAGATTGCCGCCGCAGCCGCCACATTCAGCGATTCCATGCCCCCTGGTTGCGGGATGGTCACGCGATGCGTCACGGCATCGCGCCAGACCTGCGACACGCCCGCGCCTTCGTTTCCGAAGACCCACGCAAGCGGCGACGAGAGATCGCAATCGTAGATGGCCACGGCGCCGTGCGAATCGGTGATGGTCACCGGCACGTTGAGGCGCGCGATGAGATCGGACGGTTCGACGTCCTCGAAGATATCGAGCAGAAAGTGCGCGCCCATCCCCGAGCGCAGCACCTTCGACGACCACGCATACGCCGTCCCCGGCGCGCAGAACACGCGCGTGACGCCTGCCGCCGCTGCGCTGCGCAGAATGGAACCGACGTTGCCCGCGTCCTGAACGCCGTCGAGAACCACGCACGTTTCACTCACGCGTTCGGGCAACGCCGCGCCGATCTTCTCCACCAGCAGCAACATGCCGACGCCGTGCACGACGCTAGAAAGCTGGCCAAAGAGCGCATCGGGCAAGACGACCACACGCCTTTCCTCGATGCGCGCGACGATATCGCGCGCTTCGGCATGCGTCAGCGCGCCTTCCGTGACGACGCAGGTTTCCGGCTGACCGGCGGTATCGAGATAAGCGGCTGCGAGATGCAGACCTTCGAGCAGTGCGTGGCCGCTTCGCCGCTGCTGGGCGGTGGAGCCAGCGAGCGCCTTCAGACGCTTGTAGAGCGGGTTGTCCCGCGAAGTGATGGATTTCACGTTGATTCGGTGCGGTCGGCGGTCAGAACGCGAGGGCATCCGAGTCCCCGCCGAGCGTCTCGGCGGCGTGCAGCACCTCGGGCGCGATGTCCGGCAGCACGGAGCCGAAGAACAGGGTATGCGCTTCCCGCACCGGCGCAAACGACCGGCGATGATGCTCGCACGGCCCATGCTCGCGCAGCGCCTTCAGATGCTGTGGCGTGCCGTAGCCCGAATGCGTGGCGAAACCGTACACGGGATATGTCTCGTGCAGTTCGACCAGCATGCGGTCACGCGTGACCTTGGCGAGAATCGACGCGGCCGAGATTTGCTTGATGAGCGCGTCGCCGCCGATTACAGCTTCACTGCGGATCGACAGCGTCGGGCAGCGGTTGCCGTCGATCTTGACGAGCGTCGGCGCGACGGCCAGCCCTTCGACGGCGCGCTTCATCGCGAGCATGGTCGCGTGCAGGATGTTGATGGTGTCGATTTCCTCGACGCTCGCCGACGCGATGCAGTAAGCCAGCGCGCGATCGACGATCTTCTCGTACAGCTCCTCGCGCTTCTTCGCGCTCAGCGCCTTGGAATCGTCGAGGCCGTTGATGCGCGGCCTGGCTGGATCGAAGATCACCGCCGCGGCCACGACCGGCCCCGCCAACGGGCCGCGCCCGGCTTCATCGACGCCGCAGATGATGTCCAGTGGCGAGCTGAAATCGAGCCCGTTCTGCGTTTTCTGTTGACTGGCCTGACGCGCCATTACCGCGCCCCTCGTGTTTCCAGCACCCGCGCGACCGCTTCGGCCGCTCGCTGCGACGTATTCTGGCGCAGCGCGATGTGCATATCGGTGAAGATTTCGGTCAGGGTACGGCGGTTCGCGTCGTCGTTCAACTGTTTCAACGTCGCCTCGGCGAGCGCTTCGGGCGTCGCGAAATGCTGCAGGATTTCCGGCACGACGAAGCGCCCCGCCAGAATGTTCGGCAAGCCGACATACGGCAGATAGCCCTGCCGCTTCATGATCTGGCCCGTGAGCCAGGGCACCTTGTACGAGATGACCATCGGCTTCTTGAGCAGCGCCGCTTCCAGCGTCACGGTCCCGCTTTTGACGAGGATGGCGTCGGCGGCGGTCATCGCGGTTTGCGCGCGGCCATCGGTGATGGTGAGCGACAGATGCGGATGCGCGTCCACGAGCGGCTGCAGCAATTCACGCAGCGCCGGGTTCGCCGCGGGCATCAGGAAGCGCACGCCCGGCTCGCGAAGCTGCATCAGCTCCATGGCATCGAAAAACGTCGGCCCGATCAGCGCGATTTCCGAGCGCCGGCTGCCGGGCAGTACGGCGATCACCGGACCACCTTCCGCGATACCCAGTTCACGCCGCGCGCCCGCGACATCCGGTTCGAGCGGGATGTCGTCGGCAAGCGGATGGCCGACGTAAGTCGATGCGACGCCCGCTTTTTGCAGCAACGCGGTCTCGAACGGGAACACGCACAGCATGTGATCGACGGCCTTCACGATCTTCTTGATGCGCCCACCGCGCCACGCCCAGATGGACGGACACACGAAGTGCACGGTCGGAATGCCCGCCTCGCGCAGCGGCTGCTCGAGGCCGAAGTTGAAGTCGGGCGCGTCGACGCCGATGAACATCGACGGCGGCTCCGCCAGCAACTGGCGCTTCAGTTCGTTGCGAATGCCGAGAATCTCGGGGATGTGCTGCAGCGCTTCGACGTAGCCGCGCACGGTCAGCTTGTCCATCGGCCAGTGCGCCTCGAAGCCCGCCGATGTCATGCGCGGCCCGCCGATGCCGCTATAGCGCGTGTCAGCGGGCAGGCGGGCTTGCAGACCCTTCAGCAGCGATGCCGCGAGCAGATCGCCGGAGGGTTCGCCCGCGACCATCGCGATGCGCGGGGCAGTGGTGATCAACGTCATCGAAATGCGCGTTCAGCGGATGATGCCGCGCTGCGACGCCGCGATGAAGTCGGTGAAAGCCTTCACGGGCGCGTCGCCCTCGCCGCCCGCCACGCTCAGGTCGCGCAGCTGCGCCTTCGCGTCTTCGAGCGACAGGCCGCTCTTGTAGACGATCCGGTATGCGGTGCGCAGCGCGGAAATCGCCTCGGGCGTGAAACCGCGCCGGCGCAAGCCTTCGACGTTGATGCCGTGCGGCTCCGCCTTGTTGCCGGCGGCGATCACGAACGGCGGCACGTCCTGCACGAGCGCGGAAGCGCCGCCCAGCATCGAATGCGCGCCGATGCGCACGAACTGATGCACGCCCGACATGCCGCCGACGATCGCGTGATCGCCGACCGTCACGTGCCCCGCCAGTTGCGCGTTGCTCGACATGATGACGCTGTTGCCCAGCCGGCAGTCGTGGCCCACGTGAACGTAAGCCATGATCCAGCAATCGTCGCCGATGGACGTCAGGCCCTGGTCCTGCACCGTGCCCGTATGCAGCGTCGTGAATTCGCGGATGGTGTTGCGGTCACCGATCTCGAGACGAGTCGGCTCGTCCCTGTACTTCATGTCCTGCGGCCGCCCGCCGATCGACGCGTAATGGCCGATGCGGTTGTCGCGCCCGATCGTCGTGTGGCCCTCGATCACGCTGTGCGAACCGATGGTCGTGCCCGCGCCGATGACGACGTGCGCGCCGACGATCGCGTACGGCCCGATCTCGACGGAATCGTCGATTTGAGCGCCCGGCTCGATGATCGCGGTGGGGTGAATGGTGGTCATGCGCCTCGCCTCTGAATGCTGTGTGTCGCCACGCCGTGTTGCGAACGTGCTGCGTTCCCTACGCTTGCGCCGCTTATGCGCTGGCGTCCGTGTTCTTCACGGTACACATGAGCTCGGCTTCGGCGGCGGTCACGCCATCCACTTCGGCGCGCGCCTTGAACTTCCAGATGCCTCGCATGTACCGCTCGAAGTTGACGTTAAGAATCAGTTGATCGCCCGGCTCCACCACACGCTTGAAGCGTGCGCCGTCGATGCCGACGAAGTAGTACAGCGTCGTCGACGGGTCGTGCGGCTCTTCTGCGAACGTCAGCAGCGCGGCGGTTTGCGCGAGTGCTTCGAGAATCAGCACGCCGGGCATCACGGGCCGCGTCGGGAAATGTCCCTGAAAAAACGGCTCGTTGATCGTCACGTTCTTCAACGCTTTGATGCTCTTGTGCGGCTCGAGTTCGAGCACGCGATCCACGAGCAGGATCGGATACCGATGCGGCAGCAGCGTGAGGATCTTGTGGATGTCGAGGTTGATTTTTTCTGTGCTCATGGTCGTTCTGCTCGCGCGCGTGTCCTGCGCGGTAGTGACTGCGGGCGTCAGACGCCCGCTTCAAATTCGTGCTTCCAAGGCCGTTCGGTTCGAACAGGCACCCGGTTGCGACTTGATGCTGCCGGGCGTTCAGGCCTCGCCGTTGTTCTTGTCGGCCAGCGCCGTTTCCAGTGCCTTGATCCGGTCGCGCAGCTTGTCCAGATTGCGTACCAGCGCGGCGCTCTTGTTCCAGTCCGCGTGGCTGACGGCCGGAAACGCGCTCGTGTACATGCCGGGCTTCGTCAGAGACTTCGATACACCCGATTGCGCCGTGACGATCACGTAATCCGCCAGCGTCACGTGACCCGCGATGCCTACCGCTCCGCCGATCATGCAATGCTTGCCGATGTTCGTGCTGCCCGCGATGCCCGCGCAACCCGCGATCACCGTGTAAGCGCCGATGCGGCAGTTATGGCCGATCTGCACGAGGTTGTCGAGTTTCACGCATTCTTCGATGATCGTATCGGCCATTGCGCCGCGATCGATCGTCGTGTTCGCGCCGATTTCGACGTCGTCGCCGATCTGCACCGCGCCGACTTGCGGGATCTTCACCCAGCTTCCGGTGCGCGCATCGCCCTCGCCGACGAAATCGGGCGCGAAGCCGAAACCATCCGCGCCGATCACCGCGCCGGCATGCACGATCACGCGCGCGCCGAGCCTGCAACCATGATAGACCGTGACGTTCGGATACAGATGGACGTCGTCGCCGAGCGTGACGCCCGCGCCGACGGATACGCCGGCATCCAGCCTGGCGCGTTCGCCGACGACCGCGCCCGCCTCTACCGTCGCGTGCGGCCCGATCACCGCGCTCGCCGCGACCTTGGCGGCCGGATCGACGTACGCGCTCGGATGCACGCCCGGCTTCGCCTTCGGAGCCGACAGTTCGATGAACGCCTGCGCCACGCGCGCAAAATACGCGTAAGGATTAGGCGTCACGATGAAATTGCTGCCTTCACGCGGCGCCGCGAGTTTGTCCAGATCCGCCCGCGAAATGAGGACCGCGCCCGCGCGGGTCGACTCGACCTGCGGCAGGTATTTCTGATTCGCTAGAAACGCGAGTTGCGTCGGGCCGGCCTTGTCGAGCGGTGCGAGGCCTTCGACGCGATGCGCGCCTTCACCCACCACCTCGCCGCCAAAGCGCCTGACCAGTTCGTCGAGCGTGATCGCCATGCCTGATGCCATGCGTGTGAAGACTCCTCGTCAGTTCGAGCTCGTGCCGCCGCTCTGGCTCGCCGCCGCGAGCGCCTTCAGCACCTGATCCGTAATGTCGATACGCGGACTCACGTACACCGCTTCCTGCACGATCAGATCGTAGTGCTGTTGTTCCGCAATCTGCTTGATGACCTTGTTCGCGCGATCCAGCACCGCCGCGAGTTCCTCGTTGCGGCGCTGGTTCAGGTCTTCGCGGAATTCGCGCTGTCTGCGCTGAAAGTCCGCGTCGAGCTGCGCGAGATCGCGCTGACGCGCTGCGCGGTCGGTCGGGGCCATGGACGGGCCGTTCTTGTCGATGTTGTCCGACATCGACTTGAGCCGCTGCGCCATGTCCTGCAAAGCCTTGTCGCGCTTGGAGAATTCCTGCTCCAGCTTGGACTGGGCCGCCTTCGCCGCCGACGACTCGCGCAGGATGCGGTCGGAGTTGACCGCAGCGATGCGCGCTTCCTGCGCGTTCGCTTTCGCGACGGCACCGAGGCCGAGAAACATCGACAACGCAAGCGCCAGCGCCATATGTTTCGAGAGCTTACCGGTTCGCAAAGTGTTCCTCACGTTACGTCGAAATGAATGAAGTCCGCGTTCGCAGCCTGATGCAGGCGCTTAAAACGCCGTACCGATCTGGAACTGGAACTTCTGATACTGGTCGCCATCGTGTTTCTGCAGCGGGAAGCCGAGGCTCAGCTTGAGCGGGCCGATCGGCGAAATCCACGCAAGACCCACACCGTAGCCGTAGCGCAGACCGTTCGCGCCGCCGCTCGTGCCACCCTGGTTCGGATCGCCCCAGACGTTACCGGCGTCGAGGAAGGTGAAGACGCGCAGCGTGCGGTCATAGCCCGTGCCCGGCAGCGGGAACGTCAACTCGATATTGCCGACCGCCATGCGCGAGCCGCCGATCGGGTCGTTCGTCTTGGTGTCGCGCGGGCCCAGCGAGCTCGGCGAGTAACCGCGCACCGAGCCGATACCACCCGCATAGTAGTTCTTGAAGATCGGGTACGTCTGACCTTGCAAGCCCTTGCCGTAGCCGCCCTGCAAGTTGAAGCCGAGCACGAAGCCGCGCGCGAACGAGTAGTAATACTGGAACTGCGCGTCGAACTTCGCGTACGTCGTGTTGCCGAGCGGCGTGCCGTATTCCGCATTGGACTGCAGATAGTAGCCGCGGCTAGGCACGAGCGCGCTGTCGCGATTGTCGCGCGACCAGCCGATCGTCAGCGGATAGTTGTTCACTACGCGGCCGAATTCCTTCACGTAGTTGATGTACGACTGCGGCGTGGACGAATCGACGTCCATCGTATTCTGTTCCGCGCCGACGCCGAAGAACACCGTGTCCTGCTCGGAGAACGGGATGCCGAACTTCGTGTCCGCGCCCATCGTCACGATCTTGAAGCTCGAATCCGTCGAGTAGTAAAGCGGCTGATACGTGCGGTAGTACGCGTCGGTAATGCGCTTGATGCCGTCGATCGTAAAGTACGGATCGACCTGCGTGACCGTCAGCGTGCGGTAAGTCTTCGCGGTGTTCACGTTGACCGCGAGGCTGGTGCCCGAGCCGAACACGTTGTCCTGCGAGACGCCCGCCGAGAGCACGACCTTGTCCGTCGACGAGAAGCCCGCGCCCAGCGTGATTGCACCGGTCGGCTTTTCGGCCACCTTGACGTCGACATCGACCTGGTCGTTCGTGCCTTCGACCGGCGTCGTGGTGACGTCCACGTCCGTGAAGTAGCCGAGACGATTGACGCGGTCCTTCGACAGCGCGAGGCGGCTCGAGTCGAACCACGAGCTTTCGAGCTGGCGCATTTCGCGGCGCACCACTTCGTCGCGGGTGCGCGTATTGCCGACGATATTCACACGCCGCACGTACACGCGGCGGCTCGGCTCGACGTTCAGCGTCAGCGCAACGGTGTGATGCGCCTGGTCGATTTCCGGCTGCGCGTTGACCTGAGCAAACGCGTAACCATATTCGCCGAGCTTGTCGACGATCGCCTTCGTAGTCGCCTGAAGCTTTTCTGCCGAGAACAGCTGCCCGGACTTCACCGTGATCAGCTTGTTCAATTCGGCTTCGCGGTTGAGCAGATTGCCCGACAGCTTCACGCTGCTGACCTTGTACGGCTCGCCTTCGTGCACGGCGACCGTCAGGTACATGTCCTTCTTGTCCGGCGAGATCGACACCTGCGTGGAATCGATGCTGAACTCGAGGTAACCGTGATTCAGGTAGTAAGAGCGGACGTTTTCGAGGTCGCCGGTCAGCTTTTCCTTCGCGTAAAGATCGCTCTTCGTGTACCACGAGAACCAGTTCGGCGTAGACAGCTGCATTTCGCCGAGCAGCGTGCCCGAGCTGACCGCCTTGTTGCCGACGAAGTTGATCTGGCGAATCTTCGCGCTCGGGCCTTCGGCGACCGAAAAGAGAATCGACACGCGATTGCGGTCGACCGGCGTGACCGTCGTGGTGACTTCCGCCGCGTAATAGCCGCGCGTCAGATATTGGCGCTTCAGTTCCTGCTCGGCCTTGTCGAGCAGCGACTTGTCGTACGAGCGGCCCTGCGACAAACCGACCGAGCGCAGCGCCTTGGTGATGGTGTCCTTGTCGAACTCATGCAGACCGGAGAACTCGATGTTCGAGATGGCCGGACGTTCCTGCACCTGCACGACCACCACGTTGCCCTCAGTGGCGATCTGCACATCGTTGAAGAAGCCCGTTGCGTACAGCGCGCGAATCGCTTCGGAGGCCTTGTCGTCAGAGAACGTGTCGCCTTGCTTGATCGGCAAATAGGCAAATACGGAGCCCGGCTCGATCCGTTGAAGACCTTCGATACGGATATCCTGGACGACGAACGGCGTGGTGGCGTGTGCCGCCATGCCCGTTGCGGCGAGCGCCGCGGCCACAGCCGACTTAGGAACAAAGCGATGAGGTTTGAACAACGTGCTTCCCCAGTATTTAAAGCTGCATTCGTTCCGGCGGTCGCTCGTATCGCGACGCCAGAGATTATCAAAGTGGATCAAAAACGGATGAGGCGAGTCAGGTCGTTGAACAGCGCAATCATCGACAGAGCGACGATGCAGACGAGGCCCGCCCGTTGCAGAACCAGCTGCCAGCGATCGGACACCGCCTTGCCGGTAACGGCTTCAACCAAATAATATAACAGATGCCCACCGTCCAAAACGGGAATCGGTAACAAGTTCAATACACCGAGACTGATGCTAACGAGGGCAAGGAAAGAAATAAATGCCGTCGCGCCGAGACGCGCGCTCTTGCCGGCGTAGTCCGCAATGGTCACCGGTCCTGACAGGTTCTTGAGCGACGCTTCGCCGACGATCATCCGCCCGAACATGCGCAGCGAATAGACACTGATGTCCCACGTGCGGTTCACGCCGAGACGCAGGCTTTCGACCGGACCATAGCGCACGTCGACGGTCGGCAACTGATTGGCGAGCGCAGCGCCGATGCGGCCGATGTCCCGCCCCGTCGATGCATCGCGCTTGACGTCCGGCACGATCTGCACCGTATCGCGCTTGATCTGGCTGCCTTCGCCGCGCTCGATGACGAGCGCGACGGGCTTGCCGCCATGCGCCTTCACGTAGTCGATGAAGCGCGTCGCATTGTCGACCCGGCGGCCGTCGATGGCGCGCAGTTTGTCGCCGGCGATGAGCCCGCTTTTTTGCGCCGCGCTGCCCGCCTCCACGCCCGCCACCGTCAGCGTGCCGCCGCCCGGCGTGAAGCCGAGCTTGTCCATGAAGTCCTGCTCGGCGTCCGCTTCCGTGATGCCTGTGACGGTCAGCGGGAAATCGAACGTGCCTTCGCGGGTCTTCGCCGTCAGCACGATCCGCCGATGATCGAACGACGCATCGAGCAGTTTCCAGCGCAGATCGGACCACGAACGAATCGCCTGCGTGTCGCCGCCCTGCGAATTACGCATCGAGAGGATCTGCTCGCCGCCCTCGAAGCCGGCGCGGCCGGCCGCCGTACCGGCGGCCGGCGTGGCGACGATGGCCTGCGGCTCGGTGACGCCGCCCGCGAATACCGCCGCAAAAAGCGCGATGGCCAGCAGGAAGTTCGCGATCGGGCCCGCCGCGACAATCGCAATGCGTTTCAGCACCGGTTGGCGGTTGAACGCGCGCGGCAGGTCTTCCGACGGAATGCTGCCTTCGGTTTCCCGCTCGTCCAGCATCTTTACGTAGCCGCCGAGCGGCAGCGCGGAAATGGTCCATTCGACGCCGGTCTTCTTGCTGACCCAGCGCACCAGCGGCTTGCCGAAGCCGACCGAGAAACGCAGCACCTTGACGCCGCACATTCGTGCGACGCTGTAGTGACCGAATTCGTGGACGACGACGAGCACGCCAATCGCGACGACGAAGGCGACGATTTCGGTCAGGAAGTTCATGACGGCCTCAATGGGCGATGGGTTCGGCGCCCGGCGCGCGCGCGGTGAGCGCTTCGACGAAGTCGGATGCCAGACGGCGCGCGTCCGCATCGGCGGCGAGCACGTCGTCGAGCGATGCGGCGCTGGCGTTCGGCAGCGCGTTCAGCACCCGCTCGACCACGCCGCCGATCGCCATGAAGCCGATACGGCGCGCCAGGAACGCTTCCACGGCGATTTCGTTCGCCGCGTTCAACGCCGCGCTGGCGATACCGCCCGCCTCGAGCGCGTCGATGGCGAGCGCAAGGCACGGGAAGCGCGCGAAGTCGGGCTTTTCGAACGTGAGCGACGCGATCTGCGCCAGGTCGAGCGGCGCGACGCCCGAATCCACGCGCTCCGGATAAGCCAGTGCATGAGCGATCGGCGTACGCATGTCGGGATTGCCAAGCTGGGCGAGCACCGAGCCGTCCGCGTAGGAGACCATCGAATGGATCACGCTTTGCGGATGAATCAGCACTTCGATGCGCGAGCCCGGCAGATTGAACAGCCAATGCGCCTCGATCACTTCGAGGCCCTTGTTCATCATCGTCGCGGAATCGACGGAGATCTTGCGGCCCATCGCCCAGTTCGGATGCTTGCAGGCTTCGTCGGGCGTGACATCGACGAGCGTCGCCGGTTCGCGGGTGCGGAACGGCCCGCCCGACGCGGTCAGAATGATCTTCGACACCCCGCCGTGCAGTTGCGCCTCGCTGTCCGTGCAAACGGGCAGGCACTGGAACACGGCGTTGTGCTCGCTGTCGACCGGCAGCAGGATCGCGCCGTTGTCGCGTACGGCGTCCATGAAAATCTGGCCGGACATGACGAGCGCTTCCTTGTTCGCGAGCAGAATGCGCTTGCCGGCGCGCGCTGCGGCCAGCGTGGGCGCAAGGCCCGCCGCACCGACGATCGCCGCGACCACCGTATCGCATTGCGCGGCGCGAGCGACGTCCACCAGCGCGTCGGGGCCGTGCGTCACCTCGGTTTTGCTGCCCGCCGCGCGCAACGCGGCAGCGACGCGCGAAGCCGTGTCGGCATCGCCGACGACGGCGACTTCCGGCTGAAAGCGCAGACATTGGGCGACGAGTTTGTCGCCGTTGCGGTGAGCGGTGAGCGCATAGACCGAGAACCGGTCCGGATGCCGCGCGACGACGTCGAGCGTGCTGTCGCCGATCGAGCCCGTGGAGCCGAGCAATGTAAGACGTTTTTGCATGGAATCTTCTCTGGCCGATCAGCCCAGCATGAGCAAGGCAATCGGCAATACAGGCAACAGTGCGTCGATGCGATCGAGAACGCCGCCGTGACCCGGCAGCAGCCCGCTCGAATCCTTGACGCCCGCCTGACGCTTCAGCAGCGATTCGAACAGATCGCCGACGACGCTGAACGCGACGAGCACGGTCAGCGCGGCGAGCGCGCGGACCCAGCCGAGATGTCCGACGAAAGCCGTGAACAGCGTCGGTGCGTAGACGCCTGTCGCGGCGGCGATGGACCCGATCGCCATCAAGGCGACCCAGCCGCCGAGTGCGCCTTCCCAGGTTTTGCCGGGGCTGATCGACGGTGCGAGCTTATGACGGCCCAGTGCTTTTCCGGCGAAGTATGCGCCTATGTCGGCCAGCCAGACGACTAGGAGAAGCGATAGCACGAACGCCACACCCATCATGCGCGCCTGAACGACCGCATGCCAGCAGGCGACGAACACGACAATTCCCGCGAACAGCAGAAACCCGCGCCACGCGCCGGCCGCCAGAACCGGCTTGCGGAAGAGCGCATACGGCCCCGCCAGCACCCAGAAGATCGCGGCCATCTGAAAGAGCGGTTTCGGAACGACGACGTAGGCGCTGAAAATCAGCGCGAGTCCCGCGACGAGCGCATACGCGACCGGACCGGCGCCGTTGAGCTTCAAGAGCCGGCCCCACTCCCACGCCGCGAACACGACGACGAAGCCGATGAGCGCCGCAAACGCCCCAATGGGCGCGAACAACGTGACCGGCACGAGGACCGCAAGCAGGACGATTGCCGTGATGACACGGGTCTTTAGCATGAAAGGGTGTCGGCCTTCTGCGATTGGGAAGCGAGTTGCGCGCTCGTGCGGCCGAAGCGGCGCTCACGGCCGCCATACGATGCGATCGCGCGATCCAGCGCGGCGGCATCGAAGTCGGGCCAGTAAATGTCGGTGAAATAGAACTCGGTGTACGCGAGTTGCCACAGCAGAAAGTTGCTGATGCGCTGCTCGCCGCCCGTGCGGATAAAAAGATCCGGCTCGGGCGCATAGGCCATCGCGAGATGCTCGGCGAACGATTCGTCATCGACGCGCGCGGGAGCGCCTTGTTCGAGCGACTGCGCGATGAGCTTCTTCGTCGCCTCCATGATGTCCCACCGTCCGCCGTAATTCGCAGCGATGGTCAGCGTGAGGCGCGTATTGCGTGCGGTCTTGGTTTCGGCGCGCTGGATGAGCGCGCGGATGCGGTCGTCGAACATGGAGACGTCGCCGACCACGCGCAGACGAATGCCGTTCGCGTGCAACTTGCCGATCTCGCGCTCGAGCGCGGTGACGAACAGGCGCATCAGGAAAGAGACTTCGTCGGTGGGACGGCGCCAGTTTTCCGAACTGAATGCGAACAGCGTGACGAATTCGACGCCGCGTCGCGCGCAGCTTTCGACGGTGGCGCGCACCGCATCGACGCCGCGCGTGTGACCGGCGACGCGCGGCAGACGCCGTTCGGTCGCCCAACGGCCATTGCCGTCCATGATGATCGCGACGTGGCGCGGGACAGCCGCGACATCGGGCACGCGAACGGTAGAGCTGGTATAGGTCATGGCCGCTGAATCTTGTTATCGACGGGGGTGAAACGCCAGCCCGGAGTCACGGGGACACGAGCTGGCAGGACCGGCTACGGCCTCACACCGTCATGATTTCGGCTTCTTTCGTCTGAACGAGCTTGTCGATTTCGGCGACGAACTTGTCGGTGAACTTCTGGACGTCATCGCTTGCGCGGCGCTCGTCGTCTTCCGAGATTTCCTTGTCCTTCACGAGCTTCTTGAGTTGCTCGTTCGCGTCGCGGCGCAGATTGCGCACGGCGATCTTCGCGGACTCGCCTTCGCTCTTGACGACTTTCGTCAGTTCGCGACGGCGCTCTTCGGTCAGCGCGGGCATCGGCACGCGGATCAGGTCACCCTGCGTCGCCGGGTTCAGGCCCAGATCCGATTCGCGGATCGCCTTCTCGACGACCGGCACCATCTTCTTTTCCCACGGCTGCACGCCGATCGTGCGGGCATCGACGAGCGTCATGTTCGCGACTTGCGAGATGGGCACGTTCGAGCCGTAGTAGTCGACCTGGATGTGGTCGAGCAGGCCGGTGTGCGCGCGGCCCGTTCGAATCTTGGCGAGATCGGCCTTGAATGCTTCGATCGACCGCTGCATCTTCTGGTCGACGCCCTTTTTAATGTCAGCCACACTCATTTGAACCTCCAAAACCTTGGTTTACTGGTGATGCAGGCGCCTTCGCGATCTTCCGGCGCGATTCACGCCGGGTGCGGGCGGCGCCCGGTTACGCAAGAGTTTACACGTGGACGAGCGTACCTTCGTCGTCGCCTTGCACGATGCGCTTCAGCGCGCCCGGCTTCGTGATCGAGAACACGCGGATCGGCAGCTTCTGGTCGCGGCACAGCGCGAATGCGGTAGCGTCCATGACCTGCAGATTGCGGCCGATCGCCTCATCGAAGCTGATCGTGCTGTAGCGCGTGGCGCTCGGATCCTTCTTCGGGTCGGCGGAGTATACGCCATCGACCTTCGTCGCCTTCAACACCACTTCGGCGCCGATTTCCGAGCCGCGCAGCGCGGCGGCGGTATCCGTCGTGAAGAACGGGTTGCCCGTGCCGGCCGCGAAGATCACGACCTTGCCCTCTTCCAGCTGGCGAATCGCACGGGGCCGGATGTACGGCTCGACCACCTGATCCATGCGCAGCGCCGATTGCACGCGCGCCTCGATACCCGCGTGGCGCATGGCGTCCTGCAGCGCGAGTGCGTTCATCATCGTGGCGAGCATGCCCATGTAATCGGCCGTCGCACGGTCCATGCCGGCTGCACCGCCCGCGACGCCGCGGAAAATGTTGCCGCCGCCGATCACGACGGCCAACTGTGTTCCCAACCGCACCACTTCAGCGACGTCCGCCACCATCCTTTCGATCGTTGCGCGATTGATGCCGAAGGCATCGTCGCCCATGAGGGCTTCGCCGGAGAGTTTGAGGAGTACGCGTTTGTAGGCTGTGGGCATATGAGGTTCCGATCGCGCCGAGGAGGGTTGCAACAACGTAGAACTGTAGGGGTGAAACATTACTTACCGCAAGCGGCCCGCATCGCGTCGACGGGCGCGGCGCATACGGGAAAACCCGAACTTGCCGCGCCCGCCTCGCTGCGAACCGGATCGCAAATTTCGATGCGGCGACAAGTCGCCGCCGGTACAACGGGTGATGCACGGCGCGCATCGTCGTTCGACGACGCGCGCCACGGGCCAGTTATTAGCTCTGCTTGGCCGCCGCGACTTGCGCAGCAACTTCAGCCGCGAAGTCGTCCTGACGCTTCTCGATGCCCTCGCCCACCACGAACAGCGCGAACTTCTGCACCGACGCGTTGGCTGCCTTCAGCATCTGCTCGATCGTCTGCTTGTCGTTCTTCACGAACGGCTGGTTCAGCAGCGACACTTCCTTCAGGTACTTCTGGATCGAACCGTCGACCATCTTCGCGACGATCTCAGCCGGCTTGCCCGATTCGGCTGCCTTCTGCTCGGCGATGCTGCGTTCCTTCGCGATCAGATCGGCCGGCACTTCGTCCGACGACAGCGAGACCGGCTTCATTGCGGCGACGTGCATGGCGACGTCCTTGCCGACTTGCTCGTCGGCGCCGGTGAATTCGACCAGCACGCCGATGCGCGTGCCGTGCAGGTACGCGGCCAGCTTGTTCGCGGTCTCGAAGCGCACGAAGCGGCGGATCGACAGATTTTCACCAATCTTGCCGACCAGCGCGAGACGCACCGCGTCGACCGTCGTGCTTTCCAGCGGCAGCGCCGACAGCGCGGCCACGTCAGCCGGGTTGCTCTTCGCGACCAGTGCCGCGATGCCCTTGGCGAACGCCATGAAATCGTCGTTCTTCGCGACGAAGTCGGTTTCGCAGTTCAGTTCGACGAGCGCGCCCACGCCGCCTTCGACGTGCGCGACGACGATGCCTTCGGCCGTCACGCGCGATGCCGCCTTGCTCGCCTTGTTGCCGAGCTTCACGCGCAGCAGCTCCTCAGCGCGCGCCATGTCGCCGTCGGCTTCCGTCAGCGCCTTCTTGCATTCCATCATCGGCGCATCGGTCTTCGCGCGCAGTTCTGCCACCATGCTTGCGGTAATTGCCGCCATCATTCGCTCCTTGAGTCTGTTTGATACGTGCCGCCGGCAGAAAGCGCCCACGGCTGAGGTGTTTCAGGATCGCGCCGGCTTAAAAAAAAGGGGCCTTTCGCAAAGCCCCCTTTTGCACCGGCCACAGGGCTCGATTACGCCTCTGCGTTGACCTCGACGAACTCGTCGCCTTCGCCGCTGCGCACGGCCTGAACGACGTCGTTCACCGCGTTTGCACGGCCTTCGAGGATTGCGTCGGCCACGCCTTCCGCGTACAGCGCAACAGCCTTCGACGCGTCGTCGTTACCCGGGATGACGTAGTCGATGCCTTCCGGCGAGTGGTTCGTGTCGACCACGGCGATGACCGGAATGCCGAGCTTCTTCGCTTCGGTCACGGCGATCTTGTGGTAGCCGACGTCGATGACGAAGATTGCGTCAGGAATGCCGCCCATGTCCTTCACGCCGCCGATCGACTTTTGCAGCTTGGCGATTTCGCGTTCGAACAGAAGCGCTTCCTTCTTGCTCATGCGCTCGGTTTCACCCGATTCCACGGCCGCTTCCATGTCTTTCAGGCGCTTGATCGAAACCTTCAGCGTCTTGAAGTTGGTCAGCATGCCGCCGAGCCAGCGGGCGTTGACGAAAGGCATGCCAGCGCGCGCTGCTTCTTGCGCGATGGTGTCGCGCGACTGGCGCTTCGTGCCGACGAAAAGAATCGTGCCGCGGTTCGCTGCCAACTGGCGCACGTACTTCAGCGCGTCGTTGTAGAGCGGCAGGGTCTTTTCGAGGTTGATGATGTGAATCTTGTTGCGATGACCGAAGATATACGGGGCCATCTTCGGGTTCCAGAAGCGCGTTTGGTGACCGAAGTGGACACCGGCTTCCAGCATTTGACGCATCGTGACTGCCATGAAAATTCTCCGCGAGGGTTGGGTCTTAAGCCGGCTGCCGCATCCCGCGCTCTATGGACGCGCGAGACACCCTGGGTGCGCCGGCTTGAGTTTCAAAAAACGTCGGCGGTTTGTGAATGACCGTGTACCGGCCACAACCGACGCTTCCAAGTCTTCGGTTCGGTCAAGCGCCTGCTGACGAGCAGGAACGACACAGACCGAGACTTAGCCCATGAGTATAGCATGTGACGATTACGGGGCTCAAGCCGCGCGAAGCCCCGCTCGCGCCTCGTCACCGCCCCGGCAGGCAGGCCGCGGCCCGCCCGATGGCCCTGCGGTCCTTATCTCAAAGGTGCGATAATGCCGGTTTGGCGGCTTCCGCCCGCCCTTCACGCAATCCGCGCATCACGAGCCAACCCATGTCCATTACGCTGAAAAACGATCACGATATCGCGCAGATGCGCGTCGCCTGCAGGCTCGCCAGCGAAGTGCTCGATTTCATCACGCCGCATATCGTTCCGGGCGTGACCACCGAGGAACTCGACCGCCTGTGCCATGACTTCATGGTGAACGAACAGGGCACGGTTCCCGCCCCGCTCAATTATCAGCCGCCGGGTTATCCGCCGTATCCGAAGGCCACCTGCATCTCGGTCAACGACGTGATCTGCCACGGCATTCCGAGCGAGAAGGTGCTGAAGAACGGCGATGCGCTCAATATTGACATCACGGTCATCAAGAACGGCTATTTCGGCGATACGAGCCGCATGTTCATCGTCGGCGAAGGGTCGATTCTCGCGAAGCGCCTCGTGCAGACGACGTTCGACTGCATGTGGCTCGGCATCGACCAGGTGCGGCCGGGCGCGCATCTCGGCGACATCGGGCACGCCATCCAGAAGCACGCGGAAGCGCAAGGCTACAGCGTCGTGCGCGAATATTGCGGCCACGGCATCGGCCAGGTGTTCCACGAAGAGCCGCAAGTGCTGCACTATGGGCGTCCGGGCACGGGCATCGAGTTGCAGGCGGGCATGATCTTCACCGTCGAGCCGATGATCAACGCCGGCCGCCGCGACATCCGCACGATGCCCGACCAGTGGACCGTCAAGACACGCGATCGCAGCCTGTCGGCGCAATGGGAGCACACGGTGCTCGTCACGCCGACCGGTTATGAAGTGCTGACGGTATCGGCGGGGACGCAGGCGCCGTCGCAACTCATCGCGGCCACGGCCTGATTCCCGGTGTTCCTCGCAATCGCCCCTTCCTTCACGCCGATCGAATCGACTCATGAGCGTTCCCGTCGTCGCCGCCACGCCCTGCGAAACGCTGCGCACCGTCTATAAGACGGCGAAGGCCGCGCTCATCGAACGCTTCAAGATTGCCACGACCGTCGAACCGCTGATGCACGCGCTGGCCCGCATCACCGACGACGCCCTCAAGGGCGCCTGGTCGGCCTGCGAGATGCCGGCGGACGCCGCGCTCGTCGCGGTCGGCGGCTACGGGCGCGGGGAGCTGGCGCCCTATTCCGACGTCGACATCCTCGTGCTGCTGCCCGATGCCCCCGCGCACGCCGACGACGCCGCGCTGAACGCGCGCGTCGAGCGGTTCATCGGCATGGCGTGGGATTTGGGGCTGGATATCGGCAGCAGCGTGCGGTCGGTGGGGCAATGCATCGCCGAGGCGGGCAACGATGTCACCGTGCTCACGTCCCTGCTCGAAGCGCGGCGCATCTGCGGCGACACGCGGCTCTTTCAGCGCTTCTCGGACAAATACGGGCAGACGCTCGATCCGCGCGCATTCTTCCAGGCGAAGGTCCTGGAGATGCGGCAGCGCCACGCCAAGTTTCAGGACACGCCGTACAGCCTCGAGCCGAACATCAAGGAAAGCCCGGGCGGGCTGCGCGACCTGCAGCTGATTCTCTGGATCACGCGAGCGGCGGGCTTCGGCTCGAGCTGGCGCGAACTCGATGCGCGCGGTCTCGTCACCGAACGCGAAGCGCGCGAATTGCGCCGCAACGAAGCGTTCCTCAAAACCTTGCGCGCGCGCCTGCACGTGGTCGCGAAACGCCGGCAGGACATCCTCGTTTTCGATTTGCAGACGCCGCTTGCCGAGAGCTTCGGCTTCAAGGCGACGGCCGCGAAGCGCGCCAGCGAGCAGATGATGCGCCGCTACTACTGGGCGGCCAAGGCGGTCACCCAGCTTGCGACCATCCTCATTCAGAACGTCGAGGCGCAGCTTTTCCCATCGACATCGGGTATCACGCGCGTGCTCTCCGACCGGTTCGTCGAGAAGCAAGGCATGCTCGAAATCGCCGACGACGATGTCTTCGAGCGCGAGCCGCACGCCATTCTCGAAGCCTTTTTGTTGTACGAACAGACGCGCGGCGTGAAGGGCTTGTCGGCGCGCACGCTGCGCGCGATCTACAACGCCCGAGAGCTGATGAACCGCAACTGGCGGCGCGATCCCGAGAATCGGCGGCTCTTCATGGAGATCCTGAAGCAGCCCGAAGGCATCACGCATGCGCTGCGGCTCATGAACCAGACGAGCGTGCTCGGGCGCTATCTGATCAACTTCCGGCGCATCGTCGGCCAGATGCAGCATGACCTGTATCACGTCTACACGGTCGATCAGCACATCCTGATGGTGCTGCGCAATCTGCGCCGGTTCGCGATCGCCGAACACGCGCACGAATATCCGTTCTGCAGCCAGTTGATGGGCAACTTCGAGCGCCCGTGGGTTCTCTACGTCGCCGCGCTGTTTCACGATATCGCAAAGGGCCGCGGCGGCGATCATTCGACGCTCGGCATGGTCGACGCCCGCCGCTTCTGCCGCGAGCACGACATCGGCGGCGAAGACACGGAGCTGGTCGTATGGCTCGTGCAGCAGCATCTGACGATGAGTCACGTCGCGCAGAAGCAGGACACGAGCGATCCCGAGGTCATCAAGCAGTTCGCGTCGATCGTCGGGACCGAGCGGCGGCTGACCGCGCTGTATCTGTTGACCGTTGCCGACATTCGCGGCACGAGCCCGAAGGTCTGGAACAACTGGAAAGGCAAGCTGCTCGAGGACCTGTTCCGTGCGACGCTCGCGGTGCTCGGCGGCGCGCAGCCGGACGCGCATTCGGAACTGAAATCGCGACAGGAATCGGCGCTTGCACTCCTGCGACTGGAAACGGTGCCGGAAGGCGCGCAGCGCCGGCTTTGGGAGCAACTCGACGTCGGCTATTTTCTGCGGCACGATCCCGCCGATATCGCGTGGCAAACGCGCGTGTTGTACCGGCATGTCGAGAGCGAACAGCCGATCGTGCGTGCGCGGCCCTCGCCGATCGGCGCGGCGCTGCAAGTGCTCGTGTATGTGAAGGACCGGCCCGATTTGTTTGCGGGCATCTGCGCGTATTTCGACAGGAACGGCCTGTCCGTGCTCGATGCGCGCATCACCACGACGCGTCACGGCTACGCGCTCGACAACTTTCTCGTGGCGCATCCGGACCATGATGGAAGTTATCGCGATATCGCCAATCTCGTCGAACAACAATTGAGCGGACGGCTGACGGACGAAAGCATCTTGCCGGAGCCGTCGAAGGGCCGCGTATCGCGGCTCGTCCGCACTTTCCCGATCACGCCGCGCGTGGACTTGCGTCCCGACGAGCGTGGCCAGTACTACATCCTGTCCGTGTCGGCGAACGACCGGCAGGGCCTTCTTTATTCGATCGCGCGCGTTCTGGCGCAACACCGGATCGGCGTGCAGGCGGCGCGCATCAACACGCTCGGCGAACGTGTCGAAGACGTGTTCTTGCTCGACGGCAAAAGCCTGTCGTCCAACCGTACCCAGATCCAGGTCGAAACCGAACTGCTGCGCGCGATCGCAGCCTGAGACTTTATGCGCGTCAAACTGACAGCCAAACATCCGCGTCCGACATCAACGACGCGATCGCCGGTCCGTTCCGGCAGTTCCACCGGACGCAAGACCGTGCGCGAGACTGCGCCGGAGCAGGCGCTGGTCAAGCGCGGAAAGCCTGCCGAGGCGCGGGCGACATCGGCAAAACGTGGCGATGCGTCGGGAGAGCGCGGTTCGTTTAAGCCGCGCGGTGACGATTCGCGTTCGGGCCTCGGCGATCGCGGTCCGCGTGGCGATGAGCGACGTCCGTTCAAGCCGCGCGGTGACGATGCGCGTCCGAGCTTTGGCGATCGTGGTCCGCGTGGCGAAGAACGTCGCACATTCAAGCCGCGCGGTGACGATTCGCGTCCGAGCTTTGGTGATCGCGGTCCTCGTGGCGAAGAACGTCGCACATTCAAGCCGCGCGGTGACGATTCGCGTCCGAGTTCTGGTGATCGTGGTCCGCGCGGCGGTGATGCGCGCCCGAGTTTTGGTGATCGCGGTCCGCGTGGAGACGAGCGACGTCCGTTCAAGCCGCGTGGCGATGATTCCCGTCCGAGCTTTGGTGATCGCGGTCCGCGTGGCGAAGAACGTCGCCCGTTCAAACCACGCGGCGACGACTCCCGCCCGAGCTTTGGTGATCGCGGTCCGCGTGGCGAAGAACGTCGCCCGTTCAAACCACGCGGCGATGATTCGCGTCCGAGCTTTGGTGATCGCGGTCCGCGTGGCGGTGATGCGCGCCCGAGCTTTGGCGATCGCAGTCCGCGCAGCGACGAACGTCGCCCGTTCAAACCGCGCGGCGACGACTCCCGCCCGAGCTTTGGTGATCGCGGTCCGCGTGGCGAAGAACGTCGCCCGTTCAAGCCGCACGGTGACGATTCGCGTCCGAGCTTCGGCGATCGCGGTCCGCGTGGTGATGAGCGACGCCCGTTCAAACCGCGCGGCGATGAATCGCGTCCGAGCTTTGGTGATCGCGGTCCGCGTGGCGAAGAACGTCGCCCGTTCAAACCACGCGGCGATGATTCGCGCCCGAGCTTCGGCGATCGGGGTCCGCGCAGCGAAGAACGTCGCCCGTTCAAACCGCGCGGCGATGATTCGCGCCCGAGCTTCGGCGATCGCGGCCCGCGTGGCGAAGAACGCCGCCCGTCGAAGCCGCGCGGCGATGATTCGCGCCCGAGCTTCAGCGATCGCGGCCCGCGCAACGACGATCGTCGCCCGCCCAAACCACGCGGCGACGACTCCCGCCCGAGCTTCAGCGATCGCGGCCCGCGCAACGACGAACGACGCCCGTCCAAACCGCGCGGCGATGATGCGCGCGCAAGCTTCAGCGATCGCGGCCCTCGCAGCGACGATCGTCGCCCGTCCAAACCACGCGGCGACGACTCCCGTCCGAGCGTCGACACCCGCACCACGCGCAACGCCGATCCGCAAGCACCGCATACCGATCACGCCCCCCGCCCCCACCAGGACGGCCTCGTCCGCCTGTCGAAGGTCATGTCGGAACTCGGCCTATGCTCGCGCCGCGAAGCCGACGAATGGATCGAGAAAGGCTGGGTGCTGGTCGATGGCCAAGTGATGGACACGCTCGGCACGCGCATCCGCCCCGGTCAGAACATCGAAGTCCTGCCAGCCGCGCATTCGGCGCAGTCGCAACTCGTCACGATCCTGCTGCACAAGCCGGTCGGGTACGTGTCGGGGCAAGCCGAGGACGGCTACGAGCCGGCGGTCACGCTCGTCAACCCGTCGAATCACTGGGAAGAGGACCGCTCGGGCATCCGTTTCACGCCAGGCCATCTGCGCACGCTCGCACCGGCCGGACGTCTCGACATCGACTCGACCGGGCTGCTCGTGCTCACGCAGGACGGCCGCATCGCGAAGCAACTGATCGGCGGACATTCCGAAGTCGACAAGGAATACCTCGTGCGCGTGCGATTCGGCGAGCACGCCACCGACATCGACCGACAGTTCCCCGAGGAAAAACTCGCCTTGCTGCGACACGGCCTCGAACTCGATGGCGTCCCGCTCAAAACCGCGCAAGTCAGCTGGCAGAACGGCGAGCAGCTTCGCTTCGTGCTGCGCGAAGGCAAGAAGCGGCAGATTCGCCGCATGTGCGAGCTGGTCGGCCTGGAGGTGATCGGGCTGAAGCGCATCCGCATGGGACGCGTGATGCTCGGCGCGCTGCCGCCGGGACAGTGGCGCTATCTCGCGGCGAACGAGGGCTTCTAACCCGCTGGTCCGTGCTCGCAGCGTCGCAAAATCGCGACACTCGACGATAAAAACGGCGCGATCGGTCATCCGGTCGCGCCGTTATTTTTTGTTCGCTTTTTGGCTAAAGAAAATGACTTGTCGATCCGTTAGGCAGGATATGCGCGAGGACGCAGATTCCGGCAGACGCGCGGGGTTTCAGCGGGCGATGGATCGCTCTCGCTCGAGCAAAAGCATTCGGCATTGAACGGCAAGGAGGACATCGTCATGGCAGTAGAGATCATCGTTCGTGAGACGAAAACCGGACTGGAAATCGTCAGCGGCCGCCGACGGCTCCACGCGCTGCTCGCCCTGCAGGATGAAGTGGTCGTGACGAGTCCCGGCATCGGCGAAATGGTGATCGCCCGCTTGCCCGATGGCCGCCTGCAAGGGTCCGCCAAACCGGAGCACGTCGCATTGTTCCGGCGGCACGACACGAGCGGCAATCCGAAAACGTTCGCGTAATAAAAAACCCGCTCGCAACGAGCGGGTTTCGGCGCTTGAACCGGCCATGCGACGATGCTGGCGCGGCTTCGGCGTTCAGTCGTCGCGCGCCGGATCGAGTCCGGGAAACAGCACGTCCGTGTAGCCGAACTTCGAGAAGTCGGTGATGCGCATCGGATAGAGCTTGCCGATCAGATGATCGCACTCGTGCTGCACGACGCGCGCGTGGAATCCGTCGGCGAGCCGTTCGATCGCCTGGCCGTACTGATCGAAGCCCTGATAGCGGATCATCGAGTACCGCTGAACCGCGCCGCGCAGCCCCGGCACGGACAGGCATCCTTCCCAGCCCTCCTCCATGTCGTGCCCGTTCGGCGTGATGATCGGGTTGATGAGCACCGTCTCCGGCACGGGCGGCGCGTCGGGATAACGCTCGGTATGCCCGAAGCCGAAGATGACCACCTGCAGGTCGACGCCGATCTGCGGCGCGGCAAGACCCGCGCCGTTGGCGTCGCGCATCGTGTCGAACATGTCCTGCACGAGCGTGTGCAGTTCCGGCGTGTCGAAATGTTCGACAGGCTGAGCGATGCGCAAAAGCCGCGGATCGCCCATTTTCAGGATTTCTCGGATCATGGAGTGACTCCTTCCAATAGCTTCTTCATGCCGTCTTCGTCGACAACGGGAACCCCGAGTTCCTCCGCCTTCGCGAGCTTGCTGCCCGCGTCCGCGCCCGCCACGACGTAGTCGGTCTTTTTCGATACGGAGCCGGCCACCTTCGCGCCGGCCGCTTCGAGCATTTCTTTCGCTTCCTCGCGCGAGAGCGTCGGCAGCGTGCCCGTCAGCACGACCGTCTTGCCCGCCAGCGCGCCCTGCGGCGCACGCGGCGCGGGCGGCCCTTCCGGCCACGACACCTTCGCGCGCAACTGCTCGATCACGTGCTGGTTATGCGCTTCGCTGAAGAAATTGTGAATGGCTTCGGCGACCACCGGGCCGACATCGTTGACTTCCAGCAATTGCTCGACGGACGCCGCGATGATTGGGTCCAGCGATCCAAAATGCTTCGCGAGATCCTTGGCCGTCGACTCTCCCACATGCCGAATGCCGAGCGCGTAGATGAAGCGCGCGAGCGTCGTGTGCCTCGCCTTTTCGAGCGAATCGAGCAGGTTCTGCGCGGATTTGTCGGCGAAGCGATCGAGCGCCGCGAGCGTCGAGAAGCCCAGATTGAAGAGATCGGCCGGCGTGCGAACCAGATTCTCTTCGACTAGCTGGTCGATGATCTTTTCGCCGAGGCCGTCGATGTCGAGCGCGCGGCGCTGCGCGAAGTGCCACAGCGCCTGCTTACGCTGCGCCGGGCAGAACAGGCCGCCCGTGCAGCGCGCGATGGCTTCGTCCGGCAGCCGTTCGATCTTCGAGCCGCACACCGGGCATTCGGTCGGCATGACGAACTCGCGGGCATCGTCGGGACGCCGGTCGAGAATCGCGCCGACCACTTCGGGGATCACGTCGCCCGCGCGCCGCACGATGACCGTATCGCCGATACGGATGTCCTTGCGGCGCACTTCGTCCTCGTTGTGCAGCGTGGCGTTCGTGACCGTCGCGCCGCCGACGAATATCGGCGCGAGGCGCGCGACCGGCGTGATCGCTCCCGTGCGGCCGACCTGCACGTCGATCGCGAGCAATTGCGTCAGCGCTTCCTGCGCCGGAAACTTGTGCGCGAGCGCAAAGCGCGGTGCGCGCGAGACGAAGCCGAGCTTGTCCTGTTCATCACGACGATTAACCTTGTAGACAACGCCGTCGATGTCGTACGGCAGCTTGTCGCGCTTCTCGCCCGTCTGGCGGAAGAAGCCGAGCAAGCCTTCCGCGCCCTCGACGACCGCGCGCTCCGCATTCACCGGCAGCCCCATTTCCTTGTACCAGTCGAGCAGCGCGGCGTGCGTGTCCGGCATTTCCGCGCCTTCGAGCACGCCGATGCCGTACGCGAAAAACGACAGCGGCCGTTGCGCCGTCATCTTCGGGTCGAGCTGACGCAAGCTGCCCGCCGCCGCATTGCGCGGATTGGCGAACTCGCGGTGGCCGGCATCGCGCTGGCGTGCGTTCAGGCGATCGAAATCGCGCTTGAACATCAGCGCTTCGCCGCGCACGTCGAGCCGCTTCGGCACGTTTTTGCCCTTGAGCGTCAGCGGAATCGAGCGGATGGTGCGCACGTTCGCCGTGACGTCCTCGCCGGTCGCACCGTCGCCGCGCGTGGAGGCCTGCACGAAGCGGCCATCGTCGTAACGCAGGGAGATGGCGAGACCGTCGAACTTGAGTTCGCACGCGTACTGCACCGGCGACACGCCCAATGCATCCGAGACGCGCTTGTCGAATGCGGCGATGTCCTCGTCCGCGAAGCCGTTGTTGAGCGACAGCATCGGCACGTCATGGACGACCGGCGTGAAACCCTCGGCGGCCTGCCCGCCCACGCGCTGCGTCGGCGAGTCCGGCGTGACGAGCGCCGGATGCTCCGCCTCGATGCCCTGCAGTTCCTTGAACAGCGTGTCGTATTCGGCGTCCGGCAGTTCCGGCTGGTCGAGCACGTAGTATGCGTAGTTCGCGCGTTCCAGCTCCGTGCGCAGCCACGCGGCGCGCTCTTCCGGCCGGTCGGCGCTGGGCACGGCGGCCTGGGACTTCGCGGTGGCGGCGGATTCGGCTTTGGTCTTGGCGGACATGCGGCTTCTTGTAGAGAAAGGTAAATCAGTCAATCGACCGGTCGATTGTCTCAGAAGATCGGAAAATCGTGGCATCGGCCGGACGGCATAGGCCGATTGGACGTGCGGTCGCGCGCACCAACGGAAAGCGCCCCACGGAAGGGGCGCAGTCGAAGCGAACACGCGCGCCGCCGATGCAGCGCGTCGAGGACAAGGACGGTTACTGGCTGAAGAGCCTGCGCGTCGCGGCCGAGCCTGCCGGAATGCCCGCTTGCTCGAGCTTCGCGTACAGCGTCATCAACTGCTTTTCGATGGCGAGCAGCGCCGATTCGGGCAACGGCCGGCGCTGATCATCGACGACGCGCGCCCCGATGCGCTCCGACAGCGACTTCGCGTAGTCGCACATCAGGCGGAACGGCAGGATGTCCTCGTCCGCGACCGGCACGTCCAGCACCAGCGTGATCATCTGGCCGCCCTTGTAGGTGAGGTCGTCGCGCAGGAAATTGGTATCGCCGAATTGAAGCATGAACACCGGGTTCTGCTTCGCGTCGAGCTTGACGAAGCGCGTGCCGTCGCGCGACAGCAGCAAGCCGTCCTGCGACGCGACCGCCTGCACGTAGTTGGCCGACCACGGCGCGCCGTCGGAGAGAATGTTGATGGACAACTGCGCGTCGCACTGGGCGGCGAAGGCGTCGAGTTCGCGCGCCATGCCGACGGTTTCCATCATGTCGGGGAATTCGGGCGCGCCATCGACGGCGTCGGCGAGACGCTGCACGCCGGTCACGAACTCCGAGAATTCCAGTTCATTGAGCGGGCCGCTGCGATTCGCGAGCTGCGCCGCCGCGCGCAGTTCGTCGTAGCGCACGCCGTGGCGCAACAGTTCCCACGTGCTCTCGCCTTCCGGCTTGCCCTCGATCGTCACCGGCTTCGTCCCCGCGCGACGCAGCCGCTGCGCGAGCGGAATGACGCGGTCGCCCGCGATGGGCGCGGCGAGCCGCACCGGCACCACGCAGTCGATGCGTCGATCCACCACCGCCGGCGGCGTCGACGAAATGGTCGTCGCGGCGGGCATCACGGGTTCGTTGCGCTCGTCTTCGTCGATGATCGCGGATTCGTCGGCGACACCGTTCGCAGACGTGGCCTCGGCCTGCAGGTCGACGGGCGTATCCGCCGGAGCAACGGGCGGCGTCACAACAGCGTGCGTCTCTTCGGATGCCGCCACGCCGCCGAAACTCGGTTCGACACGCACATCGCGCGGCGCTTCGTCGACCGCATCGCCTGCCACCGGCTCACGTCGCGCCGGGCGCACCGGCTCGATGAACGGATGCTCGTCGTCGGTTTCCTGGCGGGCGAGCGCATCGGCGGCTTCATCAGGCATCGGACGCGGCATCTTGCGCCGCACCTTCGCGCTTTGCCACGCGTTGTACACCACCACACCGCCCACTACCACGGCTCCCGCTCCGATCAAACCGAGTGTCAACTCGTCCATGCACGCTCCACATTCTTTTGAGTTAGGAAGCGCCGCGCGATCTGTCGCACGCATCTGCCGCGTTCCGGCTTTCGCCGCCGCCTGCCCGATGCGCGCCACTCCGCGCCTGCGCGCCTGGCCGGGACATCGCCCGGCCGTCGTTCAATCATTCAAATTCGCATGACGCTACGGCGTCAGCCATTCTGCGCAAAGCCCGCAGCGGCTTCCATGTCCACCGCCACGATGCGCGATACGCCCTGCTCCTGCATCGTCACGCCGATCAATTGCTGGGCCATCTCCATCGCAATCTTGTTGTGCGAGATGAACAGGAATTGCGTCTTGACCGACATCGCCCGCACGAGATTCGCGAAGCGTTCGGTGTTGGCGTCGTCGAGCGGCGCGTCCACTTCGTCGAGCAGACAGAACGGCGCGGGATTCAACTGGAACATCGCGAAGACGAGCGCCGTCGCGGTGAGCGCCTTTTCGCCGCCCGAAAGCAGGTGAATCGTCGAATTCTTCTTGCCGGGCGGCTGCGCCATAACCTGCACGCCGGCATCGAGGATTTCGTCGCCGGTCATGATGAGCTTCGCCTGACCGCCGCCGAAAAGACGCGGGAACAGATCGCCGAAGTGACGGTTCACCTCGTCGAACGTGCCTTGCAGCAACGAACGCGTTTCCTGGTCGATCTTCTGAATCGCGTCTTCGAGCGTGCCGATGGCGTTGTTCAGATCGGCCGACTGCGCGTCGAGGAAGTGCTTGCGCTCGGTCGCCGACGCGAGTTCTTCGAGCGCGGCCATGTTGACCGGGCCGAGCGCGACGATCGCGTTGTTCAGGCGCGTGACTTCGCCCTGCAGATACGACGGCTTCATGTCCGGCGTGAGCTTCGCCTGCAGTTCGGCTTCGTCGACGCCCGCTGCCTGCAGTTGCTCGACGAACTGCTCGCCGCTAATGCGCGCCGCCTGCTCCTTCAACTGCAATTCGTTGATCCTGTCGCGCAGCGGCTGCAGCGAGCGCTCGGCGAAAAGACGCTGTTCGTCGGACTGACGCAGCCGCGCGGTCAGATCGTCCAGTTCGATGCGCGCCGCATGCAGCGATTCCTCGCGCGCCGCACGCACTTCGAGCGCGTCCTGCAAGCCGGTCTGCGCCGTCTGCTCGTTGATGGTTTCAAGTTCCGCGCGCGCATCTTCCAGCGCGCCCGCGACGCGTTCGCTCTGATCCTGCGCCGTCTCGATGTTGCGCTCGTATTCCGCGATCTTCGCGGCAAGACCGCGCACGGCGAAGCTCGCGTCGCTTGCGGCGCGCTCCAGTTCGCGCAACTCGTGGCGCGCGCTCGTGAGCGCTTCGTCGAGCGATTCGAACGCGAGCTGGTTGTCCTCGAAGCGCGCCTGCAACTGCGCGATTTCCGCGTCGTGCTGTTCGAACGCCGCTTCGGACTCTGCCCGCAGCGCGCGTTGCTCGTCGATCTGCGCGACGATTTCTTCCAGTTCCTCGCCGATCTGCGTGCTGCGCTGCGTGTAGCGCTCGTGCGCCTGCGCGAGCTTCAGCACGTCCAGTTGCAGCGCATGCACGCGCTGCGTCGCGCGCTCGGCGGCGGCGCGGGCATCGGCGAGTGCTTGCGATGCCTGAGTGTGTGCGGCATCGGCGCGCACCGCGTTGGACTTCGCTTCATCGGCGAGCAGCGCCTGCGCGCGCACCTGCCGCGTGAGATTTTCGATTTCCTGCGCGCGGGCCAGCATGCCGGACTGCTCGGAATCAGCCGCATAGAGCTGGACGCCGACGCGCGTCACCGTATGCCCCGCCTTCACGACGAACGCGCCGCCTTCCGGCAACTGCGAGCGCATGGCGAGCGCCTGCGCGATGTCGTCCGCGATGAAAGTCGCGCCGAGCCATTCGTTCAGCACCGCGCGCAAGCCCGGATCGTCGATGCGCACGAGCGACAGCAACGGCCGCAAGCCCTGCGGCGCGTCGAGCGGCTTGCCCGCGACGGGCGGCGAATAGAACGCGAGCTTGGCGGGCGGCGCGTCGGTGGCGAACGCCTTCACCCAGTCCAGATTCGATACTTCGAGCGCCGCGAGCCGCTCGCGCAGCACCGCTTCGAGCGCCGCTTCCCAACCGGCTTCGACATGCAGCTTCTTCCACAGACGCGGCAGCGCGCCGAGTTCGTGCTTGTCGAGCCACGGCTGAATCTTGCCTTCCGTCTGGACGCTTTCCTGAAGCTGCTTCAGCGCGGCAAGGCGCGCTTCCAGCTGGTGAATCTGCGCGCTTTCCGCCTGCACGCGCTCTTGCGCCGCGCGGCGTTCCGCGTCGAGGCGCGGCACGGTTTCCTGCGCATCGGCGAGGCGCGCCTGAGCTTCGGCGAGCACCTCTTCGTTCTCGGCAAGCTGCATCCGCAATTCTTCGAGTTGCGCTTCGTCGGGCGCGTCGAGGCCGCTCGCTTCGTTCTTCAGACGCTCCTGGCGCTGCTGCAATTGCTGAAGCTGCTGATCCGCGTTGCGCTGATGCGCCGCTTCGAGCTTGAGCGCCTGTTCCGCGCGCGCGATGCCCGCACGTTCCTCGTTCAGTTGCGCCTGTGCATCGCGCCAGCGGGCTTCGAGAGCGGGCAATGCGTCGTGCTTCGCGGCGGCGTTTTCTTGCGCGATGGCGGCCTTCTCTTCGCCTTCGGCCAGCGCTTCGGATGCGGTCTCGATCTCGTCGCGCGCCTTTCGCGCCTGCATCTGCCACTGCTCGCGCTGCGCACTGAGCGCGGCGATCTGCGCCTGCACGCGATTGCGCGACTCGACGATGAACTTGATTTCCGCTTCCAGCCGGCTCACTTCGGCGTTGGCTTCGTAGAGCGCGCCTTGCGCGCCCTGCATCGCGTCGCTCGCACTGTAGTGCGCGACACGAAGCGTTTCCAGTTGCGCTTCCACTTCCCGCAGACGCGCCGTCTGTGCTTCGAGTTCGACCTGCGCTTCGCGGATGGCGCGCTGCTGCCGCTCCGCCTCGTTGCCGGCTTCGTTCTTGCGCAACAGCCACAGCAGGCGCTGCTTCTCTTCGCCTTCGGCCTGCAGTTGCTTGTACTTGGTCGCGACGATCGCCTGCCCTTCGAGCTTCTCGAGATTCGTCGTCAGTTCGCGGACGATGTCCTCCACGCGCGTCAGGTTCTCGCGCGTATCGTGCAGACGGTTTTCGGTCTCGCGGCGGCGTTCCTTGTACTTCGACACGCCCGCGGCTTCTTCGAGGAACACGCGCAGTTCTTCCGGCTTCGCTTCGATGATGCGCGCGATCATGCCCTGTCCGATGATCGCGTAGGCGCGCGGACCGAGACCGGTGCCGAGGAAGATATCCTGAATGTCGCGGCGTCGCGCGGGCAGGTTGTTGATGTAGTAGCTGGAGGTGCCGTCGCGTGTCAGCACGCGTTTCACGGCGATCTCGCCGTAGGCGCTCCACTGTCCGGCGGCGCGGCCATCGGCGTTGTCGAAGATGAGTTCGACGCTGGCGCGGCTGCCGGGCTTGCGCGCGGTCGATCCGTTGAAGATGACGTCCTGCATCGACTCGCCGCGCAATTCGGATGCGCGCGATTCGCCGAGCACCCAGCGCACGGCGTCGATGATATTGGACTTGCCGCAGCCATTCGGCCCAACGACGCCGACGAGCTGGCCGGGAACCTGGAAATGCGTGGGATCGACGAAGGACTTGAAACCAGCGAGTTTGATCGAAGTCAGACGCACGGCGATATCGCTGTTTGGAGTGAAGGACGGAGGGTGAGTTGCAGACGGGCGGCGGCGCGGCCCATCGCGTGTATTCGTCTCATGCCCGCGAGAGCCTTTCCGCCCGGTCGCGAGCGGACACCATCATACCATCGCGCGTGTCGGTTTCTTCTCGCTCGCGGCCTCGAGCGACGGCGCGGGCGATGCTTCGACGACCTCCCGCGTCTGCCGATGCACCCACGCCGACAGCACGCACGCCGCCACGATGCACGCGCCGCCCGCCCACTCGCGCGGCCCCGGCACTTCGCCCGCGAAGAGCCACGACGACAGCGCCGTCACGACCAGTTCGAACAGCATGATGATCGACGCGCGATTGGCCGGCACGCGCGCCAGCCCGATCTGCACGATGACGTTGTTCACTGCCAGCACGACGCCCAGCCCGATCACGATGAACGCCACCGTGCCCATCTGCGATGCGGCGGGCGGCGTCGGCATCGGTTCGAAAAAGCTCACGAGCGTGGCGACGACGGCCGCGCCGCCGAAGATCACCGCCGTGCGCATCTCGGGCTTCATGCGGGGCATCGTTCGCGTGATCCTGACGACGAGCACGTTGCTCATCGCGAAGCCCATGCCGCCCATCAGGCCCGCCCACTCCGCGAGATTCGCGGGCAGCGGCATGCCGAGAGAGGGCGACCAGAGCATGGTCAGTGCGCCTGCGAGCGACAGCATCGACAGCGCGGCGTCGGCGCGCGTGAGGCGATCCTTCAGAATGAAATGCGCGAACACCGCCGTCCATGCGGGCGTCAAGTAGAAGAGCAGCAGCACGCGCATCACCTGACCGTGAATCGCGCCCCACACGAAACCGACGCTCGTCATGCCCGCCGCCAGCCCCAGCGCGACGAGCAGCCAGTGCCACGAAATCGTGCTGATCGCGCGTCGTCTCAGCAATAGGACGCACAGACACGCCGCGCCGCTCGTCGCCGCGCTGGCGACGGTGCCGGTGAGGCCCATCGACGCGAGCATGCGCATCGGATACCAGACGACGCCCCATACCGATGCACCGAGCATGATCGCGAGCGTCGGCAGCGCGTCGTGGAATCGGCGGGTCATGGCCGGGCTCCTGCGCCCGCTCGTTCGTTTCGGTGATGAGTCGTCATCTTGTCGTTCGTTGCCTCGCGGCCCTTTGCTGCAAAGGCGCGGGGTATAATCGTGCGCTTCGTCAGTGTCTTTATCGTGCCGCCGCAGCGGGTCTTCCAATGGCCTCGTCACGCCGGCACGCATGGCGCTTCGCCGCCGCTCCGATCGCCTGTTTTCCGTTCACTCGTCGTTCATCGCTTACCGGTCACGCCGTGAATCCACTTCTTCAGACACTCCAGCCGTATCCGTTCGAAAAGCTCCGCGCGCTCTTCAAAGGCATCGAGCCGCGCGCCGGGTTCACGCCGATCAGCTTCGGCATCGGCGAGCCGAAGCATCCGACGCCCGAGTTGATCCGCGATGCCGTCGTCAATTCGCTCGATGGCCTCGCGGCCTATCCACCGACGCTCGGAAGCGAACCGCTGCGCGAAGCCATCGCCGCGTGGGCTCGCGCGCGCTACGGTCTCGAATCGCTCGATGCGGCCACCGAAGTGCTGCCGGTGTCAGGCTCGCGCGAGGCGCTGTTCGCGCTCGCGCAGGCGGTCATCGACAGCCGCAGCACGCCTGAACTGCGCGAAGCCGAACCGCCGATCGTACTCTGTCCCAACCCGTTCTATCAAATCTACGAAGGCGCGGCGCTGCTCGCCGGCGCGCAGCCGTACTTCGTGAACAGCGATCCGGCGCGCAACTTCGCGTGCGATTACTCGGCCGTGCCCGACGACATCTGGGCGCGCACGCAACTGCTCTATGTCTGCTCGCCGGGCAACCCGACGGGCGCCGTGCTGACGCTCGACAACTGGCGCGAACTGTTCGCGCTGTCGGACAAGCATGGCTTCGTGATCGCGTCCGACGAATGTTATTCGGAGATCTACTTCGACGAAGCGCATCCGCCGCTCGGCGGCCTCGAAGCCGCGCGCCTGCTCGGTCGCGGCTTCGAGCGCCTCGTGATGCTGTCGAGCCTGTCGAAACGATCGAACGTGCCGGGCATGCGTTCGGGCTTCGTCGCGGGCGACGCGGCCATCCTCAAGCAATTCCTGCTGTATCGCACGTATCACGGCGCTGCGCTGTCCACCGTGTTTCAGCGCGCGAGCATCGCCGCGTGGCGGGATGAAACGCACGTGCGCGACAACCGCGCGAAGTATGTGAGCAAATTCAATACGGTGACGCCGATGCTCGCCGAGGTGCTGGACGTCCGTCTTCCCGACGCTGCGTTCTACCTCTGGGCGAACGTTTCGCGCACCGGACTCACCGATACCCAGTTCGCGGCGCGTCTCTACGCCGACTATAATGTGACGGTTCTGCCGGGCTCCTATCTCGCTCGTCCCGCGCATGGCACGAATCCCGGCGAAGGGTTCGTCCGCGTCGCGCTCGTCGCGGGCGTCGAGGAATGTGTCGAGGGCGCCCGCCGCATCGTCGAATTCTGCCGCACGCTCAAGTCCTGACGGGCGCTGCCGGTCCATCACTCCATCCTTGATATCACTATGTCGCAACAACTTCAGAGCATCATCGACAACGCCTGGGAAAACCGCGCCGAGCTTTCGCCGAAAGCCGCGCCGGCCGAAGTCCGCGACGCGGTCGCGCACGCCATCGAACAGCTCGACAAGGGCGCATTGCGCGTGGCCGAGAAGCGCGACGGCGACTGGGTCGTCAATCAATGGCTGAAGAAGGCCGTGCTGCTGTCGTTCCGCCTGGAAGACAACGCGCCGATGGCCGCCGGCGGATACTCGCAGTTCTACGACAAGGTGCCCTCGAAGTTCGCGAACTACACCGCCGAAGACTTCGCGGCGGGCGGCTTCCGCGTGGTGCCGCCGGCCATCGCGCGCCGCGGCTCGTTCATCGCGAAGAACGTCGTGCTGATGCCGTCGTACACCAACATCGGCGCTTACGTCGATGAAGGCACGATGGTCGACACCTGGGCCACCGTCGGCTCGTGCGCGCAGATCGGCAAGAACGTGCACCTGTCGGGCGGCGTGGGCATCGGCGGCGTGCTGGAGCCGCTGCAGGCGAACCCGGTCATCATCGAGGACAACTGCTTCATCGGCGCGCGCTCGGAAGTGGTGGAAGGCGTGATCGTCGAAGAAAACTCCGTCATCTCGATGGGCGTTTATCTCGGCCAGTCGACCAAGATCTACGACCGCGAAACGGGCGAAGTCACGTATGGCCGCATTCCGGCGGGCTCGGTGGTGGTCGCGGGCAATCTGCCGTCGAAGGACGGCTCGCATAGCCTGTACTGCGCGGTCATCGTGAAGAAGGTCGACGCCAAGACGCGCGCCAAGGTCGGCCTGAACGAACTGCTGCGAGGCGACTGATTTGGCCAAGACGACTGTCGTGTACGGCATTCCGAACTGCGACTCGGTGAAGAAGGCGCGGGTGTGGCTCGAAGAGCGCGGCGTGCCGTTCGAATTTCACGACTTCAAGAAAGCCGGCGTGAACGAGCAGCTGGTTCAGGACTGGTTGAAGGACGTGCCAGTCGATCAGCTCATCAACAAGCGCGGCACCACCTGGCGCGGGCTGTCGGACGTCCACAAGGCCGAAGCCGACACGACTGCCGGCGCGATCGCGTTGATGATTCACAAGCCGTCGATCATCAAGCGGCCGGTCATCGTCGTGAACGGCCGCGTGAAGACGCTCGGCTTCTCGGCCGAGCAGTACGAGACGCTCTTCGCGTGATGCGTGGCGATGGCTCTCACGGACGCCATCGCTCGCCTCGACGTAGAACCGCTTGCCGGCCGCCGCGCCGGCATTTTTTATCGCTGTCCAGAAGCAGGCCCAACCATGTCCGGCACTCTCTCCCTTACCGAAGCCCTGATCGCGCGGGCCTCCGTCACGCCCGACGATCGCGATTGCCAGTCGCTGATGATCGAACGCCTGTCCGCTGCCGGCTTCGTGTGCGAAACCATCGCGTCGGGCGGCGTCACGAATCTGTGGGCCGTGAAGCGCGGCACGGATGGCGCGGCGGCCAAACTGCTCGCGTTCGCCGGACACACCGACGTCGTGCCGACCGGTCCCGTCGAGCAATGGACTTCGCCGCCCTTTTCGCCGACCCATCGCGACGGCAAGCTCTATGGGCGCGGCGCCGCCGACATGAAGGCGTCCCTGGCGGCGTTCGTCGTGTCGAGCGAGGAGTTCGTCGCGAAGCATCCGGAGCATCGCGGTTCGATCGCGCTGCTCATCACGAGCGATGAAGAAGGCCCCGCAACCGACGGCACCGTGAAAGTTGTCGAAGCGTTGAAGGCGCGCGGCGAGCGGCTCGATTACTGCATCGTCGGCGAGCCGACTTCGAACGAAACGCTCGGCGACACGGTCAAGAACGGGCGGCGCGGCTCAATGACAGGCAAGCTCGTCGTGAAGGGCGTGCAGGGGCACATTGCATATCCGCATCTCGCGAAGAATCCGATTCATCTGCTCGCGCCCGCGCTCGCCGAACTCGTCGCCGTCCGCTGGGACGAAGGCAACGAATACTTTCCGCCGACCACCTGGCAGGTGTCGAACCTGCACTCGGGCACCGGAGCGACCAACGTCATTCCCGGCCAGGCCGAGCTGATTTTCAACTTCCGCTTTTCGACGGCCAGCACGGTCGAGGGCCTGCAAGGCCGCGTGAATGCAATCCTCGACAAGCACGCGCTCGACTACGATCTGACGTGGACCGTGAGCGGCCTGCCCTTCCTGACGCCGCGCGGCGCGCTGTCGGACGCGCTCGACAAGGCAATCCGCGCGGAAACCGGCGTGCAGCCGGAACTGTCGACCACAGGCGGCACGTCCGATGGCCGCTTCATCGCGCGCATCTGCGAGCAAGTGGTGGAATTCGGCCCGCCGAACGGCAGCATCCACAAGATCGACGAACATGTCGAAGTGCGATTCATCGAGCCGCTTAAGAACGTGTATCGCCGCGTGCTCGAAGAGCTGATCGCCTGAATTCATTCGTACAACAACAAGGAGCCTTCGATGGCGCTACCCTTTCTCACCGTGCGCGACCTGCTGCGTTTCGGCGTCTCGCGCTTCACCGAAGCGGGCCTCTCGTTCGGCCACGGCTCGACCAACGCCTATGACGAAGCCGCGTATCTGATTCTGCATACGCTGCATCTGCCGCTCGACACGCTCGATCCGTTTCTCGACGCGCGCCTGCTCGACAGCGAGATCGACGCCGTGACGCAGGTGATCGAACGCCGCGCGAAAGAGCGCGTGCCGGCTGCGTACATCACGCACGAAGCATGGATGCACGGCCAGCGTTTTTATGTCGATGAGCGCGTGATCGTGCCGCGCTCGTTCATCGGCGAATTGCTGCAGGACGGCTTGCAGCCCTACGTGGCCGATCCCGACCACGTCACGCGCGTGCTCGAACTGTGCACGGGCTCCGGCTGCCTTGCGATTCTCGCCGCGCAAGCATTCGAAAACGCCGATGTCGATGCCGTCGACATCTCCGCCGATGCGCTCGCCGTCGCGCGCCGCAACGTCGACGACTACGGCCTGCAAGACCGCGTGACGCTGTACGAAGGCGATCTGTACGCGCCGCTGCCCGAAGCGCGCTACGAGGTCATCATCACGAATCCGCCGTATGTGAACGCGACCGCGATGCAGTCCCTGCCCGCGGAATACCGCCATGAGCCGGAACTCGCGCTCGCAGGGGGCGACGACGGCATGGACATCGTGCGGCGCATCGTGCGCGACGCCAGCAAGTGGCTGACCGAGGACGGCGTGCTCGTCGTGGAAATCGGCAACGAGCGGGCGAACGTCGAGGCGGCGTTCGGCGGCCTCGATCTCGTCTGGCTCTCGACCAGCGCCGGCGACGACAACGTGTTCCTCATCCAGGCGGCCGATCTGCCCGCGCAAGTCTGACGCGCAAGGCGCGTTTCAGACCAGCAAGGTTCGGTAAGATGTCGCATCGCCGCCGACGCGGTGATGCATCATCCCCATCCGCGCGCCCGGGCGCGGGACGTATCGAACCTTGCGCACCCCTATGCAAGCAGCAGACTGGCTCCACGTCGGCACGCTCGTGATGGCCGCGCATGTGCTCGGCGTCATCGCCGCCGTGCACGCGGTTATTCACACGCGCACGTCGCAAGGCGCGGTCGCGTGGGCGGTGTCGCTCGTCGCGATGCCGTATCTCACGCTCATCCCCTACCTGTTTCTCGGCCGCAGCAAGTTCGCCGATTACATCGACGAGCGGCGGCTCGAATACGAAATTCTGCGCAACCGCACCAAGCCCGCCGAGTGGGACTCGCAGGAGCGCAGCGACGCGTCCGAAACCGGTATCGTGCCGCTCGATTCGCCCGGCGCGCGCGGCGAACTTTTGCCGGGGCCCGCCGACCATCTCGGCAATCCGACGATCCGCACGCTTCAGCGGCTATCCGGCATGCCGTTTCTGCGCGGCAATTCGGTGCGCGTGCTCGTCAACGGCGACGCCACGTTCTCCGCGATTCTCGAAGCGATCGAAGCCGCCGAGCGCTATATCGTCGTGCAGTTTTTCATCGTGCGCGCGGATGCGCTCGGCGACATGCTGCGCGATGCGCTCATCGCGAAGGCCCAGGCGGGCGTGCGCGTCTATTTCCTCTACGACAGCATCGGCAGCTTCGACTTGCCGCATCGCTACGTGCACGCGCTGCGTGCGGGCGGCGTGGAGGCGCATCCGTTCGCGACCAAGCGCAAGTTCGTGCACCGCTTTCAGATCAACTTCCGCAATCATCGGAAGATCGTCGTGGTCGACGGCAAGCGCGCGTTCGTCGGCGGCCACAACGTGGGCGTCGAGTATCTCGGCGGCAATCCGCGCCTTTCCCCGTGGCGCGACACGCATGTCGAAGTGCGCGGCCCGGCGATCGCGAGCATCCAGTTCGTCTTCACCGAAGACTGGTACTGGGCGACGCAGCGTCTTCCCGAACTCGGCCCCGCGCCGCATGCCGACGAGGACATGCACTGCATGGTGCTGTCGAGCGGCCCCGCCGACAAGCAGGAGACCTGCTCGCTGTTTTTCGTCGAGGCGATCAACGCGGCGCGCGAGCGCATCTGGATCACATCGCCTTATCTGATTCCCGACGAAGCGGTGTTCTCGGCGCTACGGCTCGCCGTGATGCGCGGCGTGGACGTGCGCATCCTGATTCCGAGCCGGCGCGATCATCGCGTGGTGTTCGCGGCCTCGCGGCTCTATGCGTACGATCTCGTGCAGGCCGGCGTGCGCATCTTCCGCTACAAGCCGGGCTTCCTGCATCAGAAGGTCGTGCTCGTGGACGACATCGCCGCGTCGGTCGGCAGCGCGAATCTCGACAACCGTTCTTTCAGGCTCAACTTCGAGATCACGGTGCTGACCGTCGATCATGCCTTCGCGAGGCAGGTCGAGAGCATGCTGCTCATCGACTTTGCGCACGCGTATGAGATCGACGAAAACGACTATCTCGCCTTCGCGTTCTGGCATCGGATGGCGATGCACGTCGCCCGGCTGTTTTCGCCGATTCTCTGACGCGCTACAGCAGCTTTTCGATATCGCCGGCGATCGCGTCCGGCTTCGTGATCGGCGCATAACGCTTCACGATATTTCCGTTCCGATCCACCAGAAACTTCGTGAAGTTCCATTTGATCGCCTCCAGCCCGAGCACCCCCGGCTCCTTCTCGGTCAGATACTTGAACAGCGGATGCGCGTTCGCGCCGTTGACGTCGATCTTCGCGAACATCGGGAAAGTGACGCCGTAGTTCTTCTCGCAGAAGTCGCCGATCTGGGCGGCATCGCCCGGCTCCTGCTTGCCGAACTGGTTGCACGGGAAGCCAAGCACCTCAAAGCCGCGCCCCGCCAGCCGCGTGTACAACTCCTGGAGTCCCTTGTATTGCGGCGTGAAACCGCACTCGCTCGCCGTATTGACGATCAGCAGCACCTTGTCGCGGTACTGGTCGAGGCTGACGGTCGCGCCGTCGAGCGTCTCGGCCGTGAAGCCGTAAATACCGCCGGTAGTTGAACTCATGGCATGTTCCCCGCTGGAAGTTGAATTCAGGCGATGCTACTACCGCCCGCGATTGCCCGCCATTGGCCGAACGGACGATCCCTGTGCAGAGGCGCGGCCGGTCTAAAATAGCGCTTTCCTCAAGCCCGCGCCCTTCGCCGCCATCCCGACGTGATCCGCTTCAACCAGTTCAGCCTGTCCCGCGGCACCAAGCCGCTTTTCGAAGAGACGAGCTTCACGCTCAACCCGGGCGAGAAAGCCGGTCTCGTCGGCGCGAACGGCGCAGGCAAGTCCACGCTCTTTGCCGTGCTGCGCGGCGAATTGCACGCGGACGGCGGCGACTTTTCGATGCCGCCGTCGTGGCGCATCGCGCACGTCGCGCAGGAGACGCCGGCGGTCGATCGCACCGCGCTCGACTACACGCTCGACGGCGACACCCACTTGCGGGCGATCGAAGCGCGCATCGCCGCCGCCTCTGCCGCGCACGACGGCGCCGCCGAAGCCGAAGCGCACGCCGCTTTCGCCGATGCCGACGGCTACACCGCGCCCGCCCGCGCCGAAACGCTTTTGCTGGGTCTCGGCTTCACGCTTGCGCAGACACGCGAGCCGGTGTCGAGCTTCTCCGGCGGCTGGCGCATGCGCCTGAACCTCGCGCAGGCGCTGATGTGCCCGTCCGATTTGCTTTTGCTCGACGAGCCGACCAACCACCTCGACCTCGACGCGATCGTGTGGCTCGAAGACTGGCTCGCGCGTTATCCGGGCACGCTCGTCGTGATATCGCACGATCGCGAATTTCTCGATTCGGTCTGTAACGTCACGCTGCATCTCGAGAACCGGCAGGTGAAGCGCTACGGCGGCAACTACAGCCAGTTCGAAATCCTGCGCGCGCAGCAACTTGCGCTGCAGCAGAGCGCATTCGAGAAGCAGCAGAAGACCGTGCAGCATTTGCAGAGCTTCATCGACCGTTTCAAGGCAAAGGCGACCAAGGCGAAGCAGGCGCAAAGCCGCGTGAAGGCGCTCGAAAAAATGGAACTGATCGCGCCGGCGCACGCAAGTTCGCCGTTCACGTTCGAATTCCGCACGCCAGATGCCGCGCCCAATCCGATGATGGTGATGGAAGGCGTGCGCTGCGGTTATCACGGTGATGACGGCGCCGAGATTCCGATCGTCGAAGGCGTCACGCTGTCGATTCAAAGCGGTCAGCGCATCGGCTTGCTGGGCGCGAACGGTCAGGGCAAGTCGACGCTCATCAAGACGCTCGCCGACACGCTCGAACCGCTATCCGGTCACGTGCGCCACGGCAAGGGCCTGCAGATCGGCTACTTCGCGCAGCATCAGCTCGAGACGCTGCGCCCCGACGATTCCGCGCTTCAGCATCTGGCGCGCCTCGCGCCCGACACGCGTGAGCAGGAACTGCGCGATTTCCTCGGCAGCTTCAACTTCTCTGGCGACATGGCGACCGCGAAGATCGCGCCCTTCTCCGGCGGCGAGAAGGCCCGGCTCGCGCTGGCGCTCATCATCTGGCAGAAGCCGAACTTGCTGCTGCTCGACGAGCCGACCAATCACCTCGATCTCGAAACGCGTCACGCGCTGACGATGGCGCTCGCGCAGTTCGAAGGCACGCTGATCCTCGTGTCGCACGACCGGCATCTGCTGCGGGCGACGACCGACACGTTCATGCTGGTCGCGAAGCATCGGCTGAATCCGTTCGATGGCGACCTCGACGATTATCGCGACTGGCTGTTGCAGCACGCCGCCGAAACGCGGGCGGCAGCGAAGGAAGCGAGCGGTGCGTCGTCAGCGGGCGATCCGCAGGACAGCGCGCTCAACCGCAAGGAGCAGCGCAAGCAGGAAGCGCAGGAACGGCAGAAGCTGTCGCATCTGAAAAGGCCGTTGCAGTCGCGCATCGCGAAGATCGAGAAGGAAATGGACACGCTGAACGCGGAGAAATCGACGCTCGATGCATTCGTCGCCGATCCCGCCAGCTACGACGCCGCGCTTAAGGCGAAGCTCACCGAGACGATTCGTCGTCAGGGCGAAGTGAATGCGCGGCTCGAAACGCTGGAAATGGAGTGGCTCGAAGCGCACGAGGAACTCGAACAGATCAGTTCATGACGCCTTCTCCTGCCCTCGCCGGCCTCCGCGTGCTCGATCTGACGCGGTTGTTGCCCGGTCCGGTCGCGACCTTGCGGCTCGCGGAACTGGGCGCGGACGTGCTGAAGATCGAGCCGCCAGGCGAAGGCGACTACGCGCGCACCATGCTGCAAAACGAAGCGGAGCGCCTGAGCGGGACGCCGAGCGCGTTCTATCGCATCGTGAATCGCGGCAAGCGGACGATGACGCTCGATCTCAAGACCGAAGCGGGCCGCGCCGAGCTCATCGACCTCGCGCGTGACGCCGATGTGCTCGTCGAGAGCTTCCGGCCAGCGGTGATGGCGCGGCTGGGCGTCGGCTACGAAGTGTTACGTCAGATCAATCCGAAGCTCGTCTATTGCGCGATTACGGGCTTCGGAAGCACAGGCCCGTTCGCGGACAAGGCGGGCCACGATATCAATTACATCGCCTATGCGGGCGTGCTCGATCAGCTCGCGGCGCCCGATGGCACGCCCGTCGCGCCGAACTTCCAGCTGGCGGACTTGCTGGGCGGCGCGCTTTGCGCCGTGACCGAGATGCTCGCGGCCCTCTGGCATGTCGCGCGAGGCGGCGAGGGGCGTCGAATCGATGTCTCCATGACTCACTCGGTTCACGCGTTCAACGTAATGGCGCACGTCGCGCTCGCGCGTGGCGATGAACCGGGCACGCGCGCGGGCGCCGGCTTGCTCAACGGCGGCGTGCCCTGCTACGGCGTGTATCGAACGCGCGATGACCGGTTCATCGCGGTCGGCGCCCTGGAACTGAAGTTCTGGCAGACGCTGTGTCGCGCGCTCGGCCGCCCGGAATGGGCCACGCGGCACTGGAGTCTCGGGCAGGCTATCGGTGGCGCGGATGCAGCGGAATTGTCGGCGCAACTGGCCGCGTGCTTCCGCGAGCGCACGCGCGATGAATGGATCGCGCGCCTGGAACCGCTCGATTGCTGCGTGGCGCCCGTGCTGACGCCGGCCGAAGCGGCGGCGCATCCGCTTTTTCGCGGCTAGATCAGCCTAACGGCGCGGCAAGGTCTGACGCGGCTGACGCTCGTCGTCGACGAGCACATGCTTGCGCCCGGTCACATGGCGGCGAATGACGGCGACGACTTCGTCCTCGGTGACGTCCGCAGCCACGACGCGACGCGAAATCTGCCCCTCGCCGTCGATCCATTCGATGATCCGGCACCCGCTGCCCCACGGTTGCTGCAAGGGCGGCGACACGCGACATCCGCGCAGATGAAACGCGGGCTTGGCTCGCATTGTTTTGGCGTGCTTCAAAGCGTGGTCCTCTCGATGCTTCCGGCGCGTCGCAACGAAGCAGCCGGATCCGTAGCCTTAGGAGGATAGGCAAAGCACGCACGCGTTGGGTTACACGCGATAAGGGGTTTTTTACGGCGCGTTACGCGGGGTCCGATCCTTCAGCGCAAGTCATTCGAGGTCGCGCACACGGTCGATTGCTTCCTCGATGCGGTCCACGGCAATAACCTTCAGCCCGTCGATCGCCTGCTTCGGCGCATTCGCCTTCGGAATCAGCGCGACGGAGAAGCCGAGCTTGGCGGCCTCCTTCAGGCGATCCTGTCCGCGCGGCGATGGGCGAATTTCACCGGCAAGCCCGACTTCGCCAAACGTGATGAGCCCCTTCGGCAGCGGCTTGTTGCGCATGGACGAATGAATCGCGAGCAGGACGGCGAGATCGGCGGCGGGTTCCGTGATCTTCACGCCGCCCACCGCGTTGAGGAAAACGTCCTGATCGAAACACGCGATGCCCGCATGCCGATGCAGCACCGCCAGCAGCAACGCAAGCCGGTTCTGTTCGAGCCCGACCGCGAGCCGCCGCGGATTCGGCACATGCGCGGTATCGACGAGCGCCTGCACTTCGACGAGCAGCGGCCGCGAACCTTCCTGCGTGACGAGCACACACGAGCCCGCGACGCTTTGCTCGTGCTGTGACAGAAAGAGCGCCGACGGATTCGCGACGCCGCGCAAGCCCTTCTCCGTCATCGCGAACACGCCGAGTTCGTTGACCGCGCCGAAGCGGTTCTTGAACGCGCGAACGAGCCGGAAGGACGAGTGCGTATCGCCCTCGAAGTAGAGCACCGTGTCGACGATATGCTCCAGCACGCGCGGCCCCGCGAGACTGCCCTCTTTCGTCACGTGGCCGACCATGATGATCGCCGTGCCTGTCTGCTTCGCGATGCGCGTCAGTTGCGCCGCGCATTCGCGCACCTGCGCGACGGAACCCGGCGCGGAGGTCAGCGCTTCGGAGTAGATCGTCTGGATGGAGTCGATGACGGCAACTTCGGGACGCTGTTCGTCGATGGTCGCCTGAATCTTCTCGAGCTGGATTTCGGCGAGCAGGCTGAGATCGGCGGCGGCGCTTTCGTTCGCGCCGATCAACCCCAGCCGCTGCGCGCGCAATGCGATCTGCGCACCGGATTCCTCGCCGCTCACATACAGCGCCGGACGCTCGCGTGCAATCTCGGCGAGCGATTGCAATAGCAGCGTCGATTTGCCGATGCCCGGATCGCCGCCGATCAGCACCACGCCGCCCGGCACGAGCCCGCCGCCCAGCACGCGATCGAACTCGCCGACGCCGGTCGTGAAGCGCGGCACGTCCGACGCTTCGATATCCGCGAGACGCTGCACCGTCGAACTCTTGGCGAGCGCCTGGAAGCGATGCGCCGACGGCGCCTGCTCCGCCGACTCCACCAGCGTGTTCCACGCCCCGCACGCCGCGCACTGCCCCGTCCACTTCGGCGACTGCCCGCCGCATTCGCTACAGATATAGAGCGTCTTCGCCTTTGCTGCTTTTGCCACGTATTGCCTTGTCAGAAATTCGATTCGATTCGATTCGATTCGTTTGCGCGCCGACGACCCGGCCTCACTCCGCCCGCACCGGCACGCGTTGCGCGATCGCGCACATCAGCTCGTACCCGATGGTGCCGCACGAGCGCGCGACATCGTCGATCGGCAGGTTCGTGCCCCACAACTCGACGCGCGAGCCGATGCCCGCGTTCTGGCACGGCGTCAGATCGACGGTGAGCATGTCCATCGACACGCGGCCGACGAGCTTCGTCATCACGCCGTCGACGATCACCGGCGTGCCTTCCGGCGCGACGCGGGGATAGCCGTCCGCATAGCCGCACGCCACCACGCCGATACGCATGGCTTGTCCCGCGCGATACGTCGAGCCATAACCGATGCTTTGCCCCGGCTGCACCGTCTGCACGGCAATCAGTTCCGAGGAGAGCGTCATCGCGGGCTTGAGGCCAGTACTGGCGATATCGGCCGTCACGCCCGATGGCGACGCGCCGTACAGCATGATGCCGGGCCGCACCCAGTCGAAATGCGCGGACGGATGCCACATCACCGCCGCCGAATTGGACAGGCTGCGCGCCCCCGCGATGCCCTCCGCGCCACGCTCGAACGCCTCCAGTTGATGCGCGATGCCGCGCTCGCTGTCGGCGTCGGAGAAATGGGTCATTAGCGTGATCTGGCCGATCCCCTGACAGGCGCGCGCCCGCTCCCACGCGGCGCGAAAGCGCTCGGGCGTGTAGCCGAGGCGGTTCATGCCGCTATTCATTTTCAACTGAATATTCACCGGCTTCGACAGGCGCGCCATTTCCAGCATGCGCAGTTGTTCATCGCAATGCACGGCCGTGGTCAGGCTGTAGCGGTCGATGACGTCGATATCCGTTGGCCGAAAAAAGCCTTCCAGCAGAAGAGTCGGCCCGGCCCAGCCGAGTTCGCGCAACTTTGCGGCCTCTTCGAGGTCCAGAAGGCCAAAGCCGTCCGTTGCGCGAAGTCCGGGGAACGCTCGCGCCAGTCCGTGGCCATATGCATTGGCCTTGACGACAGCCCAGATCTTGGATTTCGGCGCGTATTTGCGCGCGATGGCGAGGTTGTTGGCGAGTGCGGGCGTATGAATGGTTGCTGAAAGGGGGCGCGGCATGAGCGTTTGGGTGGAATCACGGTTCGGGCGGAAAGACGCAAGCATACGCCAGCGGAGCGAGCGGCTGCTTCGTCGATCAAGACGCCTTGTGAATCAGGACCTTATGAAGAATCCCGCGCGCGGAGGCCTTTACGGATCAACCGTGTCACGCGCGATCGAGATTACTGCTAGTCAGAATGCGCCTATTTTCGTGTTATAAAGCCCTGCGCACAACCCATTTCGAACGGCATAAGCCCGAACGCATGACAGCAAGCATGACCAGCGTCCGGGGCGGATCACCCGCAGTGAGGAAAGCTTCGGATCAGATGAAAAAAGGTTTTTACACCATCATGGCCGCGCAGTTTTTCTCATCGCTGGCCGATAACGCATTACTGATCGCTGCCATTGCACTGCTGAAAGACCTTCACGCGCCGAACTGGATGACGCCGCTGCTGAAGCTCTTCTTCGTGCTGTCCTACGTGGTTCTCGCGGCATTCGTCGGCGCTTTCGCGGACTCGCGGCCCAAGGGCCATGTGATGTTCGTGACCAATTCCATCAAGGTGCTGGGTTGCATCACGATGCTGTTCGGCGCGCATCCACTGCTGGCTTACGGCATCGTCGGTTTCGGCGCGGCGGCATATTCGCCCGCGAAATACGGCATTCTCACCGAACTTCTGCCGCCCGACCGCCTCGTGGCGGCGAACGGATGGATCGAAGGCACCACGGTCGGCTCTATCATCCTCGGCACCGTGATGGGCGGCGCGCTCATCAGTCCGCACGTCGCCAGTCATTTGCTGGGTCTGAATATTCCGCGCATCACCACGCCGGCCGAGGCCGCGATGCTTGTCATCATGCTGATGTACGTCGTCGCCGCAATCTTCAACCTGCGCATTCCCGATACCGGCGCGCGCTATCCGAAGCAGGAAACGCGGCCGATCAAGCTCATCACCGATTTCGCCGACTGCTTCCTGACGCTCTGGCGCGACAAGCTCGGCCAGATTTCGCTCGCCGTCACGACGCTCTTCTGGGGCGCGGGCGCGACGCTGCAGTTCATCGTGCTCAAATGGGCGGAAGTGTCGCTCGGCATGACGCTTTCGCAAGCGGCCATCCTGCAGGCGGTGATCGCGGTCGGCGTCGCGGTGGGCGCGGTGCTCGCGGCGGCGCGCGTGCCGCTCAAGCGCTCGCTGTCGGTGCTGCCGGTCGGCATCATGATGGGCATCGCCGTCATGCTGATGGCGTTCTACACGCGGCATCTCTTTCCGGCGCACTGGGGCATCTACTTCGGCAAGATGCATTTCCCCGGCTATCTGCTGGTCGCGTATCTCTTCCTGATGATCGTCGGCGGCCTGTCCGGCTTCTTCGTCGTGCCGATGAACGCGCTCTTGCAGCATCGCGGACACGTGCTGCTGTCGGCCGGGCATTCGATCGCCGTGCAGAACTTCAACGAGAACCTGTCGGTGCTGGTGATGCTGTGCCTGTACGCGGTCCTCGTGTGGCTCGACGTGCCGATCCAGTTCGTCATCGTGCTGTTCGGCTCGTTCGTGTGTCTGATGATGTACTTCGTCATGCGCCGGCATCAGGCGAATCAGCGCGCGTTCGATTCCGTCGCGCTGATCGGCGAGGCGCGGCACTGACGGCATCGCGTGACGCCGGGTAGTCTTCACTCATCATGCAATCAGCCGATCTCTTCTCCTTCGTCACGCGCGTGCGCGATCAAGCGCCGCTCGTGCATTGCCTGACGAACCTCGTCGTCACGAATTTCACCGCGAACGTGCTGCTGGCTGTCGGCGCCGCGCCGGCGATGGTCGTCGCACGCGAGGAAGTCGCCGAATTCGCGCCGCTTGCCCATGCGCTGTCGGTGAATCTCGGCACGCTCGATTTGCCGCAATCGCGGGCGATTCGCGCCGCCGTCGACGCCGCCAATGGCGCGGGCAAGCCCTGGGTGCTCGATCCAGTGGCCGTCGGCCCGCTCGCCTTTCGCACGCAGTTCGCGCTCGAATTGCTCGATGCGAAGCCGGCGGTGATTCGCGGCAACGCGTCGGAGATCATCAGCCTGTCGGGCGGCACGGCGAGCGGGCGCGGCGTGGACAGCACCGCCGCCACCGACGCCGCCCTCGACGCCGCGCAAGTGCTCGCGCTGAATACGCAGGCCGTTGTCGCGGTGACGGGCGAAACCGACTACATCACCGACGGCCGCCGCGTGATCGCGCTGTCGAACGGCTCGCCGCTGATGACGCGCGTGACGGGCGTCGGCTGCGCGCTGTCCGCGACGGTCGCGGCATTCGCCGGCGTTGCAGCATCGCGCGACGAGCGCTTCATGGCGACGGTCGCCGCCATCGCCTATTCGACCGTGGCCGGCGAACTCGCCGCACGCGACGCGGCCTTGCCCGGCAGCTTCGCGGTCGCTTTACCTGGACCGGCTCGCCTCTCTGGACGCGCACGCGTTCGACACGACGCTCGTGCAGCGCGACGTCGCGCTTTCCTGACATGCGTTCTTCCTTCGACCTCTCGCTCTACCTCGTGCTCGATCCCGTGCAGTGCGGCGGTCACGAGGCCGCGCTCGACGTGGCGCGTGCGGCGCTGGACGGCGGCGCGACGGTCGTGCAACTGCGCGCGCCGGAGTGGCACAAGCGCGCGTGGCTGGCGCTGGCGCTCGACCTCTTGCCGCTGACGCGCGCCCACGGCGTGCCGCTCATCATCGACGATCACGTCGACATTGCCCTTGCCGCCGGCGCGGATGGCGTGCACGTCGGCCAGCGTGATCTGCCGGCGGACGTCGCGCGGCGGCTGATGGGGCCGGACGCGCTGATCGGCCTGTCGGTGTCGAGTCCGGGTGAAGTGGCGCAGGCAAACGCCATGCAGGGCGTCGTCGACTATCTCGGCGCGGGGCCGGTCTACGCGACGCCCACGAAAACCGACGCCTCCGCGCCCTGCGGCATCGACGGCCTCGCCGCACTGTGCGCTGAAGCGCGCTTTCCGACGGTCGCGATCGGCGGCATTCAGGCGCACAACGCCGCCGACGTGATGCGCGCGAAACCGGCGGGCCTCGCGGTCGTATCCGCGATCTGCAAGGCCACGAATCCGCGCGAAGCCGCGGCGGCACTGCGCGCGACGATCGACCGCGCACGAACTTGATCCTTCCGATGACTTCGACCAAACGCATTCCCAACGCGCTCACCATCGCCGGTTCCGACTCGGGCGGCGGCGCGGGCATTCAGGCCGACCTCAAGGCGTTTTCGGCGCTCGGCGCGTACGGCGCGAGCGTGATCACCGCGCTCACCGCGCAGAACACGCGCGGCGTGACGGCGGTCCATGCGCCCGATCCCGGCTTCGTCACGGCCCAGCTCGACGCCGTGTTCGGCGACATTCGCATCGATGCGGTGAAGATCGGCATGCTGGCGAACGCGGGCATCGTGCGCGCGGTGGCGGATGCGCTGCGGCGGCATCGTCCGGTGCATGTCGTGCTCGACACCGTGATGATCTCGAAGAGCAATCATGCGCTGCTCGCGCCGGAAGCCGTCGCCGCGCTGCGCGACGAACTGCTGCCGCTCGCAACGCTCGTCACGCCGAATCTGCCCGAAGCGGCGGCCTTGCTCGGCGTGGAAGCCGCCATCGACGAAGATGCGATGGTGCGACAGGGCGAAGCCTTGCTCGCCGCGGGCGCGCGTGCGGTGCTGATGAAGGGCGGGCATCTCACCTCTTCGGACAGCCCCGACTGGCTGATCGAGGCTTCGGGCGCGCTGCGGCTTTCCGGCGCGCGCGTCGCGCTGAAAAACACGCACGGGACGGGCTGCACGCTGTCATCGGCAATCGCCGCGCTGATCCCCCAAACGGACGATCTGGGGACCGCGACCGCCGAAGCGAAGCGTTATCTCACCGGCGCGATCGAGGCGAGCGCGCGGCTCGACGTGGGTCATGGCGTCGGCCCGGTCCATCATTTTTATCGCTGGTGGTAAGCGCCGGAGCCGCGCCGATTACAGCGCCGACGCCGCGAACGCCCGCGCCCGCTCCGGCCAGTCGTCCGGCACGATGAATCCGCGCGATTCCTCCGTCCAGCCGCCCGCGCCGTCGCGGACGTAAGAGGCGACCATCGTCGGCGCCACGGCGGCCTGCAGGGATGCGTGAATCGCGGCGGCTTCGGCCATCAGCAATTCGGCATCGCCGGCTTGCAGGCGGCGCGATGCGAGCCACGCGAGGCGCGGTTGCACGACCCACGCGCGGGCGTCGTCGATTGCTTCGTGCCCGGCCCGCCACTCCGACGCCGTCAGCCACCAGCCGCGCACATGCCGCTCGCCGGTTTCGGGTGCGGGCATCACGGCATCGTCGTGATAGAAAAGCCGTCCCTTGATGAACAACTGCGCGTCCCACGGACCATCGAGCTTGAGCGCCGCGAATTCCGCACGCGTGGTCAGCGCGAGCTGATGCGTAAGCAGCCGCCCATATTTCAAATCGAAGCGGTCCTGCAGATTCGGCCCGACGTAATCGGACAGGCGCGCCGTCGCCGACGCGCCATCGCCGATATGCAGGTAAAACTTCACGGCGAGTTCCCAATGCACGCGCGCGCCGTCCGCCGTTTCGAGCAGAAAATCACATTCGCCGATGGTGCGCCGCTGCTGCCTGAGCGGGACGTTCGCCGCAACGAGACGCGCGGCGGGACCGTGCGCCAGGAAGAATTCGAGCAGGCTCTCCGCATAGATGCCGAGGCGCGTGGACCTGGGATTGCGTGAGCGGACATGCAGCGGATCGGGCGCGGCGTCGAGCGTGTGCAGCCAGGTGAGCGTGGCCTCGCGCTCGGCGGACGATGCAAACGGCTGCGCGAGTTTCGCGCCGGCTTCGTCGGCGCGCAGCAGATCGGGCGCGAAAAGCAGCCACGCCAGGTCACGCACGGTCGCGTCCTCGAATTGATCGACGAGACGCGACAGATCGCTCATCCCCGCGCGCCCTTCTCTGCTCCCGGTTCCACGCCGAGTGCGGCGAGCGCTTCCTGATGGGTTTTGCGCGCAAGGCACAGATCGGCCCAGGCCTTCGCCTTGTCGGGCAGGCTGCGCAGCAGATACGCCGGGTGATAGGTGACGACGACCGGCACCCCGCGATATTCGTGAACACGCCCGCGCAGCGACGCGATGCTGCCGTCGCTCTTCAACAGGCTCTGCGCGGCGAAACGCCCGAGTGCGACGATCACTTTCGGCTTCACGAGTTCGACCTGACGCTGAAGATACGGCTCGCAGCGCGCAACTTCGTCGGGTTCGGGATTGCGGTTGCCGGGCGGCCGGCACTTGATCACGTTGGCGATGTAGACATTGGATTCACGCGACAGCGCGAGCGAACGCAACATGTTGTCGAGCAGCTTGCCCGCCTGACCGACGAACGGCTCGCCCTGCTTGTCCTCGTTCTCGCCGGGCGCTTCGCCAATCAGCATCCAGTCCGCCTCCCGGTCGCCGACGCCGAAGACCGCGTTCGTGCGGCGCTCGCAGAGGCGGCATCGTTCGCAGTTCGAGACGCGCTCCGCGAGCGGATCCCAGTCGAGCGTATGGATGTCGTCGGCGGCGTCGGGCGCGACGGGCGGCTCGATAGAGGGCGCTTCGTCAGTCCAGGGGAGATCGTCGTAGGCTTCGAAGGGCGGCGCGTCGAAGTCTTGCGGCGTGGCATCGAAGCGTTGGGGGACGGACGATTGCGACGCTGGCGGCGCTGGCGGCGCTGGCGGCGCTGGCGGCGCGGCTTCGAGTGTGCGCGGTTCGTTCGTTGTCGATTTGCGTTGCGGCGTCAACGGCGATTCGACGTCGCGTGCGTCCGGCAACGGGGCGGCTGATGCCTGTCCGGTCGCTGGTGTCGAAACCCGGGCGACCGTGGAGCGCGACTGATCCGAGCCGGTCGCATCGGTCGATTCGTTCGGCGCCGCGTGCTCGCCCGCTGGCGCCGAAATTTGCGCATCCGCCGGCATGTCGCCCAACGCCAGAGCCGTCGTCTGCGCCGTGTCAGCGCGGGCCGGACTCTCGCCCGACCGCCGCCGCACCCAGACCGGCCCGAATCCCAACTCCTCGATCAGCAATTCATCCAGCGCCATGCGCACTCTCCTTGAACGAAAGACGCATGACGATTGCGTCCTCGCGCGACCGATGCCGCGCGGGATAGTAATTCTTGCGACGCCCGATGGCCGTGAAGCCGAAGCGCTCGTAAAGCTGAATCGCCCGCGGATTCGACGGCCGCACTTCGAGCAGCATGCCGTCCAGCTTCTCGGCGTGCGCGATGCGCACCGCCTCGCGCAGCAGCGTCAATCCCGCGCCCGCACCCTGGGCCGCCGGCGCGACGCAGAGATTGAGCAAGTGCATTTCATCGACGACCGGCATCAGCACGCAATAGCCGACGAGCGTTCCCGTCACATGACGAAGGCATACGCCGTAATAACCGTTGCGCAAGGAATCCTGGAAATTGCCGCGACTCCACGGAAACTCGTAGGCGAGTCGCTCGACGGCGGCGACTTCGTCGAGATCGGCTTCGGTCATCGGCGTCAGATACCGATCCGCGAGCAGCACGCCGCTCACCGGAGCGCCTCCTCGCGGGCGGCGTCGGCGTCGCGCTTGCCGGCGGCGGCGCGCGCTTCCGTCCGCTCGGCCGTCGTCTGCGCGACCTTGTTGCGCACATAGTCGGGCGCGGCCAGTTCCGGCGCGACCGCACGCCCGGCGCGCAGCGCGCGCAAGCCCAGCAGCGCGACCGGCAATGCGTGAGGCAGCGCGTTCCGGTCGACATGCGCGGCGGCGGCGAGCGCCGGCAGACGGTCGCCGAAAGCCGCGGCCGCGTTGCCCGCGAGCGCGAACGGCGCATCGGGGAGCGGCAGCGCAGCGGGAGCATCGAGCGATGCCGGATGCACGACGCGCCAGTCGGCGGTATCGGCGTCGAATGCGTAGTCCGCCCAGTACACCTCGTCCATCCGCGCGTCGAGGGCCGCCAGCACACGCGGCGGCAGCGACGGATCGGCGAGGCGCGCGGCTTCCGCGCACGCGAGCAGCGTGCTGACCGGCACCACCGGCACATTCAGCCCGAACGCCAGCCCTTGCGCTACGCCGGTCGCGGTGCGAAGGCCGGTAAAGGAGCCCGGCCCCGCGCCGAACGCGATCGCGCTGCAATCGGCCAGAGCGAGGCCGGCTTCGTCGAGCAACTCGCGCACGGCCGGCAAAAGGCGCGTGCTCGATACCGCGCCGGTGGCTTCATGGCGGAGCCAGACACGCGTATCGCCGCTTTCATAGTGAGGCGCGGATCGGGAGGATTGCTGCGAGGCGGGATCGTCGAGCAGCAGCGCGACGGAGCAAAATTCCGTCGACGTATCGAGAGCGAGCAGGATGGTGCGGGTCATGGCCGGTATTGTAATGCGGGACGGGCCATGCTTTCGCACGATGCTTGCGGTCGAACCCTTCGCGATTCGAGGAAAGCCTCGACAGGCGAAGCGCGTATCGCTTGCTAAGATCGTCGGCCCATTCCGATGCACAGGACACGACGCATGACCGACATCGACCGGCAATTCGCCCAGGCTCAAATCGACGTGAAAGAACTGCGCGAGCGCCCCGGCAATCTGACGCTCCTGCGGCTCTATGCGCTGTTCAAGCAGGCGAGCATCGGCGACGTGCAAGGCGAAAAACCGGGTTTCACCGACATCGCCGGGAAATACAAATACGAAGCGTGGTCGGCGCTGAAAGGCACGCCCGTCGATACGGCCAAGCAGCACTACGTCGAACTCGTCGAGTCGCTCAGGCGCGGCGAAGCAAGCTGACCGAGGCGCGCTGGCGTCCCCGCCGTCGATGCCCTTCGATGGCGCGGAATGCGTCAATATGTGGCGCGGTGCAGCAAATTCCGTTATACTAGCGTTTCAGCAGCGTGACTGTCGTTTGCATGTATAAAGCATGCGCCGCTCATGAATGCCGCTTCGTAGCGTTTTGCTCCAATCCAGTTTAGAAACTGTCCCTTCCCTGCTAGGCCGCAGCGCAATTTGCGCGCTGTTTGTTCCGCGGCCCGTCATGCATCAGGCTGACGTCAGTGCTCCCCGAGCCTGCCGTATCCGATACAGCTTCTAACAACATTACTCGCCTTCTGTTTGCGCGAGTTGCCCCCGTTTTTCGATTTGCTCGCTGTTTCTTCGCTCGCTGAATCCAACGACTTGGGTATGCCGATTGGCGCCGACGCCTTATCTTCCGTTTCAAGGATCGACATGACTTCGAGTATTACCCCTAGCCCGTTGGACAACATCGCAGCACAGACGCTCGGCACCGCCCCTATCGTGGACGCAGTTGCAGCCGCAGCAGTCGCAGCCCCGGCCGTCGAAGCGCCCGCCGGCCCGACTTTCGAATCGCTCGGCCTTTCCGCCGACATCATCACCGCGCTGACCGCCGCTGGCTATCAGTCCCCGACGCCCGTGCAGCAGCGCGCGATTCCCGCCGCGCTGGCCGGCCGCGACCTGCTCGTCTCGAGCCCGACGGGCTCCGGCAAGACCGCGGCGTTCATGCTGCCGGCCATCGAAAAATTCTCGCAACTCGAAAAGCTCCAGGCGCAAGAACCGCGTCAGCCGCGCGATCCGAACGCGCGTCCGGGCCGCCGTCCGCAGCCGGTCGCACGTCCGCAACTGCTCGTGCTCACGCCGACGCGCGAACTCGCAATGCAAGTTTCCGCCGCCGCGACCACGTATGGCCGTCACCTGCGCCGTCTGCGCACGGTGAGCATTCTGGGCGGCGTCGCGTATGGCCAGCAATTGATGCTGCTCGCGAAGAACCCCGAAATTCTCGTGGCGACGCCGGGCCGTCTCATCGACCATCTGGAACGCGGCCGCATCGACCTGTCGAACCTCAACATGCTCGTGCTCGACGAAGCCGACCGCATGCTCGACATGGGCTTCATCGAAGACATCGAGACGATCGTCGCCGCTACGCCGGCCACGCGTCAGACGCTGCTCTTCTCCGCGACCATCGACGGCAAGATTTCGTCGCTGACGGGCCGTCTGCTGAAGGACCCGGAACGTATCGAGATCGTGCAGAAGCTCGAAGCGCGCAACAACATCGCGCAGACCGTGCATTACGTCGATGACCGCGATCACAAGGATCGCCTGCTCGACCACCTCTTGCGCGATTCGGAGCTGGATCAGGCCATCGTTTTCACCGCCACCAAGAGCGACGCCGACCTCATCGCCAATCGTCTCGCCGGCGCCGGTTTCGAATCGGCTGCGCTGCACGGCGATCTGCCGCAAGGCGCGCGTAACCGCACGATTCGCGCACTGCGCGAGCGTCGCGTGCGCGTCCTGGTGGCGACGGATGTCGCCGCCCGCGGTATCGACATCCCCGGCATCACGCACGTCTTCAACTACGACCTGCCGAAGTTCGCGGAAGACTACGTGCACCGCATCGGCCGTACGGGCCGCGCGGGACGCAGCGGCACGGCCGTGAGCCTCGTGCACCACGCGGAAACCGGTGCGCTCAAGCGCATCGAGCGCTTCGTGCGTGCACCGCTGCCGGTGAACGTCGTGGTCGGTTTCGAGCCGCGCAAGTCGGCGCCGAAGGGCGGTTTCGGCGGCCGTGGCCGTCCGGCCGGCGGTAACGGCGGACGCCGCTTCGGCAGCGGCAGCAGCAACGGCGGTGGCCGCGGCTATGGTGCGAGCAACGCCAGCGGCTACGGCAACAAGTCGAGCACGGGTTCGCGTGACGGCGGCGGCTATCGCGGCGCGAGCACCGGCGGCGACGCCGAAGGCGGCTATCGCGGCGGCAACCGTGACGGTGGTTTCGGCCAGCGCGACGGCTACAGCGCACGCCGCAACGACGGTCCGCGCGCACCGCGTCGCGGCAACTGATCGTTGACGACGTAGAGCCGAGGTGGCGTCAGACGCCACCTCGCGCTGCCAAACAAGAAAACCGATGCCTCGCGCATCGGTTTTTTTTCGTCCGTCACCACATTTCACGGTGCGCAACGGCTTTTTGTTTCGCAAAAGTTTTGCTGCGCGGCACAACCGCAGCACTTGCAGCATGGGAAAAGGCGTTTCTCCATGCAAAATGCTCGCCGTAACTGATTGTTTATTCATAGAAACTTTCCTGCCAGATTTCTCCCGAGAACGCTGTCTCCTATCGTTGCACTCGCTTAGACTCTTATATAAGAGTTGAGCAAACGCAGACCGCCAAGCTCGGCGCCTCACTGCTCAGTTCGCAAGAAGCATCGATACCAGTTCGTCGTACAGCCAATCTCAAGGAGAAACGCCATGACCTCCCGTCAACAACAAGCTCAGCAACTCCATCAGCAATGGGAAACCGATCCGCGCTGGAAAGGCATCAAGCGCGGTTACTCTGCGGAGGACGTCGTGCGTCTGCGCGGCTCGGTGCCGGTCGAGCACACGCTCGCGCGACGCGGCGCGGAAAAGCTGTGGTCGCTGATTCACGATGAGCCGTTCGTCAACGCGCTCGGCGCACTGACGGGCAATCAGGCGATGCAGCAGGTGAAGGCCGGCCTCAAGGCCATCTATCTTTCCGGCTGGCAAGTGGCCGGCGACGCGAACATCGCGGGCGAAATGTATCCGGACCAGTCCCTGTATCCGGCGAACTCGGTGCCGCTCGTCGTGAAGCGCATCAACAATACGTTCACGCGCGCCGATCAGATCCAATGGTCGGAAGGCAAGAATCCGGGCGATGAAGGCTATATCGACTACTTCGCGCCGATCGTCGCCGATGCGGAAGCGGGTTTCGGCGGCGTGCTCAACGCCTTCGAACTGATGAAGGCGATGATCGAAGCCGGCGCAGCGGGCGTGCACTTCGAGGATCAACTGGCATCGGTCAAGAAGTGCGGTCACATGGGCGGTAAGGTGCTCGTGCCGACGCGCGAGAACGTCGCGAAGCTGGTCGCCGCGCGTCTCGCCGCGGACGTGTGCGGCACGCCGACGCTGCTGGTCGCGCGGACCGATGCGGAAGCCGCCGATCTCGTGACATCCGACGTCGACGACAACGACAAGCCCTTCCTCACCGGCGAGCGCACGGTGGAAGGCTTCTACCGGACGCGGCCGGGTATCGGCCAGGCAATTTCACGCGGTCTCGCCTACGCGCCGTACGCTGATCTCGTGTGGTGCGAGACGGGCAAGCCGGACCTCGAATACGCGAAGCAATTCGCCGAAGCGATTCACAAGGAGTTCCCGGGCAAGCTGCTGTCGTACAACTGCTCGCCGTCGTTCAACTGGAAGAAGAATCTGGACGATGCAACCATCGCCAAGTTTCAGCGCGAACTCGGCGCGATGGGCTACAAGTTCCAGTTCATCACGCTCGCGGGCTTCCATGCGCTCAACTACTCGATGTTCAACCTCGCGCACGGCTATGCGCGCACGCAGATGAGCGCGTTCGTCGAGTTGCAACAGGCCGAGTTCGCCGCCGCCGACAAGGGCTTCACGGCGGTCAAGCACCAGCGCGAAGTCGGCACCGGCTACTTCGACGCGGTCACGCAGACGGTCGAGCGCGACGCATCGACGACGGCGCTGCACGGATCGACGGAAGACGAGCAGTTCTTCGACAAGAAGGTCGCGTAATAGCGGATGGCTGGTTAAATCAGGGAGAGCGGTGAAAGCAGCGGCGGTTGCGGCGCGTAGTTGGAAGCGCGTCGCGGCCGCCGCTCGACGACATCATCGGTACACGATGACCGGAATCTTGGTGTGCGTGAGCACGCGCTGGGTTTCACTGCCGATCAGCAGACTTCCGAGCCCGCGACGGCCGTGCGAGGCCATCAAAATGACGTCGCAGCCGTTCTGTTCCGCCGCGTCGATGATGCCGATGTACGGCGCGGCTTCGATGCTCGTCACGCTCGCGCAGGGAACGCCGGCGCTTTCAGCCGCGCGTTCGACGGCGCGCAGGTGTTCGCGCGCTTCTCGATCGGCGCGGGCGTGGAAGTCGTCGGGCGGCTCGACGGCGACATCGGCGAAAGGGGAGTATGGATACTGCGGCAGGCACGCGTACGCGGTGATGCGCGCGCCGACGGACTGCGCGAGATCGATGGCGCCGTCGATGGCTTTCTGCGACAGCTCGGAGCCGTCGGTCGGTACCAGGATGTGCTTGAACATGGCGTCCTCCTTCGGAACGTCGGGGCACGGTTCAATTGTAGTCAGGCAGGGAACCGCGCGACAGGTTCATATGCATTGGCCGGTGCGACTTAGGGGGCTGTGCCTGGACGCCTTCGCTTTCGAACCGGTGTTTGTTGAAATGGACAAGCGCGAATGGGATGAGATCGGCTAGCTGAATTCATCGCGGAGAGCAGGGTTCGATCGCGAGAAATCGGCGCCTGTGCCGTACGTTGGACGCGCGCCAGCGTCGGCGCGCGCCGCTTGGCCGGGGAGTTGTCGAACGGAATTGATTCACGCTGCGCGTCGCCGTGTTTCCGCTAACGACGCAGCACGATAGATCGAAGCGATTCACGATCTGTTCGACGGCCTCGTGCTAGTCCAGCGAGGCTTTCGCGATGACCGCGCGGAACGTCCGACGTGCGCCGCAATGCGGTCGTCGAGCGCGTTTTTAGTCACTTGCAGGCGCGTGCAGCGCGAAACGATTTCTACCATCGCGACCTGAGCGCATCGGCAAGCCAAGCGGGACCGGTTCGAAGCGCGCCGCGATTGCATCGAGCTTTTGCCGTTCGAAACTGCAGACGCGAGCAAGTACGCAATCAGCAACCCGAGTCCGATTCGTCGAACTGCAGTTTATCCATAGGATTCCGTAGCAATCGCGCCGACATACAAGCCAGATCCACCCTACTCACCCGGCCAACCTACTCCCCCCAATACCCCGAAGCGTGGTACGTATGCTTGAGCAAATCGAGAAACAGCCGTACTCGCAACGGCAAATGCCGGCGCTGAGGAAACACCGCATGGATGCCGATAGGCGGTGCGGCGAACGCATCGAGCACGCTCACGAGCCGTCCAGCGCGGATATCCTCGCCCACTTCCCACCACGATCGCCACGCAAGTCCGCGACCTTCCAGGCACCATTCGTGAAGCACCGCGCCGTCCGAGCATTCCATCGTGCCGGATACCTTGATCGTCACGACTTTGCCGTCCTGCTGAAACATCCAGCCGCGCTGCTGGTTCGCCGACGCCCCCAGCGCAAGGCAATTGTGATGCGCGAGCGCAGCCAGATTCGTCGGCTTGCCGCGTTTCGCCAGATAGTCCGGCGACGCGACGCACACGCGCCGGTTTTCGCCGAGCTTGAGCGACACGAGCGACGAATCCGGCAGTTCCCCGAGCCGCACCGCGCAATCGAAGCCCTCGTTGACAAGGTCGACCATGCGGTCGGTCAAATCGAGACTCACGGACACATCCGGATGCAAGGTCGTGAACTTCGGCACGAGCGGCGCGACATGACGCCGGCCGAAGCCAGCCGGCGCGGACACGCGCAAATGCCCGCTCGCCTTGACGCCGCCCGCCGACACGCTCGCTTCCGCGTTCTGCATGTCGTTGATGATGCGCTGACAGTCTTCGAGAAACGCCGATCCTTCGAAGGTGAGCGTGATCTTGCGCGTCGTGCGGACGAGCAGCTTCACACCGAGCCGTTCCTCCAGGGCATCGATCCGCCTGCCGATGACAGCCGGCGCAATGCCTTCCGCCTGCGCCGCAGCCGAAAGACTGCCTTTCGCGGCGACGGCCGCGAACGTCTCAATCTGCTTGAACCGATCCATGCACTTTCTTCTTCGATACCCGATGTCCGGGCACAGATTAGGTGGCTAAAAGTAAAAGATCAAGTGATCCGGCGATGCTTTTTCCATCACTTCGATCACCAATAGAATTCGTCCCGACCTCTTCCAGGAGCGCAAGGCTATGTCGGCCATAACGACACACGCATCGTCATCCGGTTCATCCGGACTTCCCCGAGCCGTTATCTTCGACGCCTACGGCACGCTGTTCGACGTGCATTCCGTCATCGCGGCCGCCGAGCAGCTATTCCCCGGCAACGGCAGCGCGCTTTCGCAGCTCTGGCGACAGAAGCAGATCGAATACACGCAACTGCGCACGCTCGCCGATCCGTCCGGCGGTCGCTACGTCCCGTTCTGGAACATCACGATCGACGCGCTGCGTCATGCCGCCGCGCGCCTCGGCTTGGCGCAAGCGCTGACGAGCACCGCCGAAAAGCGTCTGATGGACGAATACGCGTGCCTGTCCGCGTTCCCCGACGCGCTGGCCGCACTCGACGCACTGCGCGAGCGCTTCGGCCTTCCGCTCGCGATCCTTTCCAACGGCAATCCGCCGGTGCTCGACATCGCCGTGAAAAGCGCCGGCATGACGGGCCTGTTCGATCACGTCCTCTCCGTCGATGCCGTCCGCGCGTACAAGCCCGATGCCCGCGCCTATGAACTCGGCACGCGCGCCTTCGGCATCGCCCGAGCGGCGGCGCGCGAGATCGTGTTCGTGTCGTCGAACGGATGGGACGTCGCCGGCGCGGCGTGGTTCGGCTACACGACGTTCTGGCTCAACCGCGCCGCCCTGCCAGTCGAGAACCTCGGCGTCGTCCCACATCGCGAAGGACGCGACATGAGCGAGCTCGTCGCGTTCATCGAAGGGGCGTGAGCGCCGCATCGCATTGAAAGTACAACCACCACGCAAGACCGTCTGACCGACCAAGGAGAAAACACATGACGCAAACGTCGAATCCGCTCTCGCTGCCCGAAGGCATGGCAATCTCGGCCGATATTCAGCCCGGCTTCGAAACGATCCTCACGCCGGAGGCGCTCGCCTTCGTCGCGATGCTGCATCGCCGCTTCGAGCCGCGCCGTCAGGAACTGCTGGCCGCGCGCATCGAACGGACGAAGCGGCTCGATGCGGGCGAGCGTCCCGGCTTCCTCGAAGAAACGAAGGCCATCCGCGAAGGCGACTGGACTGTTGCGCCGCTGCCGCAGGATCTGCAGTGCCGCCGCGTGGAAATCACGGGGCCGGTCGAACGCAAGATGATCATCAACGCGCTCAACTCCGGCGCCGATTCGTACATGACCGACTTCGAGGATTCGAACGCGCCCGTCTGGGAAAACCAGATTGCCGGTCAGATCAATTTGAAGGAAGCCGTGCGCCACACGATCTCGCTGGAACAGAACGGCAAGTCGTACAAGCTGAACGACAAGGTCGCGACGCTGATCGTGCGCCCGCGTGGCTGGCATCTCGATGAAAAGCACGTGACCGTCGACGGCCAGCGCGTCTCCGGCGGCATCTTCGACTTCGCCCTCTTCCTGTTCCACAACGCGAAGGAACTGATCGCACGCGGCAGCGGCCCTTACTTCTATCTGCCGAAGATGGAAAGCCATCTCGAGGCGCGCCTGTGGAACGACATTTTCGTTGCGGCGCAGGAAGGCATCGGCATCGCACGGGGCACGATTCGCGCGACCGTGCTCGTCGAAACCATCCTCGCCGCTTTCGAGATGGACGAAATCCTGTACGAGTTGCGCGAACATAGCTCCGGGCTGAACGCAGGCCGCTGGGATTACATCTTCTCGGCAATCAAGAAGTTCAAGAACGATCCGGACTTCTGCCTCGCGGACCGCTCGCAGATCACGATGACGGTGCCGTTCATGCGCGCCTACGCGCTGCAATTGCTCAAGACGTGCCACAGGCGTAACGCGCCGGCCATCGGCGGCATGGCTGCGCTGATTCCGATCAAGAACGATCCCGCCGCGAACGACAAGGCGATGGGCGGCGTCCGCGCCGACAAGGCCCGCGACGCCACAGACGGTTACGACGGCGGCTGGGTCGCGCATCCGGGACTCGTTCCGATCGCGATGGAAGAGTTCGTCAAGGTGCTCGGCGACAAGCCCAACCAGATCGGCAAGCAGCGCGACGACGTGCAGGTGACGGCGCACGATCTCCTCGATTTCCGCCCCGAAGCGCCGATCACCGAAGCGGGCCTGCGCAACAACGTGAACGTCGGCATCCACTATCTCGGATCGTGGCTTGCTGGCAATGGCTGCGTGCCGATCCACAACCTGATGGAAGACGCCGCTACCGCCGAAATCTCGCGCTCGCAGGTGTGGCAGTGGATTCGCTCGCCGAAGGGCAAGCTGGACGACGGCCGCAAGGTCACGGCGTCGATGGTGCGCGAGATCGTCATCGACGAACTGGAGAAGGTGAAGCTGAGCGTCGGCGGCTCGGGAAGCGACACGAAGCCGTATGAGCGCGCCGCGAAGATTTTCGAGACCATGTCGACGTCGGAGCAATTCACCGAGTTTCTGACGCTGCCGCTTTACGAGGAAATCTGATCGCGGGGTTGCTTCGCACGATGAACGGCCCGCGGGCCGTTCGTCCATGCGAGCCGCGTCACGGAGAGCGCACGGCGTGTGCTACATTGCGCATCGTCTTTTTCAACGATTCAACCGTGGAGCGCACTCACCGTGCGAACGACAGCATGAGCAATATCCAGCTCGATATCGAATGGACCGACGCGGCATCGCGCAAGATTGAAAAACTGATGCCCCGCAACGCCGATAAGGACGCATTTCTGGCGCTGCCGCCGATCGAATGTCTGCCGATGGAAGGCGACGTGCTTTTCCTTGGGCCGGACGGAAAGCAGCAGCCGTTCATCGTGGCGGAGCGTCAGTATCACCATGACGGCGAAGCGGACTGGACCATCATCCTCATTCTCGACGTCCCGCAGGCCACACATTAAGCCTGAGTCTTAGCGCCGCGCGTCATAGCAGTTTGCTTGCGACATGCACTTCGCCGTGCTCGACGAATTCGGGCGCCTTTGCGCGAAACGCCTGGATATGCGCCGTCTTGCCGTGCTCTTCGAGCGCGGCTTCGCTTTCCCAGCGTTCGACGAAAATAAAGCGGCGCGGCTCCTTGATATCCCGATGCAGGTCGTATTGCAGCGCGCCGGCCTCCTGGCGCGTCGGCTCGACGTTGGCTTCGGCCAACTGTCTGAGTTCTTCTTCCTTACCCGGCTTGGCGACAAAAATAGCGACGACGGCGACTTCTTGCACGAGCGATTCTCCTTGTTTTCAGTAATACGTTAAAACCGAAGCATAAACGCGCGCCAGAAAAACTGCCTGAAGCGCATATCGTCATGACAAGAAAAAGCCCGCGCTTTTTTAGAAGCGCGGGCGAAAGCCGTCGCCCTACGAGGATAGGCGACGGGGCCATCGGGGCTCGCGTGACGAGCCAATGTTCGGGATAGTTGTTTCGATCACGGCTTTGTCAGAGCCGCGCGGCGCAGTCGTCTCGCCATGCACGCAATGTAATGGTCGCGCGCCAATTTTTATAAGCTATTGCGCACATTCGACGATAGAAACAATCGTCAGCGCAATATATGTGTGCGGTTTATATCAGGCGCGCCTCGCTTAGTAGCGCAACTGCGATTCGCGAGTTCGCGCGCGGTGAATGCAAGGCGAAAAAAACCGCCCCGTGTAGAGGCGGTTTGCATGCGATACAACGTTGGGTATCGACGCCAGCGGCTTAGCTGATCTGACCGGCGAGGAGCGCCATGATTTGACGCGCTTGCGGCGAAGCATCCACTTCGCCCTTGTCATCGACGATGGCGACCCGCGTCTGCCCTTCGGTGATCGCGCGGACGTTGACCTGATACTGCTTCGCGATGATTTCCTTGCGCCCGTGAAAAACCTGGCTCCAGAAGCCTTGCTCGCGCGCGGTCTTGTCGTTCGGATCGACGTAGCGCACGTAATAGACGCCACGGGCGCGGTCGCGATCGTCGACGGTGAAGCTCGCGCGGTCGAGCGCGATGCCGACGCGCAACCACGCGCGGTCATACGCTTCGGGCAGCGTCAGTTGCGACGATGCCGCTTCCGGCACCGCTTCGTTGCGGATGGCGCTATTGCCGGCGTTGGCGGCGTTCTGCGCAGCCACGGCGGCGGCTTTCGAATCGCCGCCCTTGGCGGGCTGTGCGTTGGCTGTGTTAGCCGATTGCGCGCCCGCGTCCGCAACGCCCGATGCCGTCCGCGAGTCCGCCAACGCCAGTGACGACATCAGCCGCTTCAGATATTCGTTTTCCAGCGCGGGATCGTTGGGCCGCGCCTGCCACTGGCTCGAATCGTTGTTGACGCCCGTGAGCGCCTCGCGCATGCCCTTCTGGCTGATGAACACGTACGTGCCGCCGCTCGGCGCGGCTTCGAGACGCGTGCGGTACTTGTTGCGCTCGGCGGTGACATACGAGTTGCCGGTGGCCTTCGCGAGCGTGTCGCGGATCAGCCCGTCCGAAATCTGCGGATGCGTTTCGTTCCAGTCGGTTTCCATCACGCCCTTGTCACGCGAATCGACGACCAGCAGGAACCCCTGCTCTTGCCAGAAGCGGCGAATTTGCGGCCAGACCTGGTCCGGCGAACGGCCGTCGACGACGAGCCAGCGTTCCGCGCCGTCGCGCTGAATGCGCATGCCCGATACGGGCGGCACCACAGTGGGCGCATTGGGCGCGACTTTCTGAACCTGCTGGAGGTCGGAAAGCGATGCCTGCCCGCTTTGCGGCGGCAGCGAACGCTGATCGCCCGCTTCGTCGAGAAGGTTCGGCGGAATGGCGAGCGACGACTGCTTCGAGCGCTGATCGCTCTTGTAGTTGATCGCGGTGGGCGAGGAAGTGCCGCAGCCCGCCACGATCCCGGCCACCGTGAGAAGCGCAGCCATCCGCTTGGTCACACGAAAATCTGTCATGTCTGGAAAGTCCTTCCGCTACGCCACGGGGTTTGTCCGTGGATCAACCCAGCATTTTACCGGTCCGGCGGACCGACGTGCAAAAAGAGGCATCGAATGCCCGCCCGTGGCGCGTTCGTCTCGCCGAACACTGAGCTTCGTCAACTGCCGAATACAAGCGATTGGCCGTCGGCAACGTCTGAAGTCACTGTCCACGTTCGTAATTCACTGCACGGTTTGATGAATCATGCACGCCGCTTCATTTTGACAATTTATGACATTCGAGACAATCGTCGCGCCGCTCTTCCGGAATCGCGCAAAGCCTTGTTTTCAGGCGCTTCTTTCCCGCCCACGATCATTTTGAGGCGAACTGGCGACGCGGCTAGCCCGTTTCGTCCGGCGCCTAATTCCTCTTAGAATCCAATCTCAAAAATAGGAATAATCCCAAGAAGTCGGAAAAGAGAGTGCAAAAACTAAGACATCCTCATCAGATGGCCGGGGCCGCCATCGTGATGACCATCCTGTTGAGCGCAAGCTCGCTTTCCCATGCACAGCTCGGCGCGACGGGGACCGCCGTGGATGCATCCGATGGAACCGTCATGCATCGTTCCGAAAGCGGACTCGTGACGTATCGCGAGACGACCGACGCGCACGGAATCGTCGTGCGTCAGTACGTCGATGCCACGGGCGCGGTGTACGCGGTGTCCTGGCGCGGGCCGGCGATGCCCGACGTGCAGACGCTCCTCGGCGCGTATTTCCAGCGTTTCAGGGACGGCGCGAGCGCGTCGGCGGGCGATGCCGGGCTGCACACGGCGCGCGTCGCGGACGGCGACCTCGTCGTCGAAAACCACACGCGGCTGCGCGAGTTCAGCGGCCGCGCGTGGCTCGCGAGCGCGTTGCCGTCAGGGGTGTCGGCGGCGGATATCGAATAAGCGCGGGGAGACCAGACATGACCATCCGCAAGCTCTCTTCCGCTGCCGCCATTGCGCTGTGCGTCCTGCTTCACGGATGCGGCGGCGGTGGCGGCAGCAGTTCCGACGCCAGCACGGCAGCGCCCGCCAGCGCACCGGCCACCGCCAGCACGCCGCTTCTGGCGAGCGCGCCCGCCCCGGCCAGCAACGTCGTCGTGCAGTCGACGACGCCGAACGTGCAACCGATCCGCGTCGCCGCGATCGCCACCGGCACACGCAACATGCTGCAGACGAGCGTGACGCTGTGCGCGCCCGGCACCGATAAATGCCAGACCATCGACAACATTCAGGTCGATACCGGCTCGCAGGGACTTCGAGTTCTTGCATCGGTGCTCGATCGGTCGATCGCACTGCCGCTCGTCGCGGGCAACGCGGCGAGCACGGTGATGGCGGAGTGCTCCGTGTTCGGCTCCGGCTATACGTGGGGCGCGGTGCGGCAGGCCGACATCCGCCTCGCCGGGCAACTCGCGAGTTCGACGTCGGTCCAATTGATCGCCGATACCGCCGTGCCCGGCGCGGCGACCGATTGCAGCCAGTCGGGTCTGCCGATGCTCGACGCATCGAAGCTCCGTGGCAACGGCATTCTCGGCGTCGGCCCGTTCACCGCCGATTGCGGCGGCGGCTGCGCGAATTCCGCGATGCCGCGCTGGTACTACAGCTGCACTTCAGCCGGATGCACGGCGAGCGCGCTTGCGACCGCGCAGCAGGTGACGAATCCGATCGCGCGCTTCGCCGCCGACAACAACGGCGTGCTGATCGAGTTGCCGGCGGTGCCGCCGGAGGGCGCATCGTCGGTGGCGGGGACGATGACCTTCGGCATCGGATCGCAGGCGAACAACCTGCTCGGTGCCGCTACGGTGCTGAAGTCCAACTCGATCACGGGCTATGTGTCGACGAGCTTCAGCGGCAACCAGTACGGATCGAGCTTCATCGATAGCGGATCGAACGGCCTGTTCTTTCCCTCCGCGACGCTCGTGACCTGCGGCGCGTGGTTCTGCCCGGCGACGCCGCAGGGACTGAGCGCAACGCTCATTTCGATGACGGGCGTCACCGCCGGTGTGTCCTTCAGTGTCGCGAAGTCGACCACGCTCTTTGCCACCAGCAATTACGCGTTCAACAATCTGGCCGGGCCTGCGAACGGCTTCTTCGATTGGGGACTGCCGTTCTTCTACGGCAGGCGCGTGTTCACCGCGCTCGAAGGGCGTCCGACGCCGGCGGGAACCGGGCCGTACTACGCGTTCTAGACGTGCAAAAGCCGTCTTTCGATCCCTCGAAAGACGGCTTTCCTGGCGAACCTGACGATCCGCCCGAGCCTTTATTGCCCGCCCGCCTTGCTTTCCTCGTCGAAAATCTTCTGCGCAAGATGGAACGCCGAGTTCGCCGCCGGCACGCCGCAATACACCGCCGTCTGCAGCAGCACTTCCTTGATCTCGTCTTGCGTCACGCCGTTGTTCTTCGCGGCGCGCAGGTGCAGCGCGAGTTCTTCGCTGCGGTTGAGCGCGACCATCATCGCAATGGTGATGAGGCTGCGCGTATGGCGCGGCAAACCATCACGCGTCCAGATTTCGCCCCATGCATAGCGCGTGATGAAGTTCTGAAACTCGGTCGTCAGTTCGGTGCGATTCGCAAGCGAGCGGTCCACGTGCGCGTCCGACAGCACCGCGCGGCGCACGTTCATGCCCGCTTCGTAACGTTCGTCGTCAGTCATTGTGCTTCTCCGAGGAAGTCGAGCACGGCGCGCGTGTACGCATCGCGCTTCTCGATGTTCGACAGATGCGCCGCGTCCAGTTCGACGTAGCGCGAGCCATCGATATACCCCGCCAGTTCGCGGCCCTGCTCCGCCGTGGTCGAGAGGTCGTGCGTGCCCGCGATCACGAGCACCGGCAGCGCGATGGTCTTCGCTTCGTCGCGCAGGTCGGCGTCGCGGATGGCTTCGCAGTTCGACGCGTAGCCGTCGCCCGATGTGTGGCGGAAGACGTCGCGAATGTTGGCGAGCGCAAGCTGCTCGCGCTCGATGAACGGCGCGGTGAACCAGCGCGCGATGACGGCATCGGTGAGCGCGGCCATGCCGCCTGCTTCGCGTGCTTTCGCGGCGCGCGGCGTCCACACGGCGTCCGATCTGATCAGCGCCGCCGTGTTCGACAGCACGACGCGCGAGAGCCGCTGCGGATGGCGCGCGGCGAGGCCGATGCCGGTCAGCCCGCCCATCGACAAGCCGCAGTAATGCGTGCGCTCGATGCCGAGATGATCCATCAGCCCGATGACATCGCCGATCAGCTGGTCGATGGTGTACGGGCCTTGCGGCGCGTCGGAATGGCCGTGGCCGCGCGTGTCGTAGCGCACGACGCGATACTGCTTCGCGAACGCTTCGATCTGCGGCGTCCACATCGATACGTCCGCGCCGAGCGAGTTCGACAGGACGAGCCACGGCGCATCGTCGCCGGCGGTCGAATCGATGCGATAGTGAATGCGGGTTCCGTTGACTGCGGCGAGTGGCATGTTGATGGTGCTCCTTCTTGTTGAATGGCGCAGGCGTCGTCAGGCGCTCGCGCGATACTGGTCGAGCGCCGCATCGACGAAGGCTTGCGCCTGACCGACGTAATTGGCCGGATCGAGCAATGGCTTCAGTTGCTCGGGCGATAGATGGCGCGCGACGGTTTCATCGGCGGCGAGGACGTCGTACAGCGACTGGCCGTTCGCGACCGCTGCCTTCGACGCGCGCTCGACCAGCTTGTGTGCGTCCAGCCGGCCGATGGCATCGCCGAGCGCGAGCATCACCGCTTCGCCGAGCACGAGTCCGTTCGTCGCGTTCAAGTTCGCCGCAAGGCGATCGGCGTTCACTTCCAGTCCCGGCACGATGCCCTTCACGTTCGCGAGCGCCCCGGCGGTCAGTCGCGCCAGATCGGGCAGCGCGTCCCATTCGGCCTGCCAGCCGCCGAGCGCGCGCTCGTGCTCCTGCACCATGCCGGCGAAGACCGTCGCGACGAGGTTCGGCGCGCGCGTCGCTGCCGTCAGCACCGCCGCGCAGCCCACGGGGTTGCGCTTGTGCGGCATCGTCGATGAACCGCCCTTGCCTGCCGCCGCCGGTTCGGCCACTTCGCCGAGTTCCGTCTGCATCATCAGCGAGATATCGCGGGCGATCTTGCCGAGCGTGCCCGTCAGCATACCGAGAAACGATGCGGCCTCCGCGATGCGATCGCGCTGCGTATGCCACGGCAGCGCGGGCAGTGGCAGGCCAAGGTCATCGGCAAGCGCCTGCGCGGCCGGCAGCGCCTTGTCGCGCAGGCTCGCGAGCGTGCCCGCCGCGCCGCCGAATTGCAGCACCAGCGCGCGGCTACGCAACTCGACGAGACGCGCGCGATGCCGCGTGGTCGCATCGAGCCATTGCGCGAACTTCAGGCCGAGCGTGATCGGCAACGCCTGCTGCAGCCAGGTGCGGCCGATCATCGGCGTCGCGCGATGCGTCTGCGCCTGCGTGGCAAGCGACGCGGACAGCTCGCGCAAATCGGCATCGATCAGATAGAGCGCGGCGCGAAGCTGGAGCACGACGCCCGTATCGATGATGTCCTGGCTCGTCGCGCCCCAGTGCACGTACTTCGCGGCTTGTTCGTCGCGTGCCTTCACGACGGCCGTCAGTTGCTTGACGAGCGGAATCGCGAGATTGCCGCCGGCGGCCGCGCCGGTCATCAGCGCGGCGGCGTCGATGTGGTCGGCGTTGCACGCGGCGACGATCGCATCGACGGCGTTCGCCGGAATCACGCCCGCTTTCGCCGATGCCCGCGCCAGCGCCGCTTCGACGTCGAGCATCGCCTGGACGGTCGCGCGCGGCGACCAGACCGCGTTGGCTTCGGCGTTGCCGCAGATCAGATCGGTGAGCCGGCCGGTCGATGAGAACATGCGATCAGACCCGCTCGATGATCATCGCGATGCCTTGTCCCACGCCGATGCACATCGTGCAAAGCGCGTAGCGGCCGCCGGTGCGATGCAACTGATACGTCGCCGCCGTCACGAGCCGCGCGCCCGACGCGCCCAGCGGATGACCGAGCGCGATCGCGCCGCCGTTCGGATTGACGCGGGCATCGTCGTCGGCGACGCCGAGCATGCGCAGCACCGCGAGCCCTTGCGACGCGAACGCTTCATTCAGCTCGATCACATCCATCTGGTCGATGGTCAGCCCCAAGCGCGCAAGCAGTTTTTGCGACGCCGGCGCCGGACCGATACCCATGACGCGCGGCGGCACGCCCGCCGTCGCCATGCCGAGAATGCGCGCGCGCGGCGTGAGGCCGTGCCGCTTCGCGCTTTCCTCATCGGCGATCAACATCGCGACCGCGCCGTCGTTGACGCCCGACGCGTTGCCCGCCGTCACCGAGCCGTCCGGACGCACGACGCCCTTCAGCTTCGCGAGCGCTTCGAGCGTCGTTTCGCGCGGATGCTCGTCCTGCGTGACGACGATCGCATCGCCCTTCTTCTGCGGAATCGTGACCGGCGTGATTTCCTGCGCGAGCGTGCCGTCCTTCTGCGCACGCGATGCCTTCTGCTGCGAGCGCAGCGCGAACGCGTCCTGATCGGCGCGGCTCACCTTGTAATCGTCGGCGACGTTCTCGGCGGTTTCGGGCATCGAATCGACGCCGTATTGCTTCTTCATCAGCGGATTGACGAAGCGCCAGCCGATGGTCGTATCGAAAATTTCGGCCTGACGCGAGAACGCGGTCGCGGCCTTGCCCATCACGAAGGGCGCGCGGCTCATGCTTTCGACGCCGCCCGCGATCAGCAATCCCGCTTCGCCCGACTTGACCGCACGCGCCGCGATGCCGATTGCATCCATGCCCGAGCCGCACAGGCGGTTGACCGTCGATCCCGGCGTGCCGACCGGCAGCCCGGCGAGCAGCGCCGACATGCGCGCGACGTTGCGATTGTCCTCGCCTGCCTGATTCGCGCAGCCGTAGATCACTTCCTCGACCGCTTCCCAGTCCACTTCCTTGTTGCGCTCGACGAGCGCGCGCAGCGGCACCGCGCCGAGATCGTCGGCACGCACGGACGACAGCGCGCCCGCATAACGGCCGATCGGCGTGCGGATCGCATCACATACGAATGCTTCTTTCATCGGTTGCTCCAGTTCTGTGTAGTGTCTCTCAGGCTGCTTCGGAGATCGGCGCGTACTGCAGCGGGACCTTGGCGAGCTTCTGCAATTCATCGAACGACAGGCCGTCGACGATCTCGCGCACGACGAAGCCTTCCGGCGTCACGTCGAACACGGCCAGGTCGGTATAGACGCGGTCCACGCACTGCACGCCCGTCACCGGATAGGAACACTCGGCCACGAGCTTGCTTTCGCCTTGCTTGGTGAGCAGTTCCATCATCACGTAGACCTGCTTTGCGCCGATGGCGAGATCCATCGCGCCGCCGACAGCCGGAATCGCGTCCGGCGCGCCGGTGTGCCAGTTCGCGAGATCGCCCTGGGCCGACACCTGAAACGCGCCGAGCACGCAGAAATCGAGGTGGCCGCCGCGCATCATCGCGAAAGAATCAGCGTGATGGAAGAACGCGCCGCCCGTCAGCAGCGTCACATGCTGCTTGCCGGCATTGATCAGCTCGTCGTCTTCCTCGCCCTTCGCGGGCGCGGGGCCCATGCCGAGCAGGCCGTTTTCGCTGTGCAGAAAGATCTCGCGATCCGCCGCGAGATGATTGGCGACGAGCGTCGGCACGCCGATGCCGAGGTTCACGTACGCGCCTTCCGGAATGTCCGCGGCCACGCGCTTGGCCATTTCGTCACGAGTCAGTTTCTTCATGGCTTTTCGTCCTTTCAGGCAGCGAGTTCAGCTTGATGCACCGCTTGCGGCACTTCCACGACGCGCTGCACGAAAATGCCCGGCGTCACGATGTTTTCAGGGTCCAGTTCGCCGAGCGGCACGACTTTCGACACCTGGACGATGGCCGTCTTCGCGGCGCTCGCCATGATCGGCCCGAAGTTGCGCGCCGTTTTACGATAGACCAGATTGCCCCAGCGGTCGCCCTTATATGCCTTCACGAGCGCGAAGTCGGCATGGAGCGGCGATTCGAGCACGTAATGCTTGCCGTCGATCTCACGCGTCTCCTTGCCTTCCGCGAGCTTGGTGCCGTAACCGGTCGGCGTGAAAAATCCGCCAATGCCAGCGCCCGCCGCGCGGATGCGCTCGGCGAGATTGCCCTGCGGCACGAGTTCGAGCTCGATTTCGCCGGCGCGATACAGCGCGTCGAACACGTGCGAATCGGTCTGGCGCGGAAACGAGCAGATGATCTTGCGCACGCGCTTCGCGTTGAGCAGCGCGGCGAGGCCCGTATCGCCGTTGCCTGCATTATTGTTGACGATGGTCAGTTCACGCGCGCCCTGCTCGATGAGCGCGTCGATCAGCTCGGACGGCATGCCCGCCGTGCCGAAACCGCCGATCATGATGGTCGCGCCATCGTGGACGTCGGCCACCGCCGACGCGAGCGAATCGAAAATCTTGTTGATCATTGCGTTGTTCTCCTGTGACGAGAACCGGCTCGTCGCCGTGGTCATCGCCTTGTGAAGCCGTCAGCGCGCATTTCGCGCTCTAAGCCGGGGTATACCCGCTGCCGTGCCCTCTTGCATCGGAATGTTCGTCATGCGAACATGGATTCGTTTAGCGAACATCGGCATGTTAGTCCCGCGTTCGTTGCGGTGTCAACGAAGCCCGCGCCTTTCGCGGGTTTGTACCGAGTCTCCTCACCTGAATTCATGGACACTTTCCCTTCGGATGCGCAAGACGCCCCTTCCCGTCCAGGCGATGCCTATGTGCAATCGTTCGCGCGCGGACTCTCGGTCATCCGCTCGTTCGATGCGAACCGCCCCGCGCAGACGCTGACCGAAGTCGCCGCCGCTGCGGGTCTCACGCGCGCCGGCGCACGGCGCATCCTCCTCACGCTTCAGACGCTCGGCTACGTCGAGGCCGACGGGCGGCTTTTCCAGCTCACGCCGAAGATCCTGGATCTCGGCTTCGCCTATCTCACGTCCATGCCGTTCTGGAATCTCGCCGAACCGGTGATGGAAGACCTCGTCGAGCAGGTGCACGAGAGCTGTTCGGCGGCCGTGCTGAATGGCGCGGAGATCGTCTATGTGCTGCGCGTGCCGACGCACAAGATCATTACGCAGAATCTGTCGATCGGCAGCCGCCTGCCCGCGTTCTGCACGTCGATGGGCCGCGTGCTGCTGTCCGCGCTCGACGACGATCGCCTCGACGCGTTGCTCGATGCCAGCGATATCGTCGCGCGCACGCCGCATACGATCGTCGATCGCGGCGCGCTGAAGGAAGCGATTGCGGCGGTGCGCCGCCAGGGCTGGGCGATCGTCGATCAGGAACTGGAGGAAGGCCTGATTTCGATGTCCGCGCCGATCCGCGACCGGCAAGGGCGCATCATCGCCGCGCTGAACATCAGCGGCAACGCGCAGCGCAAGAGCGCGAAGCAGATGGTGAAGGCGTTTCTGGATCCTTTGCAGGACGCGGCGCAGCGCGTGTCCGAGATGGTCGCGCGACGCGGCTGATCGCACATGGACGAACTCGATCTGAACCTGATCCCGTTCCTCGTCGCGATCGCGGAAACGCGCAACGTGAGCCGCGCCGCCGAGCGGCTTGGTGTGAGTCAGCCGCGCGTATCGACGGCGCTCGGGCGGCTGCGCGAATACTTCAACGATCCGCTATTCGTGCGGACTTCGCGCGGCATGGAACCGACGCCGCGCGCACTGGCGCTCGTGCCCGCCGCCCGCGACGCGCTCGGTTGCATCGAGCGCGGCCTGCTCGACACCCAGCACTTCGATCCCTCCTCGAGCACCGATACATTCTCGATCGCGCTATCCGATGTCGGCGAAATCGTCTTCCTGCCGCGCCTGTTGCAGGCGTTCTCGAAAGATGCGCCCGGCGCGAATCTGCGCTCGGTGTCCGTATCGCATGAAGACGTGGAGCGCGGACTGGAAGCAGGCGAGATTGATCTTGCGGTCGGCTATTTTCCGGACCTGCGCGGCAACAACTTTTTTCAGCAGCGGCTCTTTTCGCATCGCTTCATTTGCCTGATGCGGCGCGATCACCCGTATGCGAACGAGCCGCTCACGCTCGAGCGCTTCGTCGAATGCGGACATGCGGTCGTGCGCGCCGAAGGACGAAGCCAGGAAGTGCTCGAAAACTATCTCGACAAGGAACGTGTCCGGCGGCGAGCGGTGCTCGAAACGCCGCACTTCATGAGCCTGCCGTTCATTCTCTCGCGCACGGATCTGATCGCGACGGTGCCGCACGCGATCGGCTTCGCGTATGTCGCGGAACACGCGTCGATCACGCTGGCCGAGCCGCCGCTACCGTTGCCGCGCTTCGATCTTCGGCAGCACTGGCATCGCAAGTTCCACAACGATCCGCGCACGACCTGGCTGCGCGGCGTGGTCGCGTCGCTCTTCAACGACGCGCTCGACGAATGGCCGAAGTGAGCGTTCACGGATGGATTGGCGCTAACATCGCCGTTTTCTTCCTGCGGGAAAGTGACCGATGGATGCGCTGACCAGTTTGCGCGTGTTCCGCGAAGTCGTCGACGCGGGCAGCTTCGTAAAGGCCGCCGAGCGCCTCGACATTTCGACCGCGATGACGAGCAAGCATGTCGCCAATCTGGAACGGCAACTCGGTGTGCGTCTGCTTCACCGCACGACGCGCCATCTGAGCCTGACCGAAGCGGGCAGCGTCTATTACGAGCAGTGCAGCGAAGCGCTGGACATTCTGAAGGCGGCCGAGGCGGCGGTCGGTGTGCAGACCGCGCAGCCGCAAGGCGTGCTCAAGGTGACGGCGCCCGGCTGGTTCGCGAATCGGCGGTTCGCGGACTTGCTCGTTGCGTATCAGGCGCGCTATCCGGGCGTGCTCGTCGATCTGCGGCTGGAGAACCGCTTCGTCGATCTCGTCGAAGAAGGCTACGACATGGCGCTGCGTGCGACGTGGGAGCCGTCGCCTTCGCTGATCGTGCGGCCGCTGTGCAAGATGCCGTTCGTGCTAGTGGCATCGCGTGCGTATCTGGACCGACATGGCGAGCCGCGCCATCCAGACGACATCGCGCGCCATCGCCTCATCCTGCCGACTTATACGAACATCGAGTCCGTCACGCTGACGGGCCCGGATGGCGAAGTCGTCGTAAAAAATCACGCGGTGCTGAAAACCAACGACAGTTCGATGCTGTTGCAGCTTGTCCACGCCGGCATGGGACTCGCGTACGTTCCGCAGTGGATGATCGATCAGGAACTGGCGTCGGGTGGGCTCGTGCATCTGTTGCGGCAGTACACGGCGTTCGCGCCATCGGTGTACGCCGTCTACACGAGCCGCAAATACATGACGACGAAGGTCCGCACGTTCATCGACTTTCTATCCGAATCGCTGGGCGATGGGCCAAATTGTTAGGATTACTCCTATTCAAGCGTCCTGCACCTCATGTGAAGATCGCGCCGGCGTCCGCTTGCCCGGACCGGCTCATTCTTCTTTGCACGAGGCATCACGCAATATGGACTTCCCCTGGATTCCGTTGTTTTTCAACTTCTTGCTGCTGGGCATCGTGCTGTTCGTTTGCCGCACGATCAATGCAAGTCACGGCAAATTGCTGTGGAACGGCGCGCTGATTTACTTCGTCTTCTGCTTTCTGGCGATGGTTCTGGATTTCACGCTGACGATGGTCTTCGCGTCCGCGAGCTTCCATGACCATACGCAGTATGAAACCGTCGCGTCGCGCATGGCGTGGGCCGGGCGTGTCTTCGGCTATCTCGCTCCGTGCGCGGTGTCGCTCGTGATGGGCCTTCTGTTCCGCAAGCGTCAGCAGTCGCCTGCATCGCCCGCGCGGGCGGTTGTCGGCACGGCGAAAGCGGTCGCGCGCGGCGAGGCATCGGCGGCTGTGGCGTCGTGATGTGCTTCGTCGACCTTGGCGGGTCGAAAGTGGATTTGGCAACGTTTGCCGCAAAAATCGCCGCAGCAGTTCTACTATTCGATTCGCTCTGATATACTTTCGCTCTTTCGGGGCGTAGCGCAGCCTGGTAGCGTACCTGCATGGGGTGCAGGTGGTCGGAGGTTCAAATCCTCTCGCCCCGACCAAAGTTGAAAGCCCACGCGAGTTTTAGCTCGCGTGGGCTTTTTGCTTTTCACCCGCTGCTTCAAACCGCCAGGCTTCTTTCCGGAGACGCCAAAACAACGGTTTTTGCTTGCCTGCCAGCAACTTAAGTTCTATTCTTCGCGTGACACTTAAGGAGCGGCACAGCAATGCCTTCGTCAGCTCGCGGCCCGATATCGCGACGCCGAGTCCAGCCTGATCGTCCCTCATCCACGCTGCGCGCAGAGATCGCAAGATGGTTCAGCGCGGCAAGTGCTGCGCGCGTCACGCGCTTTGGCCGCATTTATCCCGGCGGCAGCCGTTACGTCTGCGTCAGCGCACGCAATGAGCATCGTGGCGGGTTTTATGCCCTCTATTTCTTCCATCATGGCGTCGACGATTGGCGCACCTATCCGCCCTCTGGCGTCGGGCCGAGCATCGTCTATTGGTCGTCGGATGCCGGGCCTGCGCAAAGCGCACGCGTCGCGCCAGGCTAACGCTTGCCGTCAAGACGAAAAAAAACCGCGATACGTGATCGCGGCTTTTCGTGTCACCCGCCGAGCAAGTCGATGACTTGCGATATCTCTTTACGCAGTTGCTCAACATCGACCGCCGGTTGCTGCGCGTCCGCTGCGGCTTGAGCGTCGGCACCGGTGGCTTCGTCATCGATCGGGCGCCCTTGAGAATCTAGCCGGTTGCGCGCGCCATTTATCGTGAAGCCCTGCTCGTACAGCAACTCGCGAATGCGCCGGATCAGCAAGACTTCGTGGTGCTGATAATACCGACGATTACCCCGCCGCTTGACCGGCCTGAGTTGCGTGAACTCCTGTTCCCAATAGCGCAGCACGTGCGGCTTGACACCGCACAGCTCGCTGACTTCGCCAATCGTGAAGTAACGCTTGGCGGGGATCGGAGGCAAGACGACTTTTTCCATCGTCGATCAACCATCGTTTGAGTGATGTCGATTGAAGCGCGGCGGCCGAACTGCAGGAGCGCCCATCGGCGCATGGAACACGTCAACGAGTGAGGCTCGTCTCCGCGCCTGTTTCGACCAACGCCTTCAGTTTCTGGCTTGCATGAAAAGTGACGACCCGCCGCGCCGCGATCGGAATGGCTTCGCCGGTCTTCGGATTGCGTCCAGGGCGCTGAGGCTTGTCACGCAACTGGAAATTGCCGAAGCCGGACAGCTTGACGCTGTCGCCGCTTTCAAGCGCGTCGCGGATCACCTCGAAGAAGGCTTCGACCATGTCCTTCGCTTCGCGCTTGTTGAGGCCGACGTGGTCGAACAGCATTTCCGCCAGTTCGGCCTTGGTGAGCGTCGGCGTATCGTTCGGCATCGCGCCCGAAGCGGTGCTGTCTCGGGTCATGGCGCTGCGCTGCGCCGAAAGAAGGGCTTCGAAATCACTCGAGTTCATTTGGTTCATATCGGTAAAACGGCGCGAAACATGATTTGACTTGGCGATCCCTGCGGACGGGCCAACTGGGCTATCCGCGCAACCGCGCGCCGTGTACTCGAGCCAGGCGATCCACCAGCGTTCTGATCGCCGTGTCGACTGTTTCGTCCTGAAGCGTGCCGCCAGTATCTTGCAACGTTACACGGAAGGCAAGACTTTTCTCATGCTCCCCCAACCCACCGGAAGTGTTTGATTTTGGACGGAATTCATCGAAAAGCGCAACCCGGGTAACGTGCTTGCAAGCGGGCTCGGAACGGGCGTTTTCGAGCTCGTCGAGCAGTGCTTGCACCGGTACCGACTGGTCGACGACGATCGCGATATCGCGCCGCACCGGCGGGAATTTCGATACCTCCGACGGCACCGGCAGCGGGCGTTCCATCAGAGCGTCTGCTTCGATTTCGAAGAGGATCGGCGCCTGCGGAAGGTCATATTTTTGCAGCCAGCGCGGATGCAATTCGCCGATCCAGCCAACCGCGCGCCCCGCCACTTCGATGCGCGCGCTGCGCCCCGGATGCAGCGCCGGATGCTCGGCCTTCACGAAGCGCGGGACGACCGGCGCGAAGAGCGCTTCGACATCGCCCTTCACGTCGAAGAAGTCGACGTTGCGCGATGCCGCGCCCCACTGCTCCTCGATCGCCGGACCGTATGCGAGACCGCCGATCATCTTCGGCTGTGCGAAGCCTTCGACCGTCAGTTCACCCGCCTTCACCGATGGATCGCGCAGGAAGACGCGCCCTGCTTCGAACACGCGGATGCGGTCCGCGCGGCGATTCAGGTTATAGCGCAACACGCCGATCAGGCTGCCGAACATCGTCGTGCGCATGACCGAGAGCTGGCTCGCGATCGGGTTGATCAGCTTCACCGGGTTGTCGTTGCCGGCGAAGTCCTTCTCCCATTCGGCATCGACGAAACTGAAGTTGACCGTTTCCGCATAGTCGCGCGCGGCCACGGCATGACGCAGCACATGGATCGAGCGCTTGGTCTCGTTCGTGGGGCGCATTTCGCTCGCCGCCACCGGCGGGCGCGCCGGAATCTTTTCGAAGCCGTAGATGCGCGCGACTTCCTCGATCAGGTCTTCCTCGATCTCGATGTCGAAGCGATACGGCGGCGGCGTGACATGGAACGTATCGCCATCGCGCTCGAACGCGAGGTTCAGTCGCGTGAAAATCTGCGCGATCTCGTCCGCCCCGATATCCACGCCGATGATGCGATGTGCCCGTGCAACGCGCATCGACACCGGACGGCGCTCCGGCACGTTCAGGATCTGATCGTCGACGGGACCGGCTTCGCCGCCGCAGATGTCGAGAATCAGTTGCGAGATGCGCTCGATATGCTCGACGGTCGTCGAATAATCGACGCCGCGTTCGAAGCGATGCGCGGCATCCGTCGAGAAATTGTACTTGCGCGCACGGCCGCGGATCGCGTCCGGCCACCAGAACGCGGCTTCGAGATAGATGTTCGTGGTGTCGAGCGAGACGGCCGTGCTGTCGCCGCCCATGATGCCCGCAAGGCTTTCGACGTGAGAGTCATCCGCGATGACGCCGACGGTTTCATCGAGTTCGACGGTGCTGCCGTTCAGGAGCTTGAGCGACTCGCCCTTTCTGCCCCAACGCACTTCGATTCCGCCGTGAATCTTGTCGAGATCGAACACGTGCGTCGGACGGCCGAGTTCGAGCATCACGTAGTTGGAAATATCGACGAGTGCCGAAATGCTGCGCTGGCCCGAACGTTCGAGGCGCTCGACCATCCATTGCGGCGTCTTGGCGCGTGCGTTCACGCCGCGAATCACGCGGCCCGAGAAGCGTCCGCACAGATCCGGCGCGAGCACCTTGACCGGCAGTTTCTCGTCGAGCGTGACCTCGACTGATGGCATGTCCAGCGCCTTCAGCGGCGCGCCGGTGATGGCGGCCGTCTCACGCGCGACGCCGAACACCGAGAGGCAGTCCGCCTTGTTCGGCGTGAGCTTGATCTCGAAGACGGTGTCGTCGAGATTGAGCGCCTCGCGGATGTCCTGGCCGACCTTCGCATCGGCGGGAAGGATCAAGAGACCGCTGTGATCTTCCGACAGCTTCAGTTCGCGCGCCGAGCACAGCATGCCCTGGCTGTCGACGCCGCGCAGTTTCGTCGGCTTGATCGCGAACGGCTCACCGCCCGCTTCGGCCGGCGGCAGCACCGCGCCGATCAGCGCGACCGGCACCTTGATGCCCGGCGACACATTGGGCGCGCCGCACACGATGTTCAATTGCTCGCCCGTGCCGGCATCGACCTGACAGACGTTGAGCTTGTCGGCGTTCGGATGCTTCGCCACTTCCAGCACTTGCCCGACGACGATCTTCGTGGTCGGCGGCGCCACCGGGCGCAGGTCTTCGACCTCGAGACCGGCCATCGTGAGCGCGTGCGCGAGTTCGCCGGTGGAAAGCTTGGGATCGACGAAGCTACGGAGCCAGGATTCGGGGAATTGCATGTGTGTCTACGTTCGAAATGTTTGGAGTCTCTCGTTCGGCCGCCTTCGCTTCTTTCGCAGCCGAACGCCGCGGGACGTGCGTCTTTAAGCGAACTGTCGCAGGAAACGCAGATCGTTTTCGAAGAACAGGCGCAGGTCCTGCACGCCGTAACGCAGCATCGTGAGACGCTCGAGGCCGCTGCCGAATGCAAAGCCGATGTAGCGCTCGGGATCGAGGCCCATGTTGCGGATGACGGTCGGATGCACCTGGCCCGAGCCCGAAATCTCCAGCCACTTGCCCGCGTTCTTGCCGTGCTCGAACATCATGTCGATTTCGGCGGACGGCTCCGTGAACGGGAAATACGAAGGACGGAAGCGCACGAGAATGTCGTCGCGCTCGAAGAATTTCTTGAGGAAGTCGGTATAGACGCCCTTCAGATCCGCGAAGCTGATGTTCTCTTCGATCCACAGGCCTTCGACCTGGTTGAACATCGGCGAGTGCGTGGCGTCGCTGTCCACGCGATACGTGCGGCCCGGCACGATCACCTTGATCGGCGGCTTGTTCATGCGCGCGTAGCGCACCTGCATCGGGCTCGTATGAGTGCGAAGCAGCAGCGGACGACCTTCGGCGTCCTTGCCGTCGACGTAGAACGTGTCCTGCATCGAACGCGCCGGATGGTTCTCCGGGCTGTTCAGCGCGGTGAAGTTGTACCAGTCGGTTTCGATCTCGGGGCCGTCGGCGACGTCGAATCCGATGCTGCCGAAAATCTGCTCGACGCGTTCCCACGTCCGCATCACCGGATGAAGCGTGCCGACGCCCGCGCCGCGCCCGGGCAGCGTCACGTCGATGGCTTCCGCCGCGAGCCGCTGATTCAGCAGTGCATCTGCCAGCGCCTGACGGCGCGCATTGAGCGCCGCTTCGACCTTTTGCTTCGCGACGTTGATGCGCGCGCCTTCGGTTTTCTTCGCGTCGGGATCGAGCTTGCCGAGGCCCTTCAGCAGTTCGGTGAGCGCGCCGGACTTGCCCAGGAAGCGCGCTTTCTCGTTTTCGAGCGTGGCGGCATCGTTGGCGTTTTCAAAGGCGCTTTTCGCGTCGGAGACAATCTGGTCCAGATCCATTGATCCCATCTTTTCAACGTCGAAGTTCTAACTGAATTACGGTTTTGCGCGTGCCCTGCCGCGTGTGCTCAAGTCATGCGCAAAACCGTCCGTCCAACGAAAACGGGGCTCGGTGAGAGCCCCGTTTTCTGCTTGAGCGCCGCCGTTGTTACGGCAGCGTTCAGGCAAACCACGCAGTACTAATTTCGCAATTAGGCTGCAACGGCGGCTTTCACCTGCTTGACGATCGCAGCAAAAGCAGCCTTGTCGAACACAGCCATGTCAGCCAGCACCTTGCGGTCGAGTTCGATCGAAGCCTTCTTCAGGCCGTTGATGAACACGCTGTACGTCATGTCGTGCTGACGCACCGCCGCGTTGATACGCGTGATCCACAATGCGCGGAACACACGCTTCTTGTTGCGGCGATCGCGGTAGGCGTACTGGCCTGCGCGCATGACCGCCTGCTTGGCGATGCGATAGACGTTATTGCGACGGCCGCGGTAACCCTTGGCCAGACGGATGATCTTCTTGTGACGGGCCCGTGCGGTAACCCCACGTTTTACTCGAGGCATGTTGCGCTCCTTGGAGTGTTAGTTGAGGTTAGGCGAACGGCAGCATTGCGCGGACGGAGTTCAGATCGGAATCATGAACAGCCGTGGAGCCACGCAGATGGCGTTTGTTCTTGGTGGTTTTCTTGGTAAGAATGTGGCGCTTGAAGGCCTGACCGCGCTTGACGGTACCGCCCGGACGCACCACGAAGCGCTTTGCAGCACTCTTCTTGGTCTTCATCTTCGGCATGAAACTACTCCAGTTTATTAGATGGTCATGGGTGTGCGGCTGATCCCGCCGTACTGGCCAGAACCGCTTTCCGCCCTTCGAAACCCACGCTCCACTTATGTGCAGACAACCTTCTCAGGCTGCCGCTTTTCATGAGCGGCGCCGTTGATACGACGCCTCTCTGAACTTTCCGGCGATGCCGCGCTGCCGCCTTTTGCGACGGCGCGCGATCCATCGTCTCGCTGCTCGTGCTTACTTGGCCGCCTTCTTCTTGGGCGCCAGCACCATGATCATCTGGCGGCCTTCCATCTTCGGCATCTGCTCGACCTGACCGACTTCGTCGAGATCCGTCTTCAGACGTTCGAGCATACGCATGCCGATTTCCTGATGCGCCATTTCGCGACCGCGGAAACGCAATGTGATTTTCGTCTTGTCGCCGTCTTCGAGAAAGCGCGTGAGGTTGCGCAGCTTGACGTTGTAGTCACCGTCATCCGTGCCGGGGCGGAATTTGACTTCCTTCACCTGCACGATCTTCTGCTTGAGTTTCGCCTCGTGCTGCTTCTTCGCTTCCGAATACTTGAACTTGCCGTAATCCATCAAACGGCAGACAGGCGGCGAAGCCTGCGGCGCAATTTCGACGAGATCCACGTCGAGCTGTTCCGATTGACGGAACGCATCGGCCAGTTTCACGATTCCGAGCGGCTCGTTGTCCACTCCGACCAAGCGCACTTCCGGTGCAGTAATTTCACCGTTGATGCGATGTGACGACTTATCAGTAGCGATGTTACGTTTCCTCTAAAAATGAAAAACAAGCCGCGCTGCGAGTGACTTACTTGAACGCCCGCACTTCCTGCTGCAGACGTTCGAGGAATGCGTCGACCGGCATCACGCCCAGATCGACACCGCCACGAGCACGCACGGCTACGGTTTGCGCCTCACGCTCCTTGTCCCCGACAACCAGCAAATACGGGACCTTTTGCAGCGTGTGCTCGCGTATTTTATAGCTAATCTTCTCGTTGCGCAAATCGCTCTCGACTCTAAGCCCTTGTTTTTGCAACGATTGGGTCAAAGACGCCGCATATTCGGACTGACTTTCGGCAATATTGAGCACGACGGCCTGCACCGGCGACAGCCACGGCGGCATTGCGCCGGCGTGATGCTCGATCAGAATGCCGAGGAAACGCTCCATCGAGCCGACGATCGCGCGGTGAAGCATGACCGGACGGCGACGGCTGTTGTCCTCCGACACGTACTCCGCGCCGAGGCGCTCCGGCAGCACCATGTCGAGCTGCAGCGTGCCGCACTGCCACGAACGGCCGAGCGCGTCCTTGATGTGGTACTCGATCTTCGGACCGTAGAACGCGCCCTCGCCCGCAAGCTCTTCCCACTGCAGGCCGCAAGCGGTCAACGCTTCCCGCAGACCCTGCTCGGCGCGATCCCATATTTCATCGGTGCCCGCGCGCTGCTCGGGACGCAGCGACAGTTTGATGTCGATGTGATCGAAGCCAAAGTCCTTGTACACGCTCATCGCGAGCGTATTGAACGCAATCGACTCCGCGATGAACTGGTCTTCGGTACAAAAAATGTGTGCGTCGTCCTGGACGAAGCCGCGCACGCGCATGAGGCCGTGCAACGCGCCCGACGGCTCGTTCCGGTGGCACGAACCGAACTCCGCGTAACGCAGCGGCAGGTCGCGATACGAGCGCAGACCGTGATTGAACACTTGCACGTGACCGGGGCAGTTCATCGGCTTGATGGCGTAGTCACGCTTTTCCGATTCGGTCGTGAACATGTTTTCACGATAGTTCTGCCAGTGACCCGATGCTTCCCACAGCGAACGGTCCATGACCATCGGAGTCTTGATTTCCAGATAGCCGGCCTCGTTCACGCGACGGCGCATGTACTGCTCGACCTGCTGCCACAGCGACCAGCCCTTCGGATGCCAGAACACCATGCCCGGCGCTTCGTCTTGCAGGTGAAACAGGTCGAGTTGCTTGCCGAGCTTGCGGTGATCGCGCTTTTCCGCTTCCTCGAGCATGTGCAGGTACTGATCCTGGTCTTCTTTTCTGGTCCAGGCAGTGCCGTAAATGCGCTGCAGCTGCTCGTTCTTCGAGTCGCCGCGCCAGTACGCGCCCGCGACCTTCATCAGCTTGAAGACTTTCAGCTTGCCCGTGGACGGCACGTGCGGGCCGCGGCACAGATCGATGAAGTTGCCGTGCGAGTACAGGCGAATCTCGTCGCTTTCCGGAATCGACTGGATGATTTCGGCCTTGTACGCCTCGCCGATGCTCTTGAAGTACTCGACCGCTTCATCGCGCGAAACGACACGGCGCGACACCGGCTCGTTCTTCTGCGCGAGCTCCTGCATGCGCTTCTCGATCTTCTCGAGATCTTCGGGCGTGAAAGGACGGTTGTACGCGAAGTCGTAATAGAAGCCGTTGTCGATGACCGGCCCGATGGTCACCTGCGCCTCGGGGAACAGATCCTTGACCGCGTACGCGAGCAAGTGCGCGGCGGAATGACGAACGACATCTACACCTTCCGGGTCCTTGTCCGTGACGATGGCAAGCGACGAATCCTGGTCGATGACGTAGGAGGTGTCGACGAGTTCGCCATTGAGCTTGCCGGCGAGCGCCGCCTTGGCCAAGCCCGCCCCGATCGATGCCGCGACTTCCGCGACCGTCACCGGGTGGTCGTATTGGCGGACCGACCCATCAGGCAATCGTACCGAAACCATTTCGTTCTCCAAGACGCCGGCCGAGGCCTGGCGAGTTCGACTAAGCACTGCCCCGCGATATCGATATCAGAAACCGAGGGACAAAAAAAATGCGGCCCCGCTATCGAGGGGCCGCATTCACTTTTCACACATACCGCAAAATAGAAAAGGGCAGAAGGCGAAAGAGGTCCTCGACTAGCGTCGCTCCGAATTTGTTTCGGTCAACGTTCGAAGTGCCATTTCGCTGTTCGCCTTTTGCGCCGAAGCGCTTTTGCGGAGTGAAACTTCGTGAACCAAGATTCGCCGAAGTTTCGTTTTCGTTGGTAGGCTCGATTGGACTCGAACCAACGACCCCCACCATGTCAAGGTGGTGCTCTAACCAGCTGAGCTACGAGCCTGAAAGAAGTGAGATTATATGGAGCGTTTCGAATCTTGGCAAGTGTTTCTGCGCAATGAAATGAAAAAGATTCGTCGATCGTTCACTTCGACGCGCAATATCGCTCATGCGCGCCGCGATGCGCGAATCACGCCCTGCACCTCACCGAGCACCGTGCACGCGCGCTGAATCTGCGCCGAATTCGATACCTCCACCGTGAATTGCATGTAGGCGATATTCCGGCGGCTCTGGCTCTTCACGCCGATCACGTTGATCTTTTCACGCGCGAACACTTCCGAGATATCGCGCAGGAGCCCTTGCCGGTCCGCCGACTCCACCGACAGATCGACCGGATATACCGACGATCCGCGCCCGTTCATCACCTCGGCCGACCAAGTCGTATGCAGCACGCGTTCGGGCGAACGCTGCGCCATGCGCTGGAACGTCGTGCAGTCCGCGCGATGAATCGACATGCCTTTGCCGCGCGTCACGAAGCCCGCGATCGGATCGGGCGGCGCGGGACGGCAGCAGCGCGCGAGTTGCGTGAGCAAGGCATCCACGCCGACGACCAGCACGCCCGTCGATGCCCCTTGCGCCACGCTCTGCCCGCTGCTGCGCTTCTCGAACTGCGCGGGCGCTTCCGGCTCGGGCTCGGGCGGCGGCGCATCGGACAACGCGTGCTCGATGTTGCGCACGCTGAACTCGTCCTTCGCGACGACCGCGTACAGATCTTCCGGCGCCTTGAAGCCGAGCTTGGCCGCGAGCTGATCGAGATTGACCGACGTCTTGCCTTCGCGCTGCAGCGTCTTTTCGACGATCGCCCGGCCCTGCGCCACGTTCTCCGCCGCGTCGACCGTGTTGAACCACGCGCGCACCTTCTGCCGCGCGCGCGGGCTGTGCATGTAGCCAAGCTGCGGATTGAGCCAGTCGCGCGAGGGTCCGCCTTCCTTCACCGCGATGATCTCGACCGTCTGCCCGTTCTGCAGCGGCGTGTTGAGCGGCACCATCGCGCCATCGACACGCGCGCCCCGGCAGCGATGCCCCAGCTCGCTATGCAGGTGATACGCGAAATCGACCGCCGTCGCGCCGTGCGGCAACGCCACCACGCGAGCCTGCGGCGTCAGCACGTAGATATGGTCGTCGTCGAGCGTGGCGTCGCGCAGATGCTGCCAGCCCGGATGCTCGCCTTCGACGTCGTCCTTCCAGGCGAGAAGCTGGCGCAGCCACGCGATCTTCTCGTCGTATTTCTCGCTCGCCGTCACCTGCCCCGCGTAGCCGCGCGCGCCCGCCTCCTTGTACCGCCAGTGGGCGGCCACGCCATACTCCGCGAACTGATGCATTTCGTGCGTGCGAATCTGCACTTCGAAGGCGCGGCCATCGTCGCCGACGACAACCGTATGCAGCGACTTGTAGCCGTTCGGCTTGGGCCGCGAAATATAGTCGTCGAATTCGCGCGGCACCGGCTGCCACAGGTTATGCACGATGCCGAGCACCGTGTAGCAATCCTTGATGTCCCCGACGATCACGCGAAACGCGCGCACGTCGTTCAGCTCGGCGAAGTCGAGTTCCTTGCCGCGCATCTTCTTCCAGATGCTGTAGATGTGCTTCGGCCGGCCGCTCACTTCGGCCTTGATGTGCGCGGTGTCCAGTTCCTTCTGCAGCCGCGCGATGGCCCCGGTCACATACGATTCGCGCTCGACGCGCTTCTCGTCGAGCAGCTTCGCGATCCGCTTGTACGTGGCGGGGTCTTCGAAGCGGAACGACAGGTCCTCGAGTTCCCACTTCAGTTGCCAGATGCCGAGACGGTTCGCGAGCGGCGCGTAGATTTCGAGCGTTTCGCGCGGCACGTCGGGCGATGGCTCCATCTTGTGCGCAGCGTAGTAGCGCAGCGTCTGCAGCCTGGACGCGAGCCGGATCAGCACCACGCGAATGTCCTGCGCGAACGCGAGCAGCATCTTGCGCAGCGATTCGACCTGCGCGCGCCGTGCCGCCTGCGCATCGCGGGTGTTGTCGGACACCGCGGCGAGCGTCGCGCGCGAGCTGACGGAGCCGAGACGCAGGAGTTTGCGTACATCGCCGACGAGCCGCTGCACTTCCGTCCCGAAGCGCTCCGCGATGACCTTCTCCGGATCGTCGAGATGAGGCGCGAGCGCAAACAGCGCGGCGGCGGCGATCGCGTACGGATCGACGTTGAGCGTCTGCATGATGCGTGCGGTGCCGGCAGCGTGATCCACCAGCAACTCGCCGGTCGAGACCCGCGCGTCCTTCGCGTGCTCGCGCACGAACGCGAGCGCGTCGTCGATGGACGGCTCCGGCAGCGTGTCGGCGAGGACGGCGGTTTCGGTCATACGGATAAAGCGACTGCTATCGGTTCATTGACGGCTCAGCTGCGTTGAGCCGCCACCACCACGACTTCGACGAGGCAATCGGGGTTCGCCAGCTTCGCCTCGACGGTGGCGCGCGGCGGCGTGTTGCCCGGCGCGACCCATGCGTCCCACACGGCGTTCATGCCGGCGAAATGCACCATGTCGGAGACGTAGATTTGCACGGACAGCAGATGCGACTTGTCGCTGTTCGCCTCTTCCAGCAGGCGGTCGATGTGGCCCAGCACTTCGCGCGTCTGGCCGGTGATGTCCTGGTTCGTGTCCTCGGCGATCTGCCCGGCGAGATAGACGGTGCCATTGTGAATCGCGATCTCGGAAAGCCGTGCGCCGACGTGGTGACGAGTGACTGCCATGTGTATGTCGATCCTTTGAAGTGGTTCAAGAACAAGACCGAGCGTCAGGCGCTCAGCCCGATATTATGCCCCGCTGGCATTGTTTTCGAGAAAGAACGCCCGGGCGGTGGCGATCTGATCGTCCGCAAGAAAGGCGGGCGCGTGGCCGGTATTGGGCACTTCCACACTCGACACCGCCTGCCCCGTCTCCATCATCTTTCGCACCGTCTCACGCGAAAGCAGGTCAGAGCTTTCGCCGCGCACGACCAGCACCGGCGTCGCGATTGCCGCGAGCGAGCGCCACATGAACGCCTCGCCGGCCGCGTTCTGTTCCTCCGTGGTCGCGGAGAACGGCGCGGCGATGCCGGGGTCGTAGCGGAAGGTCCACGCGCCATCGCGCTCGTGCAGCAGCGGGGTGTTGATGCTCGTCCATTCGTCCCCGGTCAGCGGGCCGAACGATGCCGCGAGCTTCGCCGCATGCCGCACGCCTTCATCGAGCGATGCGAACCGCGCCGGCTTGCCGAGGTATTCGCGGATGCGCTCCAGCGCAACCGGTTCGATATGCGGTCCTACATCGTTGAGCAGCATCTTGCGGATCGGCGTGCCGGGCAGCCCGCCGAGCGCCATGCCGATGAGCCCGCCCATCGACGTGCCGAACCAGTCGACCGTTTCGACGTTGAGCCGCGCGATCAGCGTCACCATGTCGGCGACATATTGCGCGACGCCGTAATAGCGCGAGTCCGCGAGCCAGTCCGACAGGCCGCGCCCGACGACATCCGGACACACCACGCGATACTCGCTCGAAAACGCCTTGGCGAGCCGGTCGAAGTCGCGGCCCGAGCGCGTAAGGCCATGCACGCACAGTAGCACGCGCGGGTTCGCCGGATCGCCCCATTCCGTGTACGCGACGCGATGCAGCCCCGCCGGACTCGCGCACTGCACGAATCGCTGACGCGGCTCGTCGAGCGTGTAATGCGATGCTTCGGCAACGATGGATGCGCTCATGGAATTTCCTCGTGGAAGGTGTCGGAACGATTGTAAAGCGCCCGGCTCGCAGCCGAACGTGCGTTAGCCGAACGGCCGATGTCCGGCGCTTGGCGCAGGCCCGCAAAAAGCAAAACGGGCGAAGCCTTGCAGCCCCGCCCGCTTCTTACGACGCTATATCGCCTCGTCAGCTCACGCTGCTGACATCGAGCGGCGCGCCCGTCTTGCGCTGGATTTCGTCGACGGTGACGCCGTCGGCCAGTTCGACGAGCTTGAGGCCTTTTTCGGTCACGTCAATGACGCCGAGATCCGTGATGATGCGATCGACCACACCCACGCCCGTCAGCGGCAGCGTGCACGCTTCGAGGATCTTGTGCTGATCGCCCTTCGCGACATGCTCCATCAGCACGACGACGCGCTTCACGCCCGCGACGAGGTCCATCGCGCCGCCCATGCCCTTGATCATCTTGCCGGGGATCATCCAGTTGGCGAGATCGCCGGTCTTGCTGATCTGCATCGCGCCGAGGATTGCCAGGTTGATGTGGCCGCCGCGAATCATCGCGAACGAATCCGCCGACGAAAAGATCGACGAGCCCGGCAGCGTCGTCACTGTCTGCTTGCCGGCATTGATGAGATCGGCGTCGACTTCTTCGTCATACGGCGACGGGCCGATGCCGAGCAGTCCGTTCTCCGACTGCAGCCACACTTCGACGCCCTGCGGCACGTGATTGGCAACGAGCGTCGGCAAGCCGATGCCCAGATTCACGTAGAAGCCGTCCTGCAGTTCCTTCGCCGCGCGCGCGGCCATCTGGTCACGAGTCCAAGCCATGGTCATTCTCCTTTCGCGCGGACGATGCGTTGTTCAATGCGCTTTTCCGGATGCGCATTCAGGACGAGCCGTTGCACGAAGATGCCCGGCGTGTGGATCGCGTCGGGATCGAGCTCGCCGACTTCGACGATCTCCTCGACTTCCGCGACGGTGATCTTGCCGGCCATCGCGCACATCGGATTGAAGTTGCGCGCCGTGCGGCGATAGATCAGGTTGCCCGACTTGTCGGCCTTCCACGCCTTGACGAGACCGACGTCCGCCGTCAGCGAATGTTCGAGCACGTAGTGGTTCTCGCCGAACTGACGCGTTTCCTTGCCGTCCGCGATCACCGTGCCGTAGCCGGTGTTGGTGAAGAACGCCGGGATGCCCGCGCCGCCCGCGCGCAGCTTCTCCGCGAGCGTGCCTTGCGGCGTGAATTCGAGTTCCAGTTCGCCGGCGAGATATTGCCGCTCGAACTCCTTGTTTTCGCCCACGTACGACGAAATCATCTTCTTGATCTGGCGCGTTTCGAGCAGCAGGCCAAGCCCGAAGCCATCGACGCCCGCGTTGTTGCTGATGCAGGTGATGTCCTTCACGCCCGAGTCGCGCAGCGCCGCGATGAGCGCTTCAGGGATGCCGCACAACCCGAATCCGCCGACGGCGAACGTCTGCCCGTCCTTGACGATGCAATCGAGCGCTTCTTTCGCGCTGGGATAGACCTTGTTCATCTGTTCGTCCCTTCCATGTGTGAACCCGACTGAAAACCGTTTTTTTCTCCGCCGTCCGGATCGATCCGGCGGCGTTTTGATTGGCGAAAAGAGTACGCTGCGCAGTCCATCCGGCACAATACGCAAAAATACATAAGTCATTGCCCGCGCGCGTTGGTTCCTCGAGCGGCCGGGCGCCCGATTCCACATGCGTGCACTGGATTATCAAACCGCGTTTCACCTCGCGCCCGTCGGCCTCGTGCTCTCGCGGGAGCGGATCATCGAGGATTGCAACGAGCAGGTCTGCGCGATCTTCGGTTTCGAGCGCGAGGCGCTGATCGGCCAATCGTTCGAGGTGCTGTATCCGACGCCGGACGAATTCGCGCGCATCGGCGAGCGCATCGCCGCGCACATCGTGGATCGCGGCACGTATGGCGACGATCGCATCATGAAGCGCTCGAACGGCGAACTGTTCTGGTGCCACGTCACTGGCCGCGCGCTGGATCGCGCCGCGCCCCATGCGGCCGGCGTGTGGACGTTCGAGGATTTGAGCGCGACACGGCGCGTCGCGATCGAACTGACGCCACGGGAACGCGAAATCGCTGCGCAGCTCGTGACGGGCAAGACCAGCAAGCAGATTGGGCGCGTGCTCGACATCAGCCCGCGCACGGTCGATATCTACCGCGCGCGCCTCATGCGCAAATACGACACGGGCAATGCAACCGAACTGCTGCAGCGGCTGCTCGGCAACTGAACGGGCCGCTGCCGTGCCCGGTTACTGCGCGACGGGCGCGCCGGTCTCGATGATCTGCCGCAACAGATCGGGAAGCGGCACCGACTTCCCCGCCGCATAGTCGATCCACACGATCTTCGCCGCGCCCCGCGCGTAGAGCACGCCGGGCGCGTCCGCGCGATACAGCTCGAAGCGCGTATCGAAGCTGCTGCGGCCGGGCTTGCCGGCCGACATCCGCGCCACCACGTCGCCGGGATAATGCAGTTGCTTCAGGAACTCCATCGACGCATTGACGATCACCGGCCCCTGCCCTTCGCCGTTGCCGCCCGCGATGCCGATTTCCTCGAACCACGAAATCCGCGCCTGCTCCATGTAGCGGAAATAGACGGTGTTGTTGACGTGGCCGAAAGCGTCCATGTCGCCCCAGCGGATCGGCATGGACATCTCGAAAACGGTGTGAAAGTCGCTGTCGTTGCTTGTGTTGCTCATCGGGTGATCGTTCCAGTGTCGAAAAAGGCGTCGCGCCGCGGCACTGGAAAAAGCAACCCGTGCGCCCGGCGCGTCAGAGCGAGAAACCGTCGTCCGCCGATATCACCGAGCCGTTCATGAACTGCGATTCGTCCGCCGCGAGCAGCAGCAGCAGGCCGTCGAGGTCCTCGGGGGAGCCCACGCGGCGGCGCGGCAGCATCGAAACGAGCCGCTGGCCCTGTTCGGTCTTCCAGTGATGATGGTTGATCTCGGTATCGATATAACCCGGGCAGATCGCGTTGACGTTGATGCCGTGGCGGCCCCATTCGAGCGCCATGGCCTTGGTCATCTGCACGACGGCGGCCTTGCTCATCGAATAAAGGCCGATCTGCGGGAAGGCGCGCAGGCCCGCCACCGACGCCACGTTGATGATGCGGTAAGCCGGCTTGGCCGCGCCGTTGCCGCGCATGATCATGCGCTTGGCCACTTCCTGCGCGACGAAGAACGCGCCGCGCACGTTGGTGCCGAAGACGAATTCGAAGTCGGCGGGCGTGGCCTCCGTCAGCTTTTGCGTTGTCGAGACGCCCGAGTTATTGACGAGAATGTCGATGGTACCGGCTTCCGTCTCGGCGTGCGCAACCGCCGACTTGACGCTCTGATAGTCGGTCACGTCGAGCGCGACGACATGCGCCGCGCCGCCCGACGCCTCGATTTCCGCGCGCAGTTCCTTCAGGCGCTCCGTGCGGCGGCTGGCGAGCACGACTTTCGCTCCCGCCTGCGACAACACCTGCGCGAAACGCTTTCCGAGTCCACTGGACGCGCCGGTGATCAGCGCGACCTTGCCTTCCAGGTTGATCGAACGGCCCATTGTGCTTCCTTGTTGTACGGTTGATTCAGCCTCGGCGGATGCTCCGTCAGCGCGATGCGCGCCGCCGCGGCACTTGGCGAAGATACCCATACCACGGCATCACGCAAATTAGTACGATCGTGCCAAATGAGTGACCTTCGGTTGCAGCCCGCCTGACGTTCGCTGACAATACGCGATCTTGAAAGGCCATTCTAACGGTAGAGAGGAGCATTGATGACCCCGGCGAGCCTTATCGAGCAGTACGGTCCCCGCGAATCGATGGAATACGACGTCGTGATCGTCGGCGGCGGGCCAGCCGGTTTGTCGGCTGCCATTCGCCTGAAGCAACTGGCCGAGGAACGCGGCGTCGAAATCGGCGTTTGCGTGCTGGAGAAAGGCTCGGAGATCGGCGCGCACATTCTGTCAGGCGCGGTCATGGACCCGCGCGGTCTGTCCGAGCTGATCCCCGACTGGAAGGAAAAAGGCGCTCCGCTCGACGTCGAGGTAACGGAGGATCGCTTCCTGTTCCTGTCGCCGACCGGCGCGAAGCAGGTGCCCAACTGGCTGCTTCCCGACAACTTCAAGAACCACGGCAACTACGTCATCAGTCTCGGCAACGTCACGCGCTGGCTGGGACAACAGGCCGAAGCGCTCGGCGTCGAAATCTTCCCCGGTTTTCCGGCAGCCGAAGTGCTCTACGGCGACGACGGCGCGGTAAAAGGCGTGATCACCGGCAACATGGGCATCGGCAAGGACGGCGAGCCGACCGAGAACTTCCAGCTCGGCATGGAACTGCACGGAAAGTACACGATCTTCTGCGAAGGCGCGCGCGGGCATCTCGGCCGTCAGCTGATGGAGAAGTTCAAGCTGAACCAGAACGCCGATCCGCAGGTTTACGGCATCGGCATCAAGGAGCTGTGGGAGATCGATCCGGTCAAGCACAAGCCGGGGCTCGTCATTCATACGGCCGGCTGGCCGCTCGATCCCGACACCTACGGCGGCTCGTTCCTCTATCACATGGACAACAACCAGGTGGTCGTGGGCTTCGTCGTGGGGCTGGGCTATTCGAACCCTTATCTTTCGCCGTTCGAAGAATTCCAGCGATACAAGACGCATCCGTCGATCCGCGCGTTCCTCGAAGGCGGCAAGCGCATCTCTTATGGCGCGCGGGCAATCACCGCGGGCGGACTGATGTCGCTGCCGAAGCTCGTGTTTCGGGGCGGCGCGCTTGCGGGCGACGACGCCGGCTTCCTGAATGCATCGCGCATCAAGGGCAGTCATGGCGCGATCAAGTCGGGCAAGATGGCCGCCGAAGCCGCGTTCGAGGCCGTTCAGGCTGGCCGTCAGGGCGACGAACTCGGCGCATATGCCGAAGCCTTCGACAATTCATGGCTCAAGACCGAGCTTTACCGCGCGCGCAATTTCAAGCAGTGGATGAGCAAGGGCCTGTATCTCGGCACCTTCATGGTCGGGCTGGAGCAGAAAGTGATGGGAGGCAACGTGCCGTGGACGCTGCATCACCAGCATCGCGATCACGAGATGCTGAGGCCCGCGTCGCAATGCAAGCCGATTGTCTATCCGAAGCCGGACGGCAAGCTCACGTTCGATCGTCTCTCGTCCGTGTTCATTTCGAATACGAATCACGAGGAAAATCAGCCGCCGCATCTGACGCTGAAAGATCCGAGCGTGCCGGTCAACGTCAATCTGCGCACGTATGCGGGTCCCGAAGCCCGCTATTGCCCGGCTGCGGTCTACGAATTCGTGAAAGCGGAGGACGGCGGCGAGCGCCTGCAGATCAACGCGCAGAACTGCGTGCACTGCAAGACCTGCGATATCAAGGACCCGACTCAGAACATCGTCTGGGTGACGCCGGAAGGCGGCGGCGGGCCGAACTATCCGAACATGTAAACGACAAAGGGCGCCGGTTGATGAAACCGGCGCCCTTTTCTCTTTCCTGGCGATTACTTGCCCGGCGCGTGCGCCGCGATTTTCGGCGTGCCGACGACGACATCGCCGCATTGCGCGCGATGCCGCAGCGCGTGATCCATCAGCACCAGCGCGAGCAGCGCTTCGGCGATGGGCGTCGCGCGAATGCCGACGCACGGATCGTGTCGACCGAAGGTTTCGACGGTCGCGCTCGCGCCCGCCTTGTCGATGGAGTGGCGCGGCGTGCGGATGCTCGACGTCGGCTTGATTGCAAGCGACACCGTGATGTCCTGCCCGCTCGAAATGCCGCCCAAAATGCCGCCGGCGTTATTGGTCGCGAAGCCTTCCGGCGTCATCTCGTCGCCGTGCTGCGAGCCGCGTTGGGCGACGCTCGCGAAGCCCGCGCCGATCTCGACGCCCTTCACCGCGTTGATGCCCATCATCGCGTGGGCGATGTCGGCGTCCAGTCGATCGTAAAGCGGCTCGCCCAGTCCCACGGGCACGCCGCTCGCCACGACTTCGATGCGCGCACCGACCGAATCGCCATCGCGGCGAAGGCTGTCCATGTACGCTTCCAGTTCGGGCACGACATCGGCGTTCGGCGCGAAGAAAGGATTCTCCGGCACGTGGCTCCAGTCGACGAACGGAATCGGGATCTCGCCCAGCGCGCCCATATAGCCGCGCGTCTCGATGCCGAACTTCTCGCGCAGCCACTTCTTCGCGACGGCACCCGCCGCGACCGTCGGCGCAGTCAGCCGCGCCGATGACCGGCCGCCGCCGCGATGATCGCGCACACCGTACTTCTGCCAGTAGGTGTAGTCTGCGTGGCCGGGGCGAAAGGTCTCGACGATATTGCCGTAGTCCTTGCTGCGCTGATCCGTATTGCGGATGAGCAGCGCGATGGGCGTGCCGGTCGTCACGCCTTCAAATACGCCCGACAGAATCTCGACCTGATCCGGTTCCTGCCGCTGCGTGACGTGCCGCGACGTGCCCGGACGGCGGCGATCCAGTTCGAGCTGAATGTCGGCCTCCGCGAGCGCCATGCCCGGCGGGCAGCCGTCGATCACACAGCCGATGGCCGGACCGTGCGATTCGCCGAAGTTCGTGACGGTGAAGAGCGTGCCAAGGGTGTTGCCGGACATGAGCGTCGACCTGAAAAGAGTGTCGGGGAAACCGCCATTATGCCAGCGGCGCCGGGTTTATCGCCTTGCCCCGCGCAGCGCGGAGACGAGTTCGTGCAGGTGCTGTGGCGTTGCATCGACGGGCGCGATCGGCTCGCCGACCGCAAGCGTGAGCCGGGTCATCACGCCGCGCCTGATCGGGCGCGGCCATCGGGCGTCCTCGTGGCGCGAGAACACGCTGCCCCACAGTCCGCGCAGCGCCATCGGCACGACGGGCGCGGAATGGCGCCGCAGAATCTCCGAAACGCCATGCCGGAAAGGGTTGATCTCGCCAGTACGCGTGAGCTTGCCTTCCGGAAAGATGCAAACCAGTTCGCCTTCGTCCAGCGCGCGCTGACACGCCTGATACGCGCGTTCGAGCATGTCTGCGTCTTCGTGCGCGGGGGCGACCGGGATGGCCTTCACGTGACGGAACAGCCAGCCGATGAACGGCGTGCGGAAAATCCGATGGTCCATCACGAAGCGGATCGGGCGCGGGCTTTCGGCCATGATGACGACGGCATCGACGAAACTCACGTGGTTGCAAACGAGCACCGCCGCGCCCTCCGGCGGGATGCGCGCCGCGTCGACGAGCCGGATGCGATAGAACGTATGCACGAGAATCCACGCGATGAACCGCAGCAGGAATTCCGGCACGAGCGAATAGATATACACGGCGACCACCACGTTGAGCAGCGCCGTGACGAGAAACAGGCCGGGAATGCCGACGCCCATCGACGTGAGCGCGAGCGCCAGCAGCGCCGAGGCGATCATGAAGGCCGAATTGAGGATATTGTTCGCCGCGATGATGCGCGCCCGGTGGGTCGGCTGACTGCGCGCCTGAATCAGCGCGTAGAGCGGGACGCTGTAGAAGCCGCCGAACATCGCGAGCAGGAACAGATCCGCGAGAATGCGCCAGTGCGGCATCGCGAGCAAGAATTCCCTGACGCCGAGCAGATGCGACGCCGGCGCAATGCGATGACTCGCGAAGAACAAGTCGATGGCGAACACGCTGATGCCGATCGACCCCAGCGGCACGAGCCCGATCTCGACGCGTCGCTTGGACAGCCGTTCGCACAGCAGCGACCCCGTGCCGATGCCGAGCGAGAACGTCGCGAGCAGGATGGTCACGACATCCGGATTCGCGGACAGCACGTCTTTCGCGAAGTTGAAGAACGAGGTGAGGAACGTCGCGCCGACGAACCACAGCCACGAAATCCCGAGCAGGCTCAGAAAGACGGTGCGGTCGGACTTCGCGAGCCTGAGATTGCGCCAGGTTTCGGAAACCGGATTCCAGTTGATGCGCAAGTCCGGCTGCGACGCCGCCGACTTCGGCACGAACGCCGACGCCACGCGCCCGAGGACCGCGAGCGCCACACACGCGATCGCGAGCAGCAGCGCACCATGTTCGGACGCGCCCGCCGCCGCCCCGCCGACGATCGTCCCGATGAGGATCGCCACGAACGTGCCCATCTCGACGAGTCCGTTCCCGCCGACGAGTTCGGACGCACGCAGATGCTGCGGCAGATACGCATACTTGACCGGGCCGAACACGGTCGAATGCACGCCCATCAGGAACGTGCAGAGATACAGCAGCGGCGCGCTATGGAACAGAAAACCCGCGGCGCCGATCAGCATCACGACGATCTCGAAGCTCTTCACGAGGCGCGCGAGCACGGCCTTGTCGTACTTGTCGGCGATCTGGCCGGACGTCGCTGAAAACAGCACGAACGGCACGATGAAGATCGCGGAAATAAGGAACGCGGCGGTCTTCGGATCGACACCCGAGAAGCGCGCGGCCTGAAACGTCACGAGCGACGTGAAGCCGACCTTGAAGACGTTGTCGTTCATTGCGCCGAGGAACTGCGTCCAGAAGAACGGCGCGAAACGGCGCTCGCGCAGAAGGCCGAACTGACCTTCTCCGTCTTCGTGCGGGCGGCGGGAATGGCGCGCCGCCTTGTCTTGCGGGGCGTCCAGAGGATTGTCACTCATGACTATCGATGTAGTTGATCCGGTGTTGATCGCCATTGCGATCGAATCCGGATGGTAACGAAACGAGATGGCGAAGAAGAGCCCGCGCCGCGAAATGTGTCTTTACGTGCGATGGCTCCAGGCGAAAAAAAGCGCGCCGCTCGGGCGCACTGCGCATCGCCGGCTCGGGCATCGTCTGGGCGACGCCCCGAGTGTCAGCGAGCGTCCTGCTGCTCTTCCGGCCAGTCGCGGATATAAGCCTTCAGCATGCGATTCTCGAACCCCTGCTCTTCCACGACCGCGCGGGCCACGTCATAGAAGGAGATCACGCCCATCAGCGCGCGATTTTCCATGACCGGCAAGTAGCGGACATGGTGCTCGAGCATCATGCGGCGTACTTCGTTCACGTCCGTTTCCGGCGTGCAGGTGAGCGGGTGATCGTCCATGACCTTGCGGATGGTCGTCGCGCCGACGCCGCCGCCGTTATCGCGCAGCGTCAGGATGATCTCGCGGAATGTCAGCATGCCGACGAGATCGCCATATTCCATGACGACGAGGGAGCCGATGTCGTGCGCGGCCATGACGTTGATCGCGTCGGAGAGCGGCGTATCGGGCGTAACGGTGAAAAGCGCGTTGCCTTTCACCTTCAGAATGTCGCTGACTCGCATCACTTTCTCCTTGCGAAATGCCTGTCCAGATGTCAAAGCGTTTGTGAAACCATGGGTCGATGCTATCGGAAAGGCCCGCAAAAGGAAAGCGAGGCAAGCCCGCGTCAGCCTTTCGGACAAGGCTTTGCGGCCGGGCGCACGCGTTCACCCTAGTTCGCGCGCCCCAAGCCCGATGCTAGGATGACCGACCCCTATTCCGCCGGCGGCCAGGCGCCCCGGCCGACGACGATGCCAGCCAACCGTTTCGATACGCTCGCGCTGCATGCGGGCGCCGCACCCGATCCCGCCACCGGCGCGCGGGCCACGCCGATCTATCAGACCACCTCGTTCACCTTTCGCGACACCGACCACGCCGCCGCGCTCTTCAATATGGAGCGATCGGGACACGTCTATTCGCGCATTTCGAACCCGACGGTGGCGGTGTTCGAGGAACGCGTCGCGGCGCTCGAAGGCGGCGTCGGCGCGATCGGCACGGCGAGCGGTCAGGCCGCGTTGCATCTGGCGATCGCGACGCTGATGGGCGCAGGCTCGCATGTGGTCGCGTCGAGCGCGCTGTATGGCGGCTCGCACAACCTGCTGCATTACACGCTGCGGCGCTTCGGCATCGAAACGACCTTCGTGCCGCCGCACGACCTCGACGCCTGGCGCGCGGCGGCGCGGCCCAACACGCGGCTCTTTTTCGGCGAGACGCTCGGCAATCCGGGCCTCGACGTGCTCGATATCGCGGCCGTCGCCGAAATCGCGCACGCGCACGCCGCGCCCCTGCTCGTCGATTCGACCTTCACGACGCCTTACCTGCTGCGCCCGTTCGAGCATGGCGCGGACCTCGTCTATCACTCGGCGACGAAGTTTCTCGGCGGTCACGGCACGACCATCGGCGGCGTGCTCGTGGATGGCGGGACGTTCGATTTCGCGGCGAGCGGCCGCTTTCCCGAATTCACCGAGCCCTACGACGGCTTCCACGGCATGGTGTTCGCCGAGGAAAGCACGGTCGCGCCGTTCCTGCTGCGCGCCCGCCGCGAAGGACTACGCGATTTCGGGGCGTGCCTGCATCCCCAGGCGGCGTGGCAACTGCTTCAGGGCATCGAAACCTTGCCGTTGCGCATGGATCGGCATGTCGCGAATACGCGCAAGGTGATCGACTTTCTGCTCGGTTCGCCGGCAGTCGACGGCGTGGCTTATCCCGAACTGCCGACGCATCGCGATCACGCGCTGGCCGAACGTCTCTTGCCGCGCGGCGCGGGCGCGGTGTTCAGCTTCGACCTCCGCGGCGGCGTGCCGGCCGCGCGACGGTTCATCGAATCGCTGACGCTGTTTTCGCATCTGGCGAACGTGGGCGATGCGCGCTCGCTCGTGATCCATCCCGCCTCGACGACGCACTTTCGCATGGACGCCGCCGCGCTGCTCGCCGCGGGCATCGGGCCGGGAAGGATCCGGCTGTCGATCGGACTAGAAGACCCGGACGATCTCATCGACGATCTGAAACGCGGGCTGAAAGCCGCGCAGAAGGCCATCGAAAGTGGCGATTCGAATACCGCACCGCTCGGGAGCCGCGCATGATTCTCGATGTCGGGGGCCATCGCGCCTATGTCTACACCGGCGGCAAAGCCTTCGATCCGGCGCGTCCCGCGATCGTCTTTATTCACGGCGCGCAGCACGACCATAGTGTGTGGGCGTTGCAGACGCGTTACTTCGCGCATCACGGCTTCGGCGTGCTTGCGGTCGACCTGCCGGGCCACGGCCGCAGCGACGGCCCCGCGCGGCGCGACATCGGCGCGCTCGCGGACTGGCTGATCGACGTGCTCGACGCGGCCGGCGCGCCCCGCGCGATTTTCGCCGGCCACAGCATGGGCTCGCTCGTCGCGCTGGATGCCGCCGCGCGTTATCCCGAACGGGCCGCAGGCCTCGCGCTCGTCGCCACCGCCGCGCCGATGACCGTCTCCGATGCGCTCCTCGATGCCGCCCGCGAGCGCGAGCCGCAAGCGATCGGCATGGTCAACCAGTGGTCGCATTCGACGATCGCCGCGAAACCTTCGAGCCCCGCGCCCGGCTTCTGGCTGCAAGGGATGAACCAGCGGTTGATGGAGCGCATCGGCGCATTGGGCGAAGCGCAGCTCTTTCACACGGATTTCAGTGCGTGCAACGCCTACACCGATTCGCTCGAGCGGGCCGCTTCCGTGCGCTGCCCGGTGTGCGTGCTGAGCGGCAAGCGCGATGTGATGACGCCGCCGCGCGCCGCGCGCCCGCTCGTCGATGCGTTGCGCAAAGCCGGCGCATCGGTGCGGACGATAGAACTGGAAGGCGGCCACGCGCTGATGTCGGAAGAGCCGGATGCAGTCCTCGACGCGCTGTTTTCATTCGCCCTCGCCTGCGCGAAGCCGGCCTGAGCGCGCCGCTTGCACGCGTGTGCGCGCCGCCGCAGAATGGTTCTTGCTGACGTTATCGCGTCATGCGGAACATGTCGCACGGGAGGCCGTCATCATGGCGCACACCGCACACGGCGAGCATTTCGCCAGCTTCGCCGAGTTCTACCCGTACTACCTCGACGAGCATCGCAACCTGGTCTCACGCAGGCTGCATTTCATCGGCTCGCTCGGGGTTATCGGCTGCCTCGCGATGGCACTCGCGACGGGCGACTGGCTGTGGTTGCCGGCCGCCGTCGTCTGTGGATACGGCTTTGCGTGGATCGGCCATTTCTTCTTCGAGAAGAATCGTCCCGCGACGTTTCGCCATCCGCTCTATAGCCTGATGGGCGACTGGGTGATGTTCAAGGACATCTGCGTCGGAAAGATCTCGCTGTGAGTCGCCGCGCGTTCACGCGTTAAGCCGGCTGCTGCGGCATTGACGAAGACGGCGCTTCACGCAGTCGCGCATTGGCTTGCGCCTGCGTGCGCGCGGCGATCAGCGTGCTGAGCGAAATGCCGAGCTTTTCGTTTTCGAGCGCGTTCATCAGTGCGTCGCGGTCGATCTGGGTGGCGTCGAGGCACAATTGATAGTCGAGTTCCTCGCGGTCGATGACGAATTCCTGGAACAGCATCGTCAGCGTGATCTGGCTCGGATTGGCGATCAGCACGTAACGCGGCATGTGCGCGTCCTCGAGCCGGCCGATCCAGCCGAGCGAATCGAGGCGCGCGATCAGGCGCGTTGAAGTATCGACCTCGCATCGGACCATCTTCGACAATTGCAGCGCGGTGTAGCCGGGCTTGCCTTCGTCGCGTGCTTCGACGAGCCGCGCGAGGATTTCGAGGGCATCGAGCAGATCGCTGCCGGGAAACTCGCGCCGATGATATTGCCCGATGCGGATGGCGGGCAGCGCGGATGTCACCATTGCGCCGACGAGGGCGATCATCCAGCACAGATAGACCCACAGCAGGAACACCGGCAGCGACGCGAACGCGCCGTAGACGGCGGTATAGGTCGGAATGCTGCGCACGTAGAAGCCGAAACCGCGCTTGCTGATTTCGAAGGCGACGGCCGCGATCAGCCCGCCGACGACGGCATCGCGCCACTCCACCTTGCAGTTCGGCATGTAGACATACATGATCGTGAAGCCGAATACCGTGAGCGGCAGCGAAACGCCGGTCAGCAGCCATTCGACGACGGGCGGCATCAGGTTGTGCGAACCCGCGAACGCGACGGAATGCGCGAAGACGTACGACGAGATCGACAGGCTGCAGCCGAAGAGAATCGGCCCGAGCGTGATGATCGACCAGTAGACGAGCACGCGCTGCGCGAACGGTCGCGCCTTCTTCACGCGCCAGATGACGTTGAACGCGGACTCGACGGTCATCATGGTCATGACGGATGTCACGAGCAGGATGATCATGCCGACGGTCGTGAGTCCTTTTGCTTTCGATGCGAATTCGTTGAGGTACTTGAAGATCTGGCTGTTGATGGTCGCGGGCATCAGATGGTCCGCGAGGAAGTCCTGCAGCGACGCCTGGAACGAGGCGAAGATGGGGAACGCGGTGAACAGCGCGAAGGCGACGGTAGCGAGCGGCACGAGCGACAGCACGCTCGTGAACGTGAGGCTGCCGGCCACTTGCGCGACGCGATCTTCGCCGATGCGCCGCGCGACGAAACCGGCGAGGCGCTTGATTGCTGCGAGATCGATTGATAGGTGCTGCAAAACGTAATCTCCTGTCGGCCACAGTTGGCGCTTTAGCGCCTTACTGAGGCCCCATGCAAAGCTGTCGACCAGAGTTGGCGCTCTAGCGCCTTACTCTGGTCCCATGCAAAGCTGTCGACCGGAGTTGGCGCTTTAGCGCCTTACTCTGGTCCCATGCAAAGCTGTCGGCCACAGTTGGCGCTTTAGCGCCTTACTCTGGTCCCATGCAAAGCTGTCGGCCGGAGTTGGCGCTTTAGCGCCTTACTCCGGCCCCATGCAAAGCTGTCGGCCGCAGTCGGCGCTTTAGCGCCTTACTCCGGCCCCATGCAAAGCTGTCGGCCGCAGTCGGCGCTTTAGCGCCTTACTGTGGCCCATGCGACGCGGTCGGCCAGAGTTAGCGCTTCAGCGCCTTACTCCGGTCCCATGCAACGCGGTCCACCCGACTTGGCGCTTCACCGCGCCCTCCGATCTCACACAAAACCGCCTGTGAAACCGTCCCCCTCCGTCCAGGCAAATTTGCTGCCGTCCCGGCTACGCCGTCCCGCCACCAAATCCACCCCAATACCTATAATAGCCGTTCACTAAAAAGGCTTTATGAACGACATCCTCGTGCTTTATTACAGCCGCCACGGCGCGACGCGCGAACTGGCGCTCGCTATCGCCCAGGGCGTCGACAGCGTGCCCGGGATGCAGGCGCGCGTGCGCACCGTGCCGCCGGTCTCGACCGTCTGCGAAGCGACGCAGCCCGACATTCCCGCCGACGGCCCACCGTACGCCGAACTGCGCGATCTCGAAGAATGCGCGGGCCTCGCGCTCGGCTCGCCCACCCGCTTCGGCAACATGGCGGCATCGCTAAAATACTTTCTCGACGGCACCACGCCGCAATGGCTGTCAGGCGCACTCGCCGGCAAGCCCGCGAGCGTCTTCACGTCGACGGGCAGCCTGCACGGCGGCCAGGAAACCACCCTGCTCTCGATGATGCTCCCGCTCCTGCATCACGGCATGATGATCGTCGGCATTCCGTACACCGAATCGCGCCTCACGACGACGCAAAGCGGCGGCACGCCCTACGGCGCATCCCACCATGCGCGCACCGGCGACGACGCGTCCCGCCAGGGCATCACCGCCGACGAGAAAGCGCTCGCTATCGCGCTCGGCGCGCGGCTCGCCCGCACGGCGCGCGATCTCGTGCGCGGCGCGCAGGCCGGCTGACCGCGATGAACGCCCCAGCCGTCGATACCCCTGCACGCAGCGCATGCGCCATCGGCGCGATTGCGAGCCTCGGCGCGCTTATCGCGCTGTCGCTCGCCTGGGAATTGTGGCTCGCGCCATTGCGTCCCGGCGCGTGGGCGCTGGCGCTCAAGGCGCTGCCGCTTGCCTGCGCGCTGCCGGGCGTCGTCAGGCGCAACGTCTATACGCTGCAATGGGCGTCCATGCTCGTGCTGCTCTACTTCGCCGAAGGCATCGTGCGCGGCATGACGGATCCGGGCCTCTCCGCACGGCTCGCCTGGCTCGAAACGCTGCTTTCGCTGACCTTCTTCGTCTGCGCCATCGCTTACGTCGCGCCGTTCAAGCGCGCCGCTAAATTGCGCGCTCGAGCGCAGAACGGGCAGCGAAGGTGATGCTTTGTAGCACGAATCGGCCGAAGTGAGCCGCGCATCGCTCACGCCTATGCCATTCGGCAGAGGCTCGCGCGACGCCGTGCTGCGCGATACTGTCGTCTACGCCCCAACGCATTTTTTTTCTCGCTCATGACCGCTCCTGCCGCCTCTTTCGTCGACGCCTGCATCCGCCTTCTTGGTCCGTCCCACGTTCTGACCGACCCTCGCGACACCGAGCCCTACCTCGTCGACTGGCGCAAGCGCTATCGCGGCGATGCATGCGCCGTGCTGCTGCCCGCCGACGTGCACGAGGTGGCCGCCGTCGTGCGGCTCGCACACGAGCATCGCATCGCGATCGTCCCGCAAGGCGGCAACACCGGCCTCGCCGGCGGCGCGACGCCCGATTCCACCGGCGCGCAGGCGGTCGTGAGCCTGAAGCGGCTGAACCGCGTGCGCGACATCGATCCGCACAACAACACCATCACCGTCGAAGCGGGCGTCGTGCTCGCGGAAGTCCAGGCCCGCGCGGAAAGCGCACAGCGCCTCTTCCCGCTGAGTCTCGCGGCCGAAGGCAGTTGCACGATCGGCGGCAACCTGTCGACGAACGCAGGCGGCACCGGCGTGCTGCGCTATGGCAACACGCGCGAACTCTGCCTCGGCCTCGAAGTCGTGACGCCGCAAGGCGAAATCTGGGACGGCCTGCGCGGACTGCGCAAGGACAACACCGGCTACGACCTGCGCGATCTGTTCATCGGCGCGGAAGGCACGCTCGGCATCATCACGGCTGCGGTGATGAAGCTGCATCCCGCGCCGGTCGCGAAGGTGACCGCGCTCGCGGGACTCGCGTCGCCGCACGCCGCGCTGGACTTCCTGTCGATGGCCCAGCGTCACGCCGGTCCGCTTCTGACCGGCTTCGAACTGATGTCCGATTTCTCGATGCGCCTCGTCGGCCGGCATTTTCCGCAACTGCGCTATCCGTTCGGCGAGCCGCACGCGCAGACGGTTCTGCTCGAACTGTCCGACAGCGAAAGCGACGACCACGCCCGCGCCCTCTTCGAACGCATGATGGAAGACGCGCTGGCGGAAGGCATCGTCGAGGATGCGGTGGTCGCGGAGAATCTCGCGCAATCGCAGGCATTCTGGAATCTGCGCGAGCACATTCCGCTCGCGCAGGCGCAGGAAGGGCTCAACATCAAGCATGACATCGCCGTGCCGATTTCGAGCATCGGCCGCTTCATCGACGAAACCGATGCGATCATCGCGCAAGCCGTGCCCGGCGCGCGCATGGTCACGTTCGGCCACCTCGGCGACGGCAATCTGCACTACAACGTCCAGGCGCCCGAAGGCGTGGATCAGAAGGCGTTTCTGACCGAGTTTCAGACGCCGATCAACGCGCTCGTCTACGAGCAGGTACACAGGCATCGCGGCAGCATCAGCGCGGAGCACGGCCTCGGGCAATTGAAGGTGGACGAAGCGATGCACTTCAAGTCGCCGGTCGAAGTGCGCCTCATGCAGACGATCAAGGCCGCGCTCGATCCCGACAACCTGATGAATCCGGGCAAGGTCGTGCGATGGAACGCGCACGCCGGCAAGGAGAACACCGCATGAAAATCCGAGTGCTGTCCGACCTGCATCTGGAATGCGACGAGCCGCTCGCCATTCCCTATGCCGACGCCGATCTCGTCGTGCTCGCGGGCGATATTCACAACCACGCCGAAGGGCTGCGCTGGGCCGCGGAGAATTTCGATAACGGCGTGCCCGTCGTCTATGTCCCCGGCAATCACGAGTATTACGACGGCGAGTTCGGCGCGATGGAAGCCGCGATGCACGACGCCGCGCGCAGCGTCGACAACGTGCACTTTCTGAACAACGCGTCGCTCGTCGACCGCAGAGGCGCGTGGCGCGTGCTCGGCACGACGCTGTGGACCGACTTCGCGCTGTTCGGATCGAGCGAGGCGCAAATCGCGAAAGCGCAGGAAGCCTGCACGAAGGTCATGCTCGACTATCGCGGTCTGATTCAGCTTGCATGGCCCGAACCCGAAGGCGAGCCACGCTCGTTCACGCCCGACGACTCGCTCGCGCTGCATATCCAGTCGCGCGCGTGGCTCGAAAGCGAGCTGGCGAAACCGTTCGCGGGGCAGACGATCGTGGTCACGCATCACGCGCCGATGCGCGAGAGCCTCGCGCCGCGCTATGCGGAAGACATCGTTTCGGCGGGCTTCATCAATCACCTGCCGGCGCTCGCGCGTTCGCCCGTCGCGCTCTGGATTCACGGCCACACGCACACCGCGTTCGATTACACGGTGAACGGCACGCGCGTCGTGTGCAATCCGCGCGGCTATATCGACAGGCGCACCGGGCGGCTGGAGAATCCGCAGTTCGCATGGGCTAAAGTCGTCGAAATCTGACGCTTCAAAGCGAGGATATTCATGTGCGGCCGAATCAGCCAGTACCGACTGCCGGCGCATTACGCGCAGCGCCTGCATCTGAAAGATCCATTCGTGCTCGTCGATGCCGCCGACCGTCGCCCCGGCTATAACCTGTCGCCCGGCACGCATCCGCTCGCGATTTTTCCGGACGAAACAATCCGCGCCGTGCATTGGGGATATTGCCCGCCGTGGGCCATGCGCAAGAAACTGCCGCAGACGATCAACGCGCGCGTCGAAACTGCGTCGACCAGTGCGTATTTCAAGGACTTGTGGAAGAAGGCGCGCATTCTCGTCCCCGCCGATGGCTGGTTCGAATGGCGCATCGAGCCTGCGCCGGGCGATCCGGCCGGCAAGCCGTTCAAGCAGCCGTACTTCATCCAGCGCGCCGACGGGGAGCCGATGTTCCTCGCCGCGCTCACGAGCGTCGTGCGCGAGCAGGACGCGGCGGCGCCGGGCGCGGGCTTCGTCATCGTGACATCGAAGGCGGACGAAGGTCTCGTCGACGTGCACGATCGCCGCCCGCTCGTCTTCTCACCGGCGGCTGCACGCCGATGGCTCGACGCGGGCGCATCGTCCGACGATCTTCATTCGCTCGTGAGAACCGACGGCGTGCCGGCGTCGCATTTCGTCTGGCATCGCGTGACGAGCGACGTCAATCGCACTGTCAACGACGAACCGCGTCTCATCGAGCCGCTGGAAACGTGAGTGGAATCAGCGCGGGTGACGATCGCGCCGGCCGTCGTCGATGCGCACCGGTACGAGCCGCTGCTTCGCCTGACGCTCGGACTGGGCGCGCATGGCGTTGAAGAGATCGCGCGAAGCGGGGATGGCGATCAGGACGAGAAGCGTGGCAAGGGCGAAGAGAAGAGGCGTGCTCATGTGACGTTTTCCCGAAGAAGCGGTGAGGACGAGTGCAAACGGTATCAAAGCTGCGGCCGAAACGGGAGTAAGCAAGTGTTGCGCCGCACGAAATTTCGTAACCGAAGCTGCGCGGCTGAGAAATCAGGCCGCAACGAACTCCTTGAGTGATTCCGCGTCGGCGTCGAGCGTCGCCGGCAACGCCTCGCGCAGGAATTCCACCCACGTCCGGATTTTCGCGTCGAGATACTGGCGCGACGGATACAGCGCGTAGACATTCAGCTCCTGCATCGTGTATTGCGGCAGCACGCGCACCAGCGTGCCCGCGCGCAGCCCCGGCAGCGCCGAAGATGTCGGCAGCACGCCGATACCCATGCCCTCGCGGACCGCGACGACCATCGCTTCGGCCACGTTCACGGTGAAGTTCGCCGGGCCGAGCGTCACCGTTTCCTGACCGTTCGGGCCATCGAAGACCCAGTGGCCAGGCGGAAACACGGGCGTCATCAGATGCAGGCACGTATGACGCACGAGATCCGACAGCACGTGCGGCGCGCCATGCTTCTCGATGTACGCCGGCGAAGCGCACGCGATGCTGAACACCGTCCCGAGCCGCGCCGACACGAGGCCCGAATCGGGCAGATCGGACGCCAGCACGAGCGACACGTCATAGCCCTCGTCCAGCAGATCGGGCACGCGCTGCGCAAGCGTCAGATCCACCTGCACCGAGGGATGCCGCTGCTGATAACGGCAGATCATCGGCACGATGTAATGCTGGCCGAAGCTCGTCATCGAATGCACCTTGAGCTTGCCGGCGGGCCGCGCGTGCGCGTCGCTGGCTTCGGCTTCGGCCTGATCGACATAGGCCAGTATCTGCTCGCACCGTTGCAGATAACGCTCGCCGGCTTCCGTCAGCGCGATGCGGCGCGTCGTGCGGTTGAGCAGGCGCGTGCGCAGATGCGCTTCCAGATCCGATACGGCCCGCGAAGCGTACGCCGTCGTCGCGTTCAGATGTTGAGCCGCGCCGGTGAAACTGCCGGCTTCGACCACGCGTACAAAGACGCGCATGTTTTGAAGCGTATCCATAGCGTCTTTCGACTCGCTCTCGTCTTAATCCCGAAGGCATTGTTGCACGGCCTGCAAGGTCGATTATCACGCCCTACGTAAGAATGCTTTGCCGGACGACCGGTTATTCGCGAATCGTTGCAAAAATATAATCGACGCTTGATCGTTTTCCATTGGAGCAGTGACGTGCAAGGCCGGGGGTCCAGATACGCTGCTTGCGCTGCGGTTCTTACAGCAATATTAATCATCGCCGGCTGCGCGAGCACCGGCAACATCGCGCCGAAAGACTCCCGGACGGATGCCGCCACGCTCGATGTCGGCAGCGCGATCAGGGCCGCCAACGCGGATGCCGCCTGGCCCGATGCGCAATGGTGGCGCGCCTACCGCGACCCGCAGCTCGACGGCTGGATCGAGCGCGCGACGGCCGGCAGCCCGACGCTCGCCATGGCCGCCGCACGCGTGCGCGAAGCGCAGGAGCAGGCGGGCGTCGCGCGCTCGGCGCTCTTGCCGCACGTGGACGGCAGCATGGGCGTGCAGCGCAAGAACTGGCCGAACAACGCGTTCTACGGCCCCGGCCCGTTCGCCGATACGACGACCTGGGACAATACCGCCGGCCTTTCCCTCTCCTATAACCTCGACCTCTGGGGCCGCGACGACAACGCCGCCGAACGCGCGCTCGACGTCGCCCACGTGCGCGCCGCTGATGCCCGCGCCGCTCAGCTCGAACTCGAAGCGAACATCGTGCGGGCGTATATCGGCTTGTCCCAGGCGTTCGCGCAACTCGACATCGCTCGGGAAACGCTCGAACAGCAGGAACGGCTCGCTGAACTGGCCCGCCGGCGCCTGAAGGGCGGCCTCGGCACGCAGCTCGAAGTGAGCCAGGCCGAAGCGCCGCTGCCCGAATACGAACGCCAGGCCGACGTCTTCCAGGAAGAGATCGAGCTTGCGCGCCATCAGCTTGCCGCGCTGGCAGGCGAAGGCCCCGGCGCGGGCGAAGCGCTTGCGCGGCCGCAACTGTCGCTGGCGACGCCGCTGCCGTTGCCGTCGTCCTTGCCGGCTGAACTGGTCGGGCATCGGCCGGATATCGTCGCGGCGCGCTGGATGGTCGCGGCTCAGGCGCGCGGTATCGACGTGGCCAAGGCGGAGTTCTATCCGAACATCAATCTGGCGGCGTCGCTCACGCAGGCGTTTGCGGGCGGCGCGCTGCTGAGTTTTCTGACGAGCAAGGCGACCGGCTATTCGTTCGGCCCGGCAATCACGCTGCCGATTTTCGAAGGCGGACGGCTTCGTTCGCAACTCGGCGCGGCATCGGCGCAATACGATCAGGCCGTCGATCACTACAACGCGACGCTCGTGGGTGCGCTGAAGGACATCGCCGATCAGGTGGTGCGGGTGAAGTCGCTCGATACGCAGATGGATGCGTCTGCCCGCTCGGTTGCCGCCGCGCGCAAGAACTACGACCTCGCGAACGAAGGGTACCGGCGCGGTCTCACCGATTACGTCAACGTGCTGCTCGCGCAATCGCAACTGCTGCGCGCGCAGGACGCACAGGCGCGCGTGCGGGCGCAGCGGCTCGGCGCTTATGCGACGCTCACGGCGGCGCTCGGCGGCGGTATCGACGATCCCGCGAACGGGCCGAAGGACGCGAAGCTCGCGCCCGCGCAGCACATCGGGCCGTTCAGCCGCGCGGCCGAAGCGAAATGAGGCCGGCCTTGTCTGCTTCCCTCCCGGCATCGGGCGAGTCCCTGCGCGCGTCGATCATCGACTGGGCGCGCACCGATGGCCTCGCGTGGGTCTATATCTTCAAGGCGGTCCTGGCCGCCCTGCTCGCGCTCTGGATCGCGATGCGCTTCGACATGCAGCAGCCGCGCACCGCGATGACCACCGTTTTCGTCGTGATGCAACCGCAGAGCGGCATGGTGCTCGCGAAGAGCTTCTATCGTTTCTGCGGCACGATGATCGGTCTTGTCGTGATGCTCGCGCTCATCGGCCTGTTCGCCCAGCAGCCGGTGCTGTTTCTCTCCGCGACCGCGCTGTGGGTCGGCATCTGCACGGCGGGCGCGGCGCGCAATCGCAACTTCCGCTCGTACGGTTTCGTGCTGGCGGGCTACACGGCGGCGCTGATCGGCATTCCGGCGGCCCAGCATCCGGATGGCGCGTTTCTGTCGGCGCTCACGCGGGTCGGTGAAGTCACGCTCGGCATCGCCTGCGCGGGTGCGGTGAGCGCGCTCGTCTTTCCGCAACACGCAGGCGAGCAGATTCGCACCACGGTGCGGCGGCGCTTCACGCAGTTCGTCGATCACGTCTGCCGCGCGATGTCCGGCACGATGGACCGCACGCAGATCGAGCGAGCAAATCTTGGTTTCGTCGCGGATGTCGTCGGTTTCGAGGCGGCGCGCAGTGTCGCCGTGTTCGAGCATCCCGAGTCGCGGCGGCGCAGCGGACGGCTCGCGCGGCTCAACAGCGAATTCATGAGCGCGTCGACGCGCTTTCACGCGCTGCATCAGTTGATGAACCGTCTGCGCGAAAGCGCATCTGCGATGACGATCGCGGCGCTCACGCCGTTCATCCACGAAGTGCCGCCGCTGCTGTTGCGAGCGGGCGAGCCCGTGCGCAACGCCGCCGATGCCGCGCATGCCGCCGCGCAACTGCACGATTACAAGGCCGCGCTGCCGAAGCGCGTGCGGGCCGCGCGAGCCGGCATCGAAGCCGATCCGGCTTTCTCTTCGCTCGAATTCGATACCGCGACCGAACTGCTCTACCGCTTCGTCGACGACATGCTCGCCTACGCCGAGACCTACGCGTCGCTCGGCGCGCCGTCGCATGAACGCGAACGCTGGGTCGCGCGCTATGTGCCGAAGACCAACATGCTCGCCGCCGCGATCTCGGGCTTGCGCGGCGCGATGGTGATGTTCGCGCTGAGCGCGTTCTGGATGCTGAGCGCGTGGCCGAGCGGCGGCACGATGGTCCTCACCGCGGCCGCCGTGTGCGCGCTCGCGTCGTCTTCGCCGCGCCCGACGCTGATGTCGATGCAGATGGCGATCGGCACCGCGCTCGCGAGCGTCGTCGGAATGATCGTCGTGTTCGGCGCGTATCCGCATATGGACGGCTTCGTGCTGATGGGCGTCGCGCTCGTGCCGGCGCTGCTGCTCGGCGCGTTCATCAGCACGCGGCGCGCGGTGACGGGCGTGGGTATCGGCTATTGCATCTTCTTCTGCTTTCTCGCGGGGCCGGACAATCTCGTCCACTACGATCCGGCCAGCTTCATGAACGACGCGCTCGCGCTCATGTTGTCGATGATCGTCTCCGCGATTGCGTTCGCCGTCATCCTGCCGACCGATGCGCCGTGGCTGCGCCGCCTGTTGCTCGCGGACTTGCGCCGCGAAGTCGTGCTTGCGCGGCGCGAACGCCTCGCGCGGGTGGCGACGCACTTCGAAAGCCGCACGCGCGATCTGCTGTCGCAGATCGATGCGCTCGCCGCCGGCAAGCCGGACGTGCAACGCGAGGCGCTGCAGTGGCTCTTCGCGGTGCTGGAGACCGGTCGCGCGGTGATCGATCTGCGGCGTGAAATCGCCGCTTTGCCCGATGCCCCGCATTACGCCGCATCGACGCCCTGGCGACGCACGTTGAAAGCGACGCTCGATGCCGTCGCGCGTCTCTTCGACCGGCCCGGCGCGCCGCGCTTCGAGGCCGCGCTGGATAGCACCTCGCGCGCGATCGCGGATGCGCAGGCGATGCTGGCGGCGGTGAATCCATCGCGCGAGGAGCGGCACCGGTTGCAGCGGATCGTCAGCCATCTGCATTTCATCCGCACGGCGCTGCTCGATCCGGCCTCGCCGCTCGCGCAGTTCGCTCAGTCAGAATCGCCTTCAGTCAAAGGAGCGCCGCATGCCGCGTGATACCGCGATCCTCGAAGCCTATGTCCCGACTCTGCTCGTGCTGTTCGTTGCCGGCGCGCTGATTACGTGGGTGATCGACCGCGCGCTCGCGATGACCGGCCTTTACCGCCTGGTCTGGCATCCGGCGCTCTTTCGCGCGAGCCTGCTCGTTTGTATTTGCGGCGCGCTCGGGCTCGCGGTGTATCGCTGATTGCAGGCACTCGTTCTTACAGGTTCAGAAGACTCATCATGGTTCTTAGAAAAATCATCGGCTTCGTCATGACGATCGCCATTTTTGCAGCCGCCCTGCTGATCGGCCGCGTGTTGTGGGTGCATTACATGGACGAGCCATGGACCCGCGATGGCCGTGTGCGCGCGGAGGTTGTCAATATTGCGCCGGACGTGTCGGGCGCGGTCGTGCAGTTGCCCGTTCGCGATAACCAGTACGTGAAGAAAGGCGATCTGCTGATGGAGATCGATCCGTCGCACTATCACATTGCCGTCGAGCAGGCAGAGGCGAACGTCGCCGCGCGTGCCGCCGAATTGCGGATGCGGCGCGCGGACGCTGCGCGGCGTGCGGATATGGATAGTCTCGTGGTGTCGCGCGAGGCGCGCGAGAATGCGTCGCAGACGGCATCGACGGCGGCGGCGCAATTGCAGCAGGCGCAGGCCGCGCTGGATGCGGCGAAGCTGAATCTTGCGCGCACGAAGGTGTATTCACCCGTCGACGGCTACGTCACGAATCTCAACGTGTATCGCGGCGATTATGCGACGGTGGGCGCGGCGAAACTCGCGATCGTCGATAGCCATTCGTTCTGGGTCTATGGCTATTTCGAGGAGACGAAGCTGCCGCGCGTGCGCGTGGGCGACCGGGCGCAGATTCGGCTCATGAGCGGCGGGGAACTGAAGGGGCACGTCGAGAGTATTTCTCGCGGCATCTACGATCGCGACAATCCGCAAAGCCGCGAATTGCTCGCCGATGTGAACCCGACGTTCAACTGGGTGCGTCTTGCGCAGCGCGTGCCGGTGCGGTTGAAGATCGATGAGGTCCCGAACGGGATGCTGCTGGCGGCGGGCACGACGTGCACCGTGGTGATCACGCCGTCGATGTGAGTTCGCCCGCCCCGGCCATCGCCGGGACGGGCCAGGCCCTTACTTCAATACGACCTTCACGTCGAAGTACTTCGTGGCCAGACGGTCGATCGAGCCGTCGTCCTTCAGTTCCTTCAACGCGCGGTTCATCGATTCCTTGAGCGCCTTGTCGCTCTTGCGCACGCCGAAGCCCACGCCCGAGCCGAGCAGCTTGTCATCCGCGACCGCCGGCCCCGCGAACGCGTAACCCGCGCCCTGCGGCTGCTTCAGAAAGCCCTTCGACGCCGCTTCGGCATCCTGGAACGCCGCATCCAGACGGCCAGACGCCAGGTCAGCATAAATCTGGTCCTGCGCCTGATACGACTCCACGTCGATGCCCGCCGGCGCCCACTTCGCCTTCGCGTACGTTTCCTGGATCGAGCCTTGCAGCACGCCCACGCGCTTGCCCTTCAGACCGTCGACGGTCGGCAGCACGCCGCTGCCCTTCTTCGCGATGAGCTGGTTCGGGATCGAGTAGATGGGATCGGTGAAGTCGATCGCGAGCTTGCGCTTGTCGGTGATCGTCATGTCCGAGTTGATGCCGTCGAACTTGCGCGCCTGCAACGCGGGAATCAGGCCGTCGAACGAATTCTCGACCCACACGCACTTCATCTTCAGCTTCGCGCAGACCGCGTTGCCGATGTCGATATCGAAGCCCGTCAGTTCCCCGCTCGCGGTCTTCGACTCGAACGGCGCATACGATGCCTCCACGCCGAAGCGCAGCGTCTTCGTGTCATCGGCGGCGTGCGCGCCCATCGATGCAGCCAGCGTTCCGAGCACCGCGACGGCGGCGAGCTTGCGAATGATCCATTGCGATTTCATCTACTGCCATCTCCTTGCATTGCGTTCGTGTTTCGTGATCTGTGTCCGATGCGGCCAGTAGCCGGCGAATCAAGCATCGCGGCGTCAATAAAAACGCTCAAACAGCGCGAGCGGTTTTGGTGCGGTGCATCAGGCGCAGCGCCGCGATTGTAGCGTGCGCGTTCGCGCGTCCGTCCGGGCGCGGACAGGCGCCGCGGGCTTGGGCGGCGTATCGAACGAAAAAGGAAATTGGCAAGCGGACGTCGCGCTCGTGCAAGCCCGGGCGCGAATCACTCGAGCGATGCGAGCGTGGTGTCGGTCGTATCGACGACCATCAGGCCGGCGCGCAGGCCCGGCTTCACCTTCGGATTGGGAAACACGATGCGCTCTTCTTCGTGCGTCACGCGATATGCGTAATCGCCATCGCGCGCGAGTTCGGCGCCGGCGGAAAACGGCGTGAAATTGGGCACATCGCTCGCGACGTTGAGCACGAACTGTTCGCTCTGCTTGTCGATTTGCGCGACGACCGTGAATACGCGCAGCGGCGTCTGGTGGCTCGCCGCCTCGCCCGCGATCAGCCTGCGCAACGCCGCATCCGATGCCGCGAAGCGCGCGAGGTCGTTCTCGCCGAACGGCCGCACCTTGCCGAGTTCGAGCGTGCAGGCGAGCGCGCCGCACTGCGCGGCGGTGTAGTGCGTGAACGTCATGCCTTTTTCGCGATGCAGCAGCACCGCTTCGAGACGCGCATCGCGCAGCCAGTCGAACATTGCGCGGGCGAGCGGCGCGCCCGTGTGCGGCAACAGCGCGAACCGTTCGAAGACCGACGCGCGAATGGCCGTGTGCATGTCGATATGCCACTTCGGATGCGTCACGTTCTCGAAGAACGCCGCCGCCGCGCGTTCCAGTTCGGCGGCGCGCGGGGCTTCGACGCTCTGCGGCAAGCTCGCATGACGGCCGCTGAAGAGACGATTGAGGTCATCGTCGATATAGCGCACGCCCGCACGCATCGCGCCGGCGTTGCCAAGGACGACGAGCATCCGCGACGCGAGCCGCGCGTCGCCACTGGCGATATCCGCGATGAGCCGCGACAGCATTTCGATCGGCGCGGTCTCGTCGCCATGGATGCCGGCTGATGCGAGCACGCTATGCGCCGGTGCCTGCGCCGCCGGAGGTTCGAGCAGCAGCACGCCCTCGGCTTGCCACGTCCATCGCACGCCGGAAGCTGCCGTGCCGGATGTCGCCGATGGCCGCGCGCCCGCGAGCGTGTATGCGAGGAAATCGCTCAGAAGCGATGCATCAGCGCTGGAAGTCATAGACGGCGCCTAGTCCCAGAATGGTCGTCAGTTCGTCGAGCGCGGCACGCGATTCCGTCAGCAGCCGCGGATCGGCCAGGTCGCCAGGCGCGAGCGAATCGCGGTAATGCGCGTCGATCCATGCATCGAGGCGGGCGAAGAGCGTGTCGTTCATCCACACGTTGGGGTTCACGGCTGCGCGCTCGGCGTCGTTCAGCACGACGCGCAGACGCAGGCACGCGGGACCGCCGCCGTTCCTCATGCTTTCGCGCAGGTCGAAGACGAGGACTTCGTCGATCGGCGTCGTGCGCGTGGCGAGCGAATCGAGATACGCCGCGACGCGGGCGTTCTCGCGGCATTCCTGCGGCACGACGAGCACTTGCGTGCCGTCCGCACGCGACAACAACTGGCTGTTGAACAGATACGACGACACCGCATCCGCGACGCTCACCTCGTTGGCCGGCACTTCGAGCGCCGTGAACGATGCTCCCTGCGCCTGCAACTTCGCGCTCAATGCGTCGTAGACCTTGCCCTGATCGACGAACGCGCGCTCGTGACAGAACAGCGTCGTGCGATTGCCGACCGCGATCACATCGTTATGGAACACGCCGGCATCGATGACATCGGGCGATTGCTGCGCAAACACGGTCGCCGCTTCATCGAGGCCGTGCAGGCGCGCCACCGCGCGGCTCGCTTCGAGCGTTTGCCGCGCCGGAAAGCGTTGCGGCTGCGGACCTTGCCCGTATTCGCTGCGCCCATACACGAAGAATTCGACGCCCTTGTCGCCGTACTCGCGTGCGAAGCGCGTGTGATTGGCCGCGCCCTCGTCGCCGAGCGCGGGCGTGCCGGGCAGCGCGTGATGAATCCGAAAGCGCGATTCATCGGCGAAGATCGCGGCGAGCGAACGGCGCGTCTCCCCATGTTCGATTGCGCGATGCAGCTTCGCCGCAAGGTTCGCGGGCGTGAAATGGACGCGGCCATCGGCGGTGTCGGCGGACGGGCTGACCGTCGCGGCGTTGGCGGTCCACATCGCGGAAGCGGAACTGGCGGCGGCGAGCAGTTCGGGCGCATCGAGGGCGGCGCGATGGATCACGGCGGCGTCGTCGCCCGTGAAGCCGACGCTGCGCAACAGCTTCACCGACGGCCGTTCGAGCGGCGGCAACACGCCCTGATGAAAGCCGAGGTCCGCAAGCCGCTTCATCTTGCGCAAGCCCTGCTTCGCGGCGGCCTTTGGATTCGCGACGGACTTTTCGTTGCTGCGCGACGCGACGTTGCCGAACGACAAGCCCGCGTAGTTGTGCGTCGGGCCGACCAGCCCGTCGAAGTTCGCTTCGTATGCCTGCATGTCGAGTCCCGATGCTTAGAACGTGAGCCCCGGCGATACGCTCGCCGGCATCTGCAATTGCGCGCTTTCCACCGACGCCATCGGATAAGAGCAGTAATCCGCCGCGTAGTACGCGCTCGGCCGGTGATTGCCCGAGCGCCCGATGCCGCCGAACGGCGCCGCCGACGATGCGCCGTTGGTCGGCCGGTTCCAGTTGACGATGCCCGCGCGGATCGTGCGCTGGAAGTGCGTCCACGCGGCTTCGTCGTCGGCGAGCAGGCCCGCGGACAGGCCGTAGGCGGTGTCGTTGGCGCGCTCGATCGCTTCATCGAACGTCGTGTAGCGCGTGACCTGCACCATCGGGCCGAAATGCTCTTCGTCGGGAACGTCGCGCGCGTCCGTCACGTCGAGGATCGCGGGCGTGACGAAACCGAGGTTCGCCGCGCGCTGCTTCATCTCCAGCACCGGCTTCGCGCCCGCATCGATCAACTGCGTCTGGGCCAGCACGAGCCGTGCCGCCGCACGCGCCGAAATCACCGCGCCCATGAACGGCTGCGGGTCTTCGTCGTAAGCGCCAACGCGGATGTTCGCGCTGACTTCCGCGAACCGCTGCATGAAGCGCTCGCCGAAGGCATCGTCCGGAACGAGAAGACGCCGCGCGCACGTGCAGCGCTGGCCCGCCGAGAGAAACGCGGATTGAATGGTGTGATGCACGGCGGCGTCGATGTCGTCCACCTGCGCCACGACGAGCGGATTGTTGCCGCCCATCTCCAGCGCGAGGATGATTTCCGGCCGCCCGCCGAACTGGCGATGCAGCAGCGTGCCGGTATCCGAGCTGCCGGTGAAGAACAGCCCGTCGATCTGCCGATGATTCGCCAGCGCGACGCCCGTGTCCTTCTCGCCCTGCACCAGATTGAGCACGCCCGCAGGCAGCCCCGCTTCGATCCACAGCGCGACGGTCGCCGCCGCGACGCCCGGCGCGAGTTCGGATGGCTTGAACACCACCGCGTTGCCCGCGATCAGAGCCGGCACGATATGCCCGTTCGGCAGATGCCCCGGAAAGTTGTACGGCCCAAACACCGCAACGACGCCATGCGGCCGGTGCCGCAGCACCGCGACGCCATCGGCCATCGGCGCGCGCTTCTCGCCGGTGCGCTCGTGATAGGCCTGCACGGAGATATCGACCTTCGCGGCCATCGACGCCACTTCGGTGCGCGCTTCCCACAGCGGCTTGCCGGTTTCTCGGCCGATTGCGTGCGCGAGCGCTTCCTTGTTCTCGTTGAGCAGCGCGGCGAAGCGTTTGGCGATCGCCACGCGCTCGTCGAACGTGATCGCGGACCACGACGCAAACGCACGCCGCGCCGACGACACCGCGCGATCGACGTCATCGACGGATGCGCTCTTGCCCTGCCACACGACTTCATCGCTCGCGGGATTGCGCGAAGCGAACGCCGCGCCGTTGCCGTCCTGCCATTCCCCGCCGATGTACAGCTCGTTCCGGATATCCATGACTTGTCTCAACTTGATTTTTAGCGCGGCTGCGATGTCAGCACGCGCACCGTGTCGCCCGCCTTCACGCGCAAGGCGGCGGCTTCGTCGGCGGTGAGGAGGAACGCGCTGTCTTCGACCGCGCCCGTCGTCGCGCCGCAGCGGAAATCTTCGAGCGACGTATTCGATACGAGACTCTTCGCCTCACCCTCTTTCGCAACCCGCTCGCCGATGCGCACCGTCGCCAGCACGCTCTCGCGCACCGTGCGCAAATCGGAGGTGTGGCATTCGAGCACCGGGCCGGCATCGAAGATATCGACGTGATTCTCGTAACGCAGCCCTTCCGCTTCGAGCATCTTGCGCGCGGGCGCGGTATCGCGATGCGTGACGCCGACCGTCCGTTGCGCGTCCTCGGGCAGCAGATCGAGGTACACCGGATAGCGCGGCATCAGTTCCGCGAGGAACGACTTCTTGCCGTGCGAACTGAGATAGTCGGCTTCGTTGAAATCGATCTGATAGAAGTGCGAGCCGACCGCGTTCCAGAACGGCGACTCGCCGTTCTCGTCGAAATGACCGCGCAACTCCGCGCAGAGCCGCTGCGGAAAACGCTGCTTGAATTGCGCGATGAACATGAAGCGCGAGCGCGACAACAGCCCGCCTACGCCCGCCGTGCGATAACGCGGGCTCAGGAACAGCGAGCAGACTTCGGCGTAACCCGTGAGATCGTGCGAGATGTTGAGCAGGGACATGCGCGTCCACACGCCGAGATCCTTGCTTGCATGCACGACGGTCGCGACGCGATAGTTATAGAACGGCTGCTCCAGCCCGACTTCCGTTTCGATGCCGCACACGCCGGCGACATCGCCAGTCGCGGTGTCTTCCATCACGAAGAAGTAACCGGCTTCGTAGGGCGCGGCATCATCGGCGAGCGTGCGGCGCGCGCGCTCGACGCGCGCGGCGAGCGCCTCTCTATCCGGCTTGAACGTGGTGAGCCCCGGACCCGTTTCCTTTGCCAGCGCGACGAGCGCGTCGACATCTCCCGGCTGCACGCAGCGCACGACGATCATTGCATTTCTCCCGAGGCTTGATGCAGCGGCACGCAACGCACCGTGTCCTTCTCATGCACGCCGAGGGCGTCGCGTGCGGCGGCGGTCAATGCGGCGCCATCGGCGCGCGTGCCGTTCAGATCGGCGAGGATGCAGCGGAAGCCGTGCGCCCCGCCCGCTGCGATCAGATACGGCGCGCCGCCCGCGACGACGCCATCGCGCACCGGGCGCAATTCGCCCGAGCCCGCCGATGCGCTCTTGTCGACGGCCAGCGTCAGCACTGGGCCGGCATCGAAGATATCGACGAAACGGTCCGGCTCGAATCCTTCTTCCAGGTGAATGTCATACGCGAGCAGCGTGCTGTCGTTCGGCTCGCCCAGCACGCGCTGCGCTTCGCCCGGCAGAAGCGGCACGTAGATGGGATACGTCGGCATGACTTCGGCGATGAAAGTTCGGCTGCGCCCGCCGGATTCGAGCTCGACCTGCTCGAAGTCGCGCCCGAAGAACTTGCGGCCCACTGCCTCCCAGAAGGGCGACGAGCCTGCATCGTCGGTGACGCCGAGCATCAGCGAGAAGACTTCGCCCGAAAAGCGCTTGCGGTTCGCGACGACGTACATCATGCGCGCGCGCGACAGCAGATGCGCCGCCGCTTCGCCTTCGGGCGTGCGCAAGGACGGATCGACATAGAAGCCCGTCAGGCGGCTCTTGCCTGTCAGCTCATGCGACATCGTAAGCGCGTGAATCTTGCGATTCACCTTCAGCTCGCGCGATGCGTGAATGAGCGCGTCGTTGCGAAACGTGTAGAACGGCTCGGAATAGCCCGCCGACGCGACGATGCTCGACGTGCCGAGCAGCCGGCCCGTGTCCGTGTCGTCGAGCACGAAGAGATAGAACTCCTCGCCGGGGAAATCGACCTCGGCGCGGAACGAATCCTCGGAGAGCGCGACGCGCCTCGCGAGCTGTTCGCGGTCGCGCGGCAGCGAGTGCAGCACGGGCTGGGCGGTGCGCGCCATCCGTTCGAGTTCGTCGAGATCGGAGAGTCTTGCGGGACGAACGAATAGCATCGTCGTTTCCTGTTTAGCGATGAATCAGCGCGCGACGGCCGCCGCGCCCGCGACCTGCTCGATCGCCTTCTCGATGCGCGCGAAGCCTTCGTCGAGATCGGCCATCGGCATGATGAGCGAGGGCGCGAAGCGGATTACGTTCGGCCCGGCGATCAGCATGATGATGCCGTTCGCCGCTGCCGCGTTGAGCACGTCCTTCGCGCGGTCCTTGTAGGCATCAGCCAGTTCCGCGCCGATCAGAAGGCCGCGACCGCGAACCTCCCTGAACATGCCGAAGCGCTCGTTGATGCGTTCGAGATGCGCCCGGATCGCCGCGCCGCGCACGCTAACGCCTTCGAGAAGTTTCGGATCGCTGATCAATTCGACGACCTTCTCCGCAATCGACGCGCCGAGCGGATTGCCGCCGTATGTCGTGCCGTGCACGCCGACCTTGAAATGCTGCGCGATGGCGTCGGTGGTGAGCATCGCACCGATCGGGAAGCCGTTGCCGAGCGCCTTCGCGGTGGTGAGGATGTCGGGCGTCACGCCGTATTGCATGTACGCGTACAAGGTGCCCGTGCGGCCGACGCCCGTTTGCACTTCGTCGAAAATCAGCAGTGCGCCGTGCTTGTCGCACGCTTCGCGCAAGCCCTTCAGGAACGCGGGATCGGCGGGCAGCACGCCGCCTTCGCCCTGCACCGGCTCGACGATCACCGCGCAGGTTTTGTCGCTGATGGCATCGAGCGCCTGCGCCAGATCGTTGTACGGCAGATGACGGATGCCTTGCGGCTGCGGGCCGAAGCCTTCCGCATACTTCGGCTGACCACCGACGCTCACGGTGAAGAACGTGCGCCCGTGAAACGACTGCGTGAACGAGATGATCTCGATCTTCTCCGGCCCGAACTTGTCGATGGCGTACCGGCGCGCGAGCTTCAGCGCCGCTTCGTTCGCCTCGGCGCCCGAGTTCGCGAAGAAGGCGCGATCCGCGAAGGTGAGATCGGTCAGGCGTTTCGCGAGACGCAACACCGGCTCGTTGGTATAACCGTTGCCGATGTGCCAAAGCTTGTCGCCCTGTTCGTGCAGCACCTTCAGCAATTCCGGATGCCCATGCCCGAGCGCCGTCACCGCGATGCCGCCGGCGAAATCGACATAATCGCGTCCTTCGGTGTCCCAGACGCGCGAGCCGCGGCCCCGGTCGGGCACGAAACTGGCCGGCGCGAATACCGGAACCATTACTTCGTCGAACGTACCGCGATTCACATTGATGTCGGTCATGAGCCACTCCTTTTCTGGTTCGTGCTGCACGGGTCGTGCGCCGTGCTGATCGCGCACTGCAATGCTTTCGATATTAAGCAATCGCACGCGTTCCGTCTTGCGCGTTCGCGACATGCTTCGATGGCCTTCGCCGCGCCTTCAGCACGTGCCGGGGCGCTCGATCAGCGCGCCGCCGCGCGGCTCGTCCACTGCGCCGCCGCGCTGCTTTTCGATCCAGTTGCGGCGTTCCTCGCGCGGCGTCACGCCGAAGCGGTCGCGGTACGCATTGGAAAAATGCGCCGCCGATGAAAACCCGCACGCGAGGCTGATCTGCACGACGGACTTGCTCGTGCGCTGCAGTTGCGTGCGTGCTTTGGTGAGGCGCAGATCGAGGTAGTACTTCGACGGCATCGCGCCGAGATATTGCCGGAAGAGCCGCTCCAGTTGCCGTCGGGAAATGCCGACGAGCGTCGCGATCTCATCGGTGGCGAGCGGGTCTTCGATGTTCGCTTCCATCAGTTGCAACGCATCGTTCAGGCGCGGATGCCGCTCGCCCGGGGCGGTCACGAACGGAATACGCTGACGCTCGGTGCCCGCGCGCAGCACGCCGATGCCGAGCGAATCCGCGATACGCTCGGCGAGATCCTGGCCGTGATCGCGTGCGATCATCGCGAGCATGAAGTCGATGCTCGCCTGACCGCCCGCGCAGGTCGCGCGATCGCGGTCGATCTCGAAGATCTGCTGCGTGACGATGGTGCGCTCGAACTGCTCCGTGAACTGCTGATACGTCTCCCAGTTCACCGCGACGCGATATTGAGCGAGCTGCCCAGCCATCGCGAGCCACCAGACGCCGTGATGAATGCCGGAGACGAGCGGCGTGCGCGGCGCGACACGCGCGAGACTCGCGAGAAAGAGCCGGTAGTCCGCGAACTGCTGATAGCGTTCCGACACGACGATGAGCCAGTCGCATTGCAGCGCGTCGTTGAATGCGCAATCGGCGGGAAGCTGCGCGCCGCCGGAAAGCGGCACGGCGCGCCCGTCCCACGAACACACGCGCCACTCGTAGAGACGATGACCGTCGATTTCGTTGGCGAGCGCGAGACTGTCGATGATCGGCCCGATGCCGCTCATCGAGACCGGCGGAAGAGCGACGATCGCCACTTGCAGCGGCCCGCGCGCCGGGCCCGATGGACTTGCCACGTTACTTGAGGCTGCCCGACAGGAACTGCCGCAGACGCTCGCTCTTCGGCTGCGTGAGCACCTCGGACGGCACGCCCTCTTCTTCCGTGCGCCCCTGATGCAGGAACATCACGTGATTGGACACGTTGCGCGCGAAGCCCATCTCGTGCGTGACGACGATCATCGTGCGGCCCTCTTCCGCGAGCTTCTGCATGACCTTCAGCACCTCGCCGACGAGTTCGGGATCGAGCGCGGACGTCGGTTCGTCGAAGAGCATGACGTCGGGGTGCATCGCGAGCGCGCGCGCAATCGCCACGCGCTGCTGTTGTCCGCCCGAGAGATGCGACGGATACTGCTTCTCGACGCGCGGCGGCAGGCCGACCTTCTCCAGATACTCGCGGGCGCGCTCCTCGGCTTCCTTCTTCGAGATGCCGAGCACGTGAATCGGCGCTTCCATCACGTTCTCGATGGCCGTCATGTGCGACCACAGGTTGAAGTGCTGAAAGACCATCGCGAGCTTCGTGCGCACGCGCTGAAGCTGCTTGTGATCGGCGACATCGAGATTGCCGTGACGATCGGTCTTCGTGCGGACGGCTTCGCCATCGACGACGATCTGCCCCGCGTTCGGCTTTTCCAGAAAATTGATGCAGCGCAGGAACGTGCTTTTGCCCGATCCGCTCGCGCCGATGATGCTGATGACATCGCCCGCACGCGCCGACAGCGACACGCCCTTGAGCACTTCGTTATCGCCGTAGCGCTTGTGAATGTCCTGTGCGGCGAGTTTCGTCGCGACGTCTGTGGGCTTGGGCTCCAACGCTTTCTCCTCGGGTGATGATGGGTTCGCCACGATTGCGGATTCTAACGCCCGTCAATGCGCGGCCGGCCGCAAATAAGCAAGCCAGCGGCGCTCGGCCCGCCTGAACGCGGCGACGAGCGCGAATGAAACCGCGAGATACAGCAGCGCCGCGACGCCGAACGAGCCGAACGATTCATAGGTTGCCGAATTCACATCGCGCGCCACCTTCAGGATATCCGGCACGGTAGCAGTGAAGGCGACAGTCGTCGCATGCAGCATCAGGATCACTTCGTTGCTGTACAAAGGCAAGGCGCGGCGCAGCGCGGACGGCAGGACGATGCGCCGGTACATCGTGAACGTGCCCATGCCGTACGCGCGTGCGGCTTCGACTTCGCCGTGCGGAATTGAGCGGATCGCGCCGGCGAAGATTTCCGTCGTATAGGCGCACGTGTTCAGCGCGAACGCGAGCACCGCGCAGTTGAAGCCGCTTCGGAAGAACGCTTCGAGCAGCGACTGGCTGCGGATGAATTCGAGGCTATACATGCCCGTGTATAGCAGCAGCAATTGCACGTAGAGCGGCGTGCCGCGAAACACGTAGGTATAGAGGCGCACGGGCGTCGAGAGCCAGCGGCGTTTAGACACACGCGCGCACGCGAGCGGCACCGACGCGCAGAAGCCGATCGCTATCGACACCGCCAGCAGCCACAACGTGACGACGAGACCCGAGGCGTGCATGCCATCGGAGTACAGAAACGGACGCCAGTATTCGGCGAGGATCGGGATCATGGCGGCTCCGTCGTCAGAGGTCGGCGTGACGCACGCCCGTCGAGTAGCGGCGCTCGAGCGTCATCAGCACGAGGTTGGATGCGGTCGTGATCGCCAGATAGATGAGCGCGGCCACGAGCACGAAGAAGAACATGTTGAAGGTGCTCTTGCCGGCGTCCTGCGCCGCCTTCACGACATCGGCGAGACCGATGATCGACACGAGCGCCGTCGCCTTCACCAGCACCTGCCAGTTGTTGCCGATGCCCGGCAGCGCGAAGCGCATCATCTGCGGAAAAAGGATGCGGCCGAACACGCGCATGCCGCTCATGCCGTACACGGTGCCCGCTTCCAGCTGGCCGCGCGGCACCGCGAGGAATGCGCCGCGAAACGTCTCCGTGAAATACGCGCCGTAGATGAAGCCGAGCGTAAGCACGCCGGCCGTGAACGGGTCCATGTCGAACTGCTCCCAGGCGAACGCGTCGGTGACTTGATTGATCGCGATCTGGATGCTGTAGAAGAGCAGCAGCATCAGCACGAGATCGGGCACCGAGCGAATGAGCGTCGTATAGGCAGTCGCGATGCCGCGCAGCAAGCCGTGCCGCGACAGTTTCGCCGACGCGCCGGCGAGCCCCAGCAGCACCGATACCGCGAGAGAAAGCATCGCGAGCGCGAGGGTTTCCTTTGCGCCCGCCCAAAGCAGCGGGCCATAGCCGTACAGCGTCACGAGCGCCTCCTTCGTTTCCGTCGTTCGATGGGAGGCGATCGTCGCAAGCCGAAATAAACGCTCAAACGAGGCGGCGCTGGTTTATTGCAATGCAGCAAACGGCCATTCGTGGACGCGCGGGGCGCCCGGCCCACTGCACACGCGCCGCCGCCGCGTTATCGCCGTCGAAACGTCGATCCGCGCGGCGCGCGGAATCTATGCTTTTGCGTCGCTTTTTCGATAGAAGATGCGCCCTAATCGCGCGCACTGCCCCGCACGACCTGCACCACGTGCCCGTTCGCCACGGCGATTTCCGGACTTTCCTGCAACAGTGGCAGAAACCGCTCCGCAAAAGCCGCATCGCGGGTTTCGGCCCGGAACATCGCGGCGACCGCCTTCGCATGGGCGATGCGCGCATCGGGCGTGGCTTCGCTGTCGTCGAGAACGTCGTCGATCGCCGCGATCAGCGTCGACAACGGAGCAAGCCAGCGATACGCGCTGCCGTTGATGACGATTTGCAGAAACTCGCCCGGCGACACCGGCCCGAACTCAGCCTCGTGCCGCACGCGCAAGTGCGCCAGCACGGCGCGATGCAGTCCGAGCAGCGGATGCCGCACGTCGCGAAGGAAGGATACTGCGGTGTGATCGTCCATGAACTTTGCCTTGTTGGAGTTAGCTGGTGCGCGTCTCGCCCGCATAACGGACGAAGTCGGCGGCGGAAAGCGGCGGCGAGAACAGCCAGCCCTGCCCGAACTGCGCGCCGCGTGCGCGCAGATACGCGGCCTGTTCCTCGCGCTCGATGCCCTCGGCGATCACCTGCACGTCGAGGGTCGCCGCCATCTCGATGATATGCGACGCCACGCTGCTCGACGCGACGTCCTGTCCGACGGTATCGACAAACGACTTGTCGATCTTCAGCCCGTCCACGCTGAACGATTGCAAGTGCGACAGGCTCGAATAGCCCGTGCCGAAATCGTCGAGATAGACCGCGTGGCCCGCGCGGCGAAACGCGCTGATGACGTCCTTCGCGGCGTCGGCGTCGAGGAACGCGCGCTCGGTCGCCTCGATGCGAATCTGCTGCGGCCGCACGCCCTGCTGTTCGATGGCCGGGCCGAGCACGTCGAGAAAACGATGCGTCGTCAGGTCGGAAGCCGAGAGGTTCACGGAAATGTAGTAATCGTCGTAGTGCCGGAGAAACTCGCCGAGTTCGAGCAGGACAGTGTCGAGCACCTGATCGGTGATCGCCTGGATCAGCCCGCCATGTTCCGCGAGCGGAATGAAATGATCCGGCCGCACGATGCGGTCGTGATGCTTCCAGCGCACAAGCGCTTCGGCGCCGACGCATCGGCGCGTGGCGAGATCGACGATCGGCTGATACGCGACGATGAACTGATGCCGCCGCACGGCGTCGCTCAACTGACCGCGCGGCGAAATCCTGCGCACGACGAAATACGCGGCCCAGCACGCACAGGCAAGACCGACCGCGACGCCGCCGAAGAGCCATCCCCAGGGCAGCGAGCGCACGCGTTGCCGCCATGTTTCGCGCGGCACGCTGACGATGACCGCGAGCGGCATCGACGCCGACTGGCGCACCGCGACGGCCGAACAATCCGGCGGCGGCTGGTGCTGGCTATAGACGGCGAGAACGGCGGAAGCATCCGTCGCAGGCGTGCCGGCGATCACCCGCCGCGCTTCGGTGTTGATGACGGCGACGCGGCCCTCGGGCGCGAAGTTGGTATCGATGCCATCGACGTAAAGCGACGGGTCGGCGGTGATATAGAAGCCGTCGCGGCCCAGCACGAGCGATTCCTTGCCGCCCGGCAGGCGCGCGAGGCCGTACCACGCGCTGAGGCCGTCGGACGAGCGCCAGTCGGGCGGCGGCAACGTGAGACCATCGAACGTGCCCGCCGATACCGCGCCCAGGAGCGATGAGCATTGCCAGCGGCCGTCGCGATCGTACGCGCCGGCGTCGCGGACCTGGTCGTGCGTGAGCGTGATCTGGCGAAGCGCGTGGAGATACGGCGTCGAGCACGGCGTTTCGTTCACCTTGCCGATTTCGCCGAGCGCGCCCGACAGACGGCGCGTGATGTCTTCGGCGCGATAGAGCGCGGCATCGGCGAGGATGCTCAGGCGTTCGACGCGCTGCTGCCGCTCGCTGCGCGCCGCGACGATCAAGCCGATCCCCGCGGGTGCGAGCGCCGCAGTCCCCACGATGACGATCAGAAGCGCCGCAAGCGCCCCACGTTGAAAGTTGTTCATTGCGTGTCATGGTCGCGCCGCGAAGCGAGCGGCTCTCACGCTGTGGCGCGCGCCGCCGGAGAAGTTTTCGTGTTGCCGGCGCGGGCGGAAGGCCGCGAATGCGAATCGCTACACAAGCGAGTAAGTGTAGAGTCGGGCCGTCACGCGCTTCAACGTTTTAATTCGGCAATAAGTCGCGGTTTTCGTGGTCTGGCGCACGGCCCGCCGCACATTTATTTGACCCGGCGCGGCGTGAGAGAATTCCGGCTTGCGAGCACGCGCGTGCGGCCCTTCTGCGGCCTGGTCGCGCCGTGCAAATCCGTTGCTCGATTCGAAACCGCCATGACTTCATCCAGCGCCCGCCAGCCCGTGATTCGCGACGCCACACCCGGCGACTTCGACGCCATCGCGCGCATCTATTCGCATTACGTGCTCCACGCGCTCGCCACGTTCGAAGAAGCCCCGCCTTCCGCCGATGAGATGCGCGCGCGCCATGCGGCCATCGTCGCCGCTGGCCTGCCTTATCTCGTCGCGGAACTCGACGGCGAGATCACGGGATACGCGTATGCATCGGCATATCGGGCGCGCTCGGCGTACCGGCATACGATCGAAGACTCGGTCTATGTCGCCGATGGCTTCGGCGGGCGCGGCATCGGGCTCGCGCTTCTGTCGGCGCTGATCGCGCGTTGCGAGCGAGGGCCGTGGCGGCAGATGGTCGCGGTCATCGGCAGCAGCGGCAACGCGGGATCGATCGCGCTGCATGCGCGGCTCGGATTCGAGCACGTCGGCGTGCTGCGCAATGTCGGCTTCAAGCTCGGCGGCTGGGTCGATAGCGTGCTGATGCAGCGCCCGCTCGGCATGACGGTTTCCTGATTTTTCCCGATTCGCGAAGTTACCCGCCTTGCCGACCTACACCCTCGCCTCTCCCGTCAGCGCCGAAATCGATATACGCAAAAGTCGCTTCATCGCGCTGGCCATTCCCGTTACTGACCGCGATGCCGCGATGCGCGAACTCGACCGGCTGCGCGCCGAGCATCCGGGCGCGACGCACGTTTGCTGGGCGCTGCTCGCGGGCGGGCAGTCGGGCATGTCCGACGACGGCGAGCCGTCCGGCACCGCGGGCCGGCCCATTCTCGAAGTGCTGCGGCACCATGAGGTCGATGGCGTGCTCGCGGCCGTGGTGCGCTACTACGGCGGCATCAAGCTGGGCGCGGGCGGACTGGTGCGCGCCTACACCGATGCGATCGCCACCGCGATGCAGTCGGCCGAGCGCGTGGAGCGCATCGAGCGCGGGCTGATGAACGTCGACATCGACTATGCCGATGAAGCCCGCGTGCGCCGATGGATCGAGCAGCGCGACGCCGAACTGGTCGACAGCGCCTACGCCATGACCGTACGGCTCGTGGTGCGCATGCCCGCCGCCGAGCGCGAATCCGCCGCCGCGGAGTTGCGCGATCTAACGAACGGCCGGGCGATCATCGAGGTCCACGCGTGAGCGAGGCGCGCGTTTTCAAGCTGACGATCGCGCCGGGGGGGCAGGTCGTCGAAGCGGAGGCCGGCGTTTCGTTGCTTGCGGCGGCGTCGCGCGGCGGGGTGTCGCTGCCGAGTTCGTGCCGCAATGGCACGTGTCGCGCGTGCATGTGCCGGCTGATCGCGGGCGAGATCGGCTATCGCATCGACTGGCCGGGTCTGACCGCCGAAGAGAAAGCCGATGGCTGGATTCTTCCGTGCGTCGCGCTGCCCCGATCGGACGTGACGATCGACCAGCCGGATGCAAAACTCGCCGCCGCCGCGCCGCGTACGGTTCCCTCGCGCGGCTTCTGACGCACACGGGTATTTCGGGATTGTCGTCACGATTCAACGACCTACGATGTGAGTCCCGAACCTCTGCAAGCACATCTTCGCTCAAGGGGGATGCGGAGCGGCTCTCAAAAAGTGTACAATTGCGCTTTGCCCCAATTTCTGGCAGGGCCAGATCAACCGAGATTTCAATGACTAAAGTACTGTTGAAAGAGAACGAGCCTTTCGACGTCGCCATGCGTCGTTTTCGCCGTACCGTCGAACGCACGGGCCTGATTCAAGAACTCAAGTCGCGTATGGCGTACGAGAAGCCGACCACCGAGCGCAAGCGCAAGAAAGCTGCTGCTGTCGCTCGCCTGCGCAAGCAGATCCGTCGCGCGCAATTGCCGAAAAAATTCTATTGATTGACTGATGGCGCGGGCATCGCCCTCGCCTTTTAAGTTTCGGTCAGTACGCCGGAAGTCGGCGGGTCGCGGTTTCGCCAATGCCGTGGCGTTGAGCCACGGGCGAAAGCTCGCGAGTAGCACGCCTGCCGCGTGCGCCCGTCGGAACCGGTTGTCGGAATAGCAAAAAGCCTGCATGAGTCGATGCTCATGCAGGCTTTTTGTATTGTGCGAGGTCCATAGCGACGAGCGGACGAAACGTTGCCATCACCTGGTTGCCATCACTTCGTTGCGATGACCTCATTCGCCTGACGCACAAAAGCAAAGAGCCCGGCTGAACCGGGCTCTTTGCTTGACATCTTGGTTGCGGGGGTAGGATTTGAACCTACGACCTTCGGGTTATGAGCCCGACGAGCTGCCAGACTGCTCCACCCCGCGTCTGAAGAAAAAGATTATAGACCGGACAGGCCCGCGAAGTCAAACAGTCTTTTCATCTCGACGCCGACGCCGTGCCCAATGGCGCACCTTTGCCATCGTTCGAGGCGAGCACCGCATCAAGGTGCGCCCGCGAGAGCTTGCTCAGGAGCGGCAGCAGCAGAGTCGCGACCACTGCTCCGCCCGTCGCGAGCCAGCCGAGCCAGACGAACAGGTGCGTGTAAAGCGGCAGCGAGCGCAGCGGATCGAGATCGCCGGAAGGCATGCGCGCCATATTCGCGACGAGGCTTCCCAAGTACTGCGATACACCCGTCGCCACGAAATACGCGCCCATCATGAAGCCGCCCATGCGAGCCGGCACGTAACGCGCGATCATCGCGAGGCCGAGCCCGGACACCAGCAGTTCACCGAGCGAATACAGCCCGTAGCCGGCCACCATGAACCACGACGACACGCGTCCTTCCACGGCGTATCGACCGCTCAGGCCGAACACGAAGAAGCCGATCGCGACGACCACGAAACCCAGCGCATACTTGCCCGCGACCGGGATATCGCGCCCGCGCCGCGCGCGCCGCGCATAAAGCACGGCGAGGACAGGACTCAGGAACATGATCCAGATCGGATTGAGCGCCTGAAACTGCGCCGCGCTCCAGGTGAAGAGATGAACGCCGCCGATCGAAAACGCCGGGTCGACATTGCGCAGCGCGAAGAGCGTCAGCGACGTCGACATCTGCTGATAGAACACGAAGAAGAGGATCACCTGCATCGTCAGGATCAGCGCGGCGACGAGGCCCGCCCTTTCGCTGCGATCGCATCGCGTGAGCATGTAACCGAAGATCGCCAGAATGCCGAGCCCGGCCACCCACACGCACATGCGTGCCACCGTCTGATGCTGGAGGATGAAGACCGTCGCCGCTGCGAGCGCCACGCCGCCCGCTACGACCGCAGCGAAGTGATTCCAGCGGATCGGCTGATCGTCCGGTGCGGAGCCGATATGCGCAAGCGTGCGATGCATCAGCGCGAAATTGGCGAGGCCGAGCAGCATGCCGCTGCAGCAGACGGCGAACGCGGCATGCCAGCCCCAATGGTCCTTGATCCACGGTGTCGCCAGCATCGACGCAGTCGAGCCGATGTTCACCGCCATGTAATAAATCGTGAAGGCGCTGTCGATTTGCGCGTCATCGCCTTCATAGATGCGGCGCACGAGATTAGCCGCATTCGATTTGAACAATCCGTTGCCGACGACCACCACGCCCAGCGACGCATACAGGAAGCCGAGCGAATCGAACGGCAGCGCGAGCATGAGATAACCAGCGGCGAGGACGACCGCGCCAATCGTCATCGTGCGTCGGGTGCCGAGCACCTTGTCGCCGATCCAGCCGCCAACCGACGGCGCCGCGAAAACGAGCGCGGTGAATGCGCCCCACGTCAGGTTCGCGTATTCATCGGCGAAACCGATTTTGTCGATCATGAACAGCACGAGCAGCGCCGCCATACCGTAATAGCCAAAACGCTCCCACATTTCGATCAGGAAGACGGTCGTGAACGAGCGCGTCCGCGATACCGCGGGCGTTTGATTCTTCATTGGGAAATCCTTCAACAGCGATAAGCAGTGCGTCGCGTTTTCGAGTAACGCGTTCAGAAGTGAGAACGAACATCGCCCCGTAATGGACGATGGCTGCCAGAAACAGGCAATTATCGCCGATCAGGATTCCGCGGCGAGCGCGTATCTTGAAATGCGCTTACGCGGATCAGAAACAGAGAAGCGATGGGCTCAGGCACTCACCCGGCCGGCCGGCGCGCGAACGCCAGCAAGAGGCCAAAACCGATCATGAGCGCCCCGCTCGCGCGATTGAACCATTTCAGTTTGCGTGCGCCGCGCGACAAAGAAGTCAGACGCGCACCGAGCGCGGCATAAACGACGATCGCCACGAGTTCGAGCAGCAAAAAGATGGCGCCGAGGATGGCGAAACTCGTCGCATAGGCCGTGCGATCGACGAACTGCGGAAAGAACGCGGTGAAGACGAGAATCGCCTTCGGATTGCCTGCCGCGACGAGAAACTCCTGGCGCATCAGCCGCGCGACGCCCGCCGGGCCGTCCGCGTCGCCGTTGGGAACGAGCGACGGCCCCGAGCGAATCAGCTTCACGCCGATCCACACGAGATACGCCGCGCCCGCGAGCTTCACCGTCGTAAACAGCGCTTCGGACGCGAGCAACAAAGCGCCGAGCCCAAGTCCCGCGATGGCGATCATGATCGCGAACGCCGCCAGCCGCCCGAACGACGCCAGCACGGAAGCGCGCACGCCTTCGCGCGCGCCGTTCGACAGCGAGAGCATGTTATTCGGCCCGAAGGCCATGTTGATGGCGAAGCACGCCGGAACGAACAACCAGAAAGTCTGAAGCGACACGATGCACCTGCCGGGAGTCAGAAGCGGTGACGGATGCCCGTCGTGAACATGAGCTGATTGCGGCCGCTTGCCGGATCGTTGCTGTTGATGATCGCGGGCGCTTGCGACGACGCGCGCTGATAGATTGTCTCGACATAGACATCGGTGCGCTTGCCCAACAGATAGTCGACCTGCAACGCGCCTTCGTGCCAGTGCGCCCCGCCGCCGTTCGTGTACACGTACATGCCCGCGAGCAGGATGGCCGGCGTCAGCTTGTAGATGCCGTTGACCTCGTAGTTGTTGAGCGCGAGCGAGGCGAGCGCGTCGCCGGTGTCGGCATCGACGGGACCGGTGTTGATCGAGCGCGAGAACGTGCCCGCCAGTTGGAAATCGCCGATGCCGTAACTCATCCCCACGCCGAACGTGTTCTGGCGCTGAACGGTCGCGTTGACTACCGCGCCGGGCGCGGCGCCAGGCAACGCGAGCGTGTCGTAAGCGCCATTGGCCGTGTTGCCGCGCCCGTTGTTGTGCAGATATGCCGCGCCCGCGCTGAAGGAACCCGCCGAATAATTCGCGCCGATGCTGTACGCGCGATTGTTCGCGAACTGTCCCGCCTGGTTGGAGAACGCGTAGAGGCCGCCGAAGCTCAAGCCGCCGTATGTCGCGCTCGTGTACTTCAGCGAATTGGCCGCGAGGAACGAATTGTTGGCGTTGTCGTTGTCGAGCAAGTGGGCGAACGCGGTCCCGCCCGTGCCGCCCGTCAGCGTGAACGGCGCGAAATAGTCGTGCATCGAGTCGTATTGGCGGCCGAAGGTCAGCGTGCCGAGATCATCGGTGCCGAGTCCGACATACATCGGATGATCGTTGATGCCCTCGCCCGTCGATACCGCAAAGCCGCGCTCCAACCGGAAAATCGCCCGTGCGCCGCCGCCGAGATCCTCTGATCCTTGCAGGCCCCAGTAGCTGCCGTCGATGGTCCCGCTGGTCAGCCGATATTGCGCATGGCCGCCGACGTTGTTCACATACGCGACGCCGGCGTCGAGTTCGCCATAAAGCTGCACGGAGCTTTGCGCCCACGCACAAGCCGGAATGCCGACGAACGCGATGCACGCGGCCATCACGGCTTTTGATTCTGCTCGGTAGCGAGCGCGGGCGGGACGTTCGGCGGAAAGGCAGTCTGCGGGACTGATCGGCATAAGATGCTCCGGATGCTTTTTTTGACTGACGATGATTGTCGATTCCTCGCTCAATCTTGTCAGGTAAAAAACCCGCGTAGGGGAGCGCTGTGACCTCTAACCAACGAACGGCCGTCTGCCCCTTTCCTTTCTGCCGATTCGACGCTATTAGCGCCGCGGCGCTCGTCGCGGCCTGTCGCTAGAATCGACGCGACGCTTCTCTCATGCAACCGGACCATTCGATGCCCAACAAAACTCTCGCAATCGTCACCGGCCACACGCGCGGCCTCGGCGCGGCGCTGGCCGACACGCTGCTGTCGCTCGACGCCGACATTCTGGCGATCTCGCGCCATCGCAACGCCGCGCTGGCCGCACGCTATCCCGGCCGGCTGCAGGAAGTCGAACTGGATCTCGCCGATCTCGCCGCCCTCACCGCCTGGCTCGCGGACGGCGCGCTCGGGCGGTTCGTGGCGGGCGCGAATCGCGTGGTGCTGGTGAACAATGCGGGACTGCTCGCCCCGGTCGGGCCGCTCGCGAGTCAGGACGCGGCGGCGATCGCACGCGCCGTCAGCGTGAATGTGGCCGCGCCGCTGATGATCGCCGCAGCGTTCGCCGCGCAGAGTGCGCATGTGGCGGATCGGCGCGTCGCTCATATTTCGAGCGGCGCCGGGCGCAATGCCTATCCCGGCTGGAGCATCTACTGCGCGACGAAAGCCGCGCTCGATCACCACGCCCGCGCCGTCGCGCTCGATGACAACCCGTCGCTGCGGATTTGCAGCGTCGCGCCGGGCGTCGTCGATACGGACATGCAGGCGGAGATTCGCGGCGCCGGGCTCGACCGCTTCCCGCTGCGCGAGCGCTTCGATGCGCTCAAGCGCGACGGCCAGCTCGCGACGCCCGAAGAGTCGGCGCGCAAGCTCGTCGATTACTTGTTGAGCGATGCGTTCGGCAGCGCGCCGACCGCCGACATCCGCGAACTGGCCTGACTTTCAGGCAGCGCGCAGCGCAGGCAGTCCAAGCGCCTGCCGCGAGAGGCGGTCTGCGTCGGCGTTACGGGCGCGCGGAATCCATTGCAGGCGCACATCGCCGATCTGCGCGATGAGCGCCCGCACCCGATCGGCATGATCCGTGAGTCTGCGGATACCGGCGCTTGCGGGTGCGGCGACGTCGTCGATGACGACGCGGCTGTCGCCATAGATCACGAGCCGCGTCGCCCCGTTCCGCGCCGCTGCCTCGAGGAGCGCGAGCAGCGCAAGATACTCAGCTGCGCTGCTATCGCCGATACCAGCCGCCGCGCTAATTTCGATGCGCTCGCCGTGCGGCGCCTTCAACACCCCGCCGATGCCGATGCGCCCCGGATTCGGCAGCGCGGAACCGTCGAACCAGCCGATCCAGGCGTCGCTTTCACCCGCCGATAAATCGTCGAACGCCGTGCGTCGTTTTGCGCGCGTCACGCGTTCGAGCTGGCGGAGTCGCAATGCATCGGCGGCTTTGGCTTGCGCGGCGCGGCGTGCGTCGACCAGATCGCGCAAGGACTGCTCCGCCGCCGCTTCCTCCAGCGTTCTGACGAGTGCCGCATGCTCCGACAACCCCGCGTGCCTGACAAGCCTGCGGCTTCGCAAGCGCTCCTTCTTGTAGGCGACGGCAAGCAGTTCGTGCAATTCGACCATGGGCGGCAAATGTGTTTGGGAAGCGGGCAGCTTAGCAGACGCTCGCGCGCCAGCCGCCGACATTGGCGGATGCCTTATAGACGGCATGTTGCCTGCTAGCAGAGAAGAAACCGGACACGCACGGCTGGCGAAACCGCGTCGATCTGACAACCCGCCAGGCATCGGCCTGGAACCTGCAAGGAGCAGATCATGAATCAATCGATGGAGCAGTCTTCCGGCGGCGCGACAATCGTAGGGAAAGGTGCGTCGACGGCTGCCGGTCCCGGCCCGGACGTCATGGCTGCCAGCACGCTCGATGACAATCCGGTGCTCAGCAGCGACGGACACGACGTTGGCTCGGTGAAGGAAATCATGCTGGACGTACGGAGCGGCCGCATCGCGTATGCGGTGTTGTCGAGCGGCGGCTTTCTCGGCATCGGCGACAAACTGCTGGCGGTGCCGTGGAGCGCGCTGACGCTCGACACCGATAATCGATGCTTCCGCATCGCCGCGACCGCCGATCAGGTGCGCAACGCGCCGGGCTTCGACAAGGACGCGTGGCCGTCGATGGCCGACCGCGTCTGGGCGAGCAGCGTTCACACGCACTACGGCCGCGAGCCGTACTGGTCGAATGACACGCGGCCGAGCGACGTCGCCGCCACCGGCGCGATCCCGCCCGGAGGCGTTGACGCGCCCGAAGCGGGCGGCGTCAAGCTCTGATCGTGACGCGCCGGGACGGCTTCGCCCCGGCGCGCCGGCCTCGCTAATCGAGCGGACGTTCGCCGAGCGGGATGTCGACGGTTTCGGAGCCGTCGCCCATCAGCGCGCGGAGCACATCGCTCGCGAAATCCTCGACGGCGAAGTGCCATTCGAGCGAACCGACCGGAAAGTCGTTCGGATTAGTTTTACCTTGCGCGCGACGAATCGCGCCAACGGACAGACTCAGCGCGCGTGCATGCTGAAAATGCGGATCGTCCGAATCGAGAAACGGCAATTGGTCTTTTTCCATGACTGCCTGAGGCCCCCGTCGCTGACACATGACAACGATATCGGCCGGGATTGCTTGTTCTTTAGCCCGGCTTTTCGAATCTGTCGTTCGCGGACGGCGCGCTGCGTCAACGCGAACGAATGACGAAAGGAAACTGATGACGCCCTATCGGAATCTGGCCGGTAACTCCGGTGTAGCCGCATTCGAGATTCGGGACGATAGCATCAAGGTCCGCTTCGCCAATGGCGTCACTTATTTGTACGACTATGGCACGCCGGGCCGGGTGCACGTCGAGCAGATGAAGCGCCATGCCCGCGCCGGACGCGGACTCAGCAGCTATATCTCGCAGGAACACCCGCCCTACGCCGCCAGGAGCGATCACTGAGCGCGCAGCGCGCTCGTTGCGTCATCCGCCTTCAGCGCCCCGACGGCAGGAAGGGAACGTTCTCGTTGCTGGTCGCCGTCAATTGATGCACTTGTCTTTGCAGTTTGTTCAATTGCGCCTGTGCGGCGACACGGCGCGCCTCGAGTTGCGCGAGTTCCTTCCGAGTCTCCTGCTGCCTGAGCGCAACTTCCTGGTCCTGGGTGCTGCCGCGCTGAAGGTCGACCCGCACGCGTTCCACCTGCGCTTCCGAATCCGCGATGAGTCGCGCAAATTGATCGTTTTGTGCCTGGAGATGGATACGCCGCATGTCGGCGTCCGCGAGGCGCATTGCCTGCTCCGCAAAATGGCGGAATGCCGGCTCGGCGGCGCTAATGTCGCCGGCTTTCAGCACGCTCCAGACGGCGTTTTCGTGATGAAGCACGGCATAGTAGGTCAGGTCGCGCGGATGGAAAAGGAGGCTCACCGAATAGGCGAAGCTCTGAAACGTGCGAAACGTTGCGAGCGCCCCCTGCTGCACCAGCCATTCGACTTCGGCGATCTGCGCGGCCTGGAGCGCGTGCGGTCCCGGTTGCGCCATTGCGCCGACCGCCCGCAGCGGCGTCACGCGCGGGGTAGCCGCAGCGGGCAGCGACTTTGCGACGAGGTCGTCGGACGGGGTATCGTCATCGGATTTGAGCGACTGGGCGAAACGAACCGGCGCATTCGTTTTTTGCCGTACCAGGAAGGACGGTGTGCTTTCGAGAAGGGTGCCTCGTCTGCTTAGCAGGCTTTTCACAATGACTCCAGGGTTGGCTTGCCGACGATGCTCGACATCGAGCGTTCACGAATCGAATTCACGCGCGATCGGCTTACTATAACGTTGCTTGCTACTAGTCCGGATTGCAGACGATGTCGCCCGTCCGTTATTGGCTGATGAATCCAAGTATAGGCGAGTCATAAACGGATGCAATTACGGCTTTACCGAGCCCCGCAGTATTTTAATACGGAGAAAAAGCGTCATAATTCGTGCGAGAACGCGTTTCGCGCGGCAATCTAAAAATACAGATAATCACGAATGGCGATAGACAGCCTGCGTTCCGCTGAGTCGCAGATTTGCCAATTGCGCTGACCGCGCTTTCGACATCAGCGCCACCATGCGCATGATCCTGACACCTTGAACGCCGCAACCGATACCCGGCGTTTGAGCCACGAGCGCTTCCAGCGACTGTAATCGCCCATAGAATTCGATGACCGGCGTGGCTACGGAACCTTCAGCGTTTGTAGCTGACGCGCTGGCGTGCGCGAGCACCGGCTCGCACAGGCGGTCGGGGCCGGCGGACTGGTCGCCCAGCGAATCCGCCAGAACCTCCGGCGGCTCGTAATGCAGGCGCCCTTCGCTACGGTCTCGGAAATACTCATAGACCGCTTCCAAATGACCTTCGACGTTTGTTCGACGCGCCGGGCCGTGGCGGCACATCGTTGCAATTTCCAGTTCTCGCGCTCGCTCACTGCAGCAATCAGATCGGCGATGCCCGTCCTTAATTCCGCTTCGCGCCGCTCCATCAGGGCATGCAGCAATTTCGCTTCCTCGGTAGCCTGATCCGGCAAGCGTTCGCTCCATGCCAAAAAATCGTTAAGTGTGGTCGACATGAAACACTCCGTCGCAATAACCCAATAAATCGTTCTCGGGTCGGTAAATTCGTTTGGATCGCGAATTGTAGAGAATCGGCAGTCAATTGCCATCGCTTTCAGCCGACACGCTTAATCGTAGTCGCTTTGACGAGCCGCGGCACGGTCGATGCTGAACGAGTGCAGCGGCGCGTCTTGCGCCCAATACCAGGAGACAGTCATGAAAGCGACCGCAGCAATCGCAGGCGCACTCCTCGCGCTTGCCAGCACAGCCACTTTCGCGCAAGACATGTCGCGCGATCAGATGAATCAACGTCCGAAACAGATGCAGGGGCAGCCGAGTGCATCGCCCACGCCGGGCTCCAATGATGCATCGCAAGGCGGCGCGCCGGCCGGAACGTCCGGCAGCGGCACGCTGATGCAGCAGCGCGAGCAAGGCATGTCTCCGGACGCATCGGCAGCACCGTCCGGCGGCGGGAAGGCGACCGGCACGATGAAGCAGTAAGTCGGACGAGACGATGCTTGCGTCGGGAGGCTCAGGCATCGTCTCCAGCGAAGTGCGACACCATGCCCTATCTGTTTGTCCCGGAACGATGTGATTCGTAATAGATGGTTGCGCTCGGCGTGATTAGGAAAAATCCGGCTGTATTTACTTAGGCTAACGGTTCAAATGCGCCTTCATTGGCTCGGATGAGGCAATCTGCAGTGAAGGACTCGCGCATTTCCGTCGACGCACAACGCGACGCAACGCTGTCGCCACCATGCACGGCACGACACGCACACAGGTGCTGTCATCGCCAGGAAAACGCATGAGCCCCGTTGGGCGGCTTTTGCGAATCCGGAGCATGTCACCGTCAATGAGAAGATGCCGCTCGACGAGCGCATGACTCGCCCTTCTGCGACTTAGGCATTTACGCTGCCGGCGATTAACGGGCTGTTCCCACACACCAAAGCAGTCACGGCCATCGCTGACGGGCCCCGCATGACCTGTGATCGTCCGCTGATACCAGGCGGTCAGCGCCCTCTCGTTCGCCGACGCTCGCTCCTCAACCTTTGCATTTCGACAAACGAAAAGAAAGACTTCATGCCAGTACGTAACGCCTTTCGACTCGTCCTGATTCCCATTGCGATGATCATGACCGCGCCGGCTTTCGCCAAGTACACGGAAGAGTGGGTGGGCGGGAGAGACGACGCTGAGGCGCACACCACGACTCACGTCAACGTACATGCGGCCGCGTCTCACACGAGCGATGCCCTACAGCCTCACGCCAAGCCGAAGGTGTTCAGCCCACCGTTCGCATCCGATCCGATTGCAGCCTTCGCGGACGACCCTATCGCAGCGTTCGCGCGGTCGCGAAGCAAGTAGACGGCGCGCTGATTCGTCTGAGGCCGCAAGCCGGGACTTCCCTCGCTAAGTAGAATGACAAAAGCCCGCGATTGTCGCCTGACGGTCGCGGGCTTTCGTTCGACTCTCGTGTGTTTAGCCGATCAAATCGGCCGGCAGCTTCCCGCCGTTCGCCGCAAGCGCCTGCATCAACTGCTTGTGCAACCAGATATTCATAGACGCGGAATCGTTCATGTCTCCGCCGTAATGCAGTTCAGTTGCAAGCTGCTTGCGATGTTCGAGACTGCTGTCGACTTGCAGCAGCTTCATCAAATCGACGATCGACACGCGCCAGTTCAGCGTTTGGCTGCTCTCGCTCGCGAGTTGATCCATGACGGCTGCGACGTCGATATTCGTCAAGGCCTGAGAGGGAGCGCTGCCCTCGACGGCGGGCGCGGGCGCCGGGTCCGGCTCGACGACCGGCGCCGGCTGCTCCGGCTTGGCTCTGTGGAAGATCTTGCCCACGATGTCACCGAAGATACTCATGTCTGTGTCCTTGTTCGAATTGAAATACGGCGGAACGCAGGGCTGACGCTTTGACCGCGGCGAGCCTGCCGCGCCTTAACGCGGGCATCGCGGCTCAGTTGACCCTCGTGGACAATTCGAGTGGAATCAAGACGAAATATTGCAGCGGGACGGTCAGTAGTACGCTTGTATTCGGCGGCGCTCTCCGTTTGCGTATCGGCTGGCAGATTTTCGGAGCGAATCCGAGGCACCATGCGCCCGTGACGCAGGCAGCGAGAGTCCACGGATCCTCGACGCCACGGGAACTTATGTGCCGCCCTACTAAGGCATCTGCCGCATCGCTCTTCTGGCTTGGCGGGTTCGCTTTCGCCGCAGGTCACTGAGCGCTTTGCGCAAAGCATCGTACTGTTCCCAGTAGCCCAACTCCTTGAGCCAGTCACGCACCTGCACAGGGCTCACGCCGCGCTCCAGCGCCGCGTCCTGCATCGTGATATCTCCGCGTAACAGCCGTCTGGCGACCGCGCGCCGCTGAGTTTTCGTCGTAATCGGGATGGGAGGTATGACTCGCATAGGAAATTGTCCGTTATAAGTCAGCGTTTGACGTCGCTGAGGTGTTTGCAAACGACGTCGAATCGGAACGCTGAACTCGCCAGCATTGGCTGGGAGTTGCTGATGTTCATCGATTCCACCAATGCCTGAACCGGCGCTTCTCAATTAGCCGCGCTCTCATGCCGCACCGAACCTTCAGTGTCGATGCATTCAATCAGCGGACTGAACATGTTGCACTGTCCCATCGTCGGTCGCTGCGCGCTTTAGCTCACGATGCTTGCTTGTGCCGATCTGCATAACGGCATAGGCCGATTGAATCTCATGCGTTCATCAAGCGCGTTGTGCTTGCTTGCGACAGCCACCCGATTCATTGGGCAGCGATGGTCGTTTGCGTTGCCCACGCGGACGCTATTCATCTCAGAGCTAGACCCTTCATACTTTGCTTTCCTTATTGATTTGTAGACGAGCGTATGTGAGAAATTGAAGCGCACCTGCTCTGTCTCTCGCCATCGGAGCAGACCTAAAAACGGACGATGAGTGGGACGTGGTATCGGTTCGACTGCTTTCTTGATGCTTCAGCGATTCGCCATAGCGCAATTAAAGCGACCGCTTATGCCATTGTTCAGGACGATTGCCAAATAGCATGGAATAGCTGAGTCCGATGCCCTCAGGCTGCAATTGATCGATTTCAACCTAGACGGTGACCGAATCACACTGGTTCGACGGCTTCAAGCAAGCGCGCCCCGCGTGTCTTTATCATGTGACGAGGGACTGCGCTTTGACGGTGTGCTGATATCGCGCTCGATGGGAAGCGACCACACAACCAGCTCGCGTCAAGAATGGCAAAAGAAGCGATGCGGCGATACCGGCGTGGCAACGGCGCATGGGTTCCGCAGCAGCTTGCGGGATTGGGCCAGCGAACACGGTTACGCCCGCGATCCTGCGGAGCGCTCGCTCGCGCATACCGTCGCGAACAAGGTCGAAGCTGCATATCACAGAGTCGACTTGCTTGAGCAGCGCCGCCCGTTGATGGAAGCATGGGCGAAGCACGTTCTTGGCGAGTAACCCCGCCACCTTTCTATATATTGAGATTCAGCGTCGAAGCACGCGCTCATACTCGTTACAATTTGCACTCCTGTCAAAGACGGAGGTGACATGTCGTTTCCAGAATGGGGGCGTTCGTATAACGGGCTTTCCGTACCGCTAACGAGCGACTGGCAATGTTCGCTCATACCGATCCGCGACCTGCCGGACGTTGATCGCGGCTGGAAGCTCTCCTATGATGAGCGGCAGAAAGCACGCAAAGAGCGCGACGAACAAATCGAGCAAGACCGGCAAGACTTCGACCGGCTATTTCGGGTCCATCGACCGCCGCGCGGCGCGCTCCTGTACTGAGTTCCGCGCATATGCGGCATTCATTAGCGAACACCTTCGTATTTCAGGATTGTCCGCGCCGGTCGATGGGGATGGCGTAACGCGCATCCTCAGTGATGCGGTACGCGATGGTCAACTCGTTCCTGCCATTAGCCGCGCTTGGTGCGGTAGTCGGCGGGTCGTCCGACAGTACGCACCGCAAAGCTGGCCGAAGCGAGCGCCAGATGCTAAACCTACCATCTACTCCTTCCGTGACGGGCAGCTTGTACCGCTTGACGCGAGTGGGCGCTTTAACGATGACACGCCATACGTTTCCACGCGAGTTGCGGCCAAAGCTGCCGCCTCTGCGGGCTCGTCTGATGGTTCTGATGGCAGCGGTTTTGACTGGCTCGGCGCGGCTGAAACGGTCGCCGGGGCGGTGCTTGGCGGTGCGGGTTCGAGCGACGGCGATTCGATGCTCAAGAGCTTCGGAGATACTGTCGATGGCGAAGGCGGTTCGTTGCTCAGTGACGCGCAGCCGTTCGAGTATGTGCCGGACGCATTGAGCGATGATGTAACGGAACTAGCGGCGCGGGGCGTTCGTATGACAGGGAACGAACCCGGAGGTTTTGCCATTAACCCGAATAGCCAAGATGTGGATTACTTCGATTCAAACGGCAATCTCTCGGCTCAATATCATGGAAGCCACGGTGATCCGCACGGACATAATTTTTCTGGTGGCGTGCGGGACAACACGCATCTTCCAATGTCACCGATCAATTTAAATTAGATTCGCGACAAATAGGGGGCTGTCATGAGCAACGCAAACAAGACATGGGGTTGGCATCATGCAAAAAGCGCCGAATGGCTTAAAGCCGTTCTAGGCGGATATTCGTCTTTTCACGACTCCGCTGTACGTTCATTGTGTCTGCGGAGAATTCGACAAACGCACGAAGATGTCAATGGCCTACCCTTAACGGGAAATCGCGTGCGCGAATTGCTCGACCTTCGGCTGGAAGTGCTTCACAACCGCTATGGTGCGCCGCCCGTTTCGGAGCGCCCCGATTGCATCGTCGTGCTTGATTTCCTGGACATTCGAACATCGGATATTGACGTAAACGGCATGATTGAAGAGGCGACGATCATGGAAATGACACTTGCCGAAATGCCCGGTGAACTAATTCGACTAGACCTTACGCCAAATGTCGGCCTCGATATTCGGTTAACGTGCAAGGAGGTCGTGGTAGTCGATATAGGCCCGTACAAGCGCGATATTTCGTAGAATTGGTGAAATTGCAGACCCTTGGCCACGGCCATTCGCACGTTCCCGCGCCCGCATGGCGCTTAGAGTCAGGAAGGACCTGTGCAGGCCGTCGCCGCCATAACGTAAGGGGGCGTTCCCCCAGGTTGCCGTTCTCGCCAGCTATAACGAAAACTAAGGCCGCATCCGGCCTTAGTTTGAGGAGCTACGGCTCGCAGCTTCGCTGTAGCGTCGTGCCAACACATATTGAAAAGTGGGACGGACGCAACAGAACGATAGCCTGCGCCCGCTGATGGGCTATTTGATGGGCCAGAAAAACGAAAAGCCCCGCAAATCATTGACTTGACGGGGCTTTACATGTCCTGCTTGGCGGAGAGAGGGGGATTCGAACCCCCGATAGGTTTTACCCTATACACGCTTTCCAGGCGTGCGACTTAAACCGCTCATCCATCTCTCCGGAAGACGGCAATTATACCAACTTCGCGTCGCCCGCCTAGCCCCTATGGGTGACGAATGTAATCGACCAGTGCGCGCGTGTATTCATCGGGCTTGCGGTCGATCAAACTGACCACGATCGCCACCGCAAAGCCCGCAGGCACGCCGAACACGCCCGATCCGATCGGCTCGATGCCCAGCCAGCGCCGCCCGTCGAAGCCCGTGAGATGTGTAAAGAATGGATACGTCGACACGATGTAGTACACGCACACGCCGAGTCCCGCGATCATGCCCGCGACGACGCCCCGCTGCGTCGTCCGCTTCCAGAACACGCCGAGCACCAGCGCCGGAAACAGTCCCGATGCCGCCAGCGAAAACGCCGCGCCCACGAGGAACAAAATGTTGCCCGCATTCAGCGACGCCACGTACGACGCCAGCAGCGCCACGCCGAGCAACAGAATCTTCGAAATCGTCACGCGCCGCTGGCTTGTAGCGCGACGATCGACCATGCAGTAATAGACGTCGTGCGAGAGCGCGTTGGCAATCGTGAGCAGCAAGCCATCCGCAGTTGAAAGCGCAGCCGCCAGCGCGCCCGCCGCAATCAATCCCGAAATCACATAAGGCAGTCCAGCGATTTCCGGCGCCGCGAGCACCACCATGTCCGGCTGCATCTGGATGCCCGCCCATCGCACGATGCCGTCGCCGTTCACGTCGCTCACGCGTATCAGATACGGTTCGATACGCCGCCACTGCGTCACCCATTGCGGCAGGTCCGCGAACCGATGCCCGACGAGGCCCGTCAGAATCTCATGCTTGATGAGCACCGCGAGCACCGGCACCGTCAGATAGAACAACGCCACGAAGAACAGCGTCCAGCCGACCGAACGCCGCGCCGACGCAACCGACGTCGTCGTGTTATAGCGCGTGAGAATGTGCGGCAGGCTCGCCGTGCCGATCGACAGACACAGAATCAGCGCAAGAAAATTCAGTTGATGCGCACGCGGGCTTTCATCGTCGGTCGACGTGCGCGCGAACGCATCGGTCATCGGCACCGGGGCGGCGACGCGCTCGGTCAGCGCATCCCGTTCGCGCGACCATCGGGCTTGCGCGTCGGCGGGATCGCGAGGAAACGATGCCAGTTCGCGCTCGCGCTCATTGATCTCGCGCAGCGGGCCGTTGCGTCGCCGCAGTTCCGCGATCTCATCGACGAGGCGCGCGTGCTCGTTGAAGTAAGAACGCGGCAGCGCATCGATGCGCCGCTGCATGCGCGCCGCCTGCCGCCCAAACTCGGCACGCACGCGGGCTTCGTCGGGCGACGCCGCCAGTTGGCGCTCGAGCGCTTCGACACGCTCCATCACGCGGCCATAGCTCAGTTGCGGGAACCAGCCGAGCCCGTCGCGATGGCCGATCATCGAGACGGGAATCAGAATCGCGCTGATCAGAATGATGTATTGCGCCACCTGCGTCCACGTGACCGCGCGCATGCCGCCGAGAAACGAACACACGAGGATGCCCGCCAGCCCGCAGAAGATGCCGATGGAAAACTCGATACCGATGAAGCGCGACGCGATCAGCCCGATGCCCTGAATCTGCGCGACCAGATAAACGAACGAGCAGAGAATCGCCGCAACGGCCGCGAGTCCGCGAACGAGGTTGCTCGAGAAGCGCGTGCCGAGGAAGTCCGGAATCGTGTAGCGCGCGAGCTTGCGCACATAAGGCGCGAGAAGGAACGCGACGAGGCAATAGCCGCCGGTCCAGCCCATCACGTAGGCGAGGCCGTCGTAGCCGCTCGCGTAAATCGATCCGGCCAGCCCGATGAATGATGCCGCCGACAGCCAGTCAGCCGCGGTCGCCATGCCATTGAACGCCGACGGCACGCGCCGTCCGGCCACGTAGTATTCGACGAGATCGGACGTGCGCGACAGAAGGCCGATCACGGCATACACGGCGATCGGCACGAACAGAAACACATAGCCGACCCACATGCCCGCGCCCGCCACGCGCTCGATGCGCTCCATCACGAAGATGAACAGCAGGAAGCCGAGCGTATAGAGCGCGTACGTGAGGATGAGGCGATTCGTGAGCTTCATCGCACCGGATCGTCCGGCGGGGACTCGGCGACGTTCGCGGCAAACTTCGCGGACACATCGTCGCCCGCTATCGCAACGGCGCGCGCCAGACGCGCATCGGCAATCTGCATCAGCACGATATAGATGACGATCAGCGTCACGTAGACGAGGATCGCGCCTTGGGCGCCGAAATAGAACGGCAGCGGAAAGCCCGCGATGCGAACGTGCTGAAGGCGTTGCGCGAAAAGCGGCACGCCGAACGAGACGACGAAGCCAACCGTCATCAGCACCGCGATCAGCGCGACATTGAAGCGCCAATAAGCGCGATGGGCGCGCGCCATCGCCGCCGGCACGGGCGGCGGCAGAGCGAGCGTGGAGTTGAGGGTATCGGCGTGCGGCGTGGCCATGCGGTTATTTACCAAAACCGCGTCACGCCGGCAATCGGGATCGACCGCCGCTATTCAAAGCGGCGGCCGCATGAAGCGGTTTAGCGCGCCTCGCCCAGTTGATCGAGAATCGCGGGGTTCTCGAGCGTGGACACGTCCTGCGTGATCTCCTCGCCCTTCGCGAGCGAGCGCAACAGACGCCGCATGATCTTGCCCGAGCGCGTCTTCGGCAGGTTCTCGCCGAAGCGGATGTCCTTCGGCTTCGCGATCGGCCCGATCTCCTTGCCGACCCAGTTGCGCAGTTCGGTGGCGATCTGCTTCGCTTCATCGCCCTCGGGACGCGTGCGCTTGAGCACGACGAACGCGACGACCGCTTCGCCCGTCGTATCGTCCGGACGGCCGACGACCGCCGCTTCCGCCACGATCGGATTCGCGACGAGCGCCGACTCGATCTCCATCGTGCCGAGCCGGTGACCCGAGACGTTCAGCACGTCGTCGATGCGGCCCATGATGGTGAAGTAGCCGGTTTCCTTGTCGCGCACCGCGCCGTCGCCGGCGAGATACAGCTTGCCGCCGAGTTCTTCGGGGAAGTAGCTCGTCTGATAACGCTTCGGGTCGCCCCAGACGTTGCGCAGCATCGACGGCCACGGTCGCTTCACGACGAGAATGCCGCCCTGCCCGTTCGGCACGTCCTGGCCAGTTTCATCGACGATCGCGGCCATGATGCCCGGCAGCGGCAGCGTGCACGAGCCCGGCACGAGCGGCGTCGCGCCCGGCAGCGGCGTGATCATGTGGCCGCCGGTTTCGGTCTGCCACCACGTATCGACGATCGGGCATTGTCCACCGCCCACGTTCTCGTAATACCACATCCACGCTTCCGGATTGATCGGCTCGCCGACCGTGCCGAGAATGCGCAGCGTCGACAGGTCGTAGCTCTTCGGATGCACCTTCGCGTCGGCCTCCGACACCTTGATGAGCGAGCGGATCGCGGTGGGCGCCGTATAGAAGACGGTGACCTTGTGACGCTGGATCATCTCCCAGAAGCGGCCCGCGTTCGGATACGTCGGCACGCCTTCGAACATGACCTGCGTTGCGCCGATTGCGAGCGGTCCGTACGCGATATAGCTATGGCCCGTGATCCAGCCGATGTCCGCCGTACACCAGAAGACGTCGCCCGGCTTCATGTCGAAGGTCCACTTCATCGTCTGCGCGGCCCACAGCAGGATGCCCGCCGTGCTGTGCTGCACGCCCTTCGGCTTGCCCGTCGAACCCGACGTGTACAGGATGAAAAGCGGATGCTCCGCGCCGACCCACTCGGGCTCGCACTGCGGCGCTTCGTTCTCGACGATCTCGTGCAGCCACACGTCGCGGCCTTCGGTCCACGCGACATTGCCGCCCGTGCGCTTGTAGACGATGACATCTCTCACGGCCTCGCAGCCGCCGGCGGCGAGCGCCTCGTCGGCGATGCTCTTCAATGGCAGCGCCTTGCCGCCGCGCATTTGTTCATCAGCAGTGATGAGCGCGACTGCGCCGACATCGACGAGACGCTCGTTGAGCGACTTCGACGAGAAGCCGCCGAACACAACCGAATGCGTGGCGCCGATGCGCACGCACGCCTGCATCGCGACGACGCCTTCCACCGACATCGGCAGATAGATGACGACGCGGTCGCCCTTCTTCACGCCGCGCTTCTTCAGCGCGTTGGCGAGGCGGCACACGCGCTCGAGCAGGTCCTGATAGGTAACGTTGGTGACGGCGCCGTCGTCGGCTTCGAAGATGATTGCGGTCTCGTTGCCGCGGCCCGCTTCGACGTGACGGTCGAGGCAGTTGTACGACGCGTTCAGCTCACCGTCGGCGAACCACGTGTAGAACGGTGCGTTGGATTCGTCGAGCACGTTCGTGAAGGGCTTGTGCCACGAGAGCGTTTCGCGCGCGAGCCGCGCCCAGAAGCCTTCGTAATCGCGTTCGGCTTCCGCGGCGAGCGCCTTGTAGGCGTCCATGCCCGATATCGCCGCTCCCGACGATGCCTTGGCTGACGGCGGAAACACGCGTTTTTCCTGAAGAACCGATTCGATCGCAGACATCGACAACCCCTCTGATGATGATTCCAAGAACCGCCGGCGCGCCTCGTGTAAAGCGATCGCGCCGCATGTTATGAGGTTCGAAAGCGGGACGCCCGTGCGCGTTTCCTGCCAGAACCCTGTCTCCCTTCCATGCAAAGCTGCGGAGCCTTGCGCTCCGCCATCTTCCAGCACTGGTTCGAAGATATGCCGCCCAACTTACCCGCTTCTTACGCGAGCGCCCTTGCTGGCACGGGGTATACACGGAGTCGGCGTGGCTTCTACAATGCGTCCCCACAATCGTAACTGAACTCGTCGCGCGCTTGTCGTGCACGCGGCGCGGAAATTCATCGCGTGAATCGCTACGCCCTCTGTCTCATCGCGTCGATGCTGCTCGTCGGGAGCAACGTCGGAATCGGCAAGTCGATCGTCGCAAGCGTGCCGGCGCCGCTCTTCGCGCTGCTGCGCTTCGTGATCGCGCTCGCGGTGCTGTGGCCGCTCTTTCGTCTATCCAAGATGAAGCAGGTGCGCCGCGCCGAGTGGATCAACCTCTTCCTGCAAGCCCTGTTCGGCACGTTCGGCTTCACGCTGCTGATGCTCAACGGCGTCGCGCGCACGAGCGCAGTCGCGGCGGGCGTTATCACGAGCACGTTGCCTGCCGTCGTCGCCCTGTTCGCGTGGCTCATTCTCAAGGAGCGCCCCGGCGGACGCGCGTTCGTTTCCATTGCGTTAGGCGTCGTCGGCGTGGTCATCGTCAACGTGGCGCAGAGCGGCGGCGCGCACGCAGCCGCCGATGCAGACGCGGGCGGCGCCGGTTCGCTCGCGGGCAATCTCATGATCGTGGGCGCGGTGTGCTGCGAATCGCTTTATGTGATCCTCTCGCGGCGGCTCACGCAGACGCTGCCGGCCATCGACATCTGCGCATACACGCACGGCTTTGGCCTCCTGCTGATGCTCCCGCTCGGCCTGCCGTCCGCACTCGCGTTCGACTGGAGCGGCGTCGACTGGATCACGTGGGCGCTCGTCGGCTGGTACGGGCTTTCGGCGAGCGTCTTCGCCTTCTGGCTTTGGATGAAGGGCATCCGCCATGTGCCCGGCAGTCTCGCGGGCGTGTTCTCGGCCCTTCTGCCCGTGGCGGCGGCGCTCTACGGCATCGCGTTTCTCGGCGAACGGCCGACGCTCGCGCACGGCGCGGCGCTCGCCTGCGTCATGGCGGGCCTCCTGCTGGCGAGCCTTCGCCGCCCGCCGCGCAGAGCGCCGGAAAGCAGCGAATCCGGCGTCTGAACCGGCCCGCCGCAATGGGCATCACGGCGGCATCGCGCGCCGACGCGCTACAATGCTGGGCTTTGTCACGCGACCCTCGCGCAGCCCTCGCATACGCGGCGCGCGTTCCGGTTTCGCGTTCATCGTTTCAATCGCTTTCCCGGCATCTCTCTTAGCCGACCGCCCTACCCCGACAAGCCGCCCATGTCCGCTCCCAAGCACATACCAGATTCGCCCATCCGACCCGGCACGATGAAGGCGTTGCCGAGAATCATCTTCATGAGCCGCTGGCTTCAGGTGCCCCTGTATCTCGGGCTGATCGTCGCGCAAGCCGTCTATGTCGTGCTGTTCCTGAAGGAAGTCTGGCATCTCGTCACGCACGCGATGACGCTCGATGAAACCAACATCATGCTCGTCGTGCTCGGCCTCATCGACGTGGTGATGATCTCGAACCTGCTGATCATGGTGATCGTCGGCGGCTACGAAACCTTCGTGTCGCGGCTCGGCGTCGAAGGGCATCCGGACGAGCCCGAATGGCTCGATCACGTCAACGCGGGCGTGCTGAAAGTGAAGCTGTCGATGGCGCTCATCAGCATCTCGTCGATCCATCTGCTGAAATCGTTCATCAACCCCGATCAGCACAGCTACCACACGGTGATGTGGCAAGTGGTGATCCACGTCGCCTTCCTCGTGTCCGCGCTGATCATGGCGTATGTCGACCGGCTGACCACGCACACGCACCCGAAGCATTTCCACAGCGAAACCGCCGCGCGCGGTGCGCTGGATTGACCAGAGCGTCATCCGAACGCTCACAGCAAGATCCACGTCCCCAGAGCACAAGCCATGACCGTCATCAAGCAAGAAGACCTGATCCAGAGCATCGCCGATTCTCTGCAGTACATCAGCTATTACCATCCGCTCGACTACATCCAGGCGCTCGGCCGTGCCTATGAACTCGAGGAAAGCGCCGCTGCAAAGGACGCCATCGCGCAGATCCTGACCAACAGCCGCATGTGCGCCGAAGGCAAGCGGCCGATCTGCCAGGACACCGGCATCGTGACGGTGTTCGTGAAGGTCGGCATGGACGTGCGATGGGACGGCGCGACGATGTCCGTCACCGACATGATCAACGAAGGCGTGCGCCGGGGCTACATGAACCCGGACAACGTGCTGCGCGCATCCATCGTGAGTCCGCCCGAAGGCGCGCGCGAAAACACGAAGGACAACACGCCGGCTGTCATCCACTACGAGATCGTGCCGGGCGACAAGGTCGACGTGCAGGTCGCGGCCAAGGGTGGCGGCTCCGAGAACAAGTCGAAGTTCGCGATGCTGAACCCGTCCGATTCGATCGTCGATTGGGTGCTCAAGACCGTCCCGACGATGGGCGCGGGGTGGTGCCCGCCGGGGATGCTCGGCATCGGCATCGGCGGCACCGCCGAGAAGGCGATGGTCATGGCGAAGGAATCGCTGATGGACCCGATCGACATTCAGGACATCATCGCCCGCGGTCCGCAGGACTGGATCGAGGAACTGCGCGTGGAGCTGCACGAGAAAGTGAACGCGCTCGGCATCGGCGCGCAAGGCCTCGGCGGTCTGTCGACGGTGCTCGACGTCAAGATCATGGCCGCGCCGACGCATGCGGCGAGCAAGCCCATCGCGATCATCCCGAACTGCGCCGCAACGCGTCACGCGCACTTCACGCTCGACGGCTCCGGCGCCGCGAAACTCGAAGCGCCGCCGCTCGACGCCTGGCCGAACGTCACGTGGGCGCCGAACACGGAAACGAGCCAGCGCGTCGATCTGAACACGCTGACGCCGGAACAGGTCGCAGCGTGGAAGCCGGGCCAGACGCTGCTGCTCTCGGGCAAGATGCTGACGGGCCGCGACGCCGCGCACAAGCGCATCGCGGACATGCTGGCGAAGGGCGAAAAGCTGCCCGTCGATTTCACGAACCGCGTGATCTACTATGTCGGCCCGGTCGATCCGGTGCGCGACGAAGCCGTCGGCCCGGCCGGCCCGACCACGGCCACGCGCATGGACAAGTTCACCGAGACGATGCTCGCGCAGACCGGCCTCATCTCGATGATCGGCAAGGCCGAGCGCGGTCCGGTCGCGATCGAGGCGATCAAGAAGCACAAGGCGGCGTATCTGATGGCGGTTGGCGGCGCGGCGTATCTCGTGTCGAAGGCTATCCGCGAAGCAAAGGTGCTCGCCTTTGAAGATCTCGGCATGGAAGCCATCTATGAGTTCGACGTGAAGGACATGCCGGTCACGGTGGCCGTCGATTCGAACGGCACTTCCGTTCACAAGACCGGCCCTGCGGAGTGGCAGGCGAAGATCGGCAAGATTCCGGTCGCGACAGTCTGAGCGAGCATCGGCAGGCGGCGCGTGGTTGAACAGCCGGGCATGGCGCCCGGCTTTTCTTCAAACGCCAGCGCCGTCGCTAAAGAGATTCATTCTCAGTTTTATCTGAAAGAAAAAATATCTCCCTACCTTGGCAGAACCACGCTCAAGGATTATCTTTCTCCAATGCCCCGCGCTCGAGACAAGGAACAATCATGCAAGGCGACGCAAAAGTCATCGAATACCTGAACGCGCAGCTCAAGAACGAGCTGACCGCGATCAATCAATACTTCCTGCACGCGCGGATGTATAAGCATTGGGGCCTGGAGAAGCTGAACAAGCACGAGTACGACGAGTCCATCGGCGAGATGAAGCACGCCGACTGGTTGATTCAGCGCGTCTTCATGCTCGACGGCCTGCCGAATCTGCAAGACCTGCACAAGCTCCTGATCGGCGAGGAAACGAAGGAAATCCTCGAATGCGACCTGAAGCTCGAGCAGATTTCGCAGTCGACCTGCAAGGAAGCCATGGCTTACTGCGAGTCCGTGCGCGATTTCGTTTCGCGCGACATCTTCGACAAAATCCTGAACGACACCGAAGAGCACATCGACTGGCTGGAGACGCAACTGGATCTGATCGACAAGGTCGGCATCCAGAACTACCAGCAGACCATGATGGGCGACCACGAGTAATCCGCAATCGCAATGTCCGTTGTCGCCGTGCCATCTGCTGTATCCGCCCTCTCCGCCGATACACCGAACGCGCGCGCCGTGCCTGACACGAGCGCGCCGGTCGGCATTTTCGATTCCGGCCTGGGCGGGCTTTCCGTCCTGCGCGCCGTGCGTGCCCTGTTGCCGCACGAGCGGCTGATTTACGTCGCCGATTCGCTGCACGCGCCCTACGGCGAGCGCGACGACGCGTTCATCACCGCCCGCACGATGGCCATCGGCGAATGGCTCGTCGCGCAAGGGGCCAAGGCGCTCGTCGTTGCCTGCAACACGGCGACGGCGCAGTCCATCGCTTTCGTGCGGGAGCGGCTCGCGATTCCGCTCGTCGGCGTGGAACCGGGCGTGAAGCCCGCGGCGGCGGCGTCGAAGACGCGCGTCGTCGGGATGCTGGCGACGCAGGTGACGCTGAAGAGCACGCGCTTCCAGTCGCTCCTCGACCGCTATGCCGGCGATTGCCGCTTTATCTGCCAGCCGGGGCACGGGTTGGTGCAGGCGGTGGAACGCTGCGATACCTCGTCGCCGCAACTCATGGCGCTGCTCGAAAGCTATCTCAGGCCCATGCTCGACGCCGGCGCCGATACGCTCGTGCTTGGCTGCACGCACTACCCGTTTCTCGACCGCGCCATTCGCGAAATCGCGGGCGAGCGGCTGCAAATCGTCGATACGAGCGTGGCCGTCGCGCGCCAGCTCGAACGTCTGCTGGACGCGAACGCGCTCAGAAACACCGACGCATCGCTCGAACGCCTGCCGCGCTTCTGCTCCACGGCGGACGGCGAATCCCAGCGGCAACTCGCCGCATCGCTCCTGCAGCTCAATGCCAGCGTCGAGCACGTGGACATTCCTTCCCGCGCACCGCAAGCCGTCTGAGCAGTTCCTTGCGGCTCACGCACGTTCGTGAGCCGCTTTTCCCCCTTGACGATACCTCGCGGCAACATCCCCGCTCTTCTACGACGTGTTAAAAAAAACACCGCCCCTCGCTTGCAAAGGTTCGCATACTGAATGATAATAATTCGCATTAACGAAAGCTATCGTGAACGATCATGATCGTGTGTGTCTGCAAATCAGTGTCTGACCGGAAGATCCGCGCCGCCATCGCCGAGGGAATCGACTCGTTCGACGAACTCCAGTTCGAGCTCGGCGTCGCGATGTGTTGCGGCAAATGCGAGGAAAGCGTTCGCGATGTGATGGCGCAAAGCGGCGTATGTGCGTCGCACTGCGGTGTCATCGAACGAGAGCGTCCGCAGGCCGTGCCGTTGACGTTCTACGAACGCAAGGCCGCCTAAGTTCGCTGTACTGCCGGGTGACGGAAGGCCGACCGCGCCGTGCCGTCGCATGATCGTTTTCCTGCAAGCCAGGTACCTTGGTTCATTCCACGGGTCGTCAGCCAGCCATGCAACGCTTGCCCCAGGAGGGAAAGATGGAATTGCTGATTGGTTTCGTGGCCACGTTGTTCATATCCCTGGTTATTTTTCGCACATGATGTCGTTCGGCTCTCTTCGCGCGTCCCGCGCCGTATCCTTTCCGGATGGCAGCGCAATCCGCAGTCAGGCCAGCAGCACATAACGATGCAGTCCCCGACCACGTCTCCTGCCGCTTTCCAGCGGCCGCCTGCTTCGAACGTCAATCCGCGCGTGCTGGCGGCGTGCGCGGCCGTGCTGGCGATCCATGCCGCCCTGCTGGGCGTCGCGCTCACGATGCGTCACGAGCCGCCGCCCCGCCCCGTCGAAGCGAAGGCGATCACCGCGCAGTTGATTAGCGAGACGCCTCGGCGCGCGCCGCAGCCCGTCGCGGTCGAATCGCCGCCGACGCCGCAGCCGCCGAAGCCGGTTCCGAAGCCGCAGCCCAAACCGAAGGTCAAGCCCAAGGTCGAGCCGAAGCCCACGCCGATGCCGGTGACGGAAGCGCCGTCGCAGATCGCCGCGCCCGCGCCCGATCCGACGCCGCCCGCTCCGCCGCAGCCCGCGCCGCCTCCGCCGGCGGCGCCCGCCATCGGCAAGCCGACGATGGATCTCGCCGCGCCGAAGAACGTCGCGCATCTGTCGTGCAACATCGCGCAGCCTGACTATCCGGCGATGTCGCGCCGTCGCGGGGAAACAGGCACGGCAATGGTCAAGCTGACGGTCGGGCTTTCCGGCAAGATCGAAGACGTGAAACTGCAGAAGAGCAGCGGCTCCTCGCGCCTGGACGACGCCGCGCTCGACGCCGTCCGCTCGAGCGCCTGCACGCCCTATAAGGAAAACGGCGAGGCGATCCGCGCGACGGCGACGGTGCCCTTCGTTTTCAGCTTGAACGACTGAACGTTTTTTAGATACAGGAAACAGAAATGCAAAACTACGGAATTGCGCACGTGTGGGCGCAAGGCGATTTCGTGACGCGCGGCATTGCGCTCGCGCTCGTCATCATGTCGGTGCTTTCGTGGACGGTGATCGTCGTGAAGGCATGGAACGTCGTGCGCCTGAAGCGTCTGACGAAGAACGCGGAGCAGGCGTTCTGGCACTCCGACGATTTCAACGACGGCATCAAGAAGCTCGGCAGCCAGTCGTCGAGCCCGGCCGACAACCCGTTCCTTGCGCTCGCGCTCGCGGGCCAGGAAGCGGCCGAGCATCACCATCAGACGCAGCCGCATCTGCACGACCGCATGGACGTGTCGGACTGGATCACGCGCTGCCTCAAGGACGTGATGGACGAAGGCGTCGGCCGCATGCAGTCGGGCCTGGCCATTCTGGCGTCCATCGGCAGCACGTCGCCGTTCGTCGGCCTGTTCGGCACCGTGTGGGGGATTTATCACGCGCTGCTGACCATCGGCGCGACGGGTCAGACCTCGATCGATCAGGTCGCGGGGCCGGTCGGCGAGTCGCTCATCATGACCGCGTTCGGCCTGTTCGTCGCGATCCCTGCCGTGCTCGGCTACAACGCGCTGACCCGTGCGAACAAAGGCATCGTGACCAAGCTCAACCGCTTCGCGCACGGCCTGCATGCGTTCTTCGTCACGGGGGCGAAGCTCTCGTCGCGAAAGCCCGCCGCGAACGGTCAGGCCGATAGCCTGCGTCTCGCGACGCGCGCCAGCTAAGCGGAGGTCCTCATGGCCATGAGCCCATTCGCCAGCGAAGAAGACGACGGCATGATGAGCGAAATCAACATGACGCCGCTCGTCGACGTCATGCTGGTGCTGCTGATCATCTTTCTGGTGACGATTCCCGCGATGCATCACGCGGTCAAGATCGATCTGCCGCACGCGAGCAGCCAGCCGCAGGACGAGAAGCCTTCGCACGTGAACGTCGCGATCCAGGCAGACGGCACGATTCTCTGGGACGATCAAAAAATCGACGACGCGACGCTGAACGCGCGCATCGCGCAGGCGGCGCAGCAGACGCCGCAGCCCGAAATTCACTTGCGCGCGGACCGCAAGGTGGCGTACGAACGCGTTGCTGATTTAATGTCGGCGGCGCAGGCAGGCGGCCTGACGAAGATCGGTTTCGTCACGGAGCCGAAAGGCGGGAAGTAGCAGCACCGCGAGCAGAAAGTAAAAGGCCTTCATCGTCAGACGAAGGCCTTTTTTATTGCGCGCTCGGCGCATTCGGGCGAGGCGATTACTTTGGGCTCGAATAACCTGAACCCGCTGAATCACCGCATGCGGCGGCCGTGTTCGACACGGACAGCGCGATCAGCCCTATCAGGCTAACTATCAGAGTAGCCGTCAGTTTTCGCATAAGAAGCTCCTTAGCGAAAGGCATCCCAATATAACGCCGTCATTTTCGCGGGACAAGATCTTGTCCGATTGAATCTGACCATCGCAAGCGCGCGCTTCAATGTCTCAGACGATGCAGCACGCCCGGGCGATCAAACCGTTTCCTGTTCGGGCCGCTCGATGACAGGACATTCTCCGGGAAAGCGTCTGCCGTCATCGATCGACTCGACGAGAAAATCGACGAACGCGCGAATGGCCGGCACCATGCCTTGCCGCGACAGAAAAACCGCATAGAGTTGCGGCGACGGAAACGTCCAGCCCGGCATCACCGGCGACAACTGGCCGCTGCGCAGCGGCGCGCCGTACATCATCTCCGGCAACGCGGCGATGCCGACGCCGCGCATCACGGCTTCGCGAATCATCGACAGGTCCGCCGTGACGAGACGCGGCTCGTGCTCGTACTCGTGGCGCGTCCCGTCAGGCGCGATCAGGCGATAGACGTGCCGGCCATCCGACGACGGCATGTCGAGCGTGTCGTATTGCGCGAGGTCCGCGACGGTCATCGGCGGCGTGTTCGGCTTCAGGAGCGACGGCGCGGCGACCAGCATCTGCTGCGTGCGCCATAGCGGCCGCGCGACGACGTTCGAGCTCGCAGGCGCTTCCGAGCGCACGCGCAATGCGACATCGATCGCGTCCTCGAACAGATCGACGACGCGGTTCGTCACGCGCAGCACCACGCGCACTTCGGGATAGCGATGCATGAAGTCGGGCATCACGGAGGCCAGAAACGTCTGCGCGATGGTCACCGGCACGCTCACGCGCACCGTGCCGCGCGGCGAATCGCGCAGGCTTTGCACGACGTTCACCGCCGCCTGCGCCTCGGCGAGCATCGCCTGACAGTGCTGATAGAAAAGCTGACCCGCCTCGGTGAGCGCGAGCTTGCGCGTGGACCGCTGCAACAGCCGCACGCCGAGCGAGGCCTCCAGTTCCGACACGCGCCGCGACAGCCGCGACTTCGAAATGCCCAGCACGCGTTCGGCTGCGGAAAATCCGCCGTGCTCGACCACGTGCGAGAAGTACATCAGGTCGTTGAGGTCGTGCGAATCGGCTTTCATTTTCGGTAGTCGCTTGGTGTCGTCGGCCCGGGCCGTTGTTTATCGCAGCAGGACAATGCTTTGCGCCGCAGCGTCTTTTACCGCCAAATACGGGCCATATAATAGCTCCATCGTTTCAAATTTAGCGCCATTCCCCTATTGGCGACGCGAGGCAAGGACACCATGAGCCGCACTATTTCGAGCATCATTCCCGCGACCCGCACCGTCGAAGGCGGCGGCTTCGTTGTGTACCGACCGTTTCCGACGCGCCTTCTGATGGACTTCGACCCGTTTCTGCTGCTCGACGAAATGGGTCCGGTCGACTACGCGCCCGGCGAGGCGAAGGGCGCGCCCGATCATCCGCATCGCGGCTTCGAAACCGTCACCTACATGCTGGAAGGCGAATTCGGCCACAAGGATTCAGCCGGCCACTCCGGCACGCTGCGCGCGGGCGACGTGCAATGGATGACGGCCGGCGCGGGCGTCGTGCACAGCGAGATGCCGGGCGAGGCGTTCACGCAGCGCGGCGGGCGCGTTCACGGCCTGCAACTATGGGTCAACCTGCCGCAACGCGACAAGATGATCGCGCCGCACTATCAGGAGATTCCGTCGGCGAACATTCCGGTCGCGACCAGCGAAGACGGCAAGGTGCGCGTGAAGGTCATTGCCGGTGAGGCGCTCGGCGTGAAGGCCGCGATCGAAACGCGCACGCCCATTCTGTATCAGCACTTCTCGCTGCAGCCGGGGGCGAAGGTCGAGCATCGCGTGCCGCGCGACTTCCGCGTGTTCGCGTATGCGCTGTCCGGCACGGCGCTGTATGGTCCGCAAGCCCAGCCGGTGCGGGCGCAACAGATGGTCATCTTCCGCGACGACGCCGACACGATCACCCTCGCCGCCGGCGATGAACCCGTCGAACTGCTGCTGCTGGGCGGCGTGCCGCTCAAGGAGCCGGTCGTGCGCTACGGTCCGTTCGTGATGAACACGGAAGACGAGATCCGTCAGGCGGTGATCGACTATCAGTCAGGCCGGATGGGCGCCATCACGCACTGATTCAAAAGCGTAAAACGGCGCGGCACGAACGAGCACATTGCGTCACAATGGCCGTTCGTCCCGCGCCGTTTCGTTTTGTCCGGCGCGTCCGCTCCCTACTAGAGGAAAAGCGCATGTCCGCTCCTGTCGTGACCGCCAGCATCGGCGAGGCTGAGTTTCGAACGCGCCTCGACGACGGCACGCACACCTGGTTCGCCGATGAACCCGTCAGCCTCGGCGGCGCGGATTCCGGCCCGCAACCGGCCGCCCTGCTGCTGTCGAGCCTGGGCGCGTGCACGTCGATCACGCTGAAGATGTACGCGAAGCGCAAAGGCTGGGCGCTCGAATCGGTGAGCGTCGAGTTGTCGATGAAAAGCGCGGACGGCGGCACGGTCATCGACCGTCGCATCAGCGTGACAGGCGCACTCGACACCGAACAGCGGGAACGACTTTTGCAAATTGCCAACGCGTGCCCGATGCACAAGATCCTGTCCGGCGCGATCCGCATCGATTCCGGACTCGCCGAAGCCTGACGGCCTCGCAGCGGCATACCGAACGTCCAAGGAAACGTCGTTTTGAATTTTGAACACCTGATCCAGATCAACGATCCGCACAACCCGCTCGTCGCCTCGCTGACGCGCGAGCAGTTGTGGGAAGGCCTCGTCCTGCGGGCCGAGCAGCCGCAATTGTTCGTGCTGGGCCTCGATAGCTGCGCGATCCTTTCCCGCGACGGTGACGTCATGGAGCGCGAGCTGCATTACGGCCAGGCCGTCGTGCGCGATCGCGTCACGCTGTATCCGAACGACAGCGTGCGCTACGACATCCTGCCGACCGCCGAACACGTCGGCGGTTCACTGACGATGGCCATCGAGCAGCCGGACGCGCTTCAGCTCTTCCTGCGCTTCACCTACAGCACGACGCTGCCGGAGAACGATCATCCGACGCCGGACGAGCGGCAGACGCAGGAAATCGTGAAATCGGCGTATCGCGAGTCGGACATCGATACGGTGCGGCTCATTCGCCAGTACGCGCATGGCCGCACAGGTGAAAGCCCGCTGCACTGAGCAGATGGAGCGCGGCTATCGGAGGTCGCGCTTTGATCGGAAAGTCTGCTTGCAAATAGGAATGGTTATCATTTACTATGGGTCCATCGAATCAACGAACGCACCTTCCGACCGACATGACCGACACGCTGCGATCCTCCACGCTCAGGCTGCGCCGTCCGGCTGCTCGCGACGCGGCTATCACCCGCCCCAAGGCGACGCCCGCCCCGGCAGCCGATGCCAACGCCGAGCGGTCGCTGCGCAGCGATACGCTGCTGCAGGGCCGCAGTCATGTCGCGATCGTGCATAACGGGGAGACTTATCAATTGCGCGCTACGCGTCTGGGTAAGCTGATCCTGACGAAGTAGCGGAAAGAACAGAAGCACGTACCGTGTATTGTGGGGACCACCTCGCCAGGAGGTGTTTGGCCTTAGCCAGCAAGGACGACTTGCACGCGAGAATTTAGACCCCTTCGTGCAAACACCAGCCAGTCGTCGATAGCAAGCGAAGCCGTTTTTTTTGGTTCCTGCCGAATGCGCCTGCATGGCGAACGTAGAAGACGAAACGGCACGCTTTCGTAAAGAAAGCGTGCCGTTTGTTTTTTGCGGCTAACGCCTCAGACGTTCTCGATACCCAGCGCCCCGATGCCCGCGCGGGCAATCTGCGCATCCTGATCCGATTTCACGCCCGACACACCCACCGCCCCGACGATATCGACGCCGACGAAAATCGGCACGCCGCCTTCGAGCATCGCGGTCATCGGTGCGGACAGGAACGCGGTGCGTCCCTGCTTGATGGTGTCCTCGTAGGCTTTCGTTTCGCGGCGGCCGAGCACGGCGGTGCGCGCCTTGCCCGTCGCCATTTCGACCGTGCTCGCGCCGGCGCCATCCAGCCGATGCAGATGCAGCAGATGCCCGCCTTCATCGACGATGGCGATCGTCACGTTCCATTGATGCTGCTTCGCGAAAGCCTCGGCGGCGGCGGCCATGGCTGTCACGTCATCGTCGGTCAGTACGGGTTTCGTTCTCATTGGCTCGCTCGCGGTCCGGTTAGCGTGAAAAGCCCCAGAACATCAGATACCACGCGCTGTCCGCAACGGCCAGCGCTGCCACGAACCATAGCATCGCCGCGAAACGAGGAACAAGCGTCGTCGCGTAGCGGCCGGTCACGCGCCACGCGAGCCACGCGCTCCATACATTGGCGACGCCGAGCAGCCCCAGGCGCAAGCCCGTGACCCACCACAGCGGAACATGTTCGGCGCGCAGCAGCGAGACCGTCGTCGCGGAGAGGCCGAGAAACACGCCGACGCCTGCAATCGGAATCAGCGCGAGCGCCAGATGATGCAGCCGCCTTGCGCTGCCCGCGCCGAGCATGCGCGCGCCCCCGGCGAGAAGCGCGAGCAGCGCCGTGCCATAGACGAGACCCGTCGCGACGATATAACCGACGACCAGCGAGCCGTCGAGCCACGAGAAGACGTCGTTCTGCTCCGGGTAATGCGTGAACAGGAACCACGGCGCGTTGGCTTCGAGCGGCCAGAGAATATCGTGGTCGATCAGCCAGCCCGCGAAGAACTGCTTGAGATCGACGAACCACGTGCTCACGGTCCAGTGAAACGCGCCGATCGCGATGCCGAGCAGGCCATAGAGAATGAGCGCGGTGTCCCACGGATTCGCCGCCTTGTCGCCCTGATTCACGACTTCGTCGGCGGGCGAGCGCCACGACAGCGCGATGGCGTCGCGGTGACCGCTGCATCGTCCGCACATGTGGCAGTCGGCGGCGCCCTTCATGTTGCGCAGCGGCACGAGCGGCGCGCAGTTGATCGGGATCACGCGATGCCCGTGCTCGCCCTTCGTGTACGAACGCCGCCAGGCGTCCTCGTTGACCTTGTAATGGAACGGTGCAAGGCGCGCGAGCAGCGAGAACACGCCGTTCACCGGGCACAGATACTTGCACCACACCCGCTTTTCACGGCCGTACAACGCACCGATGATCATCGCCGCGACGGTCGATCCGCCGAGCACGAGCAGCACGGCCTTCGGATATTGATAGACGCTGACCATCTGGCCGTAGATGGTCGTCAGGCCGAACGCGACGAAAGGCCAGCCGCCCCAGCGCATCCAGTGCGGAATGGCGCGGCCCCGGCCGAAGCGGCTCGCGAACTCGGTCAACGCGCCTTCGGGACACAGCACGCCGCACCAGACGCGGCCGAGCATCACCATCGACAGCAGCACGAACGGCCACCAGATGCCCCAGAACACGAACTGCGCGGCGAGCGTCAGATTGTTCCAGAGATGCGCGGAGCCGTCGGGCAGCGGCATCACTGCAGGAACCAGAATCAGAAAAGCGTACACGGCCACCACGACCCACTGGATTCCGCGGATCGTGCTGCCGTGTTGTTGCATCCATTGGCCGGCTTGCTGAAGCCGGCTCGGGATTCGCACACCTTGTTGCATCTCGGAGCTCATGCTGGGCGGCCAGCCGCCTTTTGTTTTTGCGCCGTCTGGTTGTTCGAACGGCGCATCAGGAGATAGATGACGATCCAGTACAGCGCGTAAGCGACGAGATTCATGCCGGCGGGATGCGCGCGATAGCCGGTGAGCGTCGCGACGAGCGAGCCGAAGGTGGTGGAATCGTCGAGCAGCGCGGACGTGTTCCATACCTGATTGACGATGACCGGCAGCACTTCCATGTCGATCAGCTTGTCGACGCCCGTTTCGAAAAGGCCGGCAGCAAGGAACAGCAGCATGATTTCGGTGACGCGGAAGAACGAGCGCCACGAAAAGATCTTGCCGCCGAGCTGCAGCACATAGAACGTGAGCAGCGCGAGCGCGAAGCCAATGACGATCGCCACGTACTGCGACGCCGGCACGTGACCGGACTGCCCGAAACCGACGCCATAGAGAAACACGGCCGTTTCGCTGCCTTCACGCGCGATCGCGAGCGCTACCAGCAGCGCGATGCCCCACCAGTGCCCGTCCTGCGTGCTCTTTTTCAGCGACGTTTCCATGTCGCGCTTGAGCGTGCGGCCGTGACGCTTCATCCACAGCACCATCTGCACGATCAGCACGCAGGCGATCAGCACCATGCCGGTCTGGAAGTAATCCTGCGCATTGCCGGACAGCACTTCGGTGAAACTGATAAGCGCCGCTGCGAGCGCGATAGCCGCTAGCAGCCCGGCCGCGACGCCGAACCACAGATAAGGCAGGCCGCGGCGCGCCTGTTGGTCGCCGTTTTTCAGCCACGCATGCAGGATGCCGACGACCAGCAACGCCTCGACGCTCTCCCGCCAAACGATGAAAAGGACCTGCCCCATAACACAAACCTCCTGCAGTTCTGCTTCACTACCGCCGCGCGAAAAGATCGCGCGGCAGGAACATCACTTCGCGACGATGACGCCTTGCGCCGTCTGGTGGAAATCGTCGAAGAACTTGTATTCGCCCGGATCGAGCGGGGCGATCACGACGAACGAATCGGCGCCCGGCGCGAGCACTTTTTCCTTTCGCAACTGCACGCTTTCGAATTCGGCGGCGCCCTTGCCGACGTTATGCACTTCGATCTTGATGCGCTGCCCCGCCGGCACCTCGATGCGCACCGGGTTCAGCTTGCCGTCGTTCATTTCCAGCTTGAACGTCGGCAGATCGGCGGCCTGCGCGATACCGGCGCCCGTCCCGAGCACGGCGGACAACGCGATCGCAACCACCTGGCTTCTAAGTTTCATGCGTACTTCCTGAGATGAACGCGCCCGGCATTTGAAGACAGCCGGGCGCGCGAATCAAGCGCGCGGTCGCGCGATGCTCAATACCCGCCCTTCTTGCCGATTCCCGCGAACGGGAAGTCGTACTCGATCGTGTAGGGCTTGAACCACGGGCCGACGCCCGTTTCCTTGTCCGTGTGGCGGCCGAAAGCCATATGGCCGGTTTCGGCCGGCGGGGAAACGTGCAGCTTCAGGTGATACTTGCCCGGCCCGAAGAGCTTGACGTTGTCGCCGTAGTGCGGGCCGTCGCTGGCGACCATCGCCATCAGGTCGCCCTTGATCGTCTGCGTCGTGCCGACCTTCGAGAGTTCGTACGTGATGTTCAGGTACGGCATCCAGTCGCCTTCCGCGAACCCGGTCGGATTGTTCTTGACCGCGTGAATATCGGCTTCGAGGTGGATGTCCGAATCCGACGCCTTGCGCATCATGCCTTCCGGCGACATCGTGATCGGCTGAAGATAGACGGCGCCGACTTCCATGCCGCCTTCGATGTGCTGCTTTCCGATCGGATACTCGGCAGCGGAGGCCGCCATCATCGCCGTGAGACCAGCAGCGGCGACAAGGCCGCGCATCAACGTAGAACCCATCAGGTACCCCTTTTTTTATGGATCGGCTCACGCGTCAATTACTGCCGCGCGGCCACGCTACAAAACGGCCGATCACCCCGCTGCCATGAACGGTAATACGAACCATTCTCAATGTTTGTCAGTTTAGCATCGTTCGATGGACGCAACAATTTGAAGCGGCTTACAAACCCAGTCGCAGTAAGGCTTTTCGGGCGGCCCAGTCATGGACGGAAAAGGCGAAAAAAAAGCGGCGGACCTTACGTCCGCCGCCTGGTTGCGCTTGGAGCCTTGTCTGGCGTCACTTTCCGCCAGTGCCGCTCACATGGTCGCCCACGTTCGCGCCGAAGACACGCTGCCGCAGCAGCGCCAATTGGTCGCGGGTCTGCGCCGCTTTCTCGAATTCGAGATTCTTCGCGTGATCCATCATCTGCTTTTCGAGCCGCTTGATTTCCTTCGCGATCTGCTTCTCGGTCATGTCCTCGAACTTGGCGCGCGCCTGCGCTTCCTTCAGTTCTGCGCGCGCGTCGTCGGCGCTGTAGACGCCATCGATGATGTCCTTGATGCGCTTCTGAACCCCGCGCGGCGTGATGCCCATCGCCTGATTGTGGGCGATCTGCTTTGCGCGCCGACGCTCGGTTTCGCCGATCGCGCGCCGCATCGAGTCAGTCATGTTGTCGGCATAGAGAATGGCTTTGCCGTTCACGTTGCGCGCCGCCCGGCCGATGGTCTGGATCAGCGAACGCTCGGCGCGCAGGAAGCCTTCCTTGTCGGCGTCGAGAATCGCGACGAGCGACACCTCCGGAATATCCAGCCCTTCCCGCAGCAAGTTGATGCCGACGAGCACATCGAAAGTGCCGAGCCGCAAGTCGCGGATAATTTCGACGCGCTCGACGGTATCGATATCGCTGTGCAGATACCGCACTTTCACGCCGTGGTCCGCGAGGAATTCGGTCAACTGCTCGGCCATGCGCTTGGTGAGCACGGTGACGAGCACCCGTTCCTGCGCCGCGACGCGCACGTTGATTTCGGAGAGAACGTCGTCGACCTGCGAGCGCGCGGGCCGCACTTCGATCTCCGGATCGACGAGGCCGGTCGGACGCACGAGTTGCTCGGCGACCTGCCCTGCTTTGGCTTTCTCGTAATCGGCGGGCGTCGCCGAAACGAAGATGGCCTGGCGCATCTTGCGTTCGAACTCGTTGAACTTGAGCGGCCGGTTGTCGAGCGCGGACGGCATGCGAAAACCGTAATCGACGAGGTTCTCCTTGCGCGCACGGTCGCCGTTGTACATGCCGTTCAACTGGCCGATCAGCACGTGCGATTCGTCCAGCAGCATCAGCGCATCGGGCGGCAGATAGTCGACGAGCGTCGGCGGCGGCTCGCCGGGCGCGGAGCCCGAGAAATGCCGCGAGTAGTTCTCGATGCCCTTGCAGAAGCCAAGTTCTTGCAGCATTTCCAGATCGAAGCGGGTGCGCTGCTCCAGCCGCTGCGCTTCGACGAGCTTGCCCTCGCTATAGAAAAACTCGAGCCGGTCGCGCAGTTCCTCCTTGATCGTCTCGATCGCGCGCATGACGGTGTCGCGCGGCGTCACGTAATGCGACGACGGATACACCGTGAAGCGCGGAATCTTGTTGCGCACGCGGCCAGTGAGTGGATCGAAAAGCTGCATCGACTCGATTTCGTCGTCGAACAGTTCGACGCGCACGGCCATTTCCGCGTGCTCCGCCGGAAAGATGTCGATGGTGTCCCCGCGCACGCGGAACGTGCCGCGCTGGAAGTCGGCTTCATTGCGCGTGTACTGCATCGCAATCAGGCGCGTGATGATGTCGCGCTGGCCGAACTTGTCGCCGGTGCGCAGCGTGAGGATCATCTTGTGATACTCGGATGGATTGCCGATACCGTAGATCGCCGAGACGGTCGCGACGATGACCACGTCGCGCCGTTCCATCAGGCTCTTGGTGGCCGAGAGCCGCATCTGCTCGATGTGCTCGTTGATCGACGAATCCTTCTCGATGAAGAGATCGCGCTGCGGCACGTACGCTTCCGGCTGGTAGTAGTCGTAGTACGAGACGAAGTACTCGACCGCATTGCGCGGGAAGAACTCGCGGAATTCGGCGTAAAGCTGGGCCGCGAGCGTCTTGTTCGGCGCGAAGACGATGGCCGGCCGGCCAAGCCGCGCGATGACGTTCGCCATCGTGAAGGTCTTGCCCGAGCCGGTGACGCCCAGAAGCGTCTGGAACGACAGGCCGTCCTCGACGCCTTCGACGAGCGTGGAGATCGCGGCGGGCTGATCGCCGGCCGGCGGGTAAGGCTGATAGAGCTGAAACGGCGAGCCGTCGAAGGTGATGAACTTCGACTCGTCCAGCGCGTCGGGCGCTTCGATGAGGGTATCGGACATGGGTACCAGAGTCTTCGCCGGGACAAACACTTATTCTAGCGGCTGCCGCAAAACTGGCGCAGCGCCCGGGCGGTGGGCGAAATCGGGCGCGGCATCCGTGCTGTGCGGCTGTCCGCGCGTCGTTTCAAGCACATTGGGCTGGCCCGCGTGATCTCAAGCGCCGCCGGGCGGTTCGCGGCCATTCCCGGCGATTCGACCGGTAAAAAGCACGCAATCGCACCGCACGCCGACGAAACCGGAGCGGGATTCGCTACAATGTGCGACTGGGCTCGCCGGCGCGAAATGACGTTCCACACGCTTTCGCCGCCGCGACGCCCGCGCGCCGAGCCAGCTTTCCGGCCATCGAGGCGCGACGCGGTCGAGAAACTTCGCCGTCCGCACTACCCTGCCGCACGTCCTTTCCTCACTGCCGATAGATCATGTCTCTTTTCTCTGCCGTCGAACTCGCCCCCCGCGACCCGATTCTGGGCCTCAACGAAGCCTTCAACGCCGATCCGCGCCCGACCAAGGTCAATCTGGGCGTCGGCGTCTACACCAACGAAGAGGGCAAGATTCCGCTCCTGCGCGCCGTGCGCGAAGCCGAGAAAGCCCGCGTCGACGCCGCGCTGCCGCGCGGTTATCTGCCGATCGACGGCATTGCCGCTTACGACTCCGCCGTGCAAACGCTGTTGCTCGGCAAGGACTCGCCGCTGATCGCCGCAGGCCGCGTCGTCACGGCGCAGGCGCTGGGCGGCACGGGCGCGCTCAAGATCGGCGCGGATTTCCTGAAGCGCGTGAACCCGAACGCGACCGTCGCCATCAGCGATCCGAGCTGGGAAAACCATCGCGCGCTGTTCGAAGGCGCGGGCTTCGAAGTCGTCAACTATCCGTACTACGAGGCCGCCACGCACGGCGTGAACTTCGAGGGCATGCTCGCCGCGCTGAATGGCTATGCGCCCGGCACGATCGTCGTGCTCCACGCGTGCTGTCATAACCCGACGGGCGTCGATCTGACCGCCGCGCAATGGGCGCAAGTGGTCGAAGTCGTGAAGGCGCGCAACCTCGTGCCGTTCCTCGACATCGCGTATCAGGGTTTCGGCGAGAGCATCGAGGCGGACGCCGCCGCCGTGCGGCTCTTTGCCGCGGCTGAACTGAACGTGTTCGTGTCGTCGTCGTTCTCGAAGTCGTTTTCGCTGTATGGCGAGCGCGTCGGCGCGCTGTCGATCATCACGACGTCCAAGGAAGAATCGGCGCGTGTGCTGTCGCAACTGAAGCGCGTGATCCGCACGAACTACTCGAACCCGCCGACGCACGGCGGATCGGTCGTCGCGGCGGTGCTGGCATCGCCCGAACTGCGCGCTACGTGGGAACAGGAACTGGGCGAAATGCGCGACCGCATCCGCGCGATGCGCAACGGTCTCGTCGAGCGCCTGAAGGCGGCGGGCGTCGATCGCGATTTTTCGTTCGTCGATGCCCAGCGCGGCATGTTCTCCTACTCCGGGCTGACCGCTGCGCAAGTGGACCGTCTCCGTGAAGACTTTGGCATCTACGCCGTGAGCACCGGCCGCATCTGCGTCGCCGCGCTGAACACGCGCAATCTGGATGTCGTCGCGAACGCGGTCGCGAGCGTCCTCAAGTAAGCGCCGTCTGCCGCAAATAAAAATGGCGTCCTTCGGTTGGAGGACGCCATTTTTTGTGGGCGATGCCGGCTCGTTAAAGCGTATGCGGCGCGTTGTGCGGAGCGGGCGTCACGGCGTCGTCGGCTTCGACGAGACCGTACGAAATCGCGCGAGCCAGTTCCGCGCTCACGCTTCCGACGTCCACTTGCTGACGGCGCGCAGCCGCCGATTCACGCTCCTCGGCGTGCATGCAGAAGGTCAATGCGGCGATGAGCAGGATGGCGAGAGGCCAGTAAGTCGATATTGTCTTTCTCATGAGACTGTCTTCGGTTCGATGTCGCTGCAGGCGATTTGCCCATTTGTCGACGGTTTGGATGTTACGCAATCGACCGTTGCTGAAAAAGCCATCGAACAGAGAAGGTTCGTTGCGTCTCTGGCAACAAGCAAGTTATCGGCCAGTTTCGCTGATTGATGTAACAGGCCAAGTCAGGCCGTCATAAAGGCTTACAAAGTTGTCGGGGACATCGGGCAGCGAGCGGTGTCTTAATGCTTATACGTGCAACCAATATTTCAACGGTCATGAAAGTCGCTGGCTTAGTAGTCTTCTCCTCCGCGCTGCTGTTGGGCGGATGCGCGGCTTACCCCGATGGTCCGATGTACGGCGGCGGTTATCCCGTGTACGACGATCCCGGATACGCGTCGTATCCCGCCTATCCCGCTTATTACGGCGGGCCGGTGGTGCAGCCGGGCGTCGTCATTGACGGCGGTTACTATTCGGGGTCCCGACGCTACTGGGATGACAGCCCCGGTTATCGCCGTCCGCCACCGGGCGGCTGGAATAACCGGCCGCACGGCGACGGGTATTCCGGTCAGGGCGGTCGCGGCCGTCACGACGGTCAAGACGGCGGCCAGCCGCAACGCGGCGGCGGCGGTCCTCCGCCACAGGCAAACGCAGCGCCGATGCCGCAGGCAGTGGGCGGCGTGAGGCCACATCCGCCGCAGCCGCAGCCGCCGCAGCAGCAGCAACAATCGCAGCAGGCTCCGTCGCGCGGTGGCGGTGGCGGTGGCGGTGGCGGCAACCACGGCGGGAACGACCGCGGCTTTCTCGGGCGGACTGGCGGCTGATCGTCCGCGCGATAGTGTAAAAAAAGGCCGCGCCGGATCACGCGATCCGGCGCGGCCTTTCCTTTTGCACCACGCCAATCAGCCGATATGCGACTGCTGCGCTTTATACAGTTCGCGGAACGTGCGGCCGACGGGCGCGGGCATGTCGCGCGTGTCTGTCCATCCGGCGCCGAACGGAATGCGCGATAGCTTCTTCTCCCGCCCGCCGATGCGCTCCAGCACGCGCACTGCCAGCCTGGTTACGAGCGCATAGGCGGCCGGACGCATCGCCAGAAAGCCCCACGCTGCGAGCGCCGCCCGCTCGCTCCACGGGCGCAGCCGCCGCTCCATCTGCTTCTCGCGCAGCTTGCGCAGCAGATCGGAGATCGGAATACCGACCGGACACACGCTATTGCACTCGCCGCAGAGCGTCGCGGCTTGCGGTAGGTCCAGCGTCTTGTCGATGCCGACGTAAGCCGGCGTGAGCACCGAGCCCATCGGACCCGGATACACCCAGCCGTACGCATGTCCGCCGATCTTCTGATACACCGGGCAATGATTCATGCACGCGCCACAGCGGATGCAGCGCAGCATGTCCTGAAACTCTCCGCCGATGAGCCCCGTGCGCCCTCCGTCGACCAGCACGAAATACATGTGCTCCGGGCCGTCCTTTTCGTCGGACGCACGCGGACCGGTGAGCAGCGAGAAGTAGTTGGACGTGGTCTGTCCGGTGGCGGATCGCGGCAGCAGGCGCATCGCGGTGGCCAGATCTTCGAGCGTCGGCAGCACCTTCTCGATGCCGGTCACCGCGACATGCACGCGCGGCATCACCGTGCACATGCCTTCGTTGCCCTCGTTCGTCACGACCGCGACCGAGCCCGTCTCCGCGATTAGAAAGTTGCCACCCGTCACGCCCATGTCCGCCGACATGAAATGCGGGCGCAACACTTCGCGCGCCTCGCGCGTCATCGCGGGGATGTCGGTGAGCCGCGGCTTGCCATGCGTCTTCGCGAACAGGTCCGCGATCTGTTCCTTGTCCTTGTGAACCACGGGCGCGATGATGTGGCTCGGCGGCTCGTTGTCGTTGATCTGGAGAATGTATTCGCCGAGATCCGTCTCAATGGACTGCACGCCCATCTCGCCGAGCACGCGGTTCAGTTGCATCTCCTCGGACACCATCGACTTCGTCTTGATGACCTTCTTCACGCCGTGCTCGCGCGCAATGTCCGCGACGAGGCGCGCCGCGTCCTGCGTCGATTCCGCGTAGAGCACCGTCGCGCCTCGCCGCGTCGCCTCGCGCTCGAACATTTCGAGCCAGACGTCGAGATTCTCGAGCGCGCGATTGCGGCGCTCCTTGAGCGCGGCGCGCGTCGCTTCGAAGTCGATGTCGCGCACCGCCGCCGCCCGCGCGCTGACGAACTTCGTCGAGAGTTTGGTGAGATTCTGCTGGAGCCGTTGGTCGGCGAGCTTGCTGCCGGCTCGCGCCTTGAAGTGCATCGTCTGGACTTGCATGGATGGACTCGTCGATAGTCGATGGTTCGGGCGGTCAGGCGCGATGCTGGGCATCGCCCGCGAGCACCTGGGCGATATGCAGCACGCGCGTCGCGGTATCGCCCGTCCGGCGCAGGCGGCCTTCGATGTTCAGCATGCAGCCGAGATCGCCGAGCACCACCGCATCCGCCCCGCTCGCCTTGATGTTCGCGCATTTCTCGTCGACGATCGCCGTCGAAATATCGCCATACTTGACCGCGAACGTGCCGCCGAAACCGCAGCAGTGCTCGCAGCCGGCCATCTCGGTCACAGGCACGCCGGCTTGCGCGAGCAGTTCGCGCGGCTGTGTCTTCACGCCGAGTTCGCGCAGGCCTGAACAGGAATCGTGATACGTGACCATGCCGTCGAAAACGCCGGGCTCCATGCGGGCTTTCGCCACCGTGACGAGAAAATCCGTCAGTTCGAAGACGCGCGGCTGCAGTCGTGCATAACGGTTCATCAACTCGGGATCGTCACGAAAGAGATCGCCGTAGTGCGCGCGGATCATCCCGCCGCAGGAGCCGGACGGGACCACCACATAATCGAACTGCTCGAATTCGCGCAGCGTTTTCTCGGCGAGATCGCGCGCCAGCCGCCGATCGCCGGAGTTGTACGCGGGCTGACCGCAGCACGTTTGCGCCGGAGGAACAGTGACCTCGAAGCCGGCGCGTTCGATCAGCTTGATGACCGAGAAGCCGATTTCCGGGCGCATCATGTCGATTAGACAGGTGACGAATAAACCGACTTGCATGGGGATTTCCTTTTGATTCGAATAAGCGAAGCACGTCGATTATCCGCGAAAAGCGCGGCGCATCCGAACGCCGGCGGGTCATGTCTTTTCACATTATGAGATACAATGCGATTTCCGCTGTTTGACGCATCAACCGATTTTTCACGATGAGCGATACGAACCCGGACTCCAAGACATCCATTCAGGTGATCGAGCGCATGATGCGTCTGCTCGACTCACTCGCCGGCCACACCGATCCGGTCAGCCTGAAGGAACTGTCGCACAGCACTGGCCTGCATCCGTCGACCGCGCACCGCATCCTGAACGACATGGTGCTGTGCCGGCTTGTCGACCGGTCCGATCCCGGCACGTACCGGCTCGGCATGCGGCTGCTCGAACTCGGCAATCTCGTGAAGGCGCGTCTCTCGGTGCGCGAAGCCGCGATGCCGCCGATGCGCGAACTGCATCGGCAGACGGGCCAGACGGTGAATTTGTCGGTGCGTCAGGGCGACGAGATCGTGTATATCGAGCGTGCTTATTCGGAACGCTCCGGCATGCAGGTCGTGCGGGCCATCGGCGGGCGAGCGCCGCTGCATCTCACGTCGGTTGGCAAGCTCTTCCTCGCCGCCGACGAAGCCGCCCGCGTGCGCGCCTACGCGATGCGCACCGGACTCTCGGGGCACACGCAGAACAGCATCACGGATTTGGCCAAGCTCGAACGCGAGTTGTCATTCGTGCGGCAGCAATCGTGCGCGCGAGACAACGAGGAACTGGAACTGGGCGTGCGCTGTATCGCGGCGGGCATCTACGACGACACGGGCCGGCTCGTCGCGGGGCTGTCGCTTTCCGCGCCGGCCGATCGTCTGCAGGACGCTTGGCTCAAGCAACTGAGTCATACCGCGCTGGAAATTTCGCGATCGCTCGGCTATCACCCTGAACTGTCGGCAGAGGGACAACGCGAAGCGCATCGCTGATCGCCGCTACCAAAGAAAAAGCCGGATTCGTCTTTCGACGATTCCGGCTTTTTTTGCGGCCTCACGGCTCGCGCCCGAAGACGCGCTCAGGGATTCGCGCCGCTGCCCATGTCCGCGCTCATGATGCGCGGCTCGCCGAGTGTATCGAGATACGAACGCAGGCGGCCTGCATCGGCGAAACGCGAGTACTTGCCGTACGAATCCAGCAGCACCATGATGACCTGGCGGCCATGCACGGTCGCCTGCATCACGAGACATTCACCCGCCTCGTTGATGAAGCCGGTCTTCTGCAAGCCGATGTCCCACGACGCATTGCGCACCAGCGCATTCGTGCTGTTGTACGCGAGCGTGCGCTTGCCGGTGAAGACTTCGTAGCTGCGGTCCGTCGAGAATTTGCGGATCAGCGGATATTGATACGCCGCGTTCACCATCTTCACGAGATCCCGCGCGCTCGACACGTTCTGGCTGGTGAGTCCCGTGGAATTCTCGAAGTGCGTATCGGTCATGCCGAGCGCCTTCGCCTTCGCGTTCATCGCGGCGATGAAGGCGGGACGCCCGCCCGGGTAATAACGCGACAATGCAGCCGCCGCGCGATTTTCCGATGCCATCAGCGCGATATGCAGCATGTCTTCGCGGTTCAGCACCGATCCGACCGCCAGCCGCGAGCCCGTGTACTTCTCGTAGTCGCGGTCTTCGTCGGTCACCGTCATTTCTTCGGTGAGCGGCATGTGCGAATCGAGCGCGACCATCGCCGTCATCAGCTTCGTGATGGAGGCGATCGGCACGACGGCGCGAGAGTTCTTGTCGAAGAGCGTCTCGGACGTGTCCTGGTCGACAACATACGCGACGCTAGAGCGCAGCGCGAGGCTATCCGGCGTGTCGTGCAGGCCGAACGCCTGGCCGACCGACGTCGCGCGCGGCTGATACGCCACCGAATGCACGGCGGCACGGCGCGCATGCGGGTCCATCCGGTAGTTCACGCGACGCTTGCGCGATGCTTTGGGCGCGTCCTCATCGTCATCGGCTGCGGCGGCCTTGGCCGTTCGCACGCCCTTGCCGGCTTTCGCGACGCGAGCCGGCTTCGCGGACTTGCCCTCGGCGGCGGGTTTGGCGGATTGCTTGACGGTCTTGCTATGAGTCGTAGTCTTGGCGAGGGCTTCAGCCGGAGCCGCTGCGAAAGATGTCGCGACGGCGAGCGATACGGCGAGAGACAATGCGGAGCGCAATGCCACGCCGTGCACCACCTTGAGCGACGAAAACATTTCGGTTTTCATTAGTGTTCTGTTGGGCGGCTGGAGAGTACCGCCAAGTGTAGTGAAGCTGCGAAATTTAAGCAATATTAAGCACTTATCAGCGCACGTTAATCCGTTTTGTAAGCGACGATTGCTGATTGTTGAAACTTTGCGCGCCTCGATCGGCAAAAACGATCGTGCGCCAGGCATCCGGCACTGCGAAAACCGCGCTTTCGACCACGCTGTTTACGCTCTGTCGGCAATTCTTTCTGAAACTTGAGGCTTGACTTTAAGAACGGCGCTGGCGGGCTTACGGCGCGCAGCAGTTGACTCCGCGGCTCGTGTCGTCGCTATCCGGTGTGCATTGCATCGTCAGTCGAAATGTTAACGGTTCTTCAACAATTTGGTGTACGGCAACATCTTAAAAACAAGAACATCCGAGATTTTTCTTAGTCTCGATAGGTGCTGACATTGCCGCCCCCAGCATGGGTCTCGCTGCTTTTCACTAGTCCACGTCGGTGCACGCGCCGCCCGGTTCTCGCCTCTTCCCATCGAATGCGTTACTTAAACTCTTGTTTAACAAGTGTTTCCCCTATTTGTGCATTGCACAAAAAGCGCTTGACATCGATAGGAATATCTCTAAAATAGGCTTCATGTTGCAACGCACCAATCCGGAGCTGCACCATCTGGCAGCAAGTTGCTGCATCGACCAAACTACGACCCGCGATGATGGGTCGGCATAAGGAGCCTGAGATGACGCTATTGACCCCCGAGCAAATCGCCGCTGCACAGAAAGCTAACTTCGACACGCTGTTCGGTCTGACGAACAAGGCGTTCGAGGGCGTTGAGAAGCTCGTCGAACTGAATCTCCAAGTCGTGAAGTCCACGCTCGCCGAGAGCCAGGAAAACGCGCAACGCGCGCTGTCCGTGAAGGACGCGCAGGAACTGCTCGCGCTGCAAGCCAGCCTGACCCAGCCGGTCGCGGAAAAGGTGCTGTCGTACGGCCGTCACCTGTATGAAATCGCATCGGCTACGCAAGCTGAATTTGCCCGCGTCGCGGAAGCGCAGTACGAAGAGCAGAACCGCAAGGTGCAAACGCTCGTCGACAACGTCGCGAAGAACGCGCCTGCTGGTTCGGAAACGGCTGTCGCCGTGATGAAGTCGGCCATCACCGCCGCGAACACGACGTACGAAACCGTCCACAAGGCAACGAAGCAAGCCGTAGAAATCGCGGAAAGCAACTTCAACGCCGCCGCCACGGCTGCGACGAAGGCTGCCACGCAAGCGACCGAGCAAGCTGCTCGCACCGCTTCGGTTTCGGCAAAGCGCACCGTCGCGTAAGACATCGGCCACGCATGCTGTCTTCATGCGAAGGTTGAAACAAGGAACCCGGCTTCGGCCGGGTTTTTTGTTTTCCGCGCCGAGTCGGCCATGAAAAAGGCGCGTTCCCTTGCAGGAACGCGCCTTCATCCTTCCAGGACCCGCGAAGTTACTTCTTCCGCTGCGGCGGCAGATCGGTACAGACGCCTTCGTACAACTCCGCCGCCATGCCCACGGATTCGCCGAGCGTCGGGTGCGGGTGAATCGTCTTGCCGATGTCGGTTGCGTCCGCGCCCATCTCGATCGCGAGACACACTTCGCTGATCAGATCGCCCGCGTTCAGACCGACGATCCCGCCGCCGATCACGCGATGCGTCTCTTCGTCGAAGATCAGCTTCGTGAAGCCCTCGTCGCGGCCATTCGCGATCGCGCGGCCCGACGCCGCCCACGGGAACACTGCCTTGCCGTACTTGACGCCTTCGGCCTTGCACTGTTCCTCGGTCTTGCCGGCCCAGGCTACTTCCGGATCGGTGTAGGCGACCGACGGAATCTGCAGCGCGTCGAAGTAGGCCTTCTCGCCATGTGCCGCTTCGGCCGCGACGTGGCCTTCGTGCACCGCCTTGTGCGCGAGCATCGGCTGGCCGACGAGATCGCCGATCGCGAAGATGTGCTCGACGTTCGTGCGCATCTGCTTGTCGACGTTGATGAAGCCGCGATCCGTCACCGCGACGCCCGCCTTGTCCGCGCCGATCTTGCCGCCGTTCGGGCTGCGGCCGACGGCCAGCAGCACGAGGTCGTAACGCTGCGGTTCGGCCGGCGCCTTCTCGCCTTCGAACGTCACGTAGATGCCGTCGTCCTTCGCTTCCGCCTTGGTCGTCTTCGTCTTCAGCATCACGTTGGCGAAGCGCTTGGCGTTGAACTTCTCCCACACCTTCACGAGGTCGCGGTCCGCGCCGACCATAAGGCCGTCGAGCATTTCGACCACGTCGATCTGCGCGCCGAGCGTCGAATAGACCGTCGCCATTTCCAGTCCGATGATGCCGCCGCCCACCACCAGCATGCGCTCGGGCAACTGACGCAGTTCGAGCGCGCCGGTGGAATCGACGACGCGCGGATCATCCGGGAAGAACGGCAGCTTTACCGACTGCGAGCCCGCCGCGATGATCGCCTTCTTGAAGCGCACGACCTTCTTGCCGCCCTCGCCCTGCACTTCCATGTGATGCGGATCGACGAACGTGCCGACGCCCGTCACCACCTGCACCTTGCGCGCCTTCGCCATGCCCGCGAGACCGCCGGTCAGCTTCTTGACGACGCCTTCCTTGAAGCCGCGCAGCTTGTCGAGGTCGATCCTCGGCTCGCCGAAGCTGATGCCGTGCGCCGCGAGTTCCTTCGTTTCATCCATCACGAGCGCGGTATGCAGCAGCGCCTTCGACGGAATGCAGCCGACGTTCAGACATACGCCGCCGAGCGTCGAGTAACGCTCGACGAGCACGGTGTTCATGCCGAGATCGGCGGAGCGGAACGCTGCCGAATACCCGCCGGGACCCGCGCCGAGCACGAGCATGTCGCATTCGACATCGGCCGAACCGGAATAGCTGCCGGCTTGCGGCGCAGGCGCGGCGCTCGCCTTTTCGGCGGGCTGCGGCTGAGCGGCGGCGGGCGCGGTCGGCACATAGGTCGTGCCGCCGCCCTGCGCGTCGAGCGTCAGGATCAGCGTGCCTTCCGACACGTTGTCGCCGACCTTGATCTTCAGCTCCCGCACCGTACCTGCTGCGGGCGATGGCACGTCCATCGTCGCCTTGTCCGATTCGAGCGTGACGAGCGATTGCTCCTTCTCGACCGTATCGCCCGGCTTCACGTGAACTTCGATGACCGGAATGTCCTTGAAGTCGCCGATATCCGGCACCTTCACGTCCTGCGCCGCGCCACTCGATGCGGCCGGAGCAGCCGGCTTTGCGACCGACGCCTCTTTCGGCGTTTCTTTCGGCGCCTCGCCCTGCGACGCGCTCGCGCCTTCGGTTTCGATCATCGCGATGACCGAGCCCTGGCTGACCTTGTCGCCCTGTTTGACCTTCACTTCCTTGATGGTGCCCGCGGCATCGGCGGGCACTTCCATCGTCGCCTTGTCGGTTTCGAGCGTGATGACGCCCTGTTCCTTTTCGATGACGTCGCCGGGCTTGATATTGACTTCGATGACATCGACATCGGAGAAGTCGCCGATATCGGGTACTTTTAGTTCGACGAGACTCATGTTGTCCCCTAAGAGATGTGCGGATGGAGCCTCGGGACATGCCCGAGGCTCCGCCGTCGGCCGGATTAGAAGATCAAAGAATCACGCGACGGAAGTCCGCCAGAATCCCCGACAGATACGCATTGAAACGCGCGGCCTCGGCGCCGTCGATGACGCGATGGTCGTACGACAGCGACAGCGGCAGCGTAAGGCGCGGCACGAACTGCTTGCCGTCCCACACGGGCTTCATCTGGCCGCGCGACAGGCCGAGAATGGCCACTTCCGGCGCGTTGATGATCGGCGTGAAATTCGTCCCGCCGATGCCGCCCAGCGACGAAATCGAGAAGCAGCCGCCCTGCATCTGGTCCGGCTTCAGCTTGCCGTCGCGTGCGAGCTTCGACAGCTCCGCCATCTCCTTCGCGATATCGACGAGGCCCTTCTTGTCCGCGTCGCGGATCACCGGAACGACGAGGCCGTTCGGCGTATCGGCTGCGAAACCGACGTGGTAGTACTGCTTGAAGACGAGGTTGTCGCCGTCCAGGCTCGCGTTGAAGGTCGGGAACTTCTTCAGCGCCGACACGACCGCCTTGATGACGAACGCGAGCATCGTGAACTTGACGCCTGCCTTCTCGTGCTCCTTGTTGAGCTTGACGCGCAGTTCTTCCAGTTCGGTGATGTCCGCTTCGTCGTTGTTCGTGACGTGCGGGATCATCACCCAGTTGCGATGCAGGTTCGCGCCCGAGATCTTCTTGATGCGCGAGAGCGGCTTCGGATCGACGGGGCCGAACTTCGTGAAGTCGATCTTCGGCCACGGCAGCAAGCCGAGCTCGCCGCCGCCACCGCCAGCCGGTGCGGCCGCGGCGGCAGGCGCCGCGCCCTGGCCGCTCATCACGCCCTTCACGAACGCCGTGATGTCCTGCTGCGTGATGCGGCCCTTCGGACCGGTGCCCTTCACGCGCGTGACATCGACGCCCAGGTCGCGGGCGAATTTGCGCACCGACGGCGACGCGTGGCTCGACGTGCGCGCGCCATCGCCGGCGGGTATCACGGGCGCTTGCGCGAGCGCGGACGGCGCTTCCTTCGCGGCTGCCGCCGGCGCGGGCTTCGCGGGCGCGTCAGGCGGCTCGGCGGCCTTCGCGGCTTCCTGCTTCGGAGCCGGGGCAGCAGCGCTCGCGCCGTCGCCGCCTTCGAGCAAGAGAATCAGCGTTCCTTCGGAGACCGTATCGCCGACCTTGACCTTCAGCTCCTTGACCGTGCCCGATGCGGGGCTCGGCACGTCCATCGTCGCCTTGTCGGATTCGAGCGTGACGAGCGACTGCTCCTTCTCGACCTTGTCGCCGACCTTGACGCCGATCTCGATGATCGGAATGTCCGTGAAGTCGCCGATATCCGGCACCTTCACTTCGACCGATCCGCCGCCGCCGGATGCCGGCGCGGCCTGCGCCGGCTGCGATTGCGTCTGCGTCTGCGCGGGCGCTTCCTGCTTCGCGGGCGCAGCGGACGATGCCGCCGCGTTCGCGCCGCCCGCTTCCAGCACGACGATCAGCGTGCCTTCCGACACGTTGTCGCCTACTTTCACTTTGACTTCCTTCACGGTGCCGGCTGCGGAACTGGGCACGTCCATCGTGGCCTTGTCGGATTCCAGCGTGACGAGGGATTGTTCCTGTTCAACGACATCGCCCGGCTTGACCAGTACTTCGATCACCGGGATGTCCTTGAAATCGCCGATGTCCGGCACTTTGACTTCGATCGCTTGACTCATTATTAGTGTCTCCTGGGTTGCACACGGCCTCCCTCCGCTTCGGAGAGAGGCCGCATCACAACGCTCGGGGGCGATGCCTTTAGACGGTCATCGGGTTGGGTTTGGCCGGGTCGAGGTTGTACTTCTTGATCGCCTCGGCGACGACCTTGCGCTCGATCTTGCCTTCGTCGGCAAGCGCGTTAAGCGCCGCCAGCGTGACCCAGTAGCGGTCGACTTCGAAGAAGTGACGCAGCGCCTCGCGCGTGTCCGAGCGGCCGTAGCCGTCGGTGCCGAGCACCACGAACTTGTTCGGGACATAGCCGCGGATCTGATCGACGAGCGCGCGGATGTAGTCCGTCGACGCGATCACCGGGCCTTGTGCGCCCTGGAGCAGCTTCGTCACGTGCGGCACGCGCTTCTCTTCGGTCGGATGCAGCAGGTTGAAACGCTCGCAATCCTGACCTTCGCGCGCCAGTTCGGTGAAGCTCGGCACGCTCCACAGGTCGGCCGAAACGCCCCAGTCGTTCTTCAGCAGGTCGGCGGCGGCGATGACTTCGTTGAAGATCGTGCCCGCGCCCATCAGCTGAACGTGCGCCTTGGCCGGCGCGTCCGCCTTCCTGAACGCGTACATGCCCTTGATGATGTCGGCGGCAACCGACTCACCTTGCGGGATCGCCGGATGCTCGTAGTTCTCGTTCATCACGGTGATGTAGTAGTACACGTCCTCCTGGTCCTGCACCATGCGGCGCAGGCCGTCCTGCATGATCACCGCGAGTTCGTAGCCGAACGTCGGGTCGTAGCTCACGCAGTTCGGAACCGATGCGGCCCACAGGAGCGAGTGGCCGTCTTCGTGCTGCAGGCCTTCGCCGTTCAGCGTCGTGCGGCCCGCGGTGCCGCCCAGCAGGAAGCCGCGCGAGCGCATGTCGCCCGCCGCCCACGCCAGATCGCCGATGCGCTGGAACCCGAACATCGAATAGAAGATGTAGAACGGGATCATGATCTCGCCGTGCGTCGAATACGACGTCGCGGCCGCGATCCAGTCACACATGCCACCGGCTTCGTTGATGCCTTCCTGCAGAATCTGGCCGGTCTCCGATTCCTTGTAGAACATCAGCTGGTCGGAGTCTTCCGGAATGTACTTCTGGCCGTCCTGATTCCAGATGCCGATCTGGCGGAAGAGACCTTCCATGCCGAACGTGCGCGATTCATCCGGGACGATCGGCACGACGCGCTTGCCGAGCGCCTTGTCCTTCAGCAGGATGTTGAGAATCCGCACGAACGCCATCGTCGTGGAGATTTCGCGGCCTTCGCCCGTGCCCTTCAGAAGCGGCTCGAATGCGGACAGCGCCGGCACCGGCAGCGATTCCGCCTTCTCGCGGCGCGCCGGCAGATAACCGCCGAGGTCCATGCGCTTCTGGCGCATGTATTCGAGTTCCTTCGAGCCTTCTTCGAACGTGAGATACGGCACGTCGACGATCTGCTCGTCGCTGATCGGCAGGCGGAACTGGTCGCGGAACTTCTTCAGCGTCTCGATCGGCAGCTTCTTCTGCTGGTGCGTGATGTTCATCGCCTGACCGTGCTCGCCCATGCCATAGCCCTTGATGGTCTTGGCGAGGATGACGGTCGGCGCGCCCTTCGTCTTGGTCGCGGCGTCGAACGCGGCGTAGATCTTGTGCGGATCGTGGCCGCCGCGGTTCAGATTCCAGATGTCGTCATCGGACCAGTCGGCGACGAGCGCCTTCAGTTCCGGCGTGTTGAAAAAGTGCTCGCGCACGAACGCGCCCGATTCCGACTTGTACGTCTGATACTCGCCGTCGACGACTTCCATCATGCGGCGCATCAGCGCGCCGGTCTTGTCGCGTGCGAAGAGCGCGTCCCAGCGGCTGCCCCAGATGACCTTGATGACGTTCCAGCCCGCGCCGCGGAATTCGCTTTCCAGTTCCTGGATGATCTTGCCGTTGCCGCGCACCGGGCCGTCCAGACGCTGCAGGTTGCAGTTGATGACGAACACGAGGTTGTCCAGACGCTCGCGCCCGGCCATGCCGATTGCGCCGAGCGATTCCGGCTCGTCCGTTTCGCCGTCGCCGAGGAACGCCCAGACCTTGCGGCCGTCGGTCTTGGCGATGCCGCGCGCTTCCATGTACTTCATGAAACGCGCCTGATAGATGGCCATGATCGGGCCGAGGCCCATCGACACGGTCGGGAACTGCCAGAAATCCGGCATCAGCCACGGATGCGGATACGACGAGATGCCCTCGCCGCCCACTTCCTGGCGGAAGTTGTTCAGTTGCTTCTCGGTGAGACGGCCAAGCAGGAAGGCGCGCGAATACACGCCCGGCGACGAGTGGCCCTGCACGAAGACGAGGTCGCCGCCGTGCTCTTTCGAGGGCGCATGCCAGAAGTGATTGAAGCCGACGTCATACAGCGTCGCCGCCGATGCGAACGAAGCGATATGCCCGCCGACGTTGGTGTCCTTGCCCGCGCGCAGCACCATCGCGATGGCGTTCCAGCGCGTGTAAGAGCGGATGCGGTGTTCGATGTCCTGATCGCCAGGAATCTTCGCCTGCGCTGTTACGGGGATCGTGTTGATGTACGGCGTGTTCGCCGAGAACGGCAGATGCTCGCCATGTACGCGAGCGAATTCGATTTGTTTCTCGATCAGGTAGTGCGCGCGGTCAGGGCCGACCGCCGAAATCACGCCATCGAGCGCTTCGAGCCATTCGGCGGTTTCCTGCGGATCGTCGTCTTTTGCGTTGGCGACATATTTGAGAACTTCGTCGGGTACAGCGGACATGCTCGTCTCCTGATGTGAGGAACGCTCGTAAACCGCCAACACACGCCCGCGCGAAAGCACAAAAGCGGGCACTGGCCGCGTGCCGGCAATTCTAAAGAGGGTCCAGAGCTTGAAGCAAGGAATTTTTCGAATCATGAGAGGCTATCTCATAATGCGGAAAATTGCTGCAATGCACCGTCCGATATGGCTTTTCAACTCAGATGGTTCGTCTCCTTTTCTTGCAAATGCCTCATTCTTAGCGCCTTTTTACGCTAATTAACAATCGGGTGCTGCGTTACAATCGCTCCCATGTTGACTGACCGGCTGATCAAACGCTCGGCGCGCGTCGCAAAGAACCCTGCCGACTCGTCGCCCTCCCGCTGGCACCACGGACCGTGGTGGTCGAACTCCTATTTACTCACGCCGCTCATTTCGATCCTCGTTTTTCTGGTCGTGATGAGTCTCATCCTATGGAGCCTGAACCGGCGCGAGCAGCAGCAGCAGGAAGACACGCTGTATCGCAACGTCGCGTGGGCGCAGCAGCAGATTCGTCTTTCGATGACCGCTGCGCAAGAACAAATCCAGGCCCTCGCGCGCGACATCACGGGCGGCCACGGCGACCCGCAGAACTTCCAGAACGCATCCACCGACATCATGCAGGGGCATCCCGAGATCCTCTACATGAACTGGTACACGAGCGAGCACAAGCCGCGCTGGCCCAATTCGCCGCTACCGGTGCTGGGCTCGCGCCTCGCCAAACCGAACGACACGCAACTCGACGAAGCCGTCCAGGCCGCATTCGACGAAGCCCGCACCACGCGCCGCCAGGTCTACTCACCTCTTCTTTACGACGATCTCGGCAACGGCTACATCACGCTGCAGACGCCGGTTTTCCGCGACCGCGAATTCCTCGGATCGATCGCCGCCGTCTTCTCGATTGAAGGCATCCTCAAACACGACATTCCAGGCGAACTGTCGGCGAAGTACAAGATTTCCATCACCGATCTGAACAATCGCGAGCTCGCCACCACGTCGAGCCGGCCGCGCCTGCCGCGCGACATGTTCTACGATCTGCCGCTCGACCCGCCGGGGCAAGGGCTGTCGGTGCGCGTGTATTCGTATCCGCAGCTCACCAATTTCACCAATAACACGCTGGTGTGGCTCGTGGCCGGATTGTCGTGCTTCGTGCTGTGGAGTTTGTGGAGCCTCTGGAAACACACGCGCCAGCGCTTCGAGGCGCAGCAGGCGCTCTACGCCGAAGCGTTCTTCCGCCGCGCGATGGAGAATTCCGTGCTGATCGGCATGCGCGTGCTCGACATGCACGGCCGCATCACGCACGTGAATCCGGCGTTCTGCCGCATGACCGGCTGGGACGAGAGCGATCTCGTCGGCAAGAACGCGCCGTTCCCGTACTGGCCGCGCGATGCGTATCCCGAGATGCAGCGCCAGCTCGACATGACGCTGCGCGGCAAAGCGCCCTCTTCAGGTTTCGAATTGCGCGTGCGGCGCAAGGACGGTTCGTTCTTCCACGCGCGGCTGTATGTCTCGCCGCTGATCGACAGTTCGGGGCGTCAGACCGGCTGGATGTCGTCGATGACGGACATCACCGAGCCGAAGCGCGCCCGCGAGGAACTGGCCGCCGCGCACGAACGCTTCACCACCGTGCTGGAAAGCCTCGACGCGGCCGTGTCCGTGCTCGCCGCCGACGAAGCCGAACTGCTCTTCGCCAATCGCTATTACCGGCATCTGTTCGGCATCCGTCCGGACGGGCATCTGCAACTGGCGGGCGCGGCGTTCGACGGCAGCGGTCACAGTTCGTCCGACACCATCGACATGATCGACACCTACGCGGGCCTGCCCACCGCCGCGCTGACCGAAAGCTCGGCGGATGCGCAGGAGGTTTATGTCGAAGGGATCCAGAAGTGGTTCGAAGTGCGCCGCCAGTACATTCAGTGGGTGGACGGCCATCTCGCGCAGATGCAGATCGCGACCGACATCACGCAGCGCAAGCAGGCGCAGGAACTCGCGCATCAGCAGGAAGAGAAGCTCCAGTTCACGAGCCGCCTCATGACGATGGGCGAGATGGCGTCGTCGCTCGCGCACGAGCTGAATCAGCCGCTCGCCGCGATCAACAACTACTGCTCCGGCTGCGTCGCGCTGGTGAAGTCGGGCCGCATGACGCAGGAAACGCTGTTGCCGGTGCTCGAGAAGACCGCGCAGCAGGCCGTGCGCGCGGGGATGATCATCAAGCGCATCCGCGAGTTCGTGAAGCGTTCGGAGCCGAAGCGTCAGGCCACGCGCGTCGCCGATATCGTCGCGGACGCGGTCGGCCTCGCCGAAATCGAAGCGCGCAAGCGGAAGATCCGCATCGTCACCGAGATTCGCTCACGCATGCCGGTGATCTACGTCGATCCCGTTTTGATCGAACAAGTGTTGGTCAACCTGTTGAAAAACGCAGCGGAAGCAATGCATGATGCGAAACCGAACGCCGTCGATCCGGTGATTCGCGTCGTCGTGCTTCGCACGGACGGCGGCTCCGTTTGCATCAGCGTCGTCGATCAGGGGCCGGGCGTGGACGAAGCCACCGCCGAGCGCCTGTTCGAGCCGTTCTACAGCACCAAGTCGGACGGCATGGGCATGGGTCTGAACATCTGCCGCTCGATCATCGAATCGCATCGCGGCCGCCTCTGGGTGGTCAACAATGTCGATGCGGACGGCCACGTCACCGGCGCGACCTTCCATTGCAGCCTGCCGATCGGCGAGGTGGACGGCTCGCACGGATCGGGATCGGGCGGCGATGAGCACGACGAATACACGAATACGAGACAACAAACAGTTACGGGAGAACTATGAGCAGTCCAGTCACCACTCAGGAAACCGTCTTTGTCGTCGACGATGACGAGGCCGTGCGTGATTCTTTGCGCTGGCTGCTCGAGGCGAACGGCTATCGCGTGCAGTGCTTCTCGAGCGCCGAATCGTTCCTCGATGTCTACCTGCCGATCGCTCATTCGGGCGCCATCGCCTGTCTGATTCTCGACGTGCGCATGGCCGGCATGACCGGCCTCGAACTGCAGGAGAAGCTCATCGCCGAGAATTCACTGCTGCCGATCATCTTCGTCACCGGCCACGGCGATGTTCCGATGGCCGTCTCCACGATGAAAAAAGGCGCGATGGACTTCATCGAGAAGCCGTTCGACGAAGCCGAGCTGCGCAAGCTCGTCGAGCGCATGCTGGAGAAGGCGCGCAGCGAAAGCACCAGCGTGCAGCAGCAGCGCGCAGCAGCAGAGCGGCTCGGCAAGCTGACGGCGCGCGAGCATCAGGTGCTGGAGCGCATTATCGCGGGGCGTCTGAACAAGCAAATCGCCGATGACCTCGGCATCAGCATCAAGACCGTGGAAGCGCATCGCGCGAACATCATGGAAAAGCTGTCGGTGAACACCGTGGCCGATCTCTTGCGTCTCGCGCTGTCGAACAAGCCGCAGCAGTAACGCTTCACGCTTTCTCCTCACGTGGCCGGCCATGCATGCCGGCCACGCTCGTCCTTTGCAGTGCTCCCGCGCACCACGCAAGTCTGAAACGCGACGTTTCGCGATTCGCATTGACACCTGACGACGCAGCCCCGTAATTTGATCGAGCGTTCTTAAAGAGAACCGGCTCATGCACGGCGATGCGCTCGCTGCCCACACGCTTCTTCGGCAATCATCCCCCGTCCTTCGCGCAGGCGCGCATCGCATTTGTTTGGCAGTCCGCAAGTATTCCTTGGCTCACGATTTCGATATGATGAGTCGGCAGCCATAACCCGCCACGCGCTCAGGAGGAGATCGCCGTGAACAAGAAATCAACCAGATTGCTCGTGAGCCGCCTCTGGGCGGGGCGCGTGCTGGCGCTGGCGGCGACGCTTGCCGCAGCGCCGTTTGCCGTGCTCCACGCGCCGCCTGTCTACGCTCAGGCGCAAGGCAACGCGCCGGCGCAGAAGCTCACCAACCAGCAGCTCGATGCACTCGTCGCGCCCGTCGCGCTTTATCCGGACGCCCTGCTCGCACAGGTGCTGATGGCGTCGACGTATCCGCAGGATATCGAAGCAGCGGCGCAGTGGTCGAAGGCCAATTCGAACATCAAGGGCGACGACGCCGTGAAGGCGGTGCAGTCGGAGCCGTGGGACCCGAGCGTGCAATCGCTGGTCGCGTTCCCACAGGCGCTTGCGACGATGGCCTCCAAGATCGACTGGGTCACGCAGCTCGGCAACGCGTTCGTCGCGCAGCCGAGCGACGTGATGGATTCGGTGCAGCGCCTGCGCCGCGCCGCCCAGACCGCCGGCAATCTCAAGACGACCGAGCAGCAGCAAGTGGTGGTCGAGCAGAGCACGATTCAGATCGTCCCGGCGAATCCCCAGGTCGTCTACGTGCCCACGTATAACCCGACGGTCGTCTATGGCGCGTGGCCGTATCCGGCGTATCCGCCTGTCTATGTCCCGCCGCCGCCCGGCTATGCAATCGCGACCGGTTTCGCCACCGGGCTCGCATTTGGCGCGGGCATCGCGGTCGCCAACTCGCTGTGGGGCAATTGCGACTGGAATCGCGGGAATGTGAACGTCAACGTGAATCGCTACAACAACATCAACGTGAACAACCGCATCAATGCGAACAGCAATAACGTGCGCTGGAATCGCAACGATCCGCAGTTCAACCGGAACACCAACGTGAACCGGCAGAACCGCGTGAACAACCAGAACCTTGGGTCGGTGAATCGCGACCAGTTCCGTGGCCGTGATCAGGAGCGCGCGCAAGCGGCGCAAACGTTACAGCAGCGCACGGGGCAGAACATGAATCAGCCGGCGAACCAGCGCGTGCAGAACATGCGTCAGGGCGGCGCGGGCAATGGCGATCTGCATCAGCGGGCGCAGAACGTCAATCGCGACAACGCGCTGCGCGGCGCGGGCGACGGCAACGTCGCGCGGCAGGACATGCAGCGCGGACAAGCCAGCCGGCAATCGCTCGCGAGCGCGCATCCGGATGCGGGCGGCGGAATACAACGCGGTGGCGGAGGCTTTCAGGGCGCCGGCGGCGGCGGCGGCTTCCACGGCGGCGGGGGCGGAGGGTTTCACGGGGGCGGCGGAGGTTTTCGCCGGTGATGAACGAACGTGTCCAGACACGCCTTCATGCAAGTCCGACCCAGGAGCTTCAGATGACTCAAAACGCAACGCTCGCCTCATCGAAGAAAACGCTGCTGCGCGCGACGCTCGCCGCCGCGTCGCTGACGGTCGCGGCATCCATCGCCCATGCGCAGGCGCTTTACGCCACGCCCGACGCCGCCGCGCAAGCCTTCACCGATGCCATCGCATCCAGTGACGAAACCGCGCTCCAGAAAGTGCTCGGCAAGGACCACGCGCGCTACGTGCCGGCGGGCAGCGTCGGCCAGGACGATATCTACGAGTACCTCGCATCGTGGGCGAAGGGGCATCGCATCGTCGAGGATAAGGAGCCGCTCAACGGCCGCAAGACCGTGCACATCGAAACGGGCGACAGCGGCTGGACGCTGCCGATACCGCTCGTCGATACCGGCAAGGGCTGGCGCTTCGACATGCCCGGCGCGCGCGACGAGCTGCTGACGCGGCGCATCGGCCGCAACGAGCGGTCGGTGATGCACGTCGCCCTCGCCTACGTCGATGCCCAGAACGACTATCGCAAGCTGATGAATCGCTACGCCGACCGCTTCGTGAGCACGCCCGGGAAGCACGACGGCCTGTACTGGAACACCGAGCCGGGCGAGCCGGAGAGCCCGCTCGGGCCGCTCGCCGCGACGATGCCGAACAAGACGCATCCGGGCGACGCGTACTACGGCTACCACTACCGCATCCTGACCGGCCAGGGCCCGCACGCAAAAGAAGGCGCGAAGAATTACACGCAGGGCGGCGCGCTCGCTCAAGGCTTCGGCATGATCGCGTGGCCGGCAAAGTACGGCGAAACCGGCGTGATGACCTTCATCGTCAATCAGGACGGGCAAGTCTTCGAGAAGAACTTGGGCCCCGCGACGGCGCGCGCCGCGGCATCGACCAAGACCTTCGACCCGGATTCGTCCTGGCAGCCCGTTTCCCCCTGACTGCCGACGCCGCGCCGACGCCCCGCCGCCGCCCCCTCGCCTCTCACCGCCGGACGCTCTAAAGCGCCCGGCGGTATAATCTCGCCCTTCCCCAAGGGCGCAAGACAAAGCGCCCGCGAAGTCCGCCGCAGCCCGCCCTGCGCACGCGGCTCGCCATTCATGCCATACGGCTCATCCTCACTGATTCGCCATGACTGCCCAACTCATCGACGGCAACGCCCTTTCCAAGACTCTCCGCGCCGATGTCGCCGTGCGCGCCGCCGCCCTCACCGCTCGCGGACACAAGCCGGGCCTCGCCGTCGTGCTCGTCGGCGAGAACCCCGCGAGCGAAGTCTATGTGCGCAACAAGGTCAAGGCGTGCCAGGACAACGGCCTGCATTCGGTGATGGACCGCTTCCCCGCGACGCTTTCTGAGCGCGAACTGCTGGCGCACATCGACAAGCTCAACGCCGATCCGTCGATTCACGGCATCCTCGTGCAACTGCCGCTGCCCGCGCATATCGACAGCCACAAGGTCATCGAAGCAATTGCGCCCGAGAAGGACGTCGACGGTTTTCACGTCGCCAACGCGGGCGCGCTGATGACCGGCAAGCCGCTCTTTCGCCCGTGCACGCCCTATGGCGTGATGAAGATGTTCGAGGCGCACGGCATCGATCTGCAGGGCGCGAACGCCGTGGTCATCGGCCGCTCGAACATCGTCGGCAAGCCGATGGCGCTTCTGCTGCTCGAAGCCGGCGCGACGGTCACGATCTGCCACAGCAAGACGCGCGATCTCGCGAAGCACACGCGCGAAGCCGATGTCGTCGTCGCCGCGGTCGGCCGCCGCAATATTCTGACCGCCGACATGGTGAAGCCGGACGCGACGGTCATCGACGTCGGCATGAACCGGGACGACGCCGGCAAGCTGTGCGGGGACGTCGATTTCGCGGGCGTGCGCGAAGTGGCCGGTCATATTACGCCGGTGCCGGGCGGCGTCGGACCGATGACCATCACGATGCTGCTCGTCAATACGATCGAAGCCGCGGAGCGCGCCGCAGCCGCGTAAGTTCAGGGAGACCGCCAATCGTCTCTTTGGAAACAATCAATTGGATTTTGGCCCTGCCGCCCCAATAATGTCCGGACAGGCATTTCATTAGAGCGGGACGGGCCTCGGCATTGCTGGCCCGTCCCGCGCTTCACTGAACACGAAACTGGGAGAGCCATGAGCGATATCACCGCCGTCACGCCGACCGCAGCGGCCAATCCGCTGCTCGATTTCTCCGACTTGCCGCGTTTCGGCGACATCCGGCCCGAGCATGTCACGCCGGCGCTCGACGTGCTGCTCGCCGCGGCCAAGGACGCCGTCGATCGCGCGAGCGCCCCGGAAACGCCCGCCACGTGGACGGACGTCGTCGAGGCCGTCGAACGCGAATCGGAGAAGCTCTCGCGCGCATGGGGCATCGTCGGGCATCTGAATGCCGTCGCCGATACGCCCGAACTGCGCGCCGCGCACGCCGAGAACCTGCCGCGCGTCACCGAGTTTTCCGCGAGCGTCGGCCAGAATCTCGCGCTGTACGAGAAGTACAAGGCGATCGCCGCGAGCGATGCATTCGCCGGACTGTCGCCGGAACGCAAAAAGATCCTCGAGAACTCGCTGCGCGACTTCCGTCTGTCGGGCGCGGAGTTGCCCGAAGACCGCAAGCCGCGTTTCGCGCAGTTGCAGGAAGAGCAGGCGGCGTTGTCGAAAGCATTTTCGGATCACGTGCTCGACTCGACGAACGCCTACGCGTACATCGTCACGCAGCAGAGCGACCTCGCCGGCCTGCCCGGCGACGTGATCGAAGCGGCTCGCGAAGCCGCGCAGAAGGAAGGCAAGGACGGCTGGAAGTTCACGCTCCACTTCCCGTCGTATTTCCCGGTGCTGCAATATGCGGAGCACCGTCCGTTGCGTGAGGCGATGTATCGCGCGTATGTCACGCGTGCGTCGGAACTCGGCGAAACCTACGGTCACGGCAAGGCCGAGTGGGACAACACGCAGAATATCGTCGAGCATTTGAAACTGCGTCTCGAAGAGGCGCGCACGCTCGGTTATCAGAACTTCGCGGAAGTATCGCTTGCGCCGAAGATGGCGGAATCGCCCGCCCAGGTCATCGCGTTTCTGGAAGACCTCGCCGTACGCGCGCGTCCCTACGCCGAAAACGACTGGATGGAACTGCGCGCCTTCGCTGCGACGGAACTCGGCATGCCCGAGCTTCAGCCGTGGGACATCGCGTTCGCGGCGGAGCGTCTGCGTCAGAAACGCTATTCGTTCTCCGAGAACGAAGTGAAGCAGTACTTTCCGCAGGAAGCGGTGCTGAAGGGCCTGTTCAAGGTCACCGAGACGCTTTTCAACGTATCGATTCGTCGCGATGAAGCCGCCGTGTGGAATCCCGATGTGCGCTTCTTCCGCGTCGAAAACAAGGACGGCTCGCTGGTCGCGCAGTTCTATCTGGACTTGTACGCTCGCGAAGGCAAGCGCGGCGGCGCATGGATGGACGATGCCCGCGCGCGTCACAAGCGCAGCGAAGGCGGCGTGCAGACGCCGGTCGCGTATCTCACCTGCAACTTCTCCGCGCCGGTTGGCGGCAAGCCGGCGTGCTTCACGCACGATGAAGTCATCACGCTGTTCCACGAGTTCGGGCACGGGCTGCATCACATGCTGACGCGCGTCGACGAACTGGGCGTGTCCGGCATCAACGGCGTCGAATGGGATGCGGTCGAACTGCCGTCGCAGTTCATGGAGAACTTCTGCTGGGAGTGGGACGTGCTGACGGATATGTCCGCTCACGTCGATACCGGCGCGCCGCTGCCACGCGAGCTCTTCGACAAGATGCTCGCCGCGAAGAACTTCCAGAGCGGACTCGGCACGCTGCGCCAGATCGTCTTCTCGATGTTCGACATGGTGCTGCACACGTCGTACGATCCGGCGAACGCGACGCAGAACGTCAACGACCTCGCCCGCGAGATCAACGAGAAATACCACGTGATTCCGCAGACGCCGTTCTCGCGCTGGCCGAACACGTTCAGCCATATCTTCGCGGGCGGTTATGCGGCGGGCTACTACAGCTACAAGTGGGCCGAAGTATTGTCCGCCGATGCCTACGCCGCATTCGAAGAAGCCGCGAAGGCCGCCAGCGGTTCGGTGCTGAATGCGGAGACCGGCACGCGCTATCGCCGGGAGATTCTCGAAGTCGGCGGCAGCCGTCCCGCGATGGAATCGTTCAAGGCGTTCCGCGGACGCGAGCCGAACATCGACGCGTTGTTGCGTCACAACGGCATGGCCGGGCAGACGCTTCACTGAGCTTCGGCTTCTATCAACCCCGGCGAACCGCCGGGGTTTTTGCTTCTAGCGCCTGATCCTGAAGTCCACTTCCGCGGGCCGGCCTTCGAGCGCGAGCGTCGCGCGCATGGCCGGGCTGCGGCTCACCACCTTCCCTCTTCTGATGACCGCCGTGCGCGCCGCGCGCAGGCGTATCGCCTCGATTGGATCGCGCGCGTCGAGCACGACGCAATCCGCCTGACATCCGACTTCGATGCCATAGCCTTCCAGCCCGAGAATGCGCGCGGGCGTCGTCGTGACGGCGTCGAAGCAGGCGCGCATTGCATCGACGCCCGTCATCTGCGCGACGTGCAAGCCCATGTGCGCGACCTCCAGCATGTCGCCCGAGCCGAGGCTGTACCAAGGGTCCATCACGCAGTCGTGGCCGAACGCCACGTCGATGCCCGCCGCCATCAGTTCCGGCACACGCGTCATGCCGCGCCGCTTCGGGTAAGTATCCGAGCGCCCTTGCAGCGTGATGTTGATGAGCGGATTCGCGATGGCCGCCACGCCGGACTCGCGCATCAGCGGAATCAGCTTGCTGACGTAGTAATTGTCCATCGAGTGCATCGACGTGAGATGCGAGCCGGTCACGCGTCCATGCAGCCCGAGCCGATGTGTTTCCGCCGCGAGCGTTTCGATATGGCGGGACATCGGATCGTCGGATTCGTCGCAATGCATGTCGACGCGCAGGCCGCGTTCGGCCGCAAACTCGCACAGCAGCTTGATCGATGCCGCGCCGTCGGCCATCGTGCGTTCGAAGTGCGGAATGCCGCCGACGACATCGACGCCCAACTCGATCGCACGCTTCAGATTCTCGAACGCGCCCGCGCTGCGCAGCACGCCGTCCTGCGGAAACGCGACGAGTTGCAGATCGAGATACGGCTTCACGCGCCGCTTCACTTCGACGAGCGCTTCGACGGCGAGCAGACGCGGATCGCAAACATCGACGTGTGAGCGGATCGCAAGCAGACCGCGCGCGACGGCCCAGTCGCAGTATTGCAGCGCGCGTTCGACGATCGCTTCCTGCGTCAGTTCGGGCTTCAGTTCACCCCATAACGCGATGCCTTCCAGCAGCGTCCCCGATGCGTTCACGCGCGGCAAGCCGTAGGAGAGCGTTGCGTCCATGTGGAAGTGGGCATCGACGAAAGGCGCGGTGACGAGCGAGCCGTTTGCATCGATTTCATCGCGTGCGGTCGCGTTCAGATGCGGCTCGATCGCGGCGATGCGCCCCGCTTCCATGCCGATATCGACGAGGCCGGTCGAACGAACGAGCGATGCGCGGCGAATGATGATGTCCATCTGCGAACTCTCCGTCGGTGGCTGTTTGGTCGATTGTAGCGAGACATTAACGCGTGGTTGAATGTGCTGTGTCAGGGACGTTCTCTGTCGCGAGCATTGAACACAGAGCAAGGATGGGTGTGTTGCTGGCGCAGTGACCGCGACGTTATACGCGGAGGGTCAATCGACAAGCCATCAGCCGCAACGCCCCGTGGCGTTATCATTCGTCCTTCGATCGACAAGTCACGCACTCACCGCCCTCGCCGTCAATGAAAATCGCTACCTGGAACGTCAACTCTCTCAAGGTCCGCCTGCAACACGTCATCGACTGGCTGCAAGTGTCGCAAGTCGATGTCCTGTGCCTTCAGGAGCTCAAGCTGCCCGACGAGAAATTCCCGCGCGCCGAACTCGAAGCGGCCGGCTACAAAAGCTGGTTCGCGGGACAAAAGACCTATAACGGCGTGGGCATTCTGGTGCGCGACGGCATCGACGTTCACGATGCGACCGTCGTGCGCAACATCCCCGGCTTCGAAGATCTGCAGCAGCGCGTGATCGCGGCGACCGTCAACGATATGCGCATCGTCTCCGCGTATTTTCCGAACGGGCAAGCGCCCGGCAGCGACAAGTTCGCCTACAAGATGCGCTGGCTCGATGCGTTGCGCGAATGGCTGCGAGAAGAGATGACGCAGTTCCCGAAGCTCGCGCTGCTCGGCGACTACAACATCGCGCCCGACGACCGCGACGTGCACGATCCGAAAGCGTGGGAAGGACAAAATCTCGTGTCGCCCGAAGAGCGCGCGCATTTCCTGCAACTCGTCGGACTCGGCCTGACCGATGCCTTCCGCAAGTTCGAGCAGCCCGAGAAGCTCTACACGTGGTGGGATTATCGAATGATGGCGTTCCGGCGCAACGCGGGGCTGCGCATCGACCATATCCTGCTGTCGGCCGATCTCGCGGAACTGTGTTCGTCGTGCGAAGTCGACAAGGCGCCGCGCAAGTGGGATCAGCCGTCCGATCACGCGCCGGTGATCGCGAACATCGGCTGCTGATCCCGCGAAGGTTCACGCGTCGAGATGCAATTCCTGAATCTTGCGCGTGATCGTATTGCGGCCGATACCCAGCCGCTCCGCCGCCTCGACCTTGCGCCCGCGCGTGAAGTCGAGCGCCTCGCGAATCACGGCGGCTTCGAAGCGGCGCGCGAGTTCATCCATTACATCGGCGGAGTTCTCACGCAACAGGCGCGCGACTTCCGTGCGCAAGCCGCTTTCCCACACGCTCACCGGCACGCCCGCCGGGGCCGCGGTCGCCGCGCCCGATGCCGACGCAGCGCCCGCGACTGCACCGTTGAGCGCGACCGCGCCATCGGGCGATACCGCGATCACCTCCGCCGATGTCTCCTGGCGCGCCGTGAGATCGGGCGGCAGATCCTTCTGCTCGATCACCTGTGCGGGCGCCATCACCGTGAGCCAGTTGCACAGATTCTCGAGTTGCCGCACGTTGCCGGGAAACGGCAGCGACGCGAGATACGCGAGCGCATCGTCGGAGACGCGCTTGGGCTCGACGCCCAGATCGCGCGCGCTCTTCTGCAGGAAATGGCGCGCGAGCAGCGGAATGTCTTCGCTTCGTTCGCGCAGCGCAGGCAGACGCAGGCGGATCACGTTCAGACGGTGATACAAGTCCTCGCGAAACAAGCCCTGTCTCACGCGCGATTCGAGATTCTGATGCGTCGCCGCGATCACGCGCACATTCGCGCGGAGCGGATTATGCCCGCCCACGCGATAAAACTGCCCGTCCGACAGCACGCGCAACAGCCGCGTTTGCAGATCGAACGGCATGTCGCCGATTTCATCGAGAAACAGCGTGCCGTTCTCCGCCTGCTCGAAGCGGCCCTGACGCATCGCCTGCGCGCCGGTGAATGCGCCGCGCTCGTGGCCGAATAGTTCGGATTCCAGCAGATCCTTCGGAATCGCCGCCGTGTTCAGCGCGATGAACGGACCGTTCGCGCGGGGGCTATGTCGGTGCAACGCGCGCGCAACAAGCTCCTTTCCGGTGCCTGATTCGCCCGTGATGAGGACGGTCGCCGCCGAATGCGACAGGCGGCCGATCGCACGGAACATGTCCTGCATCGCGGGCGCCTGTCCGAGCATCTCGGGCGTTTCCGTCACGCGCTCGTCGTAGGCGGCATCGCCGCGCATGCTCTCGTCGACGGCGCGGCGGATCAGCTCCACCGCCTTGTCGATATCGAACGGCTTGGCGAGGTATTCGAACGCGCCGCCCTGGAACGCCGCGACGGCGCTATCGAGATCGGAGAACGCCGTCATGATGATGACCGGCAGCCCCGGCAACCGGTCGCGCACGGTTTGCAGCAGTTCGAGCCCCGAGCCGCCGGGCATGCGGATATCCGAAACCAGCACCTGCGGGCTGTCGGTTTCGAGCGCGGCGAGCGCATCGCGCACGCCGGAGAAGCTGCGCGTCGTGAAGTTCTCTCGTGCGAGGGCTTTTTCCAGCACCCAGCGGATGGATTGGTCGTCGTCTACTATCCAGATCGGCTTCATATCGTTCGGCGAGAAGTCTTCGTGTGGTTCGGTGTATGCCCGTCGAAACGGTCAGGCTTCAGGTCAAGCAGCGGCGCCTGTTTGATAGTCGGTTGTCCTTGCCGGTCGATGCCCTCAGTTTCCGAACGGCAACAGAATGGTGAACTCGGTACAGCCCGGTTTGCTTTCCACTTCGATCAGCCCGTCGTGCTGCTGCACGAACGATTGCGCGAGCGTGAGACCCAGACCGCTGCCGTCTTCCCGGCCCGACACGAGCGGAAAAAAGATGCGATCGCGAATCTCGCCGGGAATGCCAGGACCGTTGTCAGTGATATGCAAGTCCAGTGCCAGTTTGTGCAGGCGTTTGCCGATCGTGACCTTGCGCGCGATACGCGTGCGCAGTTCGATCTTCGCGTCGCCTTGCGAGATACGCTCCCTGAGCGCCTCGGCCGCGTTACGCACGATGTTGAGCACGGCCTGAATCAGTTGCTCCTTGTCGCCGCGCAGATCGGGCACGCTCACGTCGTAGTCGCGCTCGATCGTCAGGCCGCGCGGGAACTCCGCGAGAATCACGGCGCGCACGCGCTCGCACACTTCGTGGATGTTCACATCGCCGACGATATGCGGATGCCGATGCGGCTCCAGCAGCCTGTCGACGAGCGTCTGCAATCTGTCGGATTCCTTGATGATGACCTGCGTGTATTCGCGCAGCTCGTCGCGTTGCAGCGCGCCCAGTTCGAATTCGAGCAATTGCGCCGCGCCGCGTATGCCGCCGAGCGGATTCTTGATCTCGTGAGCGAGATTGCGGATGAGCTGTTTGTTGACCGCCGTGAGGTCGTGAATGCGCTCTTCGCGATCGGTCCGCAGATGACGCTCGTTCTCGAAGAGTTCGAGCAGCACGTAATCGGTCGCGGCTTCGAGATAGGCGACGATCGCGTGCACGTGCACCGATTCGCGTCCGGCGCGCTCGAGCACGGCGTCGAGCCGCGTCGCGTTGAAGCGGTTCTCCGCAATCGACGCGATGGTCGTCGCGAGTTCGTCGGCGTTGGCGAAAAGATCGGGCCAGTGCGTCTGCGTCAGTTGCTTGCGCGACATCTCCAGCATCGATTCCGCCGACGGGTTCGCATACGCGATCCTGCTGGTGCGCTTGTCGAGCACGAGCACGACGGTGGGCAGCGCTTCGAGGCCGGGCAACAGGCCGGTCGCGGCGAGCTGGGCATCGTCGGAGAGCGCATCGGCGTGACCCTTGCGGGCCTTGATGAGGTTCTTTAGCACCATCGAACAGGAAAGATGTGGGCCAGCAAGGTCGCTTCTTCGACGCGACGGCGATTAAAAAAGGGACGGCGCGCCGTCCCTTTTTGTTGTCGCATCACGTCGCGTGGCGCGCTTCATCGAACAGCCACGAATGAAGCGCCGCCGTCATGCCTTACAGCGAGTAGTACATTTCGAACTCGATCGGATGCACCGCCTGACGATAACGTTGCAGCTCGTTCGTCTTCAGTTCGATGTACGCGTCGAGCATCGAATCCGTGAACACGCCGCCGCGCGTCAGGAACTCGCGATCCGCGTCGAGTGCGTCGAGCGCCTGGTCGAGGCCGGCGCACACGGTCGGGATCTTCTTGTCCTCTTCCGGCGGCAGGTCGTACAGGTTCTTGTCCGCTGCTTCGCCCGGATGGATCTTGTTCTGCACGCCGTCGAGACCCGCCATCATCAGCGCGGAGAAGCACAAATACGGATTTGCCAGCGGATCCGGGAAGCGCGTTTCGATACGGCGGCCCTTCGGATTGCTCACGTGCGGAATACGGATCGATGCCGAACGGTTGCGAGCCGAGTAAGCCAGCTTCACCGGCGCTTCGAAGTGCGGCACGAGACGCTTGTACGAGTTCGTACCCGGGTTCGTGATCGCGTTCAGCGCGCGAGCATGCTTGATGATCCCGCCGATGTAGAACAGCGCGAATTCCGACAGACCGGCGTAGCCGTTGCCCGCGAACAGGTTCTGACCGTCCTTCCAGATCGACTGGTGAACGTGCATGCCCGAGCCGTTATCGCCGACGATCGGCTTTGGCATGAACGTCGCCGTCTTGCCGTACGTATGCGCGACGTTGTGGATGATGTACTTCATCTGCTGCAACCAGTCCGCGCGCTGAACGAGCGTCGAAAACTTGGTGCCGATTTCGTTCTGGCCCTGGCCCGCCACTTCGTGGTGGTGCACTTCGACCGGAATGCCGATCTGCTCGAGCAGCAGGCACATTTCCGAGCGGATGTCCTGGAACGTGTCGACCGGCGCGACCGGGAAATAGCCGCCCTTCGTGCCCGGACGATGGCCCGTGTTGCCGCCTTCGAATTCCTTCGCCGACGACCACGGCGCTTCTTCCGAGCCGATCTTCACGAACGTGCCCGACTGATCCGTGTTCCACTGCACCGAGTCGAAAATGAAGAATTCCGGCTCCGGACCGAAGAAGGCGGTGTCGCCCAGGCCCGAGCTTTTGAGATAGGCCTCTGCGCGCTTCGCGAGCGAACGCGGGTCGCGCTCATAGCCTTTGCCGTCAGCGGGCTCCACAACGTCGCAGGTCAGGACCAGCGTCGATTCTTCGTAGAACGGGTCGATGAAGGCGGTGTCCGCATCCGGGACGAGCAGCATGTCCGACGCTTCGATGCCTTTCCAGCCGGCGATGGACGAACCGTCGAAAGCGTGGCCGCTTTCAAACTTGTCATCGTCGAATGCCGATACCGGCACCGAAACGTGTTGTTCTTTGCCGCGCGTGTCGGTGAAGCGGAAATCGACAAACTTGACGTCCTCGTCCTTGACGAGTTGCATGACGTCGGCCACGGATTTACTCATTACCTATCTCCTGATTAACAAAAGTCGGCAGATCACTCCGCCGCCTCGACCAATCCTGCACTTCCGTCTCAATCGAGGATGAAAAAGCAGCTTCCGTGCCAAGCGCATTAATCCTGCGCCAAGCGCTTGATAAAACTGGCGAAATTTCACGCGTTGCTAAGATGCCGGCGTGACCGGCTTAACCACACGCGCCTCATATGCACCATTTGTGTGCCGAGTGCCGTTGGTCACTTTTAGTTCGCACCGACGAAGTGCATTCGACTGAATCTGCACCAATTCGATGCCTGCCGTTCCGATGCCGTCGCCAAGCTAAAATTGAATCATCCTTGCTTGCGGAGACACGAAAATGACCACGCGCGAACAACTGTACGACACGGCCACGCGCCGGGCGGCCGAAAACAACCTTTCCTACGCCGGCGCCATCCTGCCTGCCGAAGCCTTCGAACTGCTGCAACTGGAACCGAACGCACGCCTCGTCGACGTCCGCACGCGCGCCGAACTGGACTGGGTCGGACGGCCGGCCATCAACGGCGAGCAATACGCGCATGTCGAATGGATCCGCTACCCCGGCTCCGTGCCGAATGACGAGTTTATCGAACAATTGCGACAAGTCGCCACCCCGGATACGCCGATTCTCTTCCTGTGCCGCAGCGCCGCGCGTTCGAAGCTCGCGGCGGTCGCGGCGCAGAAGGCAGGGTTCAAGCAAGCGTTCGATCTGCTCGAAGGCTTCGAAGGCGACAAGGACGCGCAGGGGCACAGAAAAACCGTGTCGGGATGGTGCTTTCGCGGGCTGCCGTGGATGGGCGCGTAATACGTCCGATCAGGCGTTGGCCGCATCGAGCAGCGCCCGCACCCGCGCGACGGCGGACGCATCGACGGGCGCGAGCCCCTTTCCTCCGACGCGCACGCCCGAGCCGAAGTGCACCGCGCTCACGCCCGTCGATGCAACGAACGGCGCGACTGCGTCGACGGTGAGGCCCGCGCCCGCAAGCACGGTGCAGCGCGTGCCTCTGGATTGGGCGACGAGTCTCGCGATCACGTCTTGCGCATCGAGCACCGATGGCTTGCCGCCCGACGTCAGGACGTTCGTCACCGATTCGTACCTCGACAGCGCGTCGAATGCGGCGTCAAGGTCGCGCGCCTCGTCGAAGGCGCGATGAAACGTGACTTGCAGGCCATCGGCCGCGTCGATGATGCGCGAAAGGCCGTCGATATCGACATCGCCGTCCGGCGTCAGCATGCCCACCACGATCGCGTTCGCGCGCGCCTTCACGATCGCGCGGGCATCGCGCAGCATGACCGCGTAGTCGTCGGCATCGTAGACGAAGGAACGGCTGTGAGGCCGCAGGATCACGTTCACCGGAATCCGCACCGCATCGACGACCGCCTCGATCAGCCCGATGCTCGGCGTCAGCCCGCCCTCGCCCATCGCGGTCACGAGTTCGATGCGGTTCGCCCCGGCGCGCTCGGCGGCGCGCGCATCTGCGACCGTCGTCGCGATGACTTCGAGCAGGATCACTGCGCATCCTCGGGCGCGACTTCGACCACTTCGCCGCCCAGCGCGATCACGCCGTCGCGCAAGACCTCGAACGCCGCGTTCGCGCGCTCGGGATCGCCTTTCACGCCCAGATCGATGTGAGGCCGCGCGTAAAGCGCGCCGCGCGCCGCATCGCCGACGCTCGGCAGGCTGAACGCGCGCACGCCGTCGAAATCGCGCTCGATCGTGACCATCAGCGGCGTGATGCGCGATTCCGGCAGGCCGAACACCAGCAGCGAACGTTCGACGTAAGGCGTCGCGTGATGCAGGTGCGCGTACTTCGTATCGAGCACCCATTCGATCATCGGCCAGGCCATCACCGGAAAGCCGGGCACGAAGTGATGATCGCCGACGGAAAAGCCCGCAATCTTGTTGTAGCTGTTCGGAATGATCCCGGCGCCCTGCGGAAACACGCCCATGTTCAGCCGATGCAGGTTCTCGGGCGAATCGAGGTCCGCAGGTTTGCCGGCCTGCGCGGCGGTGTCGCGAATACGGGCGCGAATCAGCTCCGCCGCCTCGGGATGCAACTCCAGCGCGACGCCGAGCGCCTTCGCCGCGCATTGGCGCGTGTGATCGTCGGGCGTCGCGCCGATGCCGCCCGTCGAGAACACGATATCGCCCGATGCGAACGTGCGCGCGAGCGTCGCGGTGATGCGCTCGGGGTCGTCGCCGACGTATTCCGCCCAGTCGAGCGACAAACCGCGCGCACTTAGCAATTCGATGACTTTCGGCAAATGCTTGTCCGTGCGCCGCCCGGACAAAATCTCATCGCCGATGATGATGACGCCGATACCCATGTGTGCCTCTTTCCTGATCGATTATTCGGTGATTCGGCTGACGGTTTCGGGCTGCGCGCTGATCGCCGGATAGTGCGGCTCGTTCGCGCGCACGCGCTCGAGCGCGTGCAGACAGTAATGCGCGAACCACAGCGCGGAAAACACGAGAATGAACGCATACGCCCAGATCGTCACGGCGGCGACGACCGGGAAAAGCGGCAGCAGCCACACCGACCACGCCCAGAGCATCGTCGGGACGGAACTGAGCAAGCCGCTCACGATGCCGATGCCAAGCAGCGGCCACCGCGAATTGCGGACGATGAGGCGCCGTTCTTCGGCGCTCGCGTGAACGGCGAGCGCGTCGTACGTCATCACGCGATACGTGAGCCAGCCCCACAGCAGCGGCGGAATCAGCGCGAAGAACGGCGGGATGAGCCACAAGGGCAAGGTCACGACGAGCGCGACGAGACACACGATCGTCGTCAGCACGGAATGGCCGAGGCTGCCGTACCACGAACCGCCCCGCCGCTCTTCGAGCATCGCGTAGTGGCCTTTCGGGCGGCGCGTCAGGAGCTTGATGACGCCGGGCATCGAGAGCGTCGCGATCAGCAGCAGCACGGTCAGGACGATCAGCGGGATAGTCACGATGACGACCAGAAACGGCGCGATGACCGCATGCAGCGATGAGAAACCGACGGCGTCGAACAGGCGGTACATCGCGGACGTGAGCGCCCAGCCGTCGAGCCAGCCACTGGCCGTGCCCGTGAGCGTTTGCCAGAAATACCAGAGCAGCGCGCCCCACACGATAGTGGCGACGCCGAAAGGCATCAGCGTGAGCCACAGCATGCGCGGATGAAACACGTTCGCAAGCGCGCGCACGAACGAACGCAGCAAATCATTCATGCGTGATTCGTCGAAGAAAGAGGAAACGACAGGATAAACCAGCGCGCGGGATGCGCGCTGGCGGATGCGGAAGGTGCGGAAAGCGGGCCGTCAGAGCGCGGCTGAACGCTTGCCCGAGGCGGCGGCGCGGCGCGCGGCGAGACGTGCGCCGATGCGCTTGAACGCGAGCCAGTGCTGCTCGATGAAGCCGTCGCCGTAGCGAACCGGCGCGACGCCCGGTGCGCCGAGCTGGTCGCGGATGCCGGTCGGCTCCACGGTGCGGTCGAACGATGCCGAGCGGAACAGGATGTCCCAGAACGAGAACAGCACGCCGAAGTTGCAGCCATAGGACGTGCCTTCGTGACCGTAGCCGATCGCATGATGCCGGCGATGAAATGCCGGACTCACGATGAGCCGGTCGCCGAGCCATCCGAAATGCACGCGAATGTTCGCGTGCTGCACGCTCTGCATCAGGTTGGTGATGGCCACGAGCACGACGAACTGCGACGGCTCCACGCCGATCACGAGCGCGACCGTCGCGAAGAAACCCGCTTGCAGGATATCGTCGAGCAAATGATTGCGGTCGTCCGACCAGAGCGACATCTTCTGCTGGCTGTGGTGCACCGCGTGCAACTCCCACCAGATGCCGAAGCGATGCTCGAGCCGGTGATACCAGTATCCCGCCAGATCGAGCACGACGAGGTAGATGACGAACGTCACGAGCGGCTGCGTCGTCACGCCGGGCCAGAGATTGTCGATTTCGAGCGTCGGCACGTTATGAAGCCGCAGCCAGCTTTGCAGCGAATCGAAAAGCGGCTGGAACGTGAAGAAGAAAAAGAGATTGAGGATGCCGAGTTTCACGATCCACGTGTACAGCACGTCCACGCGCACGCCCTTGCGATCCTGCCACGTTTCGGCGGGCCGGAAGGCTTCGAGCGGGCGCAGGATGGCGTACATCGCGATCACTTCCAGGACGCCGACGATCACCCAGTAAAGCGCGTCGTAGGTGTCCTCGTCGTAGTCCATCATGCCGAGCTTGAACAAAAGCGGCTGCACCGCATCCACGTACAGCGTGGTTTGCAGTGCGGAGACGAAGGTGTCGAGAGACGAGAGAATGTAGTGAAACATGGTGCTCCGTGGAACTCGATTTTTCGGGCCGGGTGAAACGCTCGATCACGCGGCCCATGACTCAATCGTAGTACAGGACGCCCGCGAGCGCCCTCTTCCGCGACGCTTCAGGCGCCGTTCGGCGCGGTCACCGGCGCCCGGTTGTAAAAGTAGATGCCGTGCGGCGAGCGTCCGACCTTGATGGTCTGAATCAGCTTGCGGCTCGCAAGGTCGATCACGCCGACATGCTTCCCGAAGCGGAACGTCACCCAGAGATACTTCTTGTCGGCGGAAAGTTCCATGTCGTCCGGTCCCGGCAGCAGGCCGGTGATGTCGCCGACGTTCGTGAGCGAGTCTTCATCGATGATGCTGATGGTGTTCGCCACGCGATTCGAGACCAGCACGTGCTTGCCATCGACGAGCGAACGGAAGTTATGCGCGCCCTTGCCGGTCGGGATGGTCTTGATGACCTTCTGCGTGGCGAGGTCGACCACGGCCACGTAGTCCGCGCCCGTCATGCCGACGAGCAGGTACTTGTCGCCGGGCGTGAGCCAGACGCCGGCCGGCACCGGGCCGACCTTCATCTTCCATTTGACCGTCTGCGTCGCGAGGTCGATCGCCGCGATTTCGCCGGACACCTGCAGCGAAATGAACGCCGTCTTGCTGTCGTTGGTGAACGCGATGTGGCTCGGCATCGTCGGCAGCGGCATGCGCTTCGCGATCGTCAGGTTCTTGCCGTCGAAATGGTAGATGTCCAGACGATCGAGCCGCAGACCTGTCGAGACGAACCACTTGCGGTCGGGCGAGAAGCCGATCTGATACGGATCTTCGATGTCCTGCACCCAGCGCTGCACCGTGCCCGTTTTCGGATCGACGAACATCAGATTATTGGATACCGAATTCGCGACGATCAGCGATGCGTTGTCGGGCGTCGGCATCAGATGGTGCGGTTCCTTGCCCGTCGGCACGGTGCCAATCACCTGGCGCGTATTCTCGTCGATGAGGCTCAGCGTGGCTTCCGCCGAGTTGAGCACGATGATGTTATTGGCGAATGCCGCGGTGGCGGCGAGCGCCGCGGTGGCCGGGACCACGATACGCGCGGCACGTGCGGCGGCCGCGAGCAGGCGGCCGGAGAAGAATTTGGAGCGCATGAATTGTTCACGTCGGAAAGCAGGCGTCATTGTAGAACGTTTGCTTGCTGCAACACGTTGACGGCGAACGTCTTTTTGCGCAATAGGGTGCGCCGGCGCAAGAAATGCCGCTTCTTACGGCGTCATAGCGCCGCAGACTGGCGGCCTTATCGCTGCATCGATTCCCAGACCTTGTGAAGCCGCTTCAGCGATATGGGCATCGGCGTGCGCAATTCCTGCGCGAACAGCGACACGCGCAACTCCTCGAGCAGCCATCGATATTCCGCGAGCCGCGCGTCCTCGACACCGCCACGCTGCGACACCGCACGCTGATAGTTCTGCAAGAGCGGCTGAAAGTCGGCTGAAAGCCGGGCGTCGCGAGCGGGATCGGCCTTCAGCTTGTCGATGCGCAACGCGATGCCCTTCAGATAGCGCGGAAAATGCGCAAGTTGCGCATACGGCGTATCGATCACGAACCGCTTGCCGATCAGCGCGTTCAGTTGCGACTGCATGTCGGCGTAAGCGGCGGGGAACGGCTTCGCCTGCAAGAGCTTCTTCGAGAGCGTTGCGTACTCGGCGAGCACCGTCCCCACGAGCCGCGCGATCTCCTGCGCGAGCAGCGTGAGGCGGCCCTTCGCCGCGTCGCGACGGGCGTGGAAGCTCGCGTCGTCGTCGGGCAGCGGGTCTTGCAGACACGCGCGATCCAGCGCCGTCTCGACGATCTGGTCCCGCAATTCGTCGGCCGTGCCGAGCGCCATGTATTGCATCGACATTTCGCGCATGCCCGGCAGGTTGCGCTCCAGATAGCGAATCGGCTCGCGCAGTTGCAGCGCAAACAGCCGCCGCAAGCCCGCGCGATGAATCCGCGCGGCTTCGTCGGGCGAATCAAACACTTCGACGTCGCAATGCGTGACGCGATCCACGAGCGCCGGATAGCCGTACAGCGTCTGCCCGCGCCGGCGGATCTCGAGCAACTCCGGCAGCTTGCCGAAGTTCCAGGTCGTCAGGTTTTCGTAAAGCGCGGTGCTCTCGCCGGTCTGCGGCGCCTGCGACTGCGGCGGCGGCGCGTTCGTTTCGCCGGAGAGCGCATCCAAGGCGGCCGTCGCCGTCAGCTTCTGGAACTGCTGCTGCGCCTGGCCGCCGAGTTCCACGCGCAACTGCGCGAGATTGCGGCCCATCGCGAGCTGGCGGCCGTGCTCGTCGATCACCTTGAAGTTCATGAAGAGGTGCGCGGGCAGCGTTTCGAGCCGGAAATCGGCGCTTTTCACGGCAACCTGCGTTTGCTCCCGAATATCGGCGATGATCGCGTCGATCAAACCGCCCGCGCCGAACTTCGGCCCGGCGTGGCGCTCCGCGAACGACGCCGCGTAGTCCGGCAACGGCACCACATGACGGCGCAGCTTCTGCGGCAGTGACTTCAGCAGCAGTTGCGCCTTCTCCTTGATCATGCCCGGCACGAGCCATTCGACGCGGCGCGCGTCGATCTGATTCAGCCCGTACAGCGGCACCGTCAGCGTGACGCCATCGCGCGGCGCGCCCGGCTCGAAGTGATACGAGAGCGTCATTTCGATGCCGGACATCGTCATGCGCTTCGGGAAGAGATCCGTCGTGACGCCGGCGGCTTCGTGGCGCATCAGGTCGTCGCGCGACAGGAAAAGCAGTTGCTGGCCGCCCTCTTTCTTCTGCGCGTCCCGATACCAGCGCTCGAACGCCGCGCCGGTCCAGATGCCTTCGGGAATCAGCGAATCGTAGAAACCGTAGATGAGTTCGTCGTCGACGAGCACGTCCTGACGGCGCGACTTGTGTTCGAGTTGCTCGATATCCGCGACCAGCTTGCGGTTATGCGCGAAGAACGGCAGGCGCGTGTCGAATTCGCCTTCGACGAGCGCCCCGCGAATGAACAGCTCCCGCGCATATTTCGGGTCCTGCTGGCCGAAGCTCACGCGCCGCCGCGCGTAGATGGTCAGCCCGTAAAGCGTCGCGCGCTCGAACGCGACGACCTGCGCCGCCTTCTTCTCCCAGTGCGCATCCGACAGCGACTTGCGCAGCAAATGCGCGCCGACGCTTTCGATCCATTCCGGCTCAATCTTCGCAATGGTCCGCGCATAAAGGCGGCTCGTCTCGATGAGTTCGCCCGCCATCACCCAGCGCCCCGCTTTCTTCAGGAGCGCCGAACCGGGCCACAGATGAAACTTGATTCCGCGTGCGCCGAGGTAATACGGCTCGTCGTCGGCCTTCACGCCGATGTTGCCCAGCAGGCCCGTCAGCAGCGACAGGTGAATCTGCTCGAAGGTCGCATCCGACTCGTTCAGACGCCAACCCTGCTCGCGCACGACCGTCAGCAGTTGCGAATGCACGTCTCGCCACTCGCGCAGCCGCAGATGCGAAAGGAAGTTCGCGCGACAGGCATCCGCGAGCTGCTTGTTCGACTTCTTGTGCGCGACGGCTTCCTCGAACCACTTCCAGATGCGCGTCCATTGCAAAAATTCGGAGCGCTCGTCGACGAACTGGCGATGCGCCTGGTCCGCCTGCTCCTGCGCCTCGATCGGCCGGTCACGCGGGTCCTGCACGGACAGCGCCGATGCGATCACGAGCATCTCGGTCAGCGCGTGATGATCGCGTGCGGCGAGGATCATGCGGCCGACGCGCGGATCGAGCGGCAGGCGCGCAAGCTCGCGGCCGAGACTCGTCAGCGCGTTGTCGTCGTCGACGGCGCCGAGTTCGTTGAGCAACTGATAGCCGTCCGCGATCGCGCGGCCCGGCGGCGGCTCGATGAACGGGAAAGTTTCGATCGCCGTCAGATGCAGCGACTTCATGCGCAGGATCACCGCGGCGAGCGACGAGCGCAAAATCTCGGGGTCGGTGAAGCGGGGCCGCGCCTGAAAATCCGCTTCGTCGTAGAGACGAATGCACACGCCGTCCGCGACGCGCCCGCAACGCCCCGCGCGCTGGTTCGCCGCCGCTTGCGACACCGGCTCGATCTGCAACTGCTCGACCTTGTTGCGATACGAATAGCGCTTCACGCGCGCCATGCCGGTATCGACGACATAGCGGATGCCCGGCACCGTCAGCGATGTTTCCGCGACGTTGGTCGCGAGCACGATGCGCCGCGCGTTCGACGGCCTGAACACGCGCTCCTGCTCCTGCGCCGAGAGACGCGCGAAGAGCGGCAGGATTTCCGTGTGCGGCGGATGGTGCTTGCGCAGCGCCTCGGCGGCGTCGCGGATTTCGCGCTCGCCGGGCAGGAACACGAGAACGTCCCCGGGGCCGGCGCGGCACAGCTCATCGACGGCATCGACGATGCCTTCCATCAGATCGCGATCCGTCTTGCGGTCATTACGTTTTGGCGCGTTGCCTTGCGCGTTTCTGATCGCCTCGCTTTCTTCCTGAATCGGCCGATAGCGCACTTCCACCGGATACAGCCGCCCGCTCACTTCGATCACCGGCGCGGGCTTTTCATCGCTGCCGAAATGGCGCGCGAAGCGTTGCGCGTCGATGGTCGCGGAGGTGACGATCAGCTTCAGATCGGGGCGTTTCGGCAGAATCTCTTTCAGATAGCCGAGCAGAAAGTCGATGTTGAGGCTGCGTTCGTGCGCCTCGTCGATGATGATCGTGTCGTACGCCTTCAGCAGCGGATCGGTCTGCGTTTCCGCGAGCAGGATGCCGTCCGTCATCAGCTTGACCGATGCGCCCGGCGCGAGATTGTCGGTGAAACGCACCTTGTAGCCGACGACTTCGCCGAACGGCGTGCCCAGTTCCTCCGCGATACGCCGGCCCGTCGCCGAAGCCGCGATGCGGCGCGGCTGCGTATGGCCGATGAGACCGCTGCCGCCCGCGCCGAGGCCGCGCCCGAGCGACAGGCAGATTTTCGGCAATTGCGTGGTCTTGCCCGAGCCGGTTTCGCCGCTGACGATCACGACCTGATTCGCTTCGATCGCGCGCGCGATTTCCTCGCGCCGGCCCGAGACGGGCAGCGCCTCGGGGAAGCTGATCGGCGGGATCGGATTGGGCGTGACGATGCGCGGTTCGCGCGGACGGCGAGCCGCCGGGGCGTGGGACGGACTAGCGTCCCGATTCGACGCGTCGGTTTTGCGTTGCGTGGCCTTGTGATCGTCGCGATCTGCACGTGCTTCAGGCGGCTGCTTTCCGTCGCCACGCGCGTTTTGCTGATGCTGCTCGCCGCGATCCGCAGTGCGCGGGGCCTGCGCTTCCGCGCGCGCGTTGCGTTGCGCGGCGTCGGCCTTGCGCGTGGGCTTGCGTTGATCGTTGCGTCGGACTTCCGCGGATTGCGTCTGCGCAGTGCGCGAGTCGCGGTTGGCTGCGCCGTCGCTTTGTTTCGCGGACTCGGGCACGCGCGGCGGCGTGGCTTGCTCGCGCTGGATGCTCTTTGCGCTCGGCGTCTCGCGTTGACCGCGTTCTTCGCTCGCCCGCGTTGCCGACGCCTCAGATTTTGAACTGCGCGCGTCGCGTTGCGGCGGCGTCTCGCGCTTCGCAGTCCGTTGAGCCGGTTCGCTCGAACGCGAGTGCGTGGCTGAAGCGCTCTCGTCTCCGCGCTTGACATGCGTCACGCCCGGTTTTGCATCACGCTCGCGCGGGCGTTCAGCGCGACGCGTATCGGCGGAGGCAGGCGGCTTTGGCTCGGGCTTCGGCTTCGGCAAACCCGCGCTGACTGACTTGGAGGCGGCAATCTTCTGCGCGTCAGCGGACCCGGCAAACCGCCGCGCCGCCAGTTCCTTCTTGCTGAGACCTTCCTCGTCCGCACCCGACTTCGCCTCGTGCAGGAGATTCTCACGCAGCTTTTTCAACTGCTCGCGGGTATCGAGGGTTTTATCGGCGGATTGCGGCTTGCCCGGCTGCGCGGGGCGTTTGAAAACATTCGGCATAGCGTCGCATTATAATCCCGGCATGAATTCCCAAACCGACCTCACCCTCGCGTCGCAGCCGGCCGCAACTGAAGCCGACGCGCCCAATCCGCTCGCCCAGTTCGTCGACTGGATGCGCTCCGTCGCCCCCTATATTCACGCTTTTCGCAACAAGACGTTCGTCGTCGCGTTCGGCGGGGAACTGGTGCAGGAAGGACGGCTCAACGCGCTGGTGCAGGACGTCGGTCTGCTGCATGCAATGGGTATCCATGTCGTGCTCGTGCACGGCTCGCGTCCGCAACTCGACGAGCAATTGAGCCTGCACGGGGTCGAATCGTCGTTCTCGCATGGACTGCGCATAACGGATGCCCGCGCGCTCGAATCCGCGAAGGAAGCCGCCGGCGAAGTGCGCCTCGATATTGAAGCCGCGATCAGCCAGGGCTTGCCGAATACGCCGATGGCGCACGCGCACATCAGTGTCGTATCGGGCAACTTCGTGACGGCGCGGCCGGTCGGCATTCTGGATGGCGTCGATTTCCAACACACCGGCGTCGTGCGCAAGATCGACGGCGAATCGATCCGCCAGTCGCTCGCGAGCAGCAAGATCGTGCTGTTGTCGTCGCTCGGTTTCTCGCCGACGGGCGAGGCGTTCAATCTGTCGATGGAAGACGTCGCGTCCGCTGCCGCCATCGCGTTGCGCGCCGACAAGATCATCTTCGTCACCGAAATTCCCGGCCTCGCCGACCAGCAAGACGAACTCGTGCGCGAAATGTCGCTCGACGACGCCTATCGCCTGCATGAGTCGGGCGAGTTGCAGGGCGACACCGCGTTCTATCTGAAGCACGCAATCCGCGCCTGCCGTGGCGGCGTGGCGCGGGCCCACATCATTCCGTACGCGCTCGATGGCAGCGTGCTGCTCGAACTCTTCCTGCACGACGGCGTCGGCACGATGATCTCCTACGAGAATCTCGAGAGCCTGCGCGAGGCCACGCCCGATGACGTCGGCGGCATTCTTACGCTGATCGAGCCGCTCGAAGCCGATGGCACGCTCGTGCGCCGCGGCCGTCACCAGATCGAGCGGGACATCGATCATTTTTCGGTCATCGAGCACGACGGCGTGCTCTTCGGCTGCGCCGCGCTCTACCCGTACACGCAGGAGCGCATCGGCGAGATGGCGTGCCTGACGGTCGCGCCGGAAGCGCAAGGCTCGGGCGACGGCGAGCGCCTGTTGAAGCGCATCGAGCAGCGCGCCCGTGCGCGCGGCCTCACGCGAATCTTCGTGCTAACGACGCGCACCGAGCACTGGTTCCTCAAGCGCGGCTTCGTGAAGGTCACGGTGGACGATCTGCCCGAAGACCGCCGGCGTCTGTACAACTGGCAGCGCAAGTCGCTCGTGCTGATGAAACAGCTTTGAACACGATAACGGACGCGCGGCCTGTGAAGCGCGTCCCGCACCCCGATACAGGAGAAAGACACGATGGCCCGAATGGTTCAATGCGCGAAGCTCGGCAAGGAAGCCGAGGGACTGGATTTTCCACCGCTGCCGGGCGAGCTCGGCAAGCGCATCTACGAAACGGTCTCGAAGGAAGCATGGCAGGGCTGGCTCAAGCAGCAGACGATGCTCATCAACGAGAATCGCCTGAACATGGCCGACCCGCGCGCGCGCCAATATCTGCTCAAGCAGACCGAGAAATACTTCTTCGGTGAAGGCGCGGATACCGCGTCCGGCTACGTGCCGCCGCAAAGCTGATCCGGCGCCCTGCTCCACCGAAAAAACCGACCCGTCGTGGTCGGTTTTTTGTTGCCTCCCGCCTCTGATTTAGGCGCGCAAAACATAAGACACACTCAGCGGAATCCTAAGCCACGTAAGGGATTCAGCGATCCGCGCGAACCCTGACTGGCGGGCCGGTTTGCACATCGTCTGTCATCGTGTTATCATCTCGCTCGTTATCAACAGCAATTCACCATCATTCACGCGCAGCAGCCGGCTTGATCGCATGATGCGGCAGGAATCGGCCAATGCGTGGTAGTGACAGTTTTTATACAAAGAGGCTTGTCGGTTTCAGCGCTTCGCGCGCACGCCGGCCTTTTTCGTTCCAAGCCTTGTATTCGCCGACGTAGCGGTTCCACCCGCGGCAGCTTCCCAGGTTCGCCGTCCGCACGTCAAATTCGTTTGTTTCATCCCGAGTGCAATTTCGCGACTTTCGCCGCGAGGCACCGGCACCGTGTCATCCATTCGAGCCTCGGCTCCGGTCCATTGCGTCCGGCGCTGCGGGAAGCCTTTGGCTTTCGTTCCGACGATACGAATGCGCTGCGGCGCCGTCACGAAACTGCACTATCCGGCAATACGCGCTGCTTCCCGGCGCGCCCGACGCTTTCGCAAGCCGTTTCTCGCGCGAGCAACGGGCACTTGAACACGGAGCTTTTCAACGTATGACCGCCCTATACGACGGCCTTTGGCGCACACACAAGACATCCGACGCATCGAATGCGGCGAATGCATCGAACGGCCTTACGCTCGACGACATCACCATCGTCGATCAATCTCTCCTGAAGCGCGCTGTCGGCGCCATGGCCATCGGCAATGCGATGGAATGGTTCGACTTCGGCGTGTATAGCTACATTGCCGTGACGCTCGGCAAGGTGTTCTTTCCGTCGAGCAGTCCGACCGCACAGTTGCTCGCGACCTTCGGCACCTTCGCGGCTGCGTTCCTCGTGCGTCCGCTCGGCGGCATGGTGTTCGGCCCGCTCGGCGACCGCATCGGCCGCAAGCGCGTGCTCGCGATGACGATGATCATGATGGCCATCGGCACGTTCTGCATCGGCCTGATTCCGAGCTACGACACCATCGGCGTGATGGCGCCCGTGCTGCTGCTCGTCGCGCGCCTTGTGCAAGGCTTCTCGACCGGCGGCGAGTACGGCGGCGCGGCGACGTTCATCGCCGAATTCTCGCCGGACAAGAAGCGCGGCTTCATGTCGAGCTTTCTGGAATGCGGCACGCTCGTCGGCTATGTGCTCGGCGCGGGCGTGGTGGCGGTGCTGACCGCCGTGCTGTCGCACGACGCGCTGCTCGGCTGGGGCTGGCGCATTCCGTTCCTGGTGGCGGGTCCGCTCGGGCTGATCGGTCTCTATATCCGCATCAAGCTCGAAGAGACGCCCGCGTTCCAGCGCGAAGCCGACAAGATGGAGGCCTCCGCGCACCAGACGACGAAGACGCAGTTCCGCGAAACGCTCATGCAGCAATGGAAGCCGCTTCTGCAATGCGTCGGCCTCGTGCTGATCTTCAACGTGACGGACTATATGGCGCTGTCGTATCTGCCGAGCTATCTGTCGGCGACGCTCAAGTTCAACGAAACGCACGGCCTCTTCATCGTGCTGGTGGTGATGGTGCTGATGGTTCCGCTGACGCTGCTCGCCGGACGTCTCTCGGATGCGATCGGCCGCAAGCCGGTGATGCTCGCGGGCTGCGTCGGCTTGCTGTTGTTGTCGATTCCGGCTCTCTCGCTGATCCGCGTCGGCACGGTGCCGTCGGTGTTTGCGGGCATGATGATTCTTGGGGCGCTGCTGTCGACGTTCACTGGCGTGATGCCATCATCGCTGCCGGCGCTGTTCCCGACGAAGATCCGCTACGGCGCGCTCGCGATCGGCTTCAACGTGTCGGTGTCGCTGTTCGGCGGCACGACGCCGCTCGTGACGGCATGGCTCGTCGACAAGACCGGCATGCTGATGATGCCCGCGTACTATCTGATGGGCGCATCGGTGATCGGCATCGTGTCGGTGCTGGCGCTGCACGAGACGGCGAAGAAGCCGCTGAAGGGCTCGCCGCCCGCCGTGGGATCGCATTCGGAAGCGCATGCGATCCTGCGCGGTCATCGCGAGGCCGCCGAGATGGACGATTCCCTGTTCGATAACGCCGCTCGCGCGTAAGCGATTGCGTTCATCCGAATGAAGAAGGGCCGGCGTGTAATGCGCCGGCCCTTTTTGCATCTACGCGATGAGCGTGACGATGCGCGCGTCGATGGCTTGCGTATCCGTGTCGATATCGAGCAGTCCGACGGTCACGGGCAACGTGAAGCGGCGCGGCCCCGCGCTGCCCGGATTGACGAACAGCACGCCGTCGCGCCGCGTGACGACCGGTTTGTGCGAATGCCCGGTGACGACGACATCGACGCCGTCGAGCTGGGCGGGCACGTCGGCGATATCGTGGACGACGTGGATCGTCGCGCCGCCGAGTTCGATTCGCGCATGTTCGGGTAACGACGCAACGCTTTCTCCGAGGTCGTTATTGCCGCGCACGACGGTGAGCGGCGCGAGGGCCGCGAGCGCGTCGAGGACTTCCCGCTTGCAGATATCGCCCGCGTGGATGATGTGCTCGCACCCGAGCAGCGCGTCGAGCGCTTCGGGGCGCACGAGGTTGTGCGTGTCGGAGATGAGGCCGATGCGCATCGCGCGGGCCTATTGTTCTTCGGTGAGCAGCATGCGTTCGATGCGTCGATCCGGCACGAGCCAGCCGGCCGCGACGACCGCATAGATTGCGGCGGCGAGCCACGGCTGCCAGAACGACACGGCGATCGCCACGAGATAGAGCAACACGGAAATCTTGCCCTTGCGATCGGCGCCGAGTGCCCGTTCGAGCGCGGAGTTTTCGCCGTGCATCGAGATGAGGGCGCGCGTGAGGATGTAGTACGCGACGGCCGTCATGAAGAGCACGAAGCCATAGCAGGCGGTCGGAACGGCGGTGAGATGATTCTCGCCCATCCAGTTCGTCGTGAACGGAAAGAGGGACAGCCAGAAGAGCAGATGCAGGTTCGCCCACAGCACCGAGCCGTTGACGCGTTTAATCGCGTGCAGCAGGTGGTGGTGATTGCTCCAGTAGATGCCGACGTAGACGAAACTGAGCACGTAGGCGGCGAGCACGGGAACGAGCGGCGCGAGCGCGTTGAAGTCGTCGCCATGCGGGACTTTGAGTTCCAGCACCATGATCGTGATGATGATGGCGATGACGCCATCGCTGAACGCTTCGAGCCGGGTCTTGCCCATTGAGTGTCCTTTCGTGTTGGCTTCGATCGAGCGAAGGCGGATCAGTCGGCGATTATGCGGGAGGCGCGTGGGGTTGTCGAATGGCTTTCAATATGCGCGTTCGAGCGATACGGCGGGCGTTTGGCGGTTTTGGCGCGGCCGGTGCGATGGTAGAATCGCGTCCGCCCTGCCGGGGTGATGAAATTGGTAAACATAGCGGACTTAAAATCCGCCGCCTAACGGCTTGCCGGTTCGAGTCCGGTCCCCGGCACCAGCGCGCGATGCGTTCCTGAGTATGGGAACGTCGATCGCCCCCTCACACCCCATGCCCCAGCACCCGAGCCACATAGTGCCGGCCCCACGCCTCCCCGTGCGCCATCGCCTGCGCGACGGTTTCGAAAGGCCCATGATCGCCCGTCATCTCGCCTGAATCGTCCGCGAGCGTCGAGCCGTGTACCGGCTGCCCGTCGACGCGCATTACCCGCACGCGAACCGCGTAGCCTTCGACCCACGCATCGGTTTCTTCATCGCCGGGACGCGGCTTCGGGACGGCGTTCATGGCGAGCATGTAATCGCCCACTTCGATGTCCTTTTGCATGGCCGCCTCTGCATCGCCGAGAATTGCTCCCGTCGATTGTGCTACCGCGCCCGAACCTCGAACAAGTGCTTTGCGCGTGTTATAAAGCTCGCCGCCCATCCTCATTTCGCTCCGATGCCCGCGCCGCATCGGGCATCGACCGGTTCCATCGATGAACACTCGCTCCCGCCTGCTCCTGCTTCTCTCGATGCCACTCGCGCTTCTGGCCGGCTGCACGTCCTATTACCGCAACATCGATGCTTGCAAGGACCGCATGCGCGCCGACTATCCGGATGCCGCGAGCGCGCCGCTGAAGCTCACCGGCTCCAGCGCGGCGATGCACGGCTCGCGCGTCGTCGTGCATGCCACGATCGAGACGCCGCCGAAGCCGCCCGCCACGAAGAGGTCCGCCACCCCCGCCGCCGCCGAATGCACCTTTAGCGACGACACGCTGACGACGTTCCAATGGCTCGCGCCGGCGAAGCTCCAACCCAAACCGCCCGCCGCCGACGAAGAGTAAGCACCGCCGCGCGCTCGGCAAAGCGCTCCCGTCTCCAGTATGATCGGCGGCTTGCTGCAAGCCGCCCTCTCGCCCGTCCGACGGAACGAACCATGTCCGCGTCATCGCATCAGTCGCCGCAGTCCTCTCACGACCACACGCCCGAGCGCCATCCCCACTACTCTCGCGCGACGCTCTGGCTCCTCGCCACGATTGCCGGCGTGTCGGTCGCGAACATCTACTTCAATCAGCCGCTGCTCGGAGATTTCCGGGCGTCCTTTCCTCAAAGCGCCTATCTGATCGGCGCCGTGCCCGCCGCGACGCAACTCGGCTATGCGTTCGGCATGCTGATGCTCGCGCCGCTCGGCGATCGCTTCGACCGGCGCACGCTGATCCTCATGCAACTCGCGGCGCTGGGCGTCGCGCTGATCGTGGCGAGCGCCGCGCCGACGCTCGCGGTGCTCATTGCGGCCAGTCTCGCGATAGGCGTCGTATCGACGATTGCGCAGCAGGCCGTGCCCTTCTCCGCGGAACTCGCGCCCGCCGCCGAGCGCGGCCATGCGGTAGGCACCGTGATGAGCGGGCTGCTTCTCGGCATTCTGCTCGCGCGCACGGTCTCAGGCTTCGTCGCGCAGTATTTCGGATGGCGCGCGGTGTTCGCGGCGTCGGTGGCGGCGACGATCGCGCTCGCGGTCGTCGTGATGATGCGGCTGCCGAAAAGCCGTCCGACATCCACGCTCTCCTACGGCAAGCTGCTTGCGTCGATGTGGCATCTGACCGCCGAGAGCGCCGCGCTGCGCGAAGCCGCGCTGACCGGCGGCGCGCTTTTCGCCGGCTTCAGCGCGTTCTGGTCGCTGCTCACGTTGTTGCTCGCCGGCGAGCCGTTTCATATGGGTCCGCAGGCGGCGGGACTGTTCGGCATCGTCGGGGCGGCGGGCGCGCTGGCCGCGCCGCTTGCGGGCAAGTCGGCGGACAAGCGCGGGCCGCGTGCGGTCATCACGCTGTCGATCGTGCTCGTGGCGGTGTCGTTCGTCGTGTTCGCGCTGTCGTCGAGGAGCATCGCGGGGCTCGTCATCGGCGTGATCGTGCTCGATGTCGGCGTGCAGGCCGCGCAGATTTCCAACCAGTCGCGCATCTACGCGCTGAAGCCCGAGGCACGCAGCCGCGTCAACACGGTGTATATGGTGGCGTACTTCATCGGCGGCGCGGCGGGATCGGCGCTGGCATCGCTCGCCTGGCACGCAATGGGATGGACGGGCGTGTGCATCGTCGGACTGGCCGCGACGGGGCTGGCCGGGTTCAGCCACTGGCGCGGACGCGAGGGCCGTTTGGACGCGCGAAGCGGAGCGTGACGGGTCAGGGAAGAATACTGCGGTGGCGGATGCTCAGCGGCCCCCTAACGCCCGCAAAAAGCGTAAGGCCCGCGAGCAACCATGCACTCGGCTATCCAACACGCCAAGCGCGAAGCGCAACGACCCGCGCTCCAACGCGAGAAAGCTCACACCCTCTCCCGCGCATACTCCTCCAGCGCATCGAGCACGCGATCGAATTCGAGCGACTTGTCGAAGAAATGGCGCACGCCATACTGCAGGCACCGTTCGCGATAAGCCGGCAGCGCATGATTCGTCAGTACGACGATAAACGCATCGTCCGCCAGACGCGACTCGCCCGCCTCCTTGAGCCACGCGAGCACGTCGATGCCCGATCCGCGTTTCAATTGCAGATCGACGATCACTGCATCGAACGGCTGTGACGACAGCAACGCGATGGCCTCTTGCGGGGCATCGGCGAAAGCGGTCACGCGCCACGGTCCGAGCGCCTCGATGGCCTCGGTGAGACTGCCGCGGATCAGCGGCGAATCCTCGATCAGCAGCACCGCGAGCGGCCCGCCGCGCGGTGTCTTCTGCTGTGCCGAATCGTCGATGATGATGTGGCCCACGGCGGGCATCCTCCGCTTTACTGCTTCCTCGTCGCACATGGAAACGCTGCGCTATTCGATCAACCCGTTCTTGATCGCGTAATACGTGAGATCGGCGTTGTTCGACAGCCGCATCTTCTCCAGCACGCGCGCCCGGTACGTGCTCACCGTCTTCACCGACAGATGCAACTCCTGCGCGATCTCCGTCGGAATCCGGCCGCCCGCGAGCTTGCAAAAAATCTGAAACTCGCGCTCCGACAGCGTCTCGTGCGGCCGTTCCGCCGCCGGCTTGTCGAGCTTGTCGGCGAGCGCGTCGGCAATGAACTCCGACAGATAGCGATGCCCGCGCGCCACCGTGCGAATCGCCCGCACGATCTCATCGGGCGCGGCGTCCTTGTTCAGATAGCCGTTCGCACCCGCCTTCAGCAGGTTGATCGCGTACTGGCTCTCGGGAAAGCCCGACAGTATCAGCACGCCCTGCTGCGGCCGGATCTGCTTGATGACGCGCAAGGTGTCGACGCCGTTCTTGTCGGGCATCGCGATGTCCAGCAGCACCACGTCGAACGCCTGCTCGCGCACGAGCGCAATGGTTTCGTCGCCGGTCGATGCTTCCGCCGCCACTTCCATGTCGGGTTCATCGGCGACGAATTGCCTGAACCCGCTGCGCACGATCGCATGATCGTCGGCTATCAAGACTCGAATCATTCACGCCGTCCGCGCTGCTGTAATGAGTGAACGGTCATTTTACGCATGCTCGCCTTACGCGCGATGCGCGGTTCCACTCGCCCGCGCATCGCCCGCTTCGGTTCGTTCAACTTAGCCGTTGCGGCCTTCGAGCAGATCGGCCATGTCGTCGGCGTGCTCCTCTTCGACCGCCAGAATCTCTTCGAAGAGGCGGCGCGTCGTGACGTCCTTGTCGCCGAGATAACGGATGATCTCGCGATAGGTATCGATCGCAATCCGTTCAGCGATGAGGTTCTCGCGAATCATGTCGATGAGATCGGCGCCTTCCTTGTACTCGGAATGGGCGCGCGACTTCAGGCTGTCCGGCGCGAAGTTCGGCTCGCCGCCCAGCTGGACGATGCGTTCCGCGAGCATGTCGGCGTGCTCCTGCTCTTCGGTCGCGTGCTCGGCGAACTCCTGCGCGACGGCTTCCGAGTGGATGCCCTTCGCCATGAAATAGTGGCGCTTATAGCGCAGCACGCAGACCCACTCGGTCGCGAGCGCGTCGTTGAGCAGCTTGAGCACGGTCTCGCGATCCGCGCTATAGGTCGCCGTGACGGGGCCCTCGTCCATGTGCTGGCGCGCGTCGTTCCGGATCTTCTCGACGTCGAGGACAAAGGCGTCCGAGGATTGGCCCGGCGCGGCGGTTACAGCAGACGAATTGGACATTTGATTGGCTCCTGTGGAATGGTGATGGACGGTAGCGGTGGCGCGGTTCGCCCATGCGCTTCATAGCGCGCCGCTATCCGATGAAGAACTTCGATGCACGCGCCGTGCCCGCTCGCAAAATCGTCAAGACGAAGCCGCCGTCGAAGCGGCGGGGCCGTCATGTCTTGAACACCCCGAGCAACAGGGTAACGACGAATACGACCAGGAAAATATAGAACAGGATCTTCGCGATTTCCGCCGCGCCCACCGCGATGCCCGTAAAGCCGAACACCGCGGCAATAATCGCGATCACGAAAAAAACGGCGGCGTAGCGCAGCATGGAACCTCCTCGTTGATCGTGCCTGTCATGGCGTCGAGGGCCGCGCGATGGCCTCGCGCCACGCGCCGCCCATCATGGATACAGGCCCGCTAATCGATCGCTTTCTTGGTGATAACGAAGCCGAGCACCAGGAACACGACGCACAGAATCAGGAAAAGGACGAAGAGGAATTTGGCGATGGTCGCCGCGCCGGCCGCGACGCCGGTGAAGCCCAGAAGACCGGCGATGACCGCGACGATCGCAAAGAACAGTGCCCACTTGAGCATGATCTTTCCCCGTAGGAATGGATGGTGAACCCATCCTAGCGATGCGGCGCGGCGCGCGCATTCGGGCTGGCTCCTTTTTTGCTGTGAGAATCCACCGACATTAGCTTTCAATCGACTCGCGCGGGCGAACCATCCGACGCCCGGGCGACGCCAGACCAACTCTATGAGCCACGCACCCCGCGCCGTGCCGCCGCGCACCGCGCACGACGAAGCGCCGACCCGGGCCCACGCCGGCCTTGCCCGCATCAACGAATGGATGCGCCGCTATAGCTGGCTGGTGGCAATGACCGTCGCGATCGTCATCACGGTGGGCGGCCTCGTGATTCTGGAGTCGGGGCGCATGCGCATCGCGGCCGAATACGAGACCGCGCTCGATGCCAAAAGCGCCACCGCCGACCTGTCCGCGCTCGCCGCCGACATCGCGACGCTTTCCGCCCAGGGACGCGCGTTCGCACTGAAACCCGAGCCGGCCTACAAAGCGCAATTCGAGCAAACGACGGCGCACGTGCGCCGCGCCCTCGCGACGCTCGATGCCTATTACCGCCGCATCGGCGACGACACGGCGCTCGCCAGCTTCGCGCAGATCAGCGCTGCGGCGAACGAGGAAATCGAGCGAGGCGCCGCGCGGCTCGCCGCGCCTTCGCAACCCGAAGCGCGGCCCGCCTCCGACGACGCCACGCTCGGCGCCGCCCTCTCGCTGTTACGCCTCAATGAAGAGCAGCGCGCGCAGCACGCACTCGATGCGAGCCGCGCCGATCAGCGCATTTCGACGCTATGTGTCGGCGCGTTGTGTGCGCTGAACATCGTGCTGTTCGTGCTGCTTTTCCGCAATCTCGGCATCCAGCTCGACAAGCAGGACCGCGTGCAACGGGAACTCATCACGCAGCAGGAGGAGCTGGATCAACTCGTCTTCGAGCGCACGCGGCAACTCGAAGCGCTTGCGTGGCATCTGCAGTCGGTGAGCGAAAACGAGAAAACCGAACTTGCCCGCGAACTGCACGACGAACTCGGCTCCATCCTCACGGCGAGCAAGATGGATGTGGCGTGGGTGCGCGGCAAGCTGCGCGAAACGGAACCGGCGATGGCGGAGAAACTCACGCGCGCCATCGGCAATCTCGATCAGGGCATTGCGCTGAAGCGCCGCATCATCGAGGACATGCGGCCTACCGTGCTGGCGAACTTCGGACTGGTGACGGCGCTGCGCGGGCTCGTCGATGAGGCCGCGCAGCGCAACAACTGGGCGGTGTCATTCGACTTGCCCGACGAGGACCCGAAGCTCGGCGAAGCGATCGAAATCGCGCTCTTCCGGGTCGCGCAGGAAACGCTGACGAACGCGGCGAAGTATGCGCGCGCAAGCAACATCCGCGTCGCGCTGACGCTGGATCAGGCGAGCGTGTCACTGCACATCGCCGATGACGGCGTCGGCATCCGGCCGCAGGATTTGAAGCGCACGCAGACGCATGGACTCGTCGGCATGCGGCAGCGCGTGTCGGCGCGTGGCGGGCGCTTCGAGATCGAGCGGGCCAAGCCGCACGGCACGAGCATCCACGTATCGATGCCGCGCGAGCGCGTTCATGGCGATGCCGTTGCGACGCCGGCCCGTTCCGCCGCGTAGGACGATGCCGACGAGAAGTACGGATTGCGCTGACGAGAAAAACACATGCGTGCCTACAGCCGAGCCCAGCCCGCGTTTTTTATGATTGTTAGCACCGGTGAGGCCCAGGCAACCATCAGCGGCCAACCCAGACACGATTAACCACGCCATTTCACTTCAAGGGGAATGAACATGACTCGACTCATCGCTCTGCTGCTGATCGCCGGCACGGCTGCGCTCGCGGGCTGCAACACCATCTCGGGCGCGGGCCAGGATATTTCGAAGGGCGGCCAGGCTATCCACAATTCGGCCGAAGAGCATAAGTAAGCCGGGTGCGGGCTACGGCTCGTTAGAAGCGTATTCGCTGACTTCCCGCCGCCTTGCGCGGCGGGATTTTTTTGTGCGCTTGTTTCGTGCGTCCCAGCCAAAACAAACCCGCCCGATCGCTCGGGCGGGTTGCTCGCTCTAATGGGTGATACGTTACTGCGTGTCAGGCAAATCGAGCGCGGGTTGCTGTGTATTGCCGCCCTGCGCCACCAGCACGCGAATCTTTCCCGGCACGAGTTGCGAGACGGCATTGCCGGATGGCAGCGTCGTCACGAGCCAGTCCGCGTTGTTGCCAAGGTTGAACGATGCCGATTTGTACACCGGCGTCTTCGATCCCGGTAGCGTTGCGATCAGTTGATAGGTCCCGCCTGAGAAATAGAGCGAATCCTGCGTGGAAGCCGGCACCGCGTTCTTGAAGGCGACGCCCGCCATCGTCGGGCTGACCGCCGTGATGTCCGTTCCGGGCGCGACGAGATACAGATCGAGATTCGGCGCATTCGTCGATGCGTTGAACGCCCGCACGCGTGCGCTGTTCGACAGCAGCCCCTTGTCGAACGGATCGTCGATGACTGCAATCGACGGCGCCAGCCCCGCTTCCGGCAGCGCAATCACGGTGTATTCGTGGCCCTTTGCCGCATTGCCGACTGTCGTGTCGGTGGCGAGCTGGGTGGTGGTGTTGACGGCGGCATAGGAAAAGTTGTGCTGGCCGGTGTCGATGTTTGCGAAGTTCGTCACCGCCTTGTACGCCAGATTCCCTTGCAGCACCTTGCCGTTGTCATAGAAGTCGACGTTCGGGCCGCCCGGTATCGCGTGGATGAAATGAACCTGCGCTTGCGTGAGGCCGAGTTCCTTGCCGACGTCGTCCGAACCGCCACAAGCGGACAGGATCGAAGCGACAGCGGCGAGCGCCGTCACAGTGCGGATGAGCTTCATATGCCACCTTCCTTGTTCTGATTGTCGATATCTGGATGGGCCGCTACGACGTGCCGTATCCCTTCGGAACGACACACGTCGCGGGCGCCGGACATGAGCAGCGTCTATGCCCAAGCGCCGTGCAAAAAAGCCGCAGGTCAGCTCGAATGCCTTGCCGGGCAAGGTTTCGTCAATCGTTAGAGGAATCGTTCGGGTCGCCTGAATGACCGCAACAGAGGAGCGGCGAGGCGCAATCCTTACCAATCGGGAAGGCAGGAAATGCTCAGGCTACTCCCCGCCGCCGGCGATCAAACCAGAACGACAACCCCACGCTAATCAGAATGACGACGGTAGCGACAACCGTCCACTGCGTGATGGCTTCCCCAAGCAGCACCGCCCCCAGCAGCACCGCAACGATCGGATTCACGTAGAGGCAACTCGTCGCGACGATCGTGCTGGTGTGGCGAATCAGAAAGTTATACGCGACGTACGCGGCCATCGACCCGATCAGCATCAGATACAGAAACGACACGCCCGCGCCAAAGCCGACATGCGTCAGACGCTCGCCCGCCATCAGCGCGATGCCCGTCGCAATCAGGCCACCCAGGCCGATCTGCAGCGCCGTCGACATCAGAAGATCGGACGGCTGTCTTAGCCGCCCCGCGAGATGCGCGCCGCCCGCCCAGAAGATCGCGGCGCAGAGAATCGCGAGCGTGCCGTGCGTCGAACCGGGCGAAGGATCGCCATGATTCAACACCACGATGCCCACAAGCCCGAGCGCCACCGCGAACCACTCCCCCTTCGCCACTGCGCGGCCGGCGAGCGCGGTGAAGATGGTCGCGAAGAGCGGCACGGTCGCCACCATGACCGCCGCCGTGCCGGTGCCGACAGTGCGCATGCCGTAGGCCATCATTCCGCTCGAAAGACCTTCGAGCAAGGTGCCGACGATCGCCGCATTGCGAACTTCATGCGCGCTCGGCAGCACCGCCTTGCGATGCAGACCGATCGCAAATAGCCCGATGCCCGCGCAGAGATTGCGCAGGCCGCCGAGCATCAGCGGCGGAAACGATTCGAGCGCCAGATGGATGCCGAGATAGGTCGATCCCCAGACGAGATAGACGACGGCGAGCGCGAGCACGACTTGTCCCCGGAAAGAGCGAGGCGCGCGAAACGGAAAGCGATCGGGAAAAGAGAACGGCAGACGCGGCATCGGAGTGGACATGCTCACTCCGCAAAAACCGCGTGGCGCATGGCGCTTGCGGAAACAACCGAAAAACTCACAGCGCGACGCCCGCACGACGGTGCAGGACGATGAAAACACAACGGCATGATGATGCGAAGGAAGGGCGGTCGAGAGGCGAACGAAGAGCGGCGGCGGTCGCGAAACCGCGCTTCGGGTAATCACCTAAAACGCGGCGCCCGCCATTATGCAGGAACGGCGCGACGCGATGCGGCCGTTTTCGGGATGGTTGTCAACGCACCACGGTGCGGTGTATCGTGGCGGCTGCTAACGCGGGGGTCCTGCGCTGCACATCGCGATTTCGAATCGGCACCACCGGTCGAATCGCCCGTGCCACGTGGGTGAGAAATACCCTTTGAACCTGATCTGGATAATGCCAGCGCAGGGAAGCGTTCGGGCACTGCGGCTCTCGAATGACCTACCGCCGCATCTTCAGCGCCCGACCTTTCCATCTCGTTCCTCCCTGTTTAGCTCCTGAGTCAGCCGAGCTTGCCCATGCTCGCGCTGGAATTTTCGTCCCTGCAGGAGACATACAGCACATGAATGCCAATCCGAAGTTTCTGTCTGAAAACGCTGTCGTCGATGCCGCCGCCATCGCGCCGCTGCCGAACTCGCGCAAGGTCTACGTGAGCGGATCGACACCGGACATCCGCGTGCCGATGCGCGAAATCACGCAATCCGATACGCCCGACGGCTTCGGCGGCGAGAAAAATCCGCCGGTGTACGTGTACGACACATCGGGTCCGTACACCGATCCCGACGCGAGCATCGACATCCGCTCCGGCCTGGCCGCACTGCGCGCCGGCTGGATCGAGAAGCGCGGCGACACCGAAGAACTCGCGGGCCTGTCGAGCGAATTCGGCCGCGAGCGCGCCGCCGATCCGAAGACCGCGGAACTGCGTTTCCCCGGCCTGCATCGCAAGCCGCGCCGCGCGGTCGCGGGCAAGAACGTCACGCAGATGCATTACGCACGCGCGGGCATCGTCACGCCCGAGATGGAATTCATCGCGATCCGCGAAAACCAGCGGCGCGCCGAGTATCTCGAAAGCCTGAAGGCGAGCGGTCCGAACGGCGAAAAGCTCGCGCAGATGATGGGCCGCCAGCATCCCGGCCAGGCGTTCGGCGCGGCAGCGTTCGGCAAGGACGCGCTGAAGGCGATCACGCCCGAGTTCGTGCGCGAGGAAGTGGCGCGCGGCCGCGCGATCATCCCCGCGAACATCAATCACCCGGAGAGCGAGCCGATGATCATCGGCCGCAACTTCCTCGTGAAGATCAACGCGAACATCGGCAATTCGGCGGTGAGCTCGTCGATCGGCGAAGAGGTCGACAAGATGACGTGGGCGATCCGCTGGGGCGGCGACACGGTGATGGACCTGTCGACCGGCAAGCACATCCACGAGACGCGCGAGTGGATCATCCGCAATTCGCCGGTGCCGATCGGCACGGTGCCGATCTATCAGGCGCTCGAGAAGGTCAACGGCAAGGCCGAAGACCTCACGTGGGAAATCTTCCGCGACACGCTGATCGAGCAGGCAGAACAAGGCGTCGATTACTTCACGATCCACGCCGGCGTGCGCCTGCAATACGTGCCGCTGACGGCGAACCGCATGACGGGCATCGTGTCGCGCGGCGGATCGATCATGGCGAAGTGGTGCCTCGCGCATCACAAGGAGAGCTTCATCTACGAGCACTTCGAGGACATCTGCGAAATCATGAAGCAATACGATGTCTCGTTCTCGCTCGGCGACGGCCTGCGCCCCGGCTCCATCTACGACGCCAACGACGAAGCCCAGCTCGGCGAACTGAAGACGCTCGGCGAACTGACGCAAGTCGCGTGGAAGCATGACGTGCAGGTGATGATCGAAGGTCCGGGCCACGTGCCGATGCAGCTCATCAAGGAGAACATGGACCTGCAGCTGCAATGGTGCGACGAGGCGCCCTTCTACACGCTCGGGCCGCTGACCACGGACATCGCACCGGGCTACGATCACATCACGTCGGGCATCGGCGCGGCGATGATCGGCTGGTTCGGCACCGCCATGCTCTGCTATGTCACGCCGAAGGAGCATCTCGGCTTGCCGAACAAGGACGACGTGAAGGAAGGCATCATCACGTACAAGCTCGCGGCGCACGCGGCCGATCTGGCGAAGGGTCATCCGGGCGCGCAGGTGCGGGACAATGCGCTCTCGAAGGCGCGCTTCGAGTTCCGCTGGGAAGACCAGTTCAATCTGGGCCTCGATCCCGACAAGGCGCGCGAATTCCACGATGAAACGCTGCCGAAGGACTCGGCCAAGGTCGCGCATTTCTGCTCGATGTGCGGCCCGCATTTCTGCTCGATGAAGATCACGCAGGACGTGCGGGACTTCGCGGCCAAGCAAGGCGTCAGCGAAACCGATGCGCTCACGCACGGCATGCAGACGAAGGCGATCGAGTTCGTGAAGAAGGGAGCGGAGATTTACCAGCCGACCTGATGTTGCTGCTGTCTGACCAGGAAAAGCCTGTCGCGCCTGACGTGCGGCAGGCTTTTTTCGTCGGCGCGCAAAGGCACGCAGGCACCTTTCCTGCTCTTTACTGTATGAACCGGCAGCCTATGCGGTGCTGTTCGATGCGAGCCGCAGCCGTTTCACTTCATCATCGTATTGGAGAGTCGACATGAAAAACATCAAACAAATCGGCGCCGCTGCAATGGTCGTAGCACTCATGGCCGGCCTGACCGGCTGCGACAGCATGACCACTCGTCAACGCGATACCGCGATCGGCGCGGGCGTCGGCGCAGCGGGCGGGGCGGTGATCGGCGGCAGCGCGCTTTCGACGCTCGGCGGCGCGGCGGTCGGCGGGGTCATCGGCAATCAGGTTGGCAAGTAAGCAGACCTCACACGCGCGGCGCAACCGGTCCGGACCGCGCCGCTGTTTCAGACCTGTTACAAGACGCGGCTCCTTGCGATGCTTTGTCACACGAGTTCAGGCACGTGTCGCGAAACGATCGAGTAAGCTCCTTTGAACGGACCCGCTTGAGTCAAGAGTCCGGCAAGGCGCACGCAAGGAGCAGCACCATGATTCCCGTCCGCTTCACCACCACATCCAAAGCAGCCGTCACCGCGATCGCGGCGGGCATGCTCGTCAGCGGATGCTATTACCCTCCCTATCCGGATTATCCCGGCGCTTATTACTCCACCGTACCCACCGCGTACGCGCAACGCGAATTCGCGGTGCCGGCACAGGGCGCGTCGGGCGCGTCCGCAGCTCCCGCGCCGGGAGCAACATACGCAACCGCGCAAGTGCCGATGACGGAGTACTACGCGGTTCCTGCCTATCCGCCGTATCCGTATTACGCGCCCTATCCTGCTTATCCGGCCTACCCCGCTTATTACGGTTATCCGGCGATATCCATCGGCTTCGGATACTGGGGCGGCGGGTGCTGCTGGGGAGGCGGACACGGATGGCATGGCGGCGGCTGGCATGGGGGCGGCTGGCACGGCGGCGGCAGCGGTTGGCATGGCGGCGGTGGCGGCTACGGCGGCGGTCATGGCGGCGGCCGCCACTGAGTTGTTTCGCCGGCGTTACGAAAAACGCAGCTTCCTCGTCTGTTGCGCCTTTTGACGTAACAGACCTGCAACATTTTCCGACACAAGTCGCTCCCGCACGCGCCGCGCTGGTTAGAGTACAAAGCGCTCCTTCCTTTTCCGACAAGCCTCTGGCCCGATTCGCCAGACGATTGGCACGGTTCTGGCTATCAAGCTTCCTCATTTGCGCAACGCGACGGTACACCGCCGTCGCGAAACCATCGCTCTCGGGGAGTGGACATGATGGCCTTTGTGTTTTTCGTGCTGTGGATGCTTGCTTCTCTCGCGCTGCTGACCGTTTGGGTCTTCCGCCAAACGCCTCTGCCGGGCCGCGACGATACACCGCCCGCCGCAGCCGTCGAAGGCTGAAGGCACGGCATGCCTCCTCGTCAAGCGATACCACGCGCGTCGCGGCGCGCGTTCGTGCGTCGCAGCCGATAAGAACATTTCCCGCTTGACGGAGGCCATCGGTCACCTATTCTTAGGCTGCGCGTTACGCGGCTGCTTAAGGCCGATGAAGCATCGAAGTCCCCACGCGCCTCGCGGCTCGCCGCCGCGTGCCGACAAGAACGCGCAACCCGGTTCGCCGACTGCGGTCGACAGGAGACCTCGATGTTCCATCAGTTGCTCACCCCCGTCGCCAATTCGCTTGCGCTGTCGTTCATCGTGGCGGCGCTGCCGATCGCCGTCGTGCTCGTGCTGCTCGGCTGGGCGCGCCGGCCCGCGTGGCAGGCGTCGCTCGCGGGGCTGGTGGTCGCGCTCGTCATCGCGGTGGCGGCCTGGCACTTCCCGCTCAAGCTCGCGCTCAACTCGATCGCCGCGGGCGCGGTGTTCGCGCTATGGCCGGTGATGTGGATCGTGTTCGCCGCGATCCTGCTCTACAACGTCGCGCAACGCTCCGGGCGGTTCGAAGCGTTCCGTCTCTGGATGGTCGAAAACCTGCCGAACGACAGGCGTATCGTGCTGGTTGTCATCGGATTCTCGTTCGGCGCGCTGCTGGAAGGCATCTCGGGCTTCGGCACGCCGATCGCCATCACCAGTTCGCTCCTGATCCTCCTCGGATTTCCGACGCTCGAAGCGCTCACCTTCACGCTGATCTTCAATACCGCGCCCGTGGCTTTCGGCGCGCTCGGCGTGCCGATTACCGTGCTAGGCGCGGTCACCCATCTCCCCACCGATGCGCTCGCCAAGATGGTCGGCCGCCAGTTGCCGTTCTTCGCCTTCTTCCTGCCGTTCTACGTGATCGGCATCTACGCGGGCTTTCGCAACATGTTGCGCGTGTGGCCCGTGCTGCTCGTGTCGGGCGCGAGCTTCGCGCTCACGCAGTACGTCACGTCGAACTACATCAGCTATGCCCTGACCGACGTGCTCTCCTCGCTCGTTTCGCTGATTTTGACGATCGCGTTCCTGCGCGTCTGGAAGCCCGCCGCCGACGAGCGCTTCGCCGTCAATGTGGATCGACTCGGCCAGACACGCGCGGCTATTTCGGGCGGACAAGGCTGGCTGCCGTGGATCGTCGTGTCGCTGGTGGTGATCGTGTGGACGGTCGCGAAAATCTTCCTGATCGGCGATGTGAAGGTTTCCTGGCCAGGACTCGACAAGGCCGTCTACATCACGCTGTACAACCAGCCGTACGGCGCGATCTGGGACTTCCAGCCGCTCGCGACGGGCACGGCGATTCTGGTCGCATCGATCATCACGGCGGCGCTCGTGCGGTTGCCCGTTCGCGAATACGGCGCGGCGATCGTCGATACGTGGGTGCAGACGCGCATCGCCATTTTCACGGTGGCGACGATCGTCGGACTCGCCTATCTGATGAACTACTCGGGCATGAACTACACGCTGGGTCTCGGCGTCGCATCGGTCGGACCGTTCTTTCCGCTCGTGTCCGCGTTTCTCGGCTGGGTGGCGGTCTTCCTCTCCGGCAGCGATACGTCGGGCAACGCGCTCTTCGGCAATCTGCAAGTGGTGGCGGCGCATCAGCTCAACCTGAACCCCGTGCTGATGGCGGCGACCAACTCGTCCGGCGGCGTGATGGGCAAGATGATCTCGCCGCAAAACATTTCGACGGGCGTCGCGACGACCGAGCTGAAGGGCAAGGAAGGGCTCGTCTTCGCGCGCACCTTCAAGCATTCGATTCTGCTGACGGTGATTCTGGGCGTGCTCGTCTGGCTGCAGCAGAACGTGCTGACGTGGATGATCCCGCCGCACTGACCCCGCATCTTGCGGTCTCATTCGCGGCGCGCTCTTCGGCGCCGCGCGCAGTGCTAACATGCGCGGACTTTTAATTAGTATCTCGAAGTCCGCCATCGTCATGTCCATCTCCAATTTGTTGCAATTGATCGTGCTCGCCGCATTGTGGGGCGCATCCTTCCTGTTCATTCGCGTGGGAGTCGCCGAGTTCGGCGTCGCGCCGCTCATGGCCATGCGCACCGGCATCGGCGCGCTGTTTCTGATCGTGATGCTGCTTGCACGCCGCAACGTCGCCGCCACCCTCGGCACGATGCGGCGGCGCGCGCTGCCGCTTTTCGTGGTCGGCATCCTCAATTCGGCCGCGCCGTTTTGCCTGTTTGCATTCGCGGAGCTGACGCTGTCGGCGGGCGCGACGTCTGTCATCAATGCGACGACGCCGCTCTTTGGCGCGCTCGTCGCCTACGTGTGGCTGAAGGACCGGCTGACGACGATGCGCAGCATCGGCATGGCGATCGGCTTCGCGGGCGTGGTGCTGCTCGTGTGGAACCAGATCGCGACAGACGGGGCGGCATCGGCCGGGCTGCCCGTTCAGGGCATGCTGGCGGCGGCCGCCGCGCTCGGGGCATCGGCGCTGTACGGCGTGGCAGGCAACTTTGCGAAGAAGTATCTGATGGATATCGATGCGACCGCCAACGCCGCCGGCAGCATGATCGGCGCGACCATCGTGCTCGCGCCGATCGCCCTGCTGACGTGGCCCGCGACGCCGATCTCCGCGCATGCGTGGTCGGCGGTCATCGCGCTCGGGGTCTGCTGCACGGGCATCGCCTATTTTCTATACTTCCGGCTCGTGGCGGCGGCGGGCCCTGCACGCGCGATGACGGTGACCTTCGTCATTCCGCTCTTCGGCATTCTCTGGGGCGCGCTGTTCCTGAGCGAGCACGTATCGCTCGTCATGCTCGAAGGCTGCGCTGTCGTGCTGGTGGGCACGGCGCTCGCGACGGGAATCGTGAAGCACGTTCCGTTTCTCACGCGGCGGAGCATCGCGCGGTGACGGATTGCTGAGCATCGCGCGGTGCGCATGGCGCGGCATCGCGCGACGATGGACGGCAAGGCGCTTGCCTCCCTATTCGCCTCGTACCGCGCCCCGTCCTGCCTTCACCGCTCCCCGCCTGACCTTCCCCTCGACCCGGCGCACCTGCGACGCCCGCGTCGGCTTCGTCGCGATGCGCTTGCGCCGGGTGACGCTGACGCTGCGAATCATCTCGTCGAGACGCGCGAGCGCCGCCGCGCGATTCATGTCCTGCGTGCGATGTTCCTGTGCCTTGATGACGATCACGCCTTCGCGCGTGACGCGGCTGTCGGACAGCGCGAGCAGTCTCGCCTTGATGTGCTCCGGCAGTGACGACGCGCGGATGTCGAAGCGCAAATGAATCGCGCTCGACACCTTGTTGACGTTCTGCCCGCCCGCGCCTTGCGCACGCACGGCGGTCAGCTCGATTTCGCCTGGCGGCACCACGAGACTATCGCTCATGGGTGACACTCCTTCGTTCAGGATCGATGGTGCAGGCGCATCAGCCGCGCCATTCTCGCGGCGAGACCGGAATCGCGACGCGTCGGCGCATCGACGGCCTGCGCGAAAATCGCCGCCGAGCCGATGACTTCGATACGGCGCTTCGCCCGCGTGATCGCCGTATAGACCAGCTCGCGCGACAGCACGCGCACGAAGCTGCCGGGCAGCACGAGCGCCGCGTGCTCGAACTCCGAGCCTTGCGATTTGTGGACGGTCAGCGCGAACGCCGTGTCGTGCGGCGGCAGCGCAGCCGGCGATACATGACGCAGCGAGCCATCCGCCATGCGGAACGCGACGCGCAGCGCGCCGTTCGGCCCCGGCAGCGCAATGCCGATATCGCCGTTGAAGAGCCCGAGCGCATAGTCGTTGCGCGTGACGATCACCGGCCGTCCAGCGAACCACTGTGCTCCGATTGCAAGCGCAATGCCCGCCTGCTCGCGCACCTTCGACGCGATACGCGCGTTCACTTCGTCGACGCCGCGCGGCCCCTTGCGTGTCGCGCACAGCACGCGGAAGCGATTGAGCGCATCGAAGAGCCGGGCTTCATCGGATGGCGCGTGCTCCGCTTGCAGCATCGACGCGAGCGCATCAGCGTAGGGCGCGAATCCTTTCGCCAGATGAGCGAGCGTGCGGTCCGATAGCGTGGCGTGACCGTCGTCCAGCAGCACAGCGGCGGGCGCTTCAGGTGCGGCCGACTGCTTTGCGTCGAGCGCGAGGAGCGCGGCTTGCGCATCGCCGTTGCGGATTGCGATCGACAGGCGGCCGATCGCCGAATCCAGCCCGAAGCGGTAATTGCGCGCGAGCCAGACGACGCTGTCGGTGAGCGGGGCGTCGTCGCGGGCGTCGGGCGCATCGTGGGAGCCGGTGTCTAGCGTGGCGAACAGGTCGGCGTAGCCTTCGTCGGCATGCGGTGCGCCGTCGGGATCGGCGCGAGCGCCCCACGCATCGGACGAAGCCGCGAAAGGCGATTCGCTCGCGCGGGCGTCGGAGTTCGAGAACAAATCGCCCTGGTTCTCGCCTTGTGCGCTGGATGCATCGCCCTCTACGTCGCCCGGAAAAAAGTCGCCGTAGCCCTCGTCATTCGCATCGGATTGCGCGAGCGACGCATCGTCCATCCTCGCGTGGGCCGCTGCGTTCCCGCGCCCGTCGCCGCCGCCGGCAGACTTGACGCCGTCAGGCAACGCCGCCCGAAACCGCGCCAGTTCCACGCCCAACGCGCCCGCGATCCGCCCCGCGCCCGCCTCGCTGAACGATGGCTGCGCGCTCAGTTCCGCGAACACCGCGCCCGCTTCGACCGCCGAGAGCTGATCCTTGTCGCCGAGCATCACGAGCCGGCTCGACTCTGCGACCGCTTCGAGCAGATGCGCCGCGAGCGCGACATCGATCATCGACGCCTCGTCGACCACGATCACGTCATAGGGCAACGGATTGTCGCGATGATGCCGGAAGCCGCCGTCCGGCAGCACGCCGAGCAAGCGCTGCAACGTGAAGGATGTGCGCGGCAGCCGCGCGGCCAGCTCGGGCGGCAGCTTGTCCGCCCGCTCGATCAACGCTTCCTGCATGCGCTGCGCGGCCTTGCCCGTCGGTGCGGCGAGCGCGATGCGCAAGCCCGGATCGGCGTCGAGCAGACACGCGAGCACGCCGACCACGGTCGTCGTCTTGCCCGTGCCCGGCCCGCCGCTCACGATCGTCAGCCTGCCCGCGAGCGCAACGAACGCGGCGACGCGCTGCCAGTCGATGTCGTCATTGGCCGTGCCTTCCCCGAAGTAGCGCGCGATCCGCTCCGCCTGCTGCGCAAGCTCCCGCTGCGACACGTGGATTCGCGCGCCGCGCGCCCGTTCGACCAGCGCCACCGCGAGCCGCCGCTCGTAATCGAAGTAGCGCGCGAGATAGAGCCGCCCGTCCTCGTCGATGACGAGCGGCCGAAGACTTGCCGCATCGAAGCGCGCCTCGGTGCGGGCAAACGTCGCGACGCCGCTTGCGAGCAGCGCATCGCGTGCTTCGCGCAGGTTCTCGCCGTGACGCCGTGCAAGCGCGGCAAGCGGCATGCAGACGTGTCCGAGCGCCGTCGCCCGGCTGATGGCAAGCGCCGCACGCTCGGCCCACGCGATCGCCCGCGCGTCCGCACCCGACCATCGTGACAGTTCGCCGATGCGCCGCGCGAAACCTTCGGCAAGCGCGGCGCTTTCGTCGGCAAAGGCCGACGCAGCCGACTCCCCGGCGTTCACGGCTTCGATCGTGCTCATGCCGCGCCTCCCGACATCACCCGGTCGAGCGCCTCGACCAGTGCCAGCGGCGGCCGCCCGCGATGCACGCCGCTCGCCGCGTCGCGGTCGCGCCACTCGGGACGCACGCCGCGCACGAACAGATACAGGTAACCGCCGACATGCGTCTCGTAGTCGTAATCAGCGAGCCGCGCACGCAGGTACCGGTGCAGCGCGACGACATAGACAAGCGCCTGCAGGTGATACGCGTGATGCGCCATCGCCTCGGCAAGCGGCGCGGCGCCGTAGTGTTCGGCGGCATCGCCCAGATGATTCGACTTCCAGTCGATGATCCAGTAACGCCCGCCGTGCAGCACGATCATGTCGATGAATCCCTTGATGAAGCCTCGCAGCGCGCCCGTTTCGAGCGCGACATCGGGATAGCCGTGCGCGGACAGCAGCCGCCGCAGCGCCGGAAAATCCAGCGACGGCGCCGGGAACAGAAACTCCAGCTCGTTCATGCGCCGCCCGTTGGCGATGCCCGACAGCCGCATACCCGGCGTGATCTCGCTTTCGAGCGTGTCGGCGAGCAGGCGCAGCATCATCGGCCGAAGACGCTGGGCGAGCGGCGCGGGCGCGGGAACCGGATACTCGCGCAGCGCGTCCTCGACCGCCTTGGGCCACGTCGACGGCTGTGTGAAATCCGCAAGCTCGTACATGCGATGCAGACATTCGCCCGCCGCCGCGCCGCGCGGAAACGCGAGGATGTCGTCGTCGGCGAGCGCGGATTCGTCGCGGGAAGGCGGCGCTTGCACGAGCGTTGGAGCGGTATCGGCGAGTTCGTCGTGATCGGGGCGCGCCTCGGCGGGCTGCGACTGATTCGCCTCTTCGCGCGCGCCCGCCGCCACCAGTGAACTGAAACTCGCCATGCGCCAGCGATCGCGCAACAGGCGGCGGTTGGTGCGCGCGGCGATCTCGTGCGTGCCGCGCTCGACGGCGGCAAGCGGCTCGCGCCGGTCGATGACGGGCAGCGGCGTCACGCCGATCGCGCCTTCGGCCTGACCTTCCAGCGCGCGCCACGCCGCGACGATGCCCGCTTCGTCGGGCGGTTCGTCGCAGAACGCATCGAAGTCCTGACCCGCGCCCGCGGCGAGCCAGTTCAGCACGCTTCTGCGCGATTCCTTCGTCGACTTGTTCGACATGTTCGAGATATAAACGCCCGCGACCACGTAGCAGCGATACACCGCCCGCGTCAGCGCCACATAGACGAGCCGCGCCCGCTCGGCAGCCTGCTCGCGTGCGATGGTCGCGCCGATTCCCTGCGCTTCGTCGTCATCGATTCCATAGTGCAGCACGGCTTCGCCCGCGTCGTCGTGATACTCGCGGGCGTCGGGCAAGCCGGATTTCGAGGCGTCGCGCGCCGTGCCGTCGTTCAGGAACGGACAGAACACGACCGCGTATTCGAGGCCCTTCGACTTGTGGATCGTCACGATCTGCACGAGATTGCGGTCGGATTCGAGGCGCAATTGCGCGTCTTCGCCGCCGCCCTGCTGCGCGCGCTGCGCGGCCAGCCAGCGCAAGGTCGGCGCGATGCCCGGCTGTTGCGCCGAGCGAGCCTGCAGCAGTTCCGCGAGATGGTTCACGTTCGTGAGCCTGCGCTCGCCGTCCGCGCGCGCGACGAGCCGCGCCGCAATCGACAGTTCCCGCGCGAGCGTGCGCCACATCACCGCGAAGCCGCGCTCGTGCCAGATCGTCCGATAGCGCGAGAATCTCTCGACCCAGCTCGTCGAATCGCTGGAGCCGCTTTCTTCCGTCGATGCCGCGTGCTCCAGACGCCACAGCGCGGCGGCGTCCAGCCCGAACCAGTCGGTCGCGAGCGCGGCGCGCAAGCGGCGCAAGTCGCCGGGCGTGTCGATGGCGGCGAGCACGCGCTCGATCTGCTCGGCGTCGAGCGAGCCGAACACCGACGCCTGCGCCAGTTCCACGCTGCCGATACCCCACGCCGCCAGCACGCGCTTGACGAGACTGCCTTGCCGATGCGTCTGCACGAGCACGGCGATATCGCCCGCACTGAGCGCCTCGTCGCCGATGCGCACTTCACCGCGCGCCGCGCCTTTCAGCAGCCGCGCGATTTCGGCGGCGCACGCCTCGGCCGCTTCGCGCTGCGCGTTGGCCTTCGACAGCGCCGCATCGCCGTGCGGCAGCATCCACACGCAGAAATCCGCGATATCGGAGTAGGCGGCGGCGGGCGTCGCATCGACGAACGGTCCGCGTGAACGCGTGCCCGCGCGCACCGGCTGATAGTCGAGGCCTTCGAGAATGAACGCCGACGGATTCGCGCCGAACACGCGATTGCACGCCTCGATGATGCGCGCCGTCGAACGCTGGTTCACCGCGAGCGTGTAACGCGCGCTCGCGCCGTCGCGCGCGGCGAGATACGTGTGCAGGTCGGCGGCGCGAAAGCTGTAGATGGCCTGCTTCGGATCGCCGACCAGAAAGAGCGGTCCATGCGGCGCGAACACGCGGTTGAAGATCGCGTATTGCAGCGGATCGGTGTCCTGGAATTCGTCGATGAGCCCCGCCGGATAACGCTCGCGCAACGCCTGCGCGAGCCACGCGTGCCGGACGAGCGCGTGATGCAGGTTCGACAACAGATCGTCGAAGGACACCACGCGCCGCGCCCGCTTTCTCGCCGACAGTTCGGCCGGCGCGTAGTCGAGCCATTCGCGCACGATGTCGAGCCACATCGCACGCTGCGCGGCTTCGGCTGCGGCGGCCGACGCGGCGAGCGTCTCGGCATGCTCGAAGAACGGATGCGCGGGCGGCGTGTGCTTGACCTTGGTGCCCTTCGCGAGCGCCGATGCGGTGATCTTCAGCGCCTCCTTCGGCGGCTCTGCGTGACAATCGGCATCGGCGAAATATTCGGCCCATGCGTCGAGGGCGGCTTCGATCATCGAGCGCTTGTGCGAGGTCTGCTTCAGCATCGCCTCGGCGTCGAAGAGCAGCTTGGCGATCGCGCCGCGCTCGGCGTTCCACACCGCGCACGCTTCGTCGAAAAGCGCTTTCGCATCGACGGCTTCCGCTGCAGGTTCCGCCTCGCTCTTGCCCCAGCGCAACGTCGCGAGCGGCTTCTTGAGCCGCCGCGCCAGTTGCGCATCGAGCGATGCCGGTCCCGCGCCCTTCGCGACGAGCCACGACGCGAACGACGGCGTGCGCGCGGCTGCCGGCTCGACGCGCTCGCGCCAGAAATCGGCGGCAAGCTCGAAGCGCAGCGCGCTGTCGTCGGCTTCCATGTCGAACGCGAACGGCATCGCGGCGGCGAACGGCGCTTCCTGCAGCGCGCGCTGGCAGAACGCGTGGATCGTGTGGATCGCGGCCTGATCGAAGGTATGCAGCGCGATGCGAATACGCTGCAGCGCCTCGTTCGGATCAATGTCGGCGAGCGTGGTCTCGAAAAGCCGCTCGATGAACGGATCGCCGGCTGCATCGCCGTTTTCGATGGCATGCGCGACGCCCGCGAGCCGCGTGCGAATGCGCTCGTGCAGTTCGGCGGTCGCGGCCTTCGTGAAAGTGACGACGAGAATGCGCTCGACGCTCAACTGCTTCTCGAGCAGAAGGCGCACGTAGAGCGCGCAGATGTTCCACGTCTTGCCGGTTCCGGCGGATGCTTCGATCTGGTTGACGCCGTCGAGCGGACAGGAGAAGACGTCGAGTTTCTGGACGGCTTCGGTGTTCACGGACTGGATTGCTGTCGTCATCATGCGTCGCGTTGCAGGTGTTGCCGAAGCGGCTCGAAAACGATGCGCGCGAGCGCCGCGAAGCGGTCGTCGAGCCCAAGCGATTCGCCGCGAAACGCGATGCGATAAACCGGATCGTCCGATTCCGCGCGCACGCGGTCCGATTCCCACGCGCCGTACGCCTTCGCATCGCCTTCGGTCATCTTGAGCCACGCGCTCTTCGGGAAGAAACGCAGCGGCATGCGCCGGCCTGCGCGATACAGCGCCGCGAGCGCGGCGAGATGCGCGAGCGGATCGGCGACAGGCGTCAGTTCGAAATCCGACGACTGCGCGCCGCGTCCGTGCCAGATCGTGCGGCGCGGGCCGTCCGGCAGCGCCGCGCAATAGGCCAGATGCGCGAGCCACGCGGACAGGTAATCGTGGGCGCGCGGCTGGTCGTAACGGTAGATCACCTGGCCTTGCGGCGTCAGGCGATTGAGCGTGCCGGAAAGCGTGAGCGGCCGCTCGTCGATGAGCGCGTCGTCGTGCGGGCCGAAGAGCGCGACGCCGCCCGTGTCGGGCCAGCGCGGCGCCACGTCGAGCGAGAACGGCAAGCGCGTCGCGCCCTCCGCCACCGACGTGCGGATGCGGTCCGCGAGATGCGCGAGCGCGTGCATCTCGCGCGTCTGCCAGACGGCGCCCGTCGCGCCACCGGGCATTTCGGGGCTCGTGCGCGCAACGTGACGCGCGCGCTCGCGGGCGTGGTGCACGACGTGGTCTTCCGCTTCGAGCAGCGACGGCAGCACGCGCCCGGCGAGCGCATCGCGTCCTGCGAAGCCGAGTTCGAACGGCTCGGTCATATCCAGTTCGGCTTCGGCATCGACGAGCGCAATGCCCAGCCGATCCCGCAGCAGCGCGCGCGCAGGATGCCGCCAGAAGCGCACGAAATCGTCGAAGGCGACGGTAGCCGCTTCGTCGTCTTCGGGCGGCAGCGGCGATGCGAAGAACGGCGCGCTTCCGTGCACGCGCCCCGCCGCCAGCACCCGCGCCAGTTCCGCGCGCTCCGGCTCGTAGGTGAAGAGACGGCCCGCCGGCTCGAAATACTCGGGCGCGAACGGCTGCAGCGGATGCTCGCGCACGAACGACGCCCGCGCCTTTGCCAGTTCGTCCGGCGCGGCATGCTTGCCCGCGACGGCTTCGGCGAGATGGTCGAGCAATTCGTCGATGAGCGCGGCGGGCGGCAGCACGGCGTTGTCGCGGATGCTGCGCCCGGTGTAGGCGATCAGCAGCCGGTCGCGCGCCGCGAGCATCAGGTCGAGAAAGAGATTGCGTTCGTCGTCCCGGCGCTGCCGGTCGCCCAGCTTGCCGAAGCTCGCCATCAGGTCGAATTCGTCGGCGCGCGTGAGGCTCGGCAACATGCCGTCGTCCATGCCGAGCAGACAGACCACGCGATACGGCAGCCCGCGCAAGCTCGTCAGCGACGAGAACGTGACGCCGCCCCACGGCACGCCGCCGCGCGCGGGATCGTCGAGCGTATCGGTGAGCGCGGTGCGGATCACCGCAGCCGATACCTCCGTGTCGCGCGCGCCTTCTTCCATCGCGACGATCAGCGCATCGATCGCATGGCGCACGTCGCCGATGGTGTCGTTGAACGCGACGCCGGCATCGAAGAAACGCGCGAGCGCATCGAGCAGCAAGTCGCCCCACGCGCGCGCGGTGCGGGGCGTCTCGATCTGCGCGGCGAAGGCGTCGATATCGTCGATGAAGCGTGTGAGGCGTCCGAGCAACTCCGCCTCCGAACCCTGCGCGCCCTCGACGGGCAGCCATTCCGCGACCGGCGCGCCGCCGCCCGGCAGCGCGTAGCCGAGATAGAGACGCGTGAGCGCATCGGCGAAGGTGTGACGCGCGGCGGGCACGTGCTCGCCGGCGGCTTCCGCCGGACGCAAGCCCCGGCGCGCGCCCGCCGCCGAGAGCCACTCCTGCGCCGTTTCGAGCGATGGCGCGTCGATGCCGTAGCGTGTCGCGATTGCATCGACGCGCAGCCATTCGATCAGCTCCGGCGCGCCGACGCCGCGTTCCGCGAGGGCGAGCCAGTCGAGCATCGCGCGCGCGACCGGGTTGGCCTGCGAAGGCGGCAAGCCGGTGATGCGATAGGGAATGCGCCTGCGCTCGTTGCTCGCGCCGGCGGGCGCGGTGCCGAACACGCCGTCGATGAGCGGGCCGGCCACCGCCAGATCGGGAAACGCGACGAGCACATCGGACGGCTCGAGTCCCTCTATCTCGTCGAACCAGTCGAGCAGGCGGTCGTGCAGCACTTCGAGCTGACGCGAGAGGCTATGGCAGACATGCACTTCCACGCCCGTCTCGACGATGTCTTCCGGCTGCGGCCCGGCGTTCTCTTCGTCGAGCGTCAAAATGCCGTTCTGCACGCGCGCAAGCCATGTCGGCGCGGTGTTCTCTTCGAACAGCTCGCGCTCGCTCGATGCCGCGCTTTCGGTAAGCTCGTGCAGCATGTGAAGCTGCGCCTGCGTCTGACGGCCCCACTCCGCGAGCAGCGAATGCCCGACTTCCTGAAAATGCGCCTCGCCCTTCAGTTCGAGCTGCTCGACGCGCGCCTGGCTCACGATATCGAACCAGAATTCGCGGCACGGGTTGAGCGCGTAGATGCGCACGTCGATCCAGCGCGACAGCTCGCGCAGCAACGCGATGTGCAGCGGCGGCATCGTCGGCAGCGCAAACACGCTGATGCGGCTCGGCCATTCGGCGCGCATCGCGGTATCGAGATCGAAGCGCGGCGCGTCGGCCAGAAAGCGATACGCGGGCGGCGTCGGATCTTGCCCGGAGCCGGGCGTCGTCAGGTCGTCGAGCAGCGCGCGCCACAGCGCGGCCTGCCAGTGTTCGTCCTGGCGCTGGATCTCGCTCGCGCCCGCGAGACGCGGACCGCGCGCATCCGTCTCAGCACCGCCGCCCGCGAGGATCGAGCCGCCCGCCTGCCAGTGCGTGAGCCAGTCCGGGCGATAGGTCAGATAGTGGTCGAACACCGTCGCGATGCGGCGCGCGAGTTCGTAGCGCATGGAATCGTCGGCGGCGTCGAGATAGGTCGACAGGCGCGGCGCTTGTCTGAACGGCGGCTCGTCGAACAGGCGATAGCAGCGCCACGCGAGCCGGTCCGGCGCGAACGGCGAACGCTGGGGCACCGGCAGCACGCGCCCGATCTGCGCCCATAGCCATTGCGCGAGATAGCAAAAATCGACATTCGCGCAGATGCCGAGCCGCTCGGCCATATCCAGTTCGAGCCGCCGTCGCACGGCCGCGCTGGGCACGATGACCGACTCGCGCGCGAAAGGATTGCCCTCGCGCATCGCAAATGTGTCGAGATCCTCGAAAAGCGCGGCGGCAAGCGTTTCGTGACGGTTCGAATAGAAGAGTTCGAGCATGAAGGGCGGGATTGGATGCTGGCAAGCGAAGAAGCAGCGCGCAAAACGCAAAGCTTTGTCAAATCAAGCGCCAGCATAACAAAGCGACTTCGCGCCGAGAACCTGGCCGTTCGGCCGAGGTCCGAACGCTCGTTGAGTTGCGTTAGACTCGACAGCGCCCTTGCCCGCCCCTTGCGCGTCCATACAGGAAGTCGATGCGTTACTCGTTCGAAATAAAAAAGTTCATCTATAGCCAGTACTTTTTCGGCGGCTTGCGCAGCGCGCTGGGCATCTCGCTTCCGGCCGTGCTGATGCTCACGGTGTTTCACAACCGCGAACTCGGCTTCACGATCGCAACCGGTGCGCTGGGCGCGTGCGTCGTCGACATGCCGGGGCCGCTCAAGCACAAGCACAACGAGATGCTCGCGTGCACGTTCATCGGCTTTTTTTCGGCGCTCGCGACCGGCATTGCGACGGCCCATCCGGTGACGCTGTGGCTGACCGTCGTGCCGCTCACCTTCGTGCTGTCGCTGATCGTCGTCTACGGCAACCGCTGGCCGCAAATCAGCTTCGCGACGCTCTTCATGATGATCGTGACGCTCGAAGAGCATTTCACGCCGATGCAGGCGCTCATCAACGCGTCGTGGATTCTGCTGGGTGGCCTCTGGTACACGTACTGGGCGACGCTCGTCTCGCATCTGCTCGTGTATCGCATCGAGCGGCAGGCGCTCGCGCAGAGCATCTTCAGTTGCGCGGAGTACCTGCAGGCGCGCGCCGAGTTCTATGACGTCGACGCCGACCTCGACGAGTGTTATCGAAAGCTCATTGAAAAGCAGATCGCGGCCGTCGAGCAGCAGGAAGGCGCACGCGAGATCGTGTTGCGCAACCTGCCGAAGGTGAAGACCGGCAAGCTCGATGCGCGGCGCGCGCGGCTCTTCAATCTCTTCATCAACATCGTGGACCTGCACGAATTCTTCGTCGGCGCGCACACGGATTATCCGCTCGTGCGCAAGACCTTCGCCGGCTCGGACGTGCTCGTGTTCTATCGCGACCTGATGCGCAAGGCCAGCGAGGACCTGGAGGAGATCGGCCTCGCGGTGCTGCAAAACCGGCCGGCGTCGAAGCACGTCAGCATGAAAGCCGAGTTGCGCGCGATCGAATACGAACTCGAGTTGATGCGCAAGCACGCGCTGCCCGAGAAGAATCCCGAGGCGTATGCGGCGGCGGCGGCCGTGTTCCGGCGTCTGTGGAGCGCCACGCGCCTGATCGACAAGATGCGCCGCCGCACGCACGACGACGCGAGTCTCAGCGGAACCGAGGTGCAGATCGATCACGCGCTCTCGCGTTTCATTTCGAGCCGGCGGGTGCCGTTCAGGCAGATTTTCTCGAATCTGACGATGTCATCGCCGAGCTTCCGTCACGCGCTGCGCGTGACGATCGCGGTGGGCGTCGGCTTCTGGCTCGGGCGGCTGCTGCCGCTCACGAACGCGTACTGGATCGTGATGACCACGGTCATCATCCTGAAGCCGGGCTATTCGCTCACCAAGCAGCGCAATACGCAGCGGATCATCGGCACGACGATCGGCTGCGCGGTGACGATCGCGCTGATCCTCGTCGTCAAGGACCCGCATGTGCTGCTCGTCGCGATGTTCGCGTCCATGGTCATGAGCTACAGCCTGCTGCTCTTCAACTACGCGGGCAGCGTGGTGTTCACGTCGTCGTATGTGCTGCTGATGTTCCATCTGCTTGCGCCGGGCAGCTTGCGGCTGATCGGCGAGCGGGCCATCGATACGGTCGTCGGGTCCGCCATCGCCATCGCCGCGAGTCATCTGTTCCCGTACTGGGAGTATCGGCTGATGGGCAAGCTCGTGAAGGATCTGCTCGGCGCGACGCGCAATTATCTGGAAGCAAGCTGGTCCTGGAAAACGCAAACCGGGGGCGCTACGTCCCGCGCGCCGTCGTCCGTGCCGAGCGCCGCTTTCGCCGATGGCAACGCGGGCGCGGCGCTCGCAACCGCGCCTGAGCCCGTGCCCGCGCCGGAAATCAAAACCGGCGCCGCCAGCGACGAGCCCGCCCTCAAGGCCGCGAGCGCGACGGCGGAGCGGCTGTCGTCGGTGAATATCGGCGAGAGCACGGCGGCCACCGCGAGCAAGGGCGGGTCTGCCGCCGCGACCGTCGCGGCGACGGCGCTCGATCGCGACTTCCGCTACCGGCTCGCGCGCAAGAACGTGCACGTCGCGTTCGCCAATCTCGCGCAGGCGTTTCAGCGCATGATGCTGGAGCCGAAGCCGCAGCAAAAATACGTCGCCGAACTGAACGATCTCCTCGTGCAGAGCCACGTGCTCGCGTCGCAGATCACGGCGGCCGCGCCGCTATTGCAAGCGATCAATGACGCCGATCCGAAGCCGTTCGAGCCGGTGCAGCGGGCATTCGGCATCGTGCGGGACAATCTGTCGGATGCCCAGGCCGCGATATCGGATGACGACGGCGCCCCGCCCTCCGACGCGATCAAGGATTTGCGCCGCGATCTCGATACGATGGTCGCCGCCGCCGAACGCGCGCAGACGCTTCCCGCCGATGCGATTCAGGATCTGAAATTGCTCGCGCATCAGTGCAAGCAGATGCTCACGGCGTCGACGCTGATCCGCAAGGACGCGACGCAGATTCATCTGCCGTCGTGAGCGCAGCGTTATTGCGATGCGCCGATCGCCGGGAGCGCGGGCCGCGCATCGCTTGCCGTGGCGGGCGACGCGGTCTGCTCGTCGAACGCGCGCTTCTCGCGAATCGCGTTGAAGAGCAGCGTGAAGATCACCAGCAGCAACACCACGACGATGAACACGCTGATCCCCAAGGTCGGATTCTTCTTTTTCTGCGGGGCGTTCGGGCGCTTGTTGCGTGGGTCGTCGGTCATGGGGCGCGGCGGCTCGTTCAAAGTTTTGAGATAGAACCGACATCGTACCCGGCTTCGTTTTCAGTTGGATTGCGCGCGGTGTTTCAGTCCGCGAACGACACCCCCGAAATTCTGTGCTGCACCGTCCGGCTTGAACGAAGCCCGTCTCGTTGACCATACTCAATCGGATTCCATGCGCGTCTGATCACGCGAGCGCCAGGGCTCGCCGTGATACCTCGTGACCGGACGTGTTCGGCCGCCCTCCCCGGGCGGCTTTCTTTTGCCGCGCTCAGGCGTCGGATGCGGGCCGCACCGGCAACGCCGTCGAATACTTGATCTGTTCCATCGCGAAACTTGAGCTGACGTCGTAGATCGGCACCGCGCGAATGAGTTGCTTGTAGACGCGGTCGTAATCGTCGATGTCGGCTACCACCACGCGCAGCAGATAGTCCGTCTCGCCGCTCATCCGGTACACCTCGACCACTTCCGGCATGTCGCGCACGGCGCGCGTGAACTCGTCCGCCCAGATTTGCGTGTGCTGGTTGGTGCGCACCGCGACGAACACCGTCGTGCCGACGCCGAGCTTCTTCGGATCGCACAACGCGACTTGCGCGCGGATCACGCCGGTCTCCTTGAGCCGTTGCACGCGCTTCCAGCACGGCGTCTGCGAAAGATTGACGCGCTGAGCCAGTTCCGCGACGGGCATCGTCACGTCGCCCTGCAGCAGTTCGAGCAGCTTGCGGTCAATGACGTCCATTCCCATACTGCATCCCCCGTAGATTAATTTTCTATTTTTCGAAGTGTTGGCGGAATTATATGAAAACAAATTCCAGATGCAAGCCGATATAAATGGAGGCTCGACTCCCGATCCCACAATCATCATGAAGCTGCAAAGTTTTAATCGCCCGATGCGGCAAAACGCCGGCCCCCGCGCCGCGCTGCACGCGCTGAGCAACGACAACCCGGCCTTGCGACGCCTTTGCCATGACATCGATGCCGCGCTCGAAGCCGGCGGCGCATCGTTTGGGGCGCAAGTGCGTGCGGCGCTGACGCGGGCGATCGCCGATCCCTCGCTGCTGCGCGCGCACCAGCGCATCGGCGACGCGCGCCGATACCGCCGCCATCTGCTCGCCGCCGATCCGCTCAACCGGTACGCGATCGCCGCGCTCGTGTGGGAGCCGGGGCAAGCGAGTCCGGTGCATGGCCATCGGACGTGGTGCGGGTACGCGGTCATCGACGGCACGCTCGCCGAAACGCTCTATCGCTGGGATGCCGATACGCACCGCGCGGTGGAAACGCGCCGTCATCCGCGTGCGGCGGGCGCGGTATCGTTCGTCGATGCGGGACGCGGCGCGATTCATCAACTCGGCAATCCCGCCGATGCCGTCACGCGCGCCGTATCGATTCACGTCTATGGCGTCGCGGGCGAACATATCGCCACGCACGTCAACGATCTGCTCGCCGCCTGACGCTCAATCAGCCCTTGCCCGGCTCCGGCGCCGTGGGAATCTGCGGCGGAATCTGCACCGAATGATCGGTGGCGGGCGGCGCGGGCCGGGGCTCGTGTGATACGTCGAGCGCCACGGCACGCGGTGCATCGGCGGCGTCGGCCGCTTCTTCTTCGTCGATCCAGATGCGCTTGGACTTCGCGTCGGCTTCCCTGACATCGCCGGAGTCGCGCGACATCTGCACCTGCATTTGCGGCACCGGAATCTGCATGCCGGCTTCGTCCATCTTGCGCTTGATGCGCAGATTGAACGCCCGCGCGACGCTCCATTGCTGAAGCGGCCGCGTCTTGATCTGCCCTTTCACGACCATCCAGTTCGGATCGAAGCGGTCCAGTCCCCACACTTCGACCGGTCCCAGCATCTCGCGCCGGTAGCGCAGATCGTCCATCAGTTCCGCGCCGACCTCGCGGATCATGTCGGTGACGGCGTCGACATCGGCGGAAAACGGCAAGCGCACTTCGAACACGGCATAAGCGAAATCGCGCGACAGGTTCTTCACCGTCTTGATTTGCGAGAACGGGATCGCGTGAATCGCGCCCTGACCGTCGCGCAGGCGCACGGTCCGGATCGTCAGGCTCTCGACGATGCCCGCGTGCCCGCCTTCGACCTCGATCGAATCGCCGACCGAAATGGTGTCCTCGATGATGATGAAAAGCCCGGTGATCAGGTCCGCGACCAGCGATTGCGCGCCGAAACCGACCGCAAGACCGATCACGCCCGCGCCCGCGAGCAGCGGCGTCACGTTGAGGCCGAGATTCGCCGCCGTGACGATCGCGGCGATCGTCAACAGCACGACGAATACGACATTGCGCAAAAGTGGCAGCATCGTGCGAGCGCGCATGCTCGGGCCGCGTCCGCCGCGCCGCGCGGAATCGGGCTTGAGGGTTTCCTGGATGCCGGTGTCGATCAGAATCCACACGAGCCACACGACGAAGAACGTCAGCACGATCATGCCGAAGGCGTGCGTGATGCCGCGCGCCGCGACGCTGCGCTCGGCCATGTCCGCGAGCGAGAAGCCCCAGAAGCGTGACGACACTTCGAGGAACGCGAGCCACACGCCGACCACGATCAGCGTGCCGACGAACTTGACGAGCCGCCGCACATAAGCCGACTGGCGGCGCGGACGGCGCGATTTGGGCCGCGTGATGCGGATCACGATCGCCGACAGGAAGAACGCGACGACCAGCAGGCCAGCGGTCGCGATCGCCATCTGCAACACGTTCTCGGACGTGCCGATGCCCGCGAGCGTCGCCACCACCGACGCCGACGCGAGCAGGAGCAACGGCAATTGCCATAGCGACGCGACGACATCGAACGTTTCGGTCGCGGCCTTGCGCGTGTGGCGCTGCTCGTAGGTGCGGCTGCGGATCAGATGCGCGACCGGCCGCTGGAACGCGAGCGCGAAGTACGCGGTGAGCGCGGCGGCCGCCATGTTCGCGAAGGTCGAGATCAGCGCGGAAAGATTGGTGCCCAGTTGTTGCGCGACGTCGTAGTTGGCAGCAGCATCGCCGAGCGCGCCGAGCGTGCCGATCAGAAACAGCAGCCGCCGCGCGTGAATGATCAGCACGTTCACCGCGACGCGCCGGTGCGCCGAGCCGAACAGCGAGAACATGATGAGGCAGATGGCCGAGAACACCGCGCCCGCGACCATTGCATACGCTGTGACCATCGCGAGCGTGCGGCCGAGCGATTGCGGCATCAAATGCGCGAAAGTCAGCGCCGCCAGAAACGCGATCAGATACGGCGCGACGCGGCGCATCGCGAAGAGCAGCAGTTCGCGCGTCGTCGGATTCGAATGCAGCGACACTTCCACGCCATACCGGCTCGATACGCGCCGCTGCGCATACACGAGCACGAAGGCGCACGCGCCCCAGCCCGCGAGCGTCGCGAAGAAGTTGAATAGCGTGCGGCCGAACGGCTCGCGGCTCTGGCTCGTGACGATCGTGAACAGCTCGTTGCCCGCCGCGTTGAAGCGCCCGCCCCAGTAGGCGAGCGGCGTCTTGCCGCGCTTCACGTCGGCTTCGATGCTCGTGACCGCCGATGCGATCGCGCCCAGCAAGCCCGCGTTCTGCGCGATGCTCGCCACCACCGAGGGCGTCGGCGCGCTCGCCGGGGCGCTTGCGGCGGCACCGGCGGCGGTCGGGGCGGTATCGGCAGACGAGGCGGGCGTGGCGGGCGCAGCGGACGCGGCAGCATGCTTCGCATCGCGCAGACGCTTGAGTTGCGCGACGAGCGCCGCGCGCTGGCGGTCGTTGTCGAGCGTCGCGATGACGGTGTCGAGCGAGTGCAGCATGTCGGCATCCGACACGGAAGGCGCCGATGCACCGACAGCCGCCTCCGCCGACGATGCCGGCGCGGGCGGCGCGATGAGTTCCTGGAACGTGGGCAGTTCGAGCGTGGTGGCGGCTTCGGCGGGGGTCATCGTCAGCAGGACCAGCGCGGCCAGGAAGAGCGACGACAGCGCGCGCGCGACGGCGAAAACCGTCGTCCGGGATCTCGCGACGAACGCCAGCGCGCCGCCATGCGCGAGCTTGCGTGACTTCATAACGGTCTCGATTTCCGAAAGCTCGCCAGTTTACCGGCTGACCTCGACGCACCACGCATCATGGACGTAACCGAATGTTAAGCCGGAGGCTTACTTGTCCATGTCCGTGCGCGTTCCGGACGACTCGGCGGCGGGACTCGTGGCCGACGCGCCGCCATCCTTCGCGGACCATTCCTGCAGCTTGCGCCCCGCCGATTGCAGCCCCGCGCCGGTCGCGCTCGCGGCATCCGCGATGGCGGCGTTCGTCGCGCTCGCCGCACTATTGAGGTTCGCCCGCGCCGAGGCCGCAACGCCGCTCGCCGACATGTCCGGCATCGAGCCGGCCTTGTCGAGTCCCTGCTGCGCCGACTGCTTGGCGGCATCCATCTTTTGGCCGACGTAGCTCGCCGCCTGATCGAACTTCTGGTTGGTCTGGCTCGCGAGGTTGTTGAGCGCACTGGCGGCCTGGCCTGCGGTGGCGTCGTGTTTCTCGCACGCGGCAAGCGCGCCGAGCGCCGCCAGCGCCATCGCAATGCGGGTGAAGGGAGTCATCTGCATGGTCTTGCTCCTACGTGAAAAACGCGCGCTCATCATACGCTGTCCGAACCGGCGCAGATTGCGAAGCTTGCATGGCGGGAGAACTCGCGCTTTGACACCTGGCCGATCCGCCCCGACGCGCAGTAGAACGTTTCCTCTATTTTTAGGAGACTTCTGCTTCTGGGCGATCACGGATCGGCATATAGTGCGCGCAGTCCCCGCCTCCCATCCGTATCAACCATGCTTTACATGAATCTCGCTATCTCCCTCGTCGCCGGGCTGATGCTATTCGAACCCTTCACCCGCGCACCCATCTCCCGCTTCACTACCCATCGCATGCGCCGGGTACTCGCCAAGCGTTCTTACTATCAGGCGGGCGCCGCGTTTTTCGCCGCACTGCTCGTCGCAACCAGCCAGCCCTCGCCGGAGCGCATTCATCCGCTGGTTCCGCTCGGCGTAGGGGTTGTGCTGCTCGTCGCGAGCGCCTACTGGCTCGTCCGTGGCAAGTTGCTGCTGCGGCAGCGTCGCGTGTTCAATCAGCTGCATTGATCCAGATTCGCCGGGCGCGATCGTCGTCGCGTCCAGCGCACGGCCACGTCTCCATGGCGCTGGCCGCAGCGTCATTCGCTTCCGCTTTCCTCTGGCGCTCCACTGCAGCGCCGCGCGCCCTTTGCGCGTATATTCAGGGCCAAGTCACGGCCGTCATCCAAAACGTACAGGCAAAAAAAAGGCGCCACGTTGCCGTAGCGCCTTAAAAGTTCTAGCCATTCCGAGGGCCGTGCTAGAACCTGAGAGCCTGTCTTCCAAACACGGGGCGGTAAGCGTTGCGCACGTCGCCAGCGGTTTCGAAATCGGATTCCATTTTTTCCGGGATCATTGCTCAAGTCAAGCAAAATTTCTGCGTCCGGGCAACTGCCCGAAAGCGTCGTTGCGGGGACGTATCATTAAAAAGTTACGTATTTGATACCACTTATCATCGGGGCTTGCATGGCTTGCAAGTTTGACACCGCGCGACGTCACCCTCACGTACAACCTCGCATTCGAAACGACGTTTCATTATGCAAATTGACACGATGAGCAGCCGGTCGACGAGCCGGAACAAAACAAAAGACAAAGATGGCGATGAAGTCACCGCGCTCGCCCGTGGACTGGACGTGCTGCGCCGGATCGCCGCCGCCGATGCGCCCGTCAGCAATCGTGAACTGGCCGACTGGACCGGCATCCCTAAGCCGACGGTGTCGCGCATCACCGCGACGCTCGTCGGCGCCGGCTTGCTGCTTCGCCTGCCCGACAGCGAGCGCTTCGTGCTGACGGCATCGGTGCTCGAACTGAGCAATGGCTTTCTGCGCAACTTCGATATTCGCGCCCGGGCGCGACCGTTTCTGATTGCGCTCGCGGAGCGCACCGGCTTGAGCGTGCATCTAGCCGTACGCGACCGGCTGGAGATGGTCGTCATCGACGCGATCCGGCCGCGTTCCGCCGTGCTGGTTTCGCGCCTCGATGTCGGCGGCAAGATGGACCTGAGCCGTTCCGCCATCGGGCGCGCGTATCTGTCCGTGCTCGACGATGACGACCGGCAGGCGTTGATCGGCAGCCTGCAAACCGCGTCGGGCGATGACTGGCCGGCCATCGCCGGCGGCTTGCAGCGCGGTCTCGACGATGCGCGCCGCCACGGCTTCGCGATATCGCTCGGCGACTGGCATCACGGACTCAACGCGGTGGCCGCAGGCTTCGTCGGTCCGTCGGAGGAGCGGTATTCGGTCAACTGCGGCGGAGCGGCGCATCAATGTCCGCATGAAACGCTCGTCGGGACCGTCGCGCCCGCGCTGCTCGAATGCATCGAATACATTGCGCGCGAGATCGGCGGCACGCCCGGCGCAAGGGCGTGGACCCGCGAGACGAAGTAAACTTACGCGCGCAATCGCGATGGCGCGTGACCGTCGCACGGCGTCCGACGGCCACGCGTTGGGTAATCGACGGCCCGCTCTAACAGCCGTAATCAACAGAAAGAATGCCCGGTGGACGGGCATCGGTGCGAGACGTAGCATCATGCTTCGCGCGCACCGGGGCCGCGCCGGGACGCATGGCCGAAGCCCTGCCCCAACATCGGCTGTTTCGAACTGACGGGCTGCTCGGCCCGCCACCGGTCTTCCCGGACCCCGCCCCGACCGCATCGCGAGATGCCGCCCATCCGCGCCCCGTACGACAGACTTGGAAAGACCCAGCCACCGAAGATGGACGACCAGAAAACCTCTCCCGCGCAGTCACGCCAGAAGCCCACGCGCCCCGCTGATCCCGCTCCGCCCGTTACCGCCGACACGCCGCCGCGCCGTCGCCGGCTCGTGCCGCTCATCGTCACCGTGCTGATCGTCGCGGCAGCGGTGGCGTGGTGGCATCCGTGGAATCGCGGCGGCACGTCCGGCCAGCCGCAGGAGGCGCGCCAGGGCGGACGGCGCGGCGCGAACCCGATGAACCAGCCGCAGCCGGTGCACGTCGCCACCGTCGCGCAAGGCGAGATGCCGGTGGTCATCAACTCGCTGGGCACCGTCACGCCGCTCGCCAATGTCACGGTCAAGACGCAGCTGAACGGCACGCTGATGAACGTCGCGTTCACCGAAGGCCAGATGGTCAAGAAGGGCGATCTGCTCGCGCAAATCGATCCGCGTCCTTACGAGATTTCGCTGCGCAACGCCGAAGGCACGCTCGCCCGCGATCAGGCGCTGCTGCAAACGGCGCGTCTCGACTTGCAGCGCTATCAGACGCTGCTTTCGCAGGACTCCATCGCGAAGCAGCAGGTCGACACGCAGGCATCGCTCGTCAAGCAGTACGAAGGCGCGGTGAAGTCCGATCAGGCGAACGTCGATACCTACAAGCTCGACCTCACGTATGCACGCATCACCGCGCCGGTGTCGGGCCGCGTGGGCCTGCGGCAGGTCGATCCGGGCAACTACGTGACCACGGGCGATACGAACGGCGTCGTCGTCATCACGCAGTTGCAGCCGATCAGCGTGATCTTCACGACCTCCGAAGACAACCTCGCCGCCATCCTCAAGCCGCTGCATGCGGGCACGAAGATGTCCGTGACCGCTTATGACCGCGCGAACACGACCGCGCTCGAAGCCGGCTATCTGGAAACCGTCGACAATCAGATCGACACCACGACCGGCACCGTGAAGCTGCGCGCCACCTTCCAGAACAAGGAAGGCATGCTGTTTCCGAACCAGTTCGTGAACACGAAGCTGCTCGTCGACGTCATCAGGAATGCGACCATCGTGCCGACATCGGCGGTGCTCAACGGTTCATCGGGCGCGTTCGTGTATGTCGTGAAGCCGGACAACACCGTGACCGTGCGCAACGTGAAGATCGGCCCGGTCGATGGCGAGCGCACCAGCATCAAGTCCGGCCTGCAAGTGGGCGAGCGTGTTGTCACCGACGGCTCGGACCGCCTCAAGGAAGGCGCGAAAATCACGATTCCGGCGGATCGCGCGGCGGGCGCATCCGGTGCATCCGGTGCATCGGCGGCATCGGGTGCATCGGCGGCGGCGCCGGCGTCGGGCGCGTCGGGCGCGCGGCACGGCGGGCACCGGCGTCAGCAGCAGTCGCAGTAACCGTCAGGCGAACGCATGAATCCCTCCCGCATTTTTATTCTGCGTCCCGTCGGCACGGCGCTCCTGATGGCGGCGATCATGCTCGTCGGCCTTGTCGCGCTGCGCTTTCTGCCGCTTTCGGCGCTGCCCGCCGTCGATTATCCGACCATCCAGGTCCAGACCTTCTATCCCGGCGCGTCGCCCGACGTGATGACGTCCAGCGTCACCGCACCGCTTGAAAAGCAGTTCGGGCAGATGGCCAGCCTCAATCAGATGTCGTCGCAGAGTTCGGCGGGGGCGTCGGTCATCACGCTGCAGTTCAGCCTCGACTTGCCGCTCGATATCGCCGAGCAGGAAGTGCAGGCCGCGATCAACGCGGCGGGCAATCTGCTGCCGTCCGACCTGCCCGCGCCGCCGATCTACGCGAAGGTGAATCCCGCCGACGCGCCGATCATGACGCTCGCGATCAGCTCGAAGACCCTGCCGCTCACGCAAGTGCAGGATCTCGCCGACACGCGCCTCGCGCAAAAGATTTCGCAGGTGGCGGGCGTCGGTCTCGTGTCGATCAGCGGCGGCAATCGCCCGGCGGTGCGCATTCAGGCGAACACGCGCGCGCTCGCGTCGTACGGACTGAATATCGACGACCTTCGCACGACCATCTCCAACCTGAACGTCAACACGCCGAAGGGCAACTTCGACGGCCCGACGCGCGCCTACACGATCAACGCGAACGATCAGCTCACCGATGCAAACGCGTACAAGAGCGCGGTCGTCGCGTATCGCAGCGGGCGGCCCGTGATGCTGACCGATGTCGCGACCATCGTGGAGGGCCCGGAGAACACGAAGCTCGGCGCGTGGGTGGATTCCACGCCCGCCATCATCCTCAACGTGCAGCGCCAGCCCGGCGCCAACGTCATTCAGGTGGTGGACGGCATCAAGAAGCTGCTGCCCAATTTGCAGCAATCGCTGCCGGCCGCGCTCGACGTGCGCGTCGTCACCGACCGCACCACCACCATTCGCGCGTCCGTGCGCGACGTGCAGTTCGAACTCGCGCTGTCCGTCGTGCTGGTCGTGATGGTGATCTATCTCTTCCTCGCCAACTTCTACGCGACGATCATTCCGAGCCTTTCGGTGCCGCTGTCGCTCGTCGGCACGCTCGCGGTCATGTATCTGTGCGGCTTTTCGCTCGACAATCTCTCGCTGATGGCGCTGACCATTGCGACGGGCTTCGTCGTCGATGACGCCATCGTGATGATCGAGAACATCGCGCGCTACGTCGAAGAAGGCGAATCGCCGCTCGAAGCCGCGCTGAAGGGCAGCCGGCAGATCGGCTTCACGATCATCTCGCTGACGGTCTCGCTGATCGCCGTGCTGATCCCGCTGCTCTTCATGGGCGATGTCGTCGGCCGGCTGTTCCATGAATTCGCGATCACGCTCGCGGTGACCATCGTCATTTCGGCGATCGTGTCGCTCACGCTCGTCCCGATGATGTGCGCGAAGCTGCTGCGTCACACGCCGCCGCGCGACAGCAAGCGCTTCGAGGCGCGCGCACACCGGTTCATCGACTATGTGATCGGCCGGTACGCAGTCGCGCTCGAATGGGTGCTGGAGCGGCAGCGTGCAACGCTCTTCGTCGCCGTGCTCACACTGGTGCTGACCGCCGTGCTCTACGTGTTCATCCCGAAGGGCTTCTTCCCAACGCAGGACACGGGCGTCATTCAGGCGATCACGCAAGCGCCGCAGGCCGCGTCGTACCAGGCGGTGGCCGAACAGCAGCAGGCGCTCGCAAGGAAGATTTTGCAGAACCCGGATGTCGAGAGTCTGACGTCATTCATCGGTGTCGATGGCACGAACATCACGCTCAACAGCGGGCGCATGCTCATCAACCTGAAGCCGCGCGACGACCGCAGCGATACGTCGAGCGATGTCATCCGCACCATTCAGAGCGAAGTCGCGGATATTCCGGGCATCAAGCTGTACATGCAGCCGGTTCAGGATTTGACGATCGACTCCACCGTCAGCCCGACGCAGTATCAGTTCATGCTGACGGACCCGAACGCGACGGAATTCGCGGAATGGGTGCCGAAGCTCGTCGAGAAGCTGCAACATACGTCGATCCTGACGGATGTCGCCACCGACCTGCAGCAGAACGGCCAGTCCGTGTACGTCGAAATCGACCGGGCGACGGCCGCGCGCTTCGGCATCACGCCGGCGACCGTCGACAACGCGCTCTACGACGCCTTCGGCCAGCGCATCATCTCGACGATCTTCACGCAATCGAACCAGTACCGCGTGATTCTCGAAGCCGAACCGAGCGACGCGCACTACAGCGAAACGCTCAACGGCATCTATCTGCCCTCCTCCACCGCGACGAACGGACAGGTCCCGCTCTCGAGCATCGCGACGTTCCACGAGCGCGCAGCGCCCCTGCTCGTCACGCATCTCGGGCAGTTCCCGGCGACGACCGTATCGTTCAATCTGGCAAAGGGCGCATCGCTCGGCGCGGCAGTGAAGGCGATCGAACAGGCGAAGAACGAGATCGGCTTGCCCGCTTCGTTCCAGATTCGCTATCAGGGCGCGGCGCTCGCATTCCAGGCGTCGCTGTCGAACGAACTTTTCCTGATTCTCGCGGCCGTCGTCACGATGTACATCGTGCTCGGCATACTGTACGAGAGCTTCATCCACCCGATCACCATTCTTTCGACGCTGCCGTCGGCGGGCGTCGGCGCGCTGCTCTCGCTGATGATCACCGGACACGATCTGGACATCATCGGGATCATCGGCATCGTGCTCCTGATCGGCATCGTGAAGAAGAACGCGATCATGATGATCGACTTCGCGCTCGAAGCGGAGCGCGATGAAGGCAAGTCGCCGCGCGAGGCGATCTTCCAGGCGTGCCTGTTGCGCTTCCGCCCCATCCTGATGACGACGATGGCCGCGCTGCTCGGCGCACTGCCGCTGATGCTCGGCTGGGGCGCGGGTTCGGAGCTGCGGCATCCGCTGGGGATCGCGATCGTCGGCGGGCTGATCGTGTCGCAACTGCTGACGCTGTTCACGACGCCGGTGATTTACCTCGCGTTCGATTCGCTCGGCCAGCGCCTGCGCGCGCGCTTCGGACGCGGCCTGCCCGGCGCGCGGCCCGCGAGCGACGTGGAGTAAGCCATGAACCTGTCGCGATTCTTCATCGACCGGCCCGTGGCGACGACACTGCTCGCCATCGGCATCGCGCTCGCCGGCATGTTCGCGTTCGTGAGGCTGCCGGTCGCGCCGTTGCCGCAAGTGGACTTCCCGACCATCTCCGTGCAGGCGTCGCTGCCGGGCGCGAGCCCGGAGACGGTGGCGACGAGCGTGGCGAGCCCGCTCGAGCGGCATCTCGGCAGCATCGCCGATGTGAGCGAGATGACGTCGATGAGCTCGGTCGGCAGCACGCGCATCACGCTGCAATTCGGCCTCAACCGCGACATCGACGGCGCCGCGCGCGACGTGCAGGCCGCGATCAACGCGGCGCGCGCCGATCTGCCTGCTTCGCTGCGCAGCAATCCGACCTATCACAAGGTCAATCCCGCCGACGCGCCGATTCTCGTGCTCGCGCTTTCGTCGCCCACGCGCACGGCCGGCTCGCTCTACGATTCCGCCGCGACCGTGCTGCAGCAGACGCTCTCGACGGTGCCGGGCGTCGGCGAAGTGGACGTGAGCGGCTCGGCCAATCCGGCGGTGCGCGTCGAACTGGAGCCGGGCGCGCTCTTTCACTATGGCATCGGCCTCGAAGACGTGCGCGCGGCGCTCGCGTCGGCGAACGCGAACAGCCCGAAAGGCGCGATCGAGTTCAAGGGCACGCGCGTTCAGCTCTATACCAACGATCAGGCGAGCAAGGCATCGCAGTACAAGGACCTCGTCGTCGCATATCGCAACGGGTCGGCGGTCAGGCTGTCGGACGTCGGCGAAGTGGTCGACTCGGTCGAAGACCTGCGCAACCTCGGCCTCATCAACAACAAGCGCGCGGTGCTCGTCATTCTGTATCGCCAGCCGGGCGCGAACATCATCGAGACGATCGACCGCGTGAAGTCCATGCTGCCGCAATTGCAGGCCGCCCTTCCCGCCGACGTCCAGATCACGCCGACCGCCGACCGTTCCACCACCATTCGCTCTTCCCTCCACGACACCGAGCTCACGCTCGTGATCGCGGTGGCGCTCGTCGTGATGGTCGTGTTCCTCTTCCTGCGCAACTGGCGCGCGACGCTGATACCGAGCGTCGCGGTGCCGATATCGATCATCGGCACCTTCGCGGCGATGTATCTGCTCGGCTTCTCGCTCGACAACCTCTCGCTCATGGCGCTGACCATCGCGACGGGCTTCGTCGTCGACGACGCCATCGTCGTGCTCGAGAACATCTCGCGCCATGTGGAAAACGGCGTGCCGCGCAGGCAGGCCGCGATCATCGGCGCGCGCGAAGTCGGGTTCACCGTGCTGTCGATCAGCGTCTCGCTCGTCGCGGTGTTCCTGCCGATCCTGCTGATGGGCGGCATCGTCGGCCGGCTGTTCCGCGAGTTCGCGCTGACGCTGTCGCTGGCGATTGCCGTGTCGCTCGTCGTGTCGCTCACCGTCACGCCGATGATGTGCTCGCGCCTCTTGCAGGAAGGACACGAAAAGCGTGAGGAAGGACGGCTCGCGCGCTGGCTCGAACGGCAGTTCGACCGCCTTCAGCGCGGCTATGCGCGCACGCTCGGCTGGGCGCTCGGGCATCCGCTGCTCATTCTGGTCGTGCTGCTCCTGACCATCGCGCTGAACGTTTACCTGTACGTGATCGTGCCGAAGGGCTTCTTCCCGCAGCAGGACACGGGGCGCGTCGTCGGCGGCATTCAGGCGGACCAGAGCACCTCGTTCCAGGCGATGAAGACCAAGTTCTCGGAGATGATGCGCATCGTCGAAGCGGACCCGGCCGTCGATAGCGTCGCGGGCTTCACGGGCGGGCGCTCGACCAACTCGGGCTTCATGTTCATCTCGCTGAAGCCCAAGGACGAGCGCAAGGTGTCGGCGGATCAGGTGATCGCTCGCCTGCGCAAGCCGCTCGCCGATGTCGCCGGCGCGCGCACCTTCCTTCAGGCGGTGCAGGACATTCGCGTAGGCGGGCGGCAGTCCAACGCGCAGTACCAGTTCACGTTGTTGTCCGACACCACGTCGGACCTGTACACGTGGGGACCGAAGCTGACCGAGGCGCTGCAGCATCGCCCCGAACTCACCGACGTCAACTCGGACCAGCAGCAAGGCGGCCTCGAAGCAATGGTCACGTTTGACCGCGCGACCGCCGCGCGCCTGAACATCAAGCCCGCGCAAATCGACAACACGCTCTACGACGCGTTCGGCCAGCGGCAGGTCTCCACGATCTATAACGCGCTCTCGCAGTACCACGTCGTGATGGAAGTCGCGCCGAAGTACTGGCAAGACCCGGAGATGCTGAAGCAGATCTACATCAGCACGTCGGGCGGCACGGCGAGCGGCGCGGCATCGACCAATTCGACGACTACGTCCAGCACGACGAGCACGGCGTCCACATCGGCGACCGGTTCGACCGGCGCGGGCGGATCGTCGACGAGCACATCGGACACGACCGCCGCGCTCGCGCTCGAATCCGTGCGCAATTCGGCCACCAACGCGATTGCGGCGAGCGGCAAGTCGGGATCGTCGTCGGGGGCGGCGGTTTCGACATCGAAGGAAACGATGGTGCCGCTATCGGCCATCGCGAAGTTCGGGCCGGGCAATACGCCGCTGTCGGTGAACCACCAGAGCCAGTTTGTCGCATCGACAATTTCCTTTAACTTGCCGCCGGGCAAGTCGCTCTCGGAAGCGACCGCCGCGATCTACGAGACGATGGCGCAGATCGGCGTGCCGCAGACCATCCACGGCAGCTTCCAGGGCACGGCGCAGGCGTTCCAGCAGTCGATGAACGACCAGCCTTTGCTCATTCTGGCGGCGCTCGCAGCGGTTTATATCGTGCTCGGCATCCTGTACGAGAGCTATATCCATCCGATCACCATTCTCTCGACGCTGCCGTCCGCAGGCGTCGGCGCACTGCTCGCGCTGCTGCTGTTCAAGACGGAGTTCAGCATCATCGCGCTGATCGCGGTCATTCTGCTGATCGGCATCGTCAAGAAGAACGCGATCATGATGGTGGACTTCGCGATCGACGCGACGCGCAACGGCGCGAAGACATCGCGCGATGCGATCGAGGAAGCGTGCCTCTTGCGCTTTCGCCCGATCATGATGACGACCGCCGCCGCGCTGCTCGGCGCACTGCCGCTCGCGTTCGGCACGGGCGAAGGTTCGGAGATGCGCGCGCCGCTCGGCATCGCGATCGTCGGCGGGCTGATCGTCAGTCAGATGCTGACGCTCTATACGACGCCGGTGGTCTATCTCTACATGGACCGCATCCGTCTGCGCTCGGAAGCGCGGCGTGCGCGGCGCAACGGCGGGCCACGCGCGGCGGGGGCGGTCGAGTAAGGAACGCGCCGCCGCAAATCGACGTGGCGCGCACCGCTAAAATCGCCTACGGTGTTCAGGACCGGCAACCGGAACGGAGCGACCACGAATGAAAGCGATGAAAGTTCTGCTGATCGGCGCGCACGGCCGCACGGGGCGCCTGATCGCGCGGCGGCTGCATGACGAAGGCATCGCCTTTCGTGCGCTGCTGCGCAAGTCGGCGCAGAAGAGCGAGTTGGCGGCGCTCGGCGCGGAAATCGTGCTGGGCGATCTGACCAACGACTTTTCGCACGCGTTCGACGACATCACTCATGTGATCTACGCAGCCGGATCGGCGGAGACGGAAGGCGTGCGCGAGGAACGCGCGATCGATCGCGACGCCGTGATGCGCACCGCCGATTACGCGAGGCGCCGCCGTGTGCGGCAACTCGTCGTGGTGAGCGCGTTGTCGGCGTTGCATCCCGACAGCAACCCGCTCGCGCTGCGCCACTACTCGCGCATGAAACGCGAATCCGACGATTACGTCGCGCATCGCGGCGTGCCTTATGTCATCTTGCGGCCCGGCCCGCTTTCGGATGCGCCGGCGCGCGGCGCGATCGCATTGGCCGGTGAGCGGACGCACAGCATGCCGGCGGTATCGCGCGAAGACGTCGCCGCACTGGCCGTGCGATGCGTGTTGCGTGGCGTGAAGAATCAGACCATCGGCTTCGTCGGCGGAAACGAGCCGATCGAAGACGCGCTCGATGCGCTCATCGCGGGCGACGCGCTGGCTCCGATGCTCGCGCGTCCGAGCCAGCGCATCTAGTTCACGCGACAGACACGCTCAAGGCAGCAGAACGGTCGATCCCGTCGTTCTGCGCGCTTCCAGGTCTTCGTGGGCGCGCGCCGCTTCCGCGATCGGATAACGCTGCCGTACATTCGTCTTGACCTTCCCCGACGCGACGACATCGAACAATTCGGCGGCCATCGCATCGAGATCGCTGCGCTTCGCGATATAGCTGAAGAGTGTCGGACGCGTGAAGTACAAGGAGCCGCGTCCCGCGAGTTCGGACGAATCGATCGGCGGCAGCGGTCCCGACGAATTGCCGAAGCTCACGAACAAGCCGAGCGGCGCAAGACAGTCGAGCGACGCAATGTAGGTATCCTTGCCGATCGAATCGTAGACGACGGGCACGCCCGCGCCGTTCGTGATCTCACGCACGCGCTGGGTGAAGTTCTCGCGCGTATAGACGATCGGATGATCGCAGCCATGCGCCTTCGCGATCTCGGCCTTCTCATCCGAGCCGACGGTGCCGATCACCGTCGCGCCGAGCGCCTTCGCCCACTGGCACGCGAGCATGCCGACGCCGCCCGCCGCCGCGTGAATCAGCACGGTATCGCCCGCCTTGACCCGATACGTGCGTCGCAGCAAATACTGCGCGGTCAGACCTTGCAGCATGATGGATGCGGCATCTTCGTAGCCGATCGCATCCGGCAGCTTGACGACGTAATCGGCGGCCATCACGCGCTCCTCGGCATACGCGCCCGGCGGACGCGACGCATACGCCACGCGATCACCCGGCCTGAATTGCGTGACGCCCTCGCCCACCGCCGTCACTTCGCCCGCGCCTTCCATGCCGAGGCCGCCGGGCAGCGGCATCGGATAAAGCCCGGTGCGGAAATACACATCGATGAAATTCAGCCCCACCGCATGATGCTTCACGCGAATCTCGCCCTTGCCCGGCTCGCCCACGTCCACATCGACCCACTTCATTACTTCCGGGCCGCCTGTCTTGTCGAATCGGATTGCCTTGGTCATCGCTCGATCGTCTCCTTGGTCTCGTAATTAGTTCAGCGCGCGTGCGGAAGGCGTGCGCGCAGTTCGTCGAGAATCATCCGCGCCGTCGCCACGTTGGTGGCGCACGGCACGTTGTGCACGTCGCAGGCGCGCACGAGCGCGTTGATATCCGGCTCGTGCGGCTGCGGCGTCATCGGGTCGCGCAGGAAGATCACCACGTCGACGCGCCCTTCCGCCAGTTCCCCGCCGATCTGCAAGTCGCCGCCGTGCGGGCCGGACAGCTTGCGTTCGACGTCGAGACCGTGCGCGGCCGCGATGCGCGCGCCGGTCGTGCCGGTCGCGACGAGCTGGCATTGGGCGAGCGTGTCGACGTACTCGCCCGCGAGCGCGACGATGTCGTCCTTTTTCATGTCGTGCGCGATGAGCGCGACGCGTGTGCTCATGCTCAGTACGTCCCCGGGTAAGCGCCGCCATCGATCAGAATGTTCTGCCCGATGATGTAACCCGCATGCACGCTGCAGAGGAACGCGCACGTTCTGCCGAACTCGTCGGCATGGCCAAAGCGGCCCGCCGGCAGCGCCTGCGCCCGCTGCGCCCGCGCTTCTTCGATCGTGATGTTCTGCGCCTTCGCCTGCGCCTCGAACGTGACGGCGACGCGGTCGGTGTCGAACGTGCCCGGCAGCAGGTTATTGATGGTGACGCCCGTCGACGCGACCTTGCGCGCCACGCCCGCGACGAAGCCGGTCAGTCCCGAGCGCGCGCCGTTGGAGAGGCCGAGCACGTCGATCGGCGCTTTCACCGACGAACTCGTGATATTGACGATGCGGCCGAAACCGCGGTCGATCATGCCGTCGATGGTGCGCTTGATCAGTTCGATCGGCGTCAGCATGTTCGCTTCGAGCGCCTTGATCCACATTTCATGCGTGAAGTTGCGGAAGTCGCCCGGCGGCGGCCCGCCCGCGTTGTTCACCAGAATGTCCGGTTGCGGGCACGCGGCGAGCGCGGCGGCATGGCCGGCGGGCGTGGTGATGTCGCAGGCGACGGCCTGCACGTCGACGCCATATTTCGAGCGGATGCTTTCGGCGGTCGCTTCGAGCGTCTCGGCCGTGCGCGCCGTGATCACCAGATTGACGCCCTCGGCGGCGAGCGCTTCCGCACAGCCGCGCCCGAGCCCTTTGCTTGCTGCGCACACGAGCGCGGTGCGCCCCGCGATTCCCAGATCCATCGTCCATCCTCCATGTCGTCGTTGAGTGTTCGAATTGTTGGCCCGAAGCGCGATGCCCGATGTGCTGCATAAGGCAATGCGTTGCGCGCTTCGAAACGCCTCTCGCGCATTCTAGAAGAATCGGGGCTGCAACGTCGGCGGCCGGCGAAGCGTGCCGCCACAGCCAAACAGCGAACGATTATTCCTAAACGACGCCGGCCTTTTCGGTAAACTGTCGCCACTGCCTCATCCGGCGCTTTCGTATGCGCGCCGCGCTCATCGCCCAGGCAGGATCATCACCCGAGCAGGACGCGCATCGCGCGAGACCCATGAAACAAGACAGCCGCTTCCCGAATCTCTTCATCCTCAATCACCCGCTGATCCAGCACAAGCTCACCCACATGCGGGACAAGGACACGTCGACGCGCACGTTCCGCGAGCTGCTGCGGGAAATCACGCTGCTGATGGGCTATGAAATCACGCGCAACCTGCAATTGACGACGAAGCGCGTCGCCACGCCGCTCGTCGAAATCGATGCGCCGGTGATCGCCGGCAAGAAGCTCGCGATCGTGCCGGTGCTGCGCGCGGGCATCGGCATGTCGGACGGCTTGCTGGACCTGGTTCCGTCGGCGCGCGTCGGGCATATCGGCGTGTATCGCGCGGACGATCATCGTCCGGTCGAGTATCTCGTGCGCCTCCCGCCCGATCTCGAAGAGCGCGTGTTCATCCTGTGCGATCCGATGGTGGCGACCGGTTATTCGGCCGTTCACGCCGTCGACGTGATGAAGCGCCGCAACGTGCTGGACGAGAACATCATTTTCGTCGCGCTTGTGGCCGCACCGGAGGGCGTGAAGGTGTTCCAGGACGCGCATCCGAACGTGAAGCTCTACGTGGCGTCGCTGGATTCGCATCTGAACGAGCATGCGTATATCGTCCCCGGCCTCGGCGACGCCGGCGACCGCCTGTTCGGCACGCGCAACTGACGCGCTTTAGCCCTTTCGCGCTTCGCCGCTCTGCCCGCGCCGCCGCACGCCCGTGCGGCGGTGTCGTTTTCATCGTCCATTCGGCCAGGCGAAGGCTGCCGCTGCTTGGGGCCATGATAAAATTTCGGTCTGTTCCTAATCGGTAAATCGGGCGCTCGAGCGCCCGGCGGCGCGTTCAAGAGACGCCTCGAGCGAAGCGCGCGTTACCGGCGGAAGCCAGCTTGCCGCCCGACCGCGCAACCCCGCGCGAAGCCAGGCGGCGCGGACACATTCAGCACGCACAGCACATTTGGCGCTCGGTTTCTTGCCGCGCGCGACGGAGAAAGGTAATGGCGGGTCATTCGAAATGGGCCAACATCAAGCATAAGAAGGCCGCGGCCGACGCCAAGAAAGGCAAGGTCTGGACGCGCCTCATCAAGGAAATCCAGGTCGCGGCGCGCATGGGCGGCGGCGACATCGATTCGAACCCGCGCCTGCGGCTCGCGGTCGACAAGGCCTACGACGCCAACATGCCGAAGGACAACATCAACCGCGCGATCCAGCGCGGCGTCGGCGGCGTCGATGGCGCGAACTACGAAGAGATCCGCTACGAAGGCTATGGCATCGGCGGCGCGGCGATCATCGTCGACACCATGACGGACAACCGCACCCGCACCGTCGCGGAAGTGCGCCATGCGTTCTCGAAGTTCGGCGGCAACATGGGCACGGACGGCTCGGTGTCGTTCATGTTCGTACACGTCGGCCAGTTCCTGTTCGCGCCGGGCACGTCTGAGGACACGCTGATGGACGCGGCGCTCGAAGCCGGAGCCGACGACGTCGTGACGAACGAAGACGGCAGCATCGAAGTGATCTGCCCGGCGAACGATTTCCAGAAGGTGAAGGACGCGCTGGAAGCCGCGGGCTTCAAGGCCGAACTCGCCGAAGTGACGATGAAACCGCAGACCGAAGTCGAATTCAGCGGCGACGACGCGGTGAAGATGCAAAAACTGCTCGACGCGCTCGAAAATCTCGACGACGTGCAGGAAGTCTATACAAACGCCGCGATCAACGACGCGTGATCGCGCGCTGCGGCCGCCTGCCCGCGATGACCGGCATATTGGGAACGCCTTTCGCTTGTCTCGACGCATGGGAAGGCGCGTGACGCAGCCGATGTCCGCGCGAGCCGCCTTCGTTTTGCCGTGTCCTGTCCGCGCCCGCGCGCCATGCGCGCCGGCCGGTGCGCCGCCACTGCTTTAACACCAGTTTTTCGGGGATTCAAATGAAGTTACTCGTCGTCGGTTCCGGCGGTCGCGAACATGCGCTGGCATGGAAGCTCGCACAGTCGCCGCGCGTGCAGATGGTCTATGTGGCGCCCGGCAACGGCGGCACCGCGCAGGACGAGCGCCTGCGCAACCTCGACATCACCGACCCGGCGGCGCTCGCCGATTTCGCCGAGAAAGAGCACATCGCGCTGACGGTCGTCGGTCCGGAAGCGCCGCTCGCAGCGGGCATCGTCAATCTGTTCCGCTCGCGCGGGCTCAAGATCTTCGGCCCGACGAAAGAAGCCGCGCAGCTCGAAAGCTCGAAGGACTTCGCGAAGGCGTTCATGAAACGCCACAACATCCCGACCGCCGAATACGAAACGTTCACCGACGCCGCCGCCGCGCACGCCTACATCGACGCAAAAGGCGCGCCGATCGTCGTGAAGGCGGACGGTCTCGCCGCCGGCAAGGGCGTGGTCGTCGCGATGAACGCGGAAGAAGCGCACGCCGCCGTCGATTCGATGCTCGCCGACAACCAGTTCGGCGATGCAGGCGCGCGTGTCGTGATCGAGGAATTCCTGACAGGCGAGGAAGCGAGTTTCATCGTCATGGTGGACGGCAAGCATGTGCTGGCGCTCGCCTCCAGCCAGGACCACAAGCGCCTGCTCGACGGCGACAAGGGCCCGAACACGGGCGGCATGGGCGCGTATTCGCCCGCGCCGATCGTCACGCCGCAACTGCACGCCCGCGTGATGCGCGAAATCATCCTGCCGACGGTGCGCGGCATGGAAAACGAAGGCATCCGCTATACCGGTTTCCTGTACGCCGGCCTGATGATCGACGCGAACGGCAATCCGAAAACGCTCGAATTCAACTGCCGAATGGGCGACCCGGAAACGCAGCCGATCATGGCGCGCCTGAAGGGCGATTTCTCGAAGGTCGTGGAAATGGCCATCGACGGCAAGCTCGACGGCGCGGAACTCGACTGGGACCGCCGCACGGCGCTGGGCGTCGTGCTGGCCGCGTACAACTATCCGGACACGCCACGCAACGGCGACCGCATCAACGGCATTCCCGCCGAAACGGACAACGCCGTGACGTTCCACGCGGGCACGACGCTCGCTGACGGCAAGTTGACGACGTCCGGCGGCCGGGTGCTGTGCGTCGTGGGCCTGGCGGATTCCGTGCGCGGCGCGCAATCCGTGGTCTACGATACAGTCAACCAGATCTCGTTCGATGGCATGCAGTACCGCCGCGACATCGGTTATCGCGCGCTCAATCGCAAGCAGGCCGACCGCCACGGCTGACAGGCGTTCGCAACTCAACGCGACACCGTGCTGCCGGACCTCGTGTCCGGCAGTGTTTTTAAGCGCATCTCTTACCTACGCGCCAGCCGGCTGGCGCAGTGCATCGATCGATGAGTGAACCGAACCGCAGCGCGGACAACCAGGCACGACAGGACGCATCGCCCGACATTACGGCTGTGCGTGAGTATCTGACGGGCCTTCAGGCTTCCATCGCCGATGCGCTCGGCGCGTTCGACGGCACGCCGTTCGCCACCGACGCCTGGTCCCGCGAGCCCGGCGCGCATCTTCGCGGCGGCGGCGTGACGCGCATTCTCGAGGGCGGCGATTTTTTCGAGCGCGGCGGCATCGGTTTTTCGGATGTGCAGGGCGACGCGCTGCCGCCGTCGGCGAGCGCGGCGCGTCCGCAACTCGCGGGACGCGGCTTCGAGGCGATGGGCGTCTCGCTCGTGCTGCATCCGCGCAATCCGCACTGCCCGACCGTGCACATGAACGTGCGCATGCTGACCGCGCTGAAGGACGGCGAAACGCCGGTTTTCTGGTTCGGCGGCGGCATGGATCTCACGCCGATCTACGGTTACGAAGAAGACGCGGTGCATTTTCATCGCGTATGCCGGGATGCGCTGCAACCGTTCGGCGCGGATCTGTATCCGCGTTTCAAGACGTGGTGCGACGAGTATTTTTATTTGAAGCATCGAAATGAAGCGCGCGGCATCGGCGGAATTTTTTTCGATGACTTCTCGGAACCCGGCTTCGAGCGCTCGTTCGCGATGATGCGAAGCGTCGGCGATGCGTTCCTGAAAGCGTATCTGCCAATCATCGAGCGCCGCCGCGAAACGCCCTGGACCGAGCGCGAGCGCGAGTTTCAGGCGTACCGGCGCGGCCGCTACGTCGAGTTCAATCTCGTGTTCGACCGCGGCACGCATTTCGGGCTGCAAAGCGGCGGACGCACGGAATCCATTCTCATGTCGATGCCGCCCGTCGCCAACTGGCGGTACGACTGGCAACCGGAACCCGGCACGCCGGAAGCGCGGCTCTACCGCGATTTTCTAGTGCGCAGGGAATGGCTGTGACCGGGGCTTCGAATCTCGACGGCGCGAACGCTCCGTGCGCGAAGCGCATCGGCTTGCTGGGCGGGACTTTCGATCCGATCCACACCGGTCATCTCGCACTCGCGCGGCGCTTCGCCGACTTGCTGCAACTGACCGAACTGGTGCTGCTGCCGGCGGGTCAGCCGTGGCAGAAGGCAGGCGTGTCGGCGCCGCATCATCGGCTGGCGATGACGCGTGCGGCGGCGGCATCGCTCGATATGGGCGGCGTGACAGTCACGGTCGCGACCGAGGAAATCGAGCGCGAAGGCGCCACTTATACGGTCGATACGCTCGCTCACTGGCGCGAGCGCGAAGGCGCGAAGGCTTCGCTGGCGCTGCTGATCGGCGCCGACCAGCTCGTCAGGCTGGATTCGTGGCACGACTGGAAGCGGCTCTTCGAACTCGCGCACGTGTGCGTCGAAACGCGGCCGGGCTTCGATATCGGCACGTTGCCCGCCGAAGTCGCCGCCGAGGTGACCGCGCGGCGGGCGTCGCCCGAAGTCTTGCGCAACTGCGCGCATGGGCACGTGCTGATCGACGAGACGCTCATGATCGACGTATCCGCGACGGCGATTCGTCAAGCAGCAAACACAACGGCGGGCGCAAGCGTCAATGACGCGCGCGCCCAGGTCCCATCCGCCGTATGGGACTATATTGTTCAACATCACCTGTACCAACGGTAATTATGGAACTTCAAAAGCTTCAACGCGCGATCATCGACGGTCTCGAAGACGTCAAGGCGCAAGACATCAAGGTGTTCAACACGACCCACCTGACGTCGCTGTTCGACCGCGTGGTCGTGGCGAGCGGGACGTCGAACCGGCAGACCAAGGCGCTCGCGAACAGCGTGCGCGAAAAGGTCAAGGAAGCGGGTGGCGACATCATCAGCACGGAAGGCGAAGACATCGGCGAATGGGTGCTGGTCGATTGCGGCGACGCGGTCGTACACATTCTTCAGCCGGCGCTGCGCCAGTACTACAACCTCGAGGAAGTCTGGGGCGACAAGCCCGTGCGCGTGAAGCTGCAAAAGCCGAGCATGTTCGGCGGCGCACGCGTCACCGCGGATGCGGACGAAGACGAGGACGAAGATCAGGACGACGCACCGGCAGTCAAGCGCCCGGCTCGCAAGACCACGCGCAAGCAGGCATAAAAAGCGTCTTCATGAAGCTGGTCATCCTTGCCGTCGGACACAAGATGCCCGACTGGATCACGAATGGCTTCGACGAATACGCGAAGCGCATGCCGCCCGAGTTGCGCATCGAGCTGAAGGAGATCAAGCCCGAGCAGCGATCGTCGGGGCGCAACGCAGAGAGCGTGATGGCTGCGGAGAAGCAGCGTATCGAAGCCGCCTTGCCGAAGAACGCGCGCGTCGTCGCCCTCGACGAACGCGGCCGCGACTGGACCACGATGCAACTCGCCAACGCCCTGCCCGGCTGGCAGCAGGACGGGCGCGATGTCGCCTTCGTGATCGGCGGCGCGGATGGGCTTGCGCCCGAAGTGAAGGCTCGCGCGGAAATCATGCTGCGCGTGTCGAGTCTGACGCTGCCGCACGGCATGGTGCGCGTGCTGCTCGCCGAACAGCTTTACCGGGCGTGGAGCATCACGCAGAATCATCCTTATCACCGCGCGTGAGCCTTCCCATTAGTTGGACGCCGAAGGCCGCGCGCTTCGAACTTCCAACTATCCGATGTCCGCTCAATCCAACGTCTATCCCTACGTCTATCTCGCCTCGCAAAGCCCGCGTCGACAAGAGTTGCTGAGGCAACTCGGCGTTCGTTATGAACTGCTGCTGCCGCGCCCCGATGAAGACGCCGAAGCGCTCGAAGCCGAACTTCATGGTGAATCCGCCGATGCGTACGTCGTGCGCGTCTGTGCGCTCAAGGCACATGCTGCGCGTGATCGCCTGCTTGCAGGCAAGCATGCAGCCGCACCGATTCTCGTCGCCGATACGACCGTGACCATCGACGGCCACATTCTCGGCAAGCCCTTGCATGAAGACGATGCCGTCGCGATGCTCGAGCGTCTCGCCGGACGCGAGCATGAAGTGCTGACCGCGATCGCCGTCGTCGATGCGGAAGGCGCGTTGCTCGAGCCGGTCTTGTCGCGTTCGATGGTGCGCTTCGCGGCTGTCGAACGTGCTGCGCTGCAACGGTATGCCGCCACGGGCGAGCCGCTCGGCAAGGCCGGCGCGTATGGCATACAGGGCCGAGCGGCGGAGTTCATCGAGCGAATCGACGGGTCCTATTCAGGTATCATGGGTTTGCCCCTTTTCGAAACCGCAGCACTCTTGCGCGTGGCGCGCGTCGAATTCTAAACAGGCCATGAACGAAGAAATCCTGATCAACGTCACACCGCAAGAAACCCGCGTCGCACTGGTTCAGCAAGGCGCTGTTCAGGAACTTCACGTGGAGCGCACGTTGTCTCGCGGGCGCGTCGGCAATGTGTATCTCGGCAAGGTCGTGCGTGTGTTGCCGGGCATGCAATCCGCGTTCATCGATATCGGTCTCGAGCGCGCGGCGTTTCTTCATGTCGCCGATATCTGGCATCCGCGCATCGCGGGCGAGCCGCATGGATCGGGTACGCACGTGCCGATCGAAAAGATCGTGTTCGAAGGACAGGCGCTCATGGTGCAGGTCGTGAAGGACCCGATCGGCACGAAGGGCGCGCGGCTGTCGACGCAGGTGAGCATTGCGGGACGCACGCTCGTGTATCTGCCGCAGGAGCCGCATATCGGCATCTCGCAGAAGATCGAAAGCGAGGCGGATCGCGAGGCCGTGCGCGCGCGCCTGACCGCCGTGCTGCCCGCCGACGAGAAAGGCGGCTATATCGTGCGGACGATTGCCGAGGATGCGTCGAGCGAAGAGCTGGCCGCCGATGTCGCCTACTTGCGCAAGACCTGGGCGACCATCGTGACGCAGGCTCAACGCGTGCCGGCGACGACGCTGCTCTATCAGGATTTGAATCTCGCGCAACGCGTGCTGCGCGACTTCGTCAACGACGAGACGACGCGCATTCAGGTGGATTCACGCGAGACCTATCAGATGCTCGCGGATTTTGCGGCGGAGTTCACACCGGCGGTGGCGTCGCGGCTGCATCACTACACGGGCGAGCGGCCGCTCTTCGATCTGTACAACATCGAGGCGGAGATTTTGCGGGCGCTGTCGCGGCGCGTCGATCTGAAGTCGGGCGGCTATCTGATGATCGATCAGACCGAAGCGATGACGACCATCGACGTGAACACGGGCGGCTATGTCGGCGCGCGCAACTTCGATGACACGATCTTCAAGACCAACCTCGAAGCGGCGCATACGATCGCGCGGCAACTGCGGTTGCGGAATCTCGGCGGGATCATCATCATCGATTTCATCGACATGGAGAATGTCGAGCATCGCGATCAGGTCCTGGGTGAGTTGAAGAAGGCGTTGTCGCGGGACCGGACACGCGTGACCGTCAACGGGTTTTCGCAGCTCGGGCTGGTGGAGATGACGCGCAAGCGCACCCGGGAGTCGCTGGCGCATGTGCTGTGCGAGCCATGCCCGACCTGTGAGGGCAAGGGGCAGGTGAAAACGCCCCGGACCGTGTGTTATGACGTGCTGCGCGAAATCATGCGCGAATCGCGGCAATTCAATCCGCGCGAGTTTCGGGTGGTGGCGTCGCAGCAGGTCATCGATCTGTTCCTCGAAGAAGAGTCCCAGCATCTGGCGATGCTGATGGACTTCATCGGGAAGCCGGTTTCGTTGCAGGTGGAGTCGAATCTGAGTCAGGAGCAATATGACATCGTGTTGATGTGACGACTGCCCCGCATCATCCGTCTAAACTGCCCGCGTCTGCCCGCCCTCCTTCGGCGCGGCGCTGATCAATATCCCGATAAGAAACACGAACAAGTTGCCCTCGGTGAAGTTCAGCAGCAACGAGTTCGCGAGACAGCCGAGCACGAACGCAAAGAGATAACCCTGCGCGATACTCCGCGCAGGCTCGACGAGGCGTTGACTCGCTCGCGCCACCGCGACCAGAAACCATACGAAGAGCGCGACGCCGATCAACCCGAGCTGTACGCCCATCAGGAAGAACTCGTTGTGCGGATTGCCGGCCATGGCCGCGCGTCCGCCCGTCTGCATGCTCGCAAGCCGCTCGAACTGCGTGCGCACGCTGCCCACGCCGAAGCCAGCGATAGGCCGCTCCGCGATCAGCGCGAGGCTGCGGCGGTAAAACTCGATACGCACGCCCATCGACGTGTTCTTGTTCTGCGTTTCGAACTGGGTGATCTCCTGGGCCGTGTCGGCAAGGCGCGAATCCTTGCCGTGCATCACGAACGCTCCGACGCACAGGCAGACGATGATCGCTCCGACGCTCGCAATCCAGCGCGTGCGCTTGTCGTATCGGCGGAACTGCGCCGCGTGCATCACGAGATATATGGCGATGTACGCGATCGCCACCACTTGCCCCGTGCGCCCTTGAAGCACGAACAGGACGTTGACCATCGCCAGCACGGCAACGAGATACAGCGCCTTGCTCGCGACCGCGTGCTTCGCCGACTTCGCCAGCGATGCCGCGAGGCAAACCAAAAACGCCATCATCAGGCCGCCGGAGATATGGTCCTTGAAGACCCAAGGCCGCGTCATCGCGTCCGTGCCGTGCACCGGCCCGACCGCCGTCCAGCCCAGGTAGTTCGTGTAGGTCAGGATCATCGTCAGCACGAGCGACGCGAAAAGGCCCCACACGGCGACGCTGGTCCATGCCGTGGACTTATCGTCGGCAAAGACGAGATAAAGCAGCGGGATGAACAGCAGCTTCCTGTACTTCATCAGGAAATCGACCGCCTCGTTCATGCCCGGCGACGTGTACGCGAGGCTCAATGCGAGCGCGATGAACAGCACGAGCGCAGCCAATGCCGCGGGCGACCGAGCGCGCAACGTACGCGCACGCCGCCATACTTCAGGCGATATCAGAGCCAGCACCGCGAATACCGCGGAGCCGACGTTTACGCCTGCCGTCGAAATGGGCACGAGGCAAAGCGTCAGGATGGCAAACCATTTCGCCGCGACCAACTGGTAAGACTCGCTACCCGAGCGGCCCAGCTTGGAGTTATATGTGACTTGCATTATTTGTTTCCGGTACCCCGAACCTTCATCTCGCGCCACGCAGATAGAAATCAGCCCGGCTTCGAAGGGCCTCGTCCGAATAGATGGCTTCCACCGTGCGGCGAGCTTGCTTTCCGACCGCCTCACGCAACGCGCGATCGTTCAGCAGCGTGCTGACGAGACCGCGCGCTTCATCGGTCGTATCGAACAGAAAGCCGTTCTCGCCCTGGCGAATCCATTCGGCATAGCCTCCGCGCCGGTGACATACGACGGGCAGTCCGCACGCCATCGCTTCGAGCACGACCCGCCCGAACGTCTCGACATGCGCGCCGGTCCGATAATAAAAGACATCGAGGCTCTGCAGGAAGCTCACTGCGGGCAACGCGCCTTCGGGCAGCATATGAATGGCCGGAGCATTCGCCAGCGCTTCGCCAGTTGCCGCGCGCAACGCGGTTGCGCCCTGCAGTCGTATCTCGGCACCGTCGCCGACCCAGGCCCGGTAAAGCGCGATGTCGTCGAGATCGTGCTTGTCCAGCGTGTCGCGGCTCAGGCGCCCGACAACCGGACGCCCATTGGTTGGACGCTGTTGCGGGGCGGGTGAGAACTGCACGATGTCGATGGGCGACGGCTGCACTTCGCCGTCGACGCCCAGCAGCTTTCTCTGGAACTCAGAGATGAACACGTACTCCGTGCGCGGCCAGCGCAGCATCGACGGATGTGTCGCGGTCAGCGAGAGGATCTTCGGATGGAACGTGTTGAACACGTAGATCAGGCGCTGTGGCGCGCGGGTGAGGTACGGCCACAGCTTGTTGCGCCAGTGCGAGCCGACGAATACAAACGTGCCGCCATTCGGACGATGCCCCGCGCCGAGCCCGATTCGCCGGATGCCATGGCGGCGCGCAAGCTCCGGCGAACAACGTGCCGACGGCGACCACAACGTGAGATCGCTGCGATCGCGTAACAGGCGGGCGAGATGCAGGGCTTCCTGCTCGCTGCCGCCGTTCTCATTCATGAATCCGTTGATGAGGTGGATGGTCGGCTTAGGCACTGCGTTAGGCATCCCAGCTGGAAGTTGATAAACGCGTGACGATCGAATTCACGATGAACGGCGCGTGCGCGGAAAAGGCAGGCGCGACACGCCGATGAACCGCCTCGGTCGCATCGATGAAGCGCTCGTCCGAGAACTCGCTTATTGCCTTGCCGTACGCGCGCGCGCCAATCGCCGGCAACTGGCTGCGAGCCGCGATGATCGATCGTAGCGTCGCGCTCAGGGCCTCGACGTCGCGCGGCTCGACGATCCAGCCGTTCTCGCCGTCATCGACGTTTTCGGGCAGCCCGGCGTAGGAAGTCACGATGACGGGCTTGGCCATCGCCATCATCTCGCGGCACGCGAAGGACACCGTTTCCACTGCGAACGACAGCACGAAACCCACGTCGAACGTGGCGATGTAGTCCGCCACATTCTCGACGAATCCGGCAACATGTACATGATCCCGCATGCCGAGCGAATCGATGATTTGCTCCTGCTCGTCGTTCGGCTCGGTGCCCGCCACGACCACCATAACCTGCGCGCGCAAGTCCGCGGGAAGCGCGGCCAACGCCGCGATCATGTCCATGGTCCCCTTATACGAATCGAACCCGCTAATGGTGCCGATAACCAGACGTTTGGCGCACTCCTTTCCCAGCATCCTCTCGCGCTTCACGGCGGCAACGGCGGTATCGCGCGGCGCGAATTTGACAAGGTCAACGCCGTTCTTCACTACCGTGAGCGGACAGTGCCCATAAACCGACCCGCGCACGAGTTCCGCAGTCGAATCGGCCACGGCAATGACTTCGTCAGTAGCGAGCGTCGCCCGGAGCCGGGTCAGGAAGTCGCGCTTGATGGCAATTGAGTCGTGCTTCGTAAAAACGATCCCGGGCCGTGGTTTCTTCCACCACAACATGACGAGCAGCAACAAACGGTGATCCGGCGAGCCGTTCGCATGGATGACGTCGAAGCGCTCGCATTCGATCAACGTGCGCCAGGCGGCGCGCATTCGCGGGAAGTCCTTGATCCTGGCGAGAAAATTCATCGGCACGGCGGTCACGCCCGGCAAAGCGCGGGCATGGTCGAACAGCCGGCTCGAGCCGCGTGCTGCGATAAACACCTGATGCCTCACGGACAGAGCCCGTGCATTCGCGACGATATATGTGTCGTGGCCGCCACCGCGGCCATCGTGAAAATTAGTAAGAAGTATCTTCAAGAACGCTCAACTACAGAATCAATGGCCGCAAGCGTCTGTTCAACGGACGGCGGAGCGCCTTCATCGCCAATCGAGACACATAAGCCGGGGACATCTACACCAAAATGCGGTCGCGAGGTCGCGCTAAAAATCATCACCGTCGGCCGGCGCAGTTCGCTCGCGAGATGCACGAGGCCGGTATCCGTTCCGACAACCAGCGCGGCCAGCGCGATGTGCTGCGCCATCTCCTCGATGGTCAGTTTCGGCAGCACCCGCGCGCCGGCCACGTCTTGCGCGATCGCTTCGGCGTCGCGCCGCTCGGCATCGGAACCCCACGGCAGAAGCGGCGTCATGCCCCGCGCGACGAGCGACTGCGCCACCGCAATCCACTTGTCGATCGGCCACTTCTTTTCCGCCTTGGACGTCGCGTGAAAGAGCAAGGCGAACGGCACGTCTTTGATCACGGGAAGCGGCGCGGCGGGCTTCGGAATGGCAAAGACGCTGGGCGGAGCGGCGTCGATCGCATAGCCGAGCGTGTCCGCCAGCGTCTGGCGCATGCCGCGCCACGCGTTCGCATCGTGACGAGGCGCGAACCGATGCGTATAGGCAAAGGCAGCGCCGCGCTCGCCCAGATTGACGTTCGCGTAACCGAAGCGGCGCTTCGAACGGGCGAGAAACGAGATGATCGCGCTCTTGTAGACGCCGTGCAGGTCGAAGACGGCGTCGTAGCGTTCGCGCCGCAAATCGGCAATCGACGCCCAGATCGCCTTTAGATCCCCAAGGTTGCGCGCCTTCTTGAAGCGCCGCAGCGGCGCACACAGCACCCGCGCGACGCCCGCATTCCAGCGCGGTATGTCGGCGAAATTCTCGTCGGTCGCCCAGTCGACCTTCAGCCCCGGAAACGCGCGATGCAGATCACCGACGACCGCCTGTGCCTGTATCACATCGCCCAACGAACTGACCTTGACTATCAAAACTCGCTTCATTCTGCGATCGCTTGCATGTTGGAAACTGCTCGTTCGACAAAGGCGAGTTGTGGAATGGAACGCAGCAGAACGGCCTCACGCCGCCTGTTGCTGATACTGAATGCGATGCAGATGGGCATACAGGCCGCCGAGCCGCAGCAGTTCGGCATGACTGCCCTGCTCCGCGATCTTGCCCGCTTCCAGTACGAGGATGCGGTCAGCGCGCTCGATCGTCGACAGCCGGTGCGCGATGACGAGCGTCGTGCGGCCCTTCATCAGCGTTTCGAGCGCGGACTGTACGTGCCGCTCGGACTCGGAGTCGAGCGCCGACGTCGCTTCGTCGAGGATCAGGATCGGGGCGTCCTTATAGATGGCGCGCGCGATGGCGAGCCGTTGACGCTGGCCGCCCGACAAGCGCATGCCGTTGCCGCCGATCAAGGTATCTATGCCATCGGGCAGCGAGCCGATGACATCGGAGAGGTTGGCTGCGGCCAGCGCCGCCAGCACGCGATCGCGGTCCGGAACGGTGCCGTAAGCAACGTTGGCAGCGATCGTATCGTTGAAGAGCACGACGTCCTGGCTGACCATCGCGATCTGTGCGCGCAGATCATGCAGCGCGTATTCGGTGATCGGGGCGCCGTCGACGAGCACCTGGCCGCCGGCTGGATCGAAGAAGCGCGGCAGCAAGTTGACGAGCGTGGTCTTGCCGCTTCCGGACGGCCCCGCGAGCGCCACCATTTCGCCCGGCGCGACCTTGAAGGAGACGTCGTCGAGCGTGGCGCGTTCCTGCGTGCCGTAATTGAACGACACGTTCCGGAACTCGATGCGGCCGTCGGCGCGTGGAAGCGGACGCCCGCCGCCGGCCGGCTCCGGCGGTTCATCGATGAGACCGAAGATCAGTTCGGCCGCCGTCACGCCGCGCTGCAGCGGCTGATTCACGTCGATCAGATGTTTGAGCGGCGAGATGACGAGCAGCATCGACGTGACGAATGCGACGAAGCCGCCGACCGTCGTCTGGTCGCTCGCGGATTGCAGCACCGCAATCGTGATGACGACGGCGAGCGCGATCGAAGCAAGGAATTGCGTCAGCGGCTGCGCGAGGCCGCCGGACACCTGCATGCGCATCGCGTAGCCGCGCAAGCGGCCGCTCATCTCGGAGAAGCGCCCCATCTCGTACGGCTCGCCGTTGTGCACCTTCACGACCTTGTAGCCGCCGACCGTCTCTTCGACGATATACGACAGCTCGTTGGTCAACATCTGATGCTCGCGGTTCAGCCGCCGCAAGCGCCGGTTGATCTTCGAAACGAGCCAGCCAATGGCCGGCAAAATGACCGCGACGATCAGCGTGAGTCGCCAGTTGAGAATGAACAGGTAGCCGAGCAGGAACACGACGGTCAGTGAATCGCGCACCAGCGTCACGACGACGCCGGACAACACCTGCAGGATCTGATTGACCTCGAAGACGATCGCGTTGATCACCGTGCTCGCCGTCTCACGCTGAAAAAAGCCGGCGCTCGTGTGGATCATGCGGTCGAACATCTGCAGGCGTAACTGCAGCAGGATCTTGTTCGATACATATGAAAGAAAGTAGCCGGCAGCATACTGCGCGGTGCCGCGCACCAGCGCAAGGCCGATCACCGCGACGGGCACGATCCACCTCGCCTTGTCGCTGCTCTTCGTGCCGAAACCATGATCGAGCAGCGGCTTGAGCAGCATCGGGATGCCGGCCTCGCTCGCGGCGACGAAGCCCATCGCAAGGAGACCGAGGAGCACGAAGCCCATGAGCGGCCGCAGATACGGCCAGAGCCGCCGCATGACGGCAGTGGACGATGAGTTCTCGCCCTCGCCGATGGTCTTTCTAAGTGTCTGCTTCTCGCTCAAATGATCCTCTGCCGTTGCGTTGTCCCGGCGCGCGCGCCGCCAGCCGGGCGAAGAACCGCGCCGGGCGGCATGGCCCCGCGCCACAACAATCCGCCATTGTAAACCGTTGGCTACCTGCGGCTCATCAAGGCGCAAACGTAAATCGCGACCGATGGTCTTAAAATACGCGCCACGGTCCACTCGGCTTCATTTCATGACGCACGCCAGTCTCGGCATCGCCATCATTACGTACAACGCGGCTGCACCGCTCGCGCAATGCCTCGACTCCGTTTCCTTCGCCGACGATATCGTCGTGATCGACGGCGGCAGCACCGATACGACCGTGGATATCGCAAACGCGCACGGCGCGCGCGTGCTGATCAGGCGCGAGTGGCCGGGCTTCGGGCCGCAGAAGAATCGCGCGCTCGATGCGCTGTCGACGGACTGGGTGCTGTCGATCGACGCCGACGAAGTCGTGACGCCGGAACTGGCCGCGTCCATCCGGGCCGCGATGAACAGTCCACGCTCCGATGTGTATGCAGTGGACCGGTTATCGAGTTTCTGCGGCCAGTGGATCAGGCACAGCGGCTGGTATCCCGACTGGATTCCCCGCCTCTTCAAACGCGGCTGCGCGCGCTTCTCGGATGATCTCGTGCATGAGCGCCTCGTCGTGCGGACCGGCACGCCCGTCGCGCGGCTCGAAGGCAAACTGATGCACTACTCTTACGAGGACTTCGAAACGGTGTTGCGCAAGCTCGACGCGTACTCGACGGCCGGCGCATTGCAGCGCCATGCCGCGGGCAAGCGGGGAAGTCTCGGCATTGCGATCACGCGCGGGCTCTGGGCGTTCGTCAGGACTTACTTGCTGCGGCGCGGTTTCCTCGACGGGCGAGCGGGCTTCATGATCGCCGTCTTCAACGCGCAGACCGTGTATTACCGCTTCGTCAAGCTCGCGCGCCTGAACGAAGCGGCCGATCAATAAACGATCTCGATCTCGCTCCCCGCGAACTCCCCGCGCAACGCGGTGATGAGTTCGTCGGTCGGTTTCACGCGCCACGCATCGCCTAGCCGCACTTCGCCTTCGGCGTGCTCGCTGCGATACACGATGCTCACGTTGAGCCCGTTCGGAATCGGCGCCTGTTGACGCGAGCGCCCGTTCTCGCGCGACGGCGCCGCGACCGGAGTCGCAGGCGCCTCCGCCCCCGCCGTATGCGCTTCCAGCACGCGCTTGAGACGCAGCGCATCGGCGTTGCCGTTCATCTCGACCTTCACCGACTGCGCATAGCGGCTGCGGGCGCGCTCGAGGTCCATCGCGGTATCGACGGTAAAGCGAATGCCGCCCGTGAACGCATCGTTGCGCGCCTGGCCTTGCACGACGAGCAGTTCATCTTCCTTGAACAGCGCCTTGTTCGCTTCGAACTGCTCGTTGAACACGGTCACTTCGCACTGGCCGGTGCCATCGTCGAGATTGACGATCAGCATCTTGCCGCGCTGGGTCATCTGGGTGCGCAACGAAGAAATGACGCCCGCCACCAGCTTGTCGCGCCCTTCCTTCAGCTCGCCGATCTTCTGACGCACGAAGCGCCGCACTTCGCCCTTGTACGCATCGAAAAGATGGCCCGAAAGGTAGAAACCGAGCGCCGTCTTCTCTTCCTGCAGACGCTTCTTGTCCGACCACGCGGGTTCATCGACGTATTCGTGCTTCGCGAGCGGCGCGTCGCCCATGTCGAACAGGCCGGCCTGCATCGCGTTGGCGGCGGCCTGATCGGCGGCTTCCATCGCCATCGGCACGGACGCGAGCAATTGCGCGCGATTCGCGTGGACGGTGTCGAACGCGCCGGCGCGAATCAGCGCCTCCACCGTCCGGCGATTTACGACGCGGCGGTCGATGCGCTCGCAGAAATCGAACAGATCGACGAACGGACCGTCTTCGCGTGCGCGAAGAATTTCCTCGATGGCGTTCTGGCCGCTGCCCTTCACCGCGCCGAGACCATAGCGGATGGTCCTCGAACGCTTGCCGTCGGCTTCCGCGACCGGCTCGAAGCGATACGCCGAACGGTTGATGTCCGGCGGCAGCACGGCCATGCCGTTGCCGATGCAATCCTCGAAGAGGATCTTCACCTTGTCGGTGTCGTCCATGGCGAGCGACATGTTGGCCGCCATGAATTCCGCCGGATGATGCGCCTTCAGCCACGCCGTGTAGTACGCGAGCAGCGCATACGCCGCCGCGTGCGACTTGTTGAAGCCGTAGCCCGCGAACTTCTCCATCAAATCGAAGATTTCGTCGGACTTCGCGCGCGACAGACCGTTCTTCGCCGCGCCCTCGGCAAACAGTTCGCGATGCTGCGCCATCTCCTCGGGCTTCTTCTTGCCCATCGCGCGACGCAGCAAGTCCGCACCGCCGAGCGAGTATCCGCCGATGATCTGCGCCATCTGCATCACCTGCTCCTGATAGACCATGATGCCGTAGGTCTCTTGCAGAACAGGTTCGACGCGCGGGTCCGGATACTCGACGATCTCGCGCCCGTGCTTGCGCGCGCAGAAGCTCGGTATCAGGTCCATCGGCCCCGGACGATACAGCGCCACCAGCGCGATGATGTCCTCGAAGCGGTCCGGCTGCGCGTCCTTCAGCATGCCCTGCATGCCGCGGCTTTCCAGCTGGAACACGGCGACGGTGTTCGCTTTCTTGAGGATCGTGAACGAAGCGGGATCGTCCAGCGGCACCTGCGCGAGGCTCCAGTCCTTCTTCGACGGGTCGAGCCGGCGAATGTAACGTTCGGCCCAGTCCAGAATCGTGAGCGTGGTCAGGCCCAGAAAGTCGAACTTGACGAGACCGACGGCTTCCACGTCGTCCTTGTCGTACTGGCTGACGACGCCGCCGTCCTCGCCCTGCGTATAGAGCGGGCAGAAATCCGTGAGCTTGCCGGGCGCGATCAGCACGCCGCCCGCGTGCATGCCGACGTTGCGCGTCAGCCCTTCCACGCGCTGCGCGAGTTCGAGCAGCTGGTGCACCTCGTCTTCGGAATCGAAGCGCTCCTGCAGCGTCGGCTCTTCCTTCATCGCATCCGCGATGGTCACGTGCTTGCCCGGCTTGAACGGAATCAGCTTGGCGATGCCGTCCGTGAACATGTAGCCGAGATCGAGCACGCGGCCGATGTCGCGCACTGCCGCCTTCGCGGCCATCGTGCCGAAGGTCGCGATCTGCGAGACGGCGTCCGCGCCGTACTTGCCCTTCACGTATTGAATGACGCGGTCGCGCCCTTCCTGACAGAAGTCGATGTCGAAGTCGGGCATCGACACGCGTTCCGGATTTAGGAATCGCTCGAACAGGAGGTTGTAGCGCAGCGGATCGAGGTCGGTGATGCCGAGCGCATACGCGACGAGCGAACCCGCGCCCGAGCCGCGGCCGGGCCCCACGGGCACGCCGTTGTTCTTCGCCCACATGATGAAGTCGGCGACGATCAGGAAGTAGCCCGGAAAGCCCATTTTAATGATCGTGCCGCACTCGAAGTCGAGCCGCTTGTAATAGGTCTCACGCTGCGCTTCGCGCTCACCTTCGTCGGGATAAAGCTGTGCGAGCCGCACTTCCAGCCCTTCCTTCGACAACTGCACGAGGTAGTCGTCGAGCGACATGCCATCGGGCGTTGGGAAAAGCGGCAGCTTCGGCTTGCCGAGTTCGAGCGTGAGATTGCAGCGCTTCGCAATTTCGACGGTGTTCGCGAGCGCCGACGGGATATCAGCGAACAGCGCGCACATCTCGTCTTGCGTGCGGAAATACTGGTCCGTCGTGAAGCGTTTCTGACGGCGCGGATTCGCGAGCATGTCGCCTTCCGAGATACAGACGCGCGCTTCGTGAGCGGTGTAGTCGTCGGGCGTCATGAACTGCAGAGGATGCGTCGCTACCACGGGTAAGCCGAGCTTCGCCGCAAGCGCGACGGCTTCCTGGATATACGCCTGTTCGCCCGGCTGCCCGGCGCGCTGCAGTTCGATATAGAACGCGTTCGGAAAGAGTTTCGCCCATCGCCCGGCGTGGCGCTCGGCGTTCGCTTCGTTGCCCGCCGCAAGCGCGAGACCGATGTCGCCGCCCTGCGCACCCGACAGCGCAAGCAGTCCCTCGGCCAGCCCTTCTTCGAGCCATTCGACCATCACTTCCGCGCGGCCCCGATACTGATTCGTGAGCCACGCGCGGCTCAGCAATTCGCACAGATTCAGATAGCCGGTCTTGTCGCGCACGAGCAAAAGCAGGCGCGAAGGCTTGTCGCGATCGTCGGGATTCGTGATCCAGACATCGCAGCCGGCGATCGGCTTGATGCCCTTGCCGCGCGCTTCCTTGTAGAAGCGCACGAGACCGAAGGCGTTGGCGAGATCGGTGAGCGCGAGCGCGCCCTGACCGTCCTTCGACGCGGCCTTGACGACGTCGTCCAGCCGCACGATGCCGTCGGCAATCGAGAATTCGGAGTGGACGCGGAGATGAACGAAGCGGGGATCTGACATGGCCGACATTGTACATCCGGGTCATCGCAAAAACCCTCGGGCAAGCCGCGTTAGCCGAACGGACGAGGGGCTTTGCGCGGTCGAATTTGCGCACGCGCAAGGCTTCGCGCCAGGCGGCGCACGCCCCGCTCGAATCGGCTGCGCCGTTTGCGGGATAATAGAGGTTTCGCGCGGCTGCCCGCTGCCGCGTCTGTCTCGTTTCTACGCGTTTCGCCGTCTTTCACCATGAACATTCTGAATCTCTCCGCCTATAAATTCGTCACCATCGAGGACGGCGCCGCCTGGCGGCCGCTCGTCACCGAACGCTGCAACGCGCTCGGGCTGAAGGGCACGATCCTGCTGGCGCCGGAGGGCATCAACCTGTTCATTTCGGGGCCGGTCGCGCAGGTGCGCGAATTCATCGACTACGTCCGGACCGACGCGCTCTTCGGCGGCCGTTTCGCCGATTTGCAGTTCAAGGAGAGCCTGTCGGACACGCAGCCGTTCCGCCGCATGCTAGTCAGGCTCAAGCGCGAAATCATCACGATGAAGAAGCCCGCGATCAGGCCCGAACTGGGCCGCGCGCCTTCTGTCGATGCCCCCACGCTCAAGGCCTGGCTCGACCGCGGCCACGACGACGCGGGCCGCCCGGTCGTGATGCTCGACACGCGCAATGCGTTCGAAGTCGATGTCGGCACGTTCGACAACGCGCTCGACTATCGCATCGAGAAGTTCAGCGAGTTTCCGGAAGTGATCGAGCAGAACCGCGCCGATCTGGAAGGCAAGACAGTGGTCTCCTTCTGCACCGGCGGCATTCGCTGCGAAAAGGCTGCGATTCACATGAAGGAAGTGGGTATCGAGCATGTCTATCAGCTCGAAGGCGGCATCCTGAAGTATTTCGAGGAAGTTGGCGGCGCACATTACAACGGCGACTGCTTCGTGTTCGATTACCGCACGGCGCTGAACCCGAACCTCCAGCCGACCGAGACGGCGCAATGTTTCGCTTGCCGCGCGGTCGTGAGCGTCGAGGACCAGCAATCGCCCTATTACAAGGCGGGCGAGGCTTGCCCGGCCTGCCACCCCGAAGCGAAGGCGGCATAACCGCCTGTACATGACCTATCGCGGCCGCTTCGCGCCCTCGCCGACCGGCCCGCTGCATGCGGGATCGCTCGTGAGCGCGCTCGCGAGTTATCTCGATGCACGCGCGCACGGCGGAAGCTGGATCGTGCGAATCGAGGATGTCGATGCGCCGCGCACCGTGCCCGGCGCCGCCGACGACATTCTCGCGACGCTTGGCGCTTTCGGCATGCATTCCGACGAGCCGCCCGTCTGGCAAAGCCGGCGCGATGCCGCCTACGCCAAGGCGTTCGAAGCGTTGCAGGCGCAACACCTGATCTATCCGTGCGGCTGCACGCGTCGCGAGATCGCGGATTCGCTCGTGCATGCCCACGCGCGTCACGCGACGCTGGCGTATCCGGGCACCTGCCGTACGGGCCTGAATGGCCGCCCCGCCCGCGCGTGGCGTTTGCGCGTGCCGGACGGCGATGCGGCGTGCATCGCGTTCGTGGATCGCTGGCAGGGGCCGCAGACGCAGAATCTGGCGACCGAAGTCGGCGATTTCGCGCTGAAGCGCGCGGATGGCTTGTGGGCGTATCAACTGGCCGTCGTCGTCGATGACGCCGATGCGGGCATCACGCACATCGTGCGCGGCGCGGACCTGCTGGATTCGACCGCGCGTCAGATTTATCTACAGCGATGCCTCGGCGTGCCGACGCCGTCGTATCTGCACGTGCCGGTGCTCACCAACGAGGCTGGCGAAAAGCTCAGCAAGCAGACCGGCGCGGTGCCGCTAAACCGCGACGCTCCGCTCGACGCGCTCGTGCAGGCGGCGCGGCATCTCGGCATCGATGCATCGTCGGCCCGCACGCTCGATGGTTTCTACGCCGCCGCGACGGACGATTGGGCGCGGCGCTTCGCGCGGTAGGCAAAAAAACGGCAGCTGTAAAAAAGCTGCCGTTTTTCTTAGATCACGACGTCTTTCGCGGCATGCCAAGCCCGCCCAGCAACGCCGCGAGCGGCTGCTTGGACGTGCTCTTGCGCTCGGGTTCAGGCGTCTCTTCCTGCCGCTTCATGGCCGATGGCGACGGCTCATACGGCTTCAGGAAAAATTCGTCGATGGGCTGCTGACGCCCGCGCGGCCGGTCGTACGAACTCGAGCCCGGCGAAGTGCGCCGGCGCGATCCCGCGTCTTCCCGCCCGCCATGACGATGCTCCGTGCGCTCGCCGCGCGCCGGACGCTCGTCGCGCCGTGCGCCGTCGCGACGCGCGGGCGCCGTCACATGAAGCGTGTGCACTTCGAGCGGACGTTTGATGAGCTTCTCGATGTCGGCAAGCTGCTTGCGCTCGTTGGCGCTGCAGAGCGACAGCGCATCGCCCGATGCGCCCGCGCGCCCCGTCCGGCCGATGCGGTGCACATAGTCTTCGGCGTTGAACGGCAGATCGAAGTTGATCACCGCCGGCAGTTCGGCGATGTCGAGACCGCGCGCCGCGACATCGGTGGCGACGAGCGCCTCGATTTCGCCGCGCTTGAACGCATCGAGCGCCTGCATGCGTTCGCCCTGCGTGCGATCGCCGTGGATGGCGGTCGCCACGATGCCGTCGCGCTCCAGCACACGCGCAAGCCGGCTCGCGCCGATCTTGCTGTTGCAGAACACGATCACCTGCTTGAGCTCGCGCTCGCGGATGATCTGCGCCACCGCGCCGGATTTATCGCTCTCGTGCACCTCGTAGACGATCTGGCGTACGTTCGCGTTGGTCGAGTTGCTGCGCGCGACCTCGATCGTCTGCGGGTTGCGCAGATACGTCGCAGCGAGTTTCTTGATTTCGGGCGAGAACGTCGCCGAGAAGAGCAGCGTCTGACGTTCCTTCGGCAGCAGATTCAGGATGCGCTGCAGGTCCGGCAGAAAGCCCATGTCGAGCATGCGGTCGGCCTCGTCGAGCACGAGCATCTGCACCTGGCCGAGGTTGAGCGTCTTCTGCTGGACGTGATCGAGCAGCCGGCCCGGCGTCGCGATCAGAATTTCGACGCCGCGGCGCAACGCCTCCGATTGCGGATTCATGTCGACGCCGCCGAACACGACCGTGCTGCGCAACGGCGTGTGCTTCGAGTACGTCTGCACGTTGGCGGCGACCTGATCGGCGAGTTCGCGAGTCGGCGTCAGCATCAGCGCGCGCACCGGATGGCGCGCCGGCGACGCGCTCGTGTTCGCCATCGGCAAAAGGCGCTGGATGATCGGCAGCGAGAAGCTCGCGGTCTTGCCGGTGCCGGTCTGAGCCGCGCCCATTACGTCGCGGCCCGCCAGGACGACGGGAATGGCTTCGGCCTGGATCGGCGTGGGCGTGGTGTAGCCGGATTCGCTCACCGCCCGGAGGATGTCGGCGGACAGGCCGAACTGGTCGAACGTGAGCGCGGCCTTGGCTTGTTCGGTGGGCGTGGTCGTGGCGACGGAATCAGACATGGTGACTTTATTGGCTTTCGCTAAAGGGTCCGCTCGATGCGGCGCGCGTAACGGACGGTTGGGATGGTCCGGTCGGTCACGCGTGAATGTTTCGATGACGCGAAAAGGTCCGCGACGTAATGTGCAAGAGGTTCAGCGCCCGGTGTGCGCGCGTTGCAATCCGCAGGCCGGCCGGTGCGTCGCAGCTTGCGCTTCGCTGCGGCACGACGAACGCCTTCGATGGAGCACCGCTTCGATGACGCTTTCGCGACACCGGACGCGCGTTGCCGCGCGCCAGGCGAAACGGCGTTGTGCCGCTGCTTGCCCGCCGGGCGCTGCACGCAATCGACTCGCCATCGCAGCCCCCTGGTCATTGCCGGGAAACCGTGCATTGTAGCACCGGCCCGGGAAGCGCTCCGGCCCTTCCTCGCGGCGCGTCCGTGTCATCTCGCCCGGGCCTGGCAGTCCGCAAGCAGCGGCGGCGAATCTTTCGGCGCGGTATCGTCGTACAGATTCGCCTGCGGACCTTTGGTCCACCAGACGAAGCGATCGGCAACGTACCTCGCGCCCGAACCCGCCATCACGCTGACGAACAGCAGCTTGCGCCCGTCGACGGTCAGCGCGGCGAAGCTCTGCCGATTGCGGGTGTTCGTGTACTGCACCGACACGGTCTTGCCGTCCTTGCAGTCATAGCGCGTGGTTTGCGTCGATTCGGCCTGAATCTGCGGAACCGTCAGCGGCATGGCGAGCGCTGTCTGCGCGGCCATGCCGGCGATCGTGAATGTGAGAAAGCGCTTCATGTGAATCATGGATCGATGACTTCCGCGCAAGCGTCGGTCGGCGCAGCAGCGACATGGCCGACCACCGGCACGATCTTCAGCCCCGCCGATACGATCCGGCACGGCGCGGCTGCCAGTCCGCAGCCCGAAAGTCCCACGCATGCCGCGACGAGCGCGGCCAGCCACAAGCGTTTCACCCTCTTCTCCCGTCGATGGACGATGGACGATGCCGTCACTTCGTCGAAACAGGCCGCACCTTCGATGCCGCCAGCTTCGCCCGCTCGCGCGCTTCGCCGGTGTCGGCGCCCGTCGCGACCGCGACGCCCATGCGGCGCTTCGCGAAGCTCTCCGGCTTGCCGAAGAGCCGCAGGTCAGCGCCAGGCACCGCCAGCGCCTCGCGCACGCCTTCGAACGCGATGCCCGCTTCGTCGATGCCGCCATAAATGACCGCCGACGCGCCCGGGGTGCTCAGCGAGGTATCGACAGGCAAGCCGAGAATCGCTCGCGCATGCAGCTCGAACTCGGAGAAGCGCTGCGTCGCCAGCGTGACGAGGCCGGTATCGTGCGGACGCGGGCTGACTTCGGAGAACCAGACATCGTCGCCGCGAACAAAAAGTTCGACGCCGAACAGTCCGCGGCCGCCGAGCGCCGTCGTGACCTTCGCCGCGACGTCGCGCGCTTTCTCCAGTGCGGCAGGAGCCATTGCCTGCGGCTGCCACGATTCGACGTAATCGCCCGCTACCTGCACGTGCCCGATCGGCTTGCAGAAGTACGTCTGCGTCTCACCGCTCACGGGATCGGCGGCGCGCACGGTCAGTTGCGTGATTTCGTACTCGAAGTCGATGAAACCCTCGACGATCACCCGCCCGTGGTTCACACGCCCGCCTGCCATCGCGTGGTTCCAGGCCGGCTCGATGTCCGCCTCGCTCCGCAGTACCGACTGGCCCTTGCCCGACGACGACATCACCGGCTTCACGACGCACGGAAAGCCGATTGACGCGATTGCCGCCTTCATCTCGTCGAGCGATTGCGCGAACGCATACGGCGATGTCGGCAGGCCGAGCGTTTCAGCGGCAAGGCGGCGGATGCCTTCGCGATTCATCGTGAGCTGCGTGGCGCGCGCCGTCGGAATGACGGTTGCCGTGCCGGACGCTTCGATTTCAGCGAGCGCGTCGGTTGCGATGGCCTCGATTTCCGGCACGATCAGATGCGGCCGCTCCTTCTCGACGAGCGCGCGCAAGGCGGCGGGATCGGTCATGTCGATGACATGCGCGCGATGCGCAACCTGATGCCCCGGCGCATTCGCGTATCGATCGACGGCGACGACTTCGACGCCCAGACGCTGCAACGCGATGATCACTTCCTTCCCCAGTTCGCCCGCGCCGAGCAACATGACGCGCGTCGCATGGGAAGAAAGCGGCGTGCCGATCGACGAAGCGAGTTCTCTTGCTGCGTTGTTTCCGGCGTGATCGGTCTGCATGCGAGCTCCAATGAAAACGGTTGTGCGTCCGCTTCGAAGGCATACGCAAGCCCTTCGAAAAGCGATTGGCGGCGATGTTAACACGCACCGCTCGCCGCTTCCGCTCTGCCGTTCGGCATATTGACAAGCAGTATTGACTCGCGCTTGCTGCCCGAATTCCCGGCTGCGTCATCGGCAAGCGTCATCGGGAATATGGCCGCCGATCGTTTTGTTGCATCTCGACGCTGGACACAGCGTAGGACGCGTGCGGTACGCTTACGCTTTCGCCAGTTTCAGGATCATCGATGTCCTCGCATTTCCCCCGCGCATCGCTTTCGCTCTCCTCATGGCCGTCGACGAAACTGCTGTCGCGCTGCACCGGCGCGGCGCTCGTCGTGGCGAGCCTTTTGAGCGGATGCGCCATGCCGCATCATTCCGACGCGAGCGCGCCGCCCACCGATCCGTACAACCCCGCCGCGACGCAATTGCTCGACGACACGCAATGGGAACTCACCGCGTGGACCGAGGCGGGCGGACAGCCCCGCGCAATTCCGGCCGTCCAACAGGGCGCGCATCCGATCACGCTGGACTTCTCGACCGAAAGCGGCCGCCGGCGCGCCAGCGGCTTCTCCGGATGCAATCGCTACACCGGCGCGTACGATCTGAAAGACGGCAAGCTCAGCTTCGGGCCGCTTGCCGGCACGCGCATGGCGTGTCCGTCGCAGTCGAGCGGCGCGCTCGAGCAGCCGTATCTCAACGGCCTTGCGCACGTGGCGAAGAGCGGCGTCCAGATGAACCCGCCGCAATCGCTCCACTTGACGCTCGAAGACGGCCAGGTGCTCACCTTCGCACCACGCGCCAAATGAACGCGGGCGTCGCGGCCCGCCTCAAAGCTGTTGCGCGCTAACGCCATCGCGCGTCGGTTTAGTCGCGACCCGTTAAACTGCTCGATCGATATGCCCGGCCCGCTCGCATGACGCGTGCTGCCGGGCAGCAGTTCCATCCGTTTCACCCAAACCTGGTTCAATCCTTAGCATGCACACGGTAGTTCTTGGCTGGTTCGGTGCATCAGTCGTCTGGTTCCTTGCGCTTTTCTGGCGCGTCGTCAAATCGGTGCTGCCGGGCGGTGCGGGGCTGCGCGGCCCCGGCACGATCCGGCTGTGGCTGGGTTTTTTCTGCGTGCTGCTGTCGAGCGCCGCGCTCGAAGGCGCGCTCGCCGGCGCGATCGAAGCGCAGGAGAACGTCAATCGCGTCGGGCGTGCGCTTGCAAGCGGGCTGGCTGGCATCGCGCAGCCGGCGGGGGCCGTCGCGCTCGCGGCGGTCGTCCTTCTAATCAGTCTTCCGTGGCTCGTCGGCTTCAGTTGGCGTTCGGTGCTTCGCTGGGTCGAGGAAGCGTTCGGCTTCGGCCTGCCGCAAAGCTGGACCACGCCGCCCGAGGAGTCCGACCGCGAGCCGCGTGCGCGCGATCAGGCAGGCGCAAAGTCGAAGTCGAGGTCCGGCAAGATGCGCTGGCGGGAGCGCCGCACGCGCGAGCCGGCGGGTGGAGCATCGGCGGTGCGCGGCATCGGCGGGGAACATTTCGACGCCATGAGCCTGCGCGCGTCGCACGACGAGTCGACGCTCGGCATGTCGCCGGGCAATCGAAGCGGGCGTTATCAGCGGCCGACGGTGTGGCGTCCGCCTGCGACCGGCAAGCCTACGACGCGGCGCGCGGAAGCCGCTGCCGCGAACATTGCGGCGACGGCGGAAGCGTACTCGAAGCGCCCCGCTTTCGAACGTGCGGGGGCGGCAGTGCCGGCGGCGTTCGTCGAACCGGTCGCGCCGGACGGCTGGCTCAATTCGCTGTCGACGTCGGCGGCTGCGCTGGGAGCGTCGAAGTCCGCTGGCAAGGCAACGGGGCGCGGCGCGAGTGACGTCGCCGCGGCGCGGGCGCCTTCACTATCGACGGTAACGACTGCTGCGACTGCGTCGGCTGCTGCGGTCAATCGATCACCGGTGACGCCTGCACGCGCGCCGCTGCCTTCCAAAGCGCCGCTTTCGACAAGCACGAGCGCGATGGCGCCACCCCGCTCTCCGACCGCGCCGTCGCCGTCTCCGATGTCGCGCGGCATCGCGAAACGGGCTTCGTCAGGCGATGTGACGAGAAATACCGTTGCGCGCGATCCACGGCCCCAGCCTTTCGCCGCGCCGGCCTTTTCTCGCGCCCCCGCGCCGTCGAAGCCGCCGCCACCGCCCGAAGCAATTCAGGCGACGCTGCGCTCCATCGAAGAAAACGCCGCGCTTTGGACTTCGCTTGCCGGGGCGAGCCTCGCCCGCGATCATGAAGCTCAGGCGCTGCCGGAGAATGCAGCGGTTTCCGTAGCGAATGTAACGTCGCGTCCTGGCGGCTCCGGTTCCTTAGGTCAATCCGCCCTGCCCTCTTCGCTGCGAGGCGACGGCCCGACGAAGGACGCTTCGGCCTCCGCGCCTGCGCGCGAGTCGCGTCAGGGCGCTGAGGGAATCGCGCCTTTCGCAACAGAATCGGCCCACGCACCAGCGGATGACGGGTGGCCTCAGCCGCGCGTACAGGCGCTCGTTGGCTCCGCTTTTGAAAGCCATGATGTCGCGACGCATGACACCGGCGTGCATCCGACAGGCACGCCCGCCGATGCCGACGCCGACGCGTCGTCAGTGGAAGGCCCGCAGCCCGCGTCGCGATCGGCGGAGGATGACGTTTCCATCTTTACCGCTCCTGGTGCAACCGCGCCGGAAAGCTTTGGCGATACGCCGCCGTTCGAACCTGCTGAGAGCGCGGAACAGAGGCCGATCGCTACGCGCATCGAAGCAGCGGCGGCAGTCAGTCAAGCGTGGGTCAGTGATGCAATGCAATCGCCAAGCGATGCAGCACATAGTGACGCCGAGGCTACGCGAGCAATCGCGCCCGAACCCTTTGCTACCGCGGCGACACGCAGTTCCGAACCGCAGTGGCCTTTCGATGCCGCCGCGTCTGCGCCTTTGCGTGTGTCGTCCACAGAGCGTACGGACGAGAACGCAGCATCGCTGCCCGTCGATCCGCCCGGACCCGAGCGCAATGCGCCCACCGAAAACGTCACGACTGCGGGCGTCGAACTGCCCGACCAACCGTCCTGGCCTGCATCGCTGATGAGCGCCGCCGAGCGCCCGAGTGAACTCTACGTGCCCGCACCCGACGAGCCAAGCCACGCCGAAGCGTCTCGCGCCGCAGCCAGCGCCGTCGCACTGACCGCGCTCGGCGCGCCACCGGTCTCGGCCCCGCCGCTTCCGCCCGCCGGACGATCGACGCGTGCGGACGCAGCCGTATCGGCGAACGATGATCCGCGAGAACCCGCATGGCCTCCCGCGCCCGCGATGCAGCCGCTGCCGCCGGAAACGCCGGCATTCGAACCCGCGAGCTACGCCTTCGACGCCGCGCCGATCCTCCCACCGCCGTTCCCGGACGCGCTGCTGGAGCACAGCGAGACGCCGCCCTGGTTCGACGACGACACCGCGTCGATCCCACCAGCGCCTCCGGCATTTGCCTCACGCGCCGAGACGCCGCCGGAGCCACAGCCACCGCAGCAGCAGCAGGCAAGCCGCGAAACGCCGCCCGCCACCGTCGAGCTGCCCACGCCCGCACCCGCGCCCGAACCGCGCCAGCCCGTGCGCGGCTTCGCCGGCGCGGCGTTCGAGTTCCACGCGCCGCAGGCATCGGCGGTTGAGTTGCCGACGCTCGACCTGCTCGAACCCGCTTCCGACGAAGTGGAGCCCGTGTCAGAAGAGCGCCTCGCCGATACGGGCCAGTTGATCGAACAGCGTCTGCAGGAATTCAAGGTGCCGGTGACGGTCGTCGGCGCATCGGCGGGGCCGGTCATCACACGCTTCGAAGTCGAGCCGGCGCTCGGCGTGCGCGGCAGCCAGATCGTCGGCCTGATGAAAGACCTGTCGCGCGGGCTCGGCCTCACGTCGATCCGCGTCGTCGAGACGATTCCCGGCAAGACCTGCATGGGCCTCGAACTGCCGAACGCGAAGCGCCAGATGATCCGCCTGTCCGAGATTCTGGAGCAGGACGTGTATCGCTCGTCGAAGTCGAATCTCACGATCGCGATGGGCAAGGACATCGTCGGCAATCCGGTCGTGACCGATCTCGCGAAAGCGCCGCACATGCTCGTCGCGGGCACGACCGGTTCGGGCAAGTCGGTTGCGATCAACGCGATGATCCTCTCGCTGCTCTACAAGGCGAAGCCCGAGGACGTGCGCCTCATCATGATCGATCCGAAGATGCTGGAACTCTCGGTCTACGAGGGTATCCCGCATCTGCTCGCGCCCGTTGTCACCGACATGAAGCTCGCCTCCAACGCGCTCAACTGGTGCGTCGGCGAAATGGAGAAGCGGTATCGGCTGATGTCGGCGGTCGGCGTGCGCAATCTGCAAGGCTTCAATCAGAAGGTGCGCAACACGGAAGCGGCGGGCAAGAAGCTGTCGAACCCGTTCTCGCTGACGCCCGACGCGCCCGAGCCGCTGTCGACGCTGCCGTTGATCGTCGTCGTCATCGACGAGCTCGCCGATCTGATGATGGTCGCCGGCAAGCAGATCGAACAGTTGATCGCGCGGCTCGCGCAGAAGGCGCGTGCGGCCGGCATCCACCTGATTCTCGCGACCCAGCGTCCTTCGGTGGATGTCATCACCGGCCTCATCAAGGCGAACATTCCGACGCGCGTGGCGTTTCAGGTGTCGTCGAAAATCGATTCGCGCACGATTCTCGACCAGATGGGCGCGGAATCGCTGCTCGGCGCGGGCGACATGCTGTTCCTGCCGCCCGGAACCGGATATCCGCAGCGGGTGCACGGCGCGTTCGTCGCGGACGACGAAGTGCATCGCGTGGTCGAATATCTGAAGCAGTTCGGCGAGCCGGAGTACGAGGAAGGCATTCTCTCTGGCCCGACGGCCGAAGGCGGTTCGCAGGACCTGTTCGGTGAAACGCCCGACGCCGAAGCCGATCCGCTCTACGACGAAGCCGTCGCGTTCGTCGTGCGGACGCGGCGCGCGTCGATATCGTCGGTGCAGCGGCAGTTGCGCATCGGCTATAACCGCGCCGCGCGGCTCGTCGAACAGATGGAAGCCGCCGGACTCGTCTCGCCGATGGGCAGTAACGGCAATCGCGAAGTGCTCGCGCCGCCCGGCCCCGGCGAGTGAGCGCGTCAGGCCGCCATCACCATAGACGCAGCTTGCGCAACAGCAGGATCGTGATGGCGGCGCACCCTGCCATCACGCCGATGACGATCCAGAACGAATGCGGATCGTGCGTGCCGGGCAAGCCGGCCACGTTCATGCCGAAGATGCCCGTCACCAGCGTGGCGGGCAGCAGCAACGCGGACATGATCGCGAGCCACAGCAGCTTGCGGTTGATGTCTTCGGACAACTGCGCCGCGATTTCATCCTGCAGCAGCTTCGCGCGTTCATAGAGTCCTTCCAGCCCGCCGCCCAGCCCGTTGAGCACCTGAATGGCCTGCACGAGCGCTTCCATCGAGCGCGGTTCGGCCCATTCGAGCCGGCGCGTGACCAGTTGCGTCAACGCATTGCGCTCCGGGTCGATGAAGCGCTTTACCTCCACCAGACGCCGCCGCACGTCGCCCAGCTGCGCGCGCCAGTTCGCGTGGCTATTTTCGAGCACGCCTTCTTCGACATCATCGAGGCGATCGCCGATTTCATCGATGCGGTCCACGAAGGTCTCGTTCAGCGCGCGAATCAGGCCGGCGAAGAGATCGACGGTATCGCGGAACGTCGCGCCTTCGAGGACCGCGTGACGCAGCCGGTCGGTCGATTGCAAAGGACGCGCGCGCACGGTGATCATGCGATGCCGGTCGACGTAGAAGCGCAGCGCCCCGGTCGCGCGGTTGGCCTCGCGCGCGCCGGGCGACGCGGCTTGCTGCGCGGCGGCGACCAGTTCGAGATCCGCGACCACGCCGTAAATGAAGTTCGCGCCCATGTGCACGCGCGGCCGCTTGTCCTCGCCGTTAAGGAATTCGCGTGCGACGTCGGGCATCGAGGTGACGCCTTCGAGCCAGCTTTCGACGGTATCGTCGTTTGCGGAAAGATGCAGCCAGGTGGGACCGTCACCGGCGACGGCCCTGCGCGCTTCATCCCACGAAAGCCGGATCGCATCGCCGCCGGCGAAGTCGAACGCGCTGATGAAGCCGGGCGGCGCCGGATCGCTGCGGCTGGTGCCGGTGCTGGTGCGTGCCGTCGCGTCGGAGTTGCGGATGGTGTCCAATCTTGCTTCTGCCTTTCAATACGATTGACGATGGCGGCTTCGATTCGCGCGCCGCTGCGGCATCGTACTAAAACTCGTAGCGGCCAAAGAAGAATGCGACATCGCCATCATTGAGACCAGGAATGCGCGGGATGAACGTTCCCAGGAACGACGTCCGCCGATAGCGCACCGATGCAACCGGGAACGCGAGCGGCAGCGGCAGGTAATGCGCGACATCGCTGCGTGCGGTGAAGCCCGCGAAGAAGCCGCCGCCGACCTGCAATCCGCCGATCACCGGGTTCGTGTACCACTGGCGCGCATAACCGACGATCGGCTCGAAGTTGTGATGCGAGTCCGAGAAGGCCATCGCGAAGAGCAGGTCTTCGTTGCCGTTCGCGTCGACCCAGTGCTTGCCCGCGCCGCCGCCCCATGACCACGGATTCAGCTCGCTACGATTCGTGTAGCCGTCGATGTGCCAGCCATAGCCGGTTACGTATAAGTCCCAGGTGCCGTCGTGCGCGACGCGCATTACGCGCTCGCATGCCGACGACAACCAGTCGTGCTTGTAGTCGCACTGCGCTTCGCCGGCATGCGCCCCGAACGACAGACTGAGCAAAGAAACCGTGACCGCCTTGACCGCTATTTTTGTCATCGTTACTGGGCTGCGTGGCTAACGGGTACGGCGCAATGCGTCAAGACGGAGAGACGAACTTGAAATCCACGGGCGATCCGATCGACAGCCGTTTTGGGTCGGAGGCGAGTTCGCCCGTCGCGGGGTCGCGCCGGAAGAAGAACGCGCTGTCGCTCTCCTGATTGCCGATGACGAGCCAGCGCCCGCCCGGCTCGATCGCGAATTCGCGCGGCGTCTTGCCGAGCGTCGGATAACGCTTCAGCAGCTTCAGGCGGCCGTTCGCCGGATTGACCGCGAACGCGACGAGCTCATTTGCGTCGCCACGGTTCGTCGCGTAGAGAAAGCGCCCGTCCGGCGACAGATGCAGCGCGCCGCCGCCCACCTTGCCCTTGAAACCGGGCGCGGTCATCGGCAGCGATTGCGTTTCCGTGAGCTTGCCATTGGCGTAGTCGAAGACGAGCACCGACGCGTTCATTTCGGTCGTCAGATAGGCGTGCTTGCCGCTCGCGTCGAAGATCAAATGGCGCGGGCCCGAGCCGGCCTTGACCGGCGTGTAGCGCGAATCGGTCGGACCGAAGAGGCCGCGGCTGCCATCCGGCGTGTAGCGATAACCGAACACCTTGTCGACGCCAAGATCCTGCGCGAAGAGATATTTGCCGTCGGGTGAGAAGACCGTCGAATGGACGTGCGAGTTGTCCTGCCGGCCCTTCACCGGACCGCTGCCCTCGTGATGCACCGTCAGCACGGACGCGCCGACATGCCCGTCCGCAGCGAGCGGAAAGACGGCGAAGCTGCCGCCCGGATTGGCTGCAACCGAATAGTTGGCGGTGAGCAGATACTTGCCGTCGGGCGAAATCGCGAGGTAGCAGGGGTCGTTGCCCTCTGCCGACACGCGATTGAGAAAGCTCAGTTGCCCGCTCGCGCGATCGAAGCGGAACGCGCTGACGCCGCCGCGTTGCGACGCGGGGCCGTTGTCGCCGGGAAGCTCGTTGACCGCGTACACATAGTTGTTGTCGCGGCTGACGACGAGATACGAAGGGTTCACCGTCTGCGCCGACGCGATGCGCGTCAGCTCGCCGTTGCCCGCATCGAAGCGATAGACGTAGATGCCTTCGCTCTTGCCGCCGCCCGTGTAAGTGCCGATGAGCAGGTCATAGACGTCGCTTGCACCGGCGGCGTTCGTCGCGCCGCTCGCAGCGGACGACGGCGCGGCTGCGCCCGGCGTCTGCGCGAAGGCGTGGGCGGCGGCGAGCGAAAGCATCAACGCGACGCCCTTGGCCCAGCGCACCGTCCGCGCGGGCTGGCGCGCGGCTTGCAAAGGCGCATTCGTCGCGGCGCACGAATGGATCGGTTGCATGAAACCTCCTCGTCGTCTATTTGCTGCTTGTTATCAAGGGCGGGTGTCGGCCGGCAAGATCGGCGGTGTGCGACAGCAAGTTGCGGACCGCGCGAATCGCAAGCGAGCCGCAACAGACAGACCGTATAACGCGAACGAACAAAAGGAACTGACGCGATGAACATTCACCTGAGCCTCGGACCGGTCGTATCGCTGATCGCGGGCATTCTCATCCTCGTAATGCCGCGGCTGCTCAACTTCATCGTGGCGATCTATCTGATCGTCATTGGGCTGATCGGCTTGTTCGGTTCGGGTGCGGCCCATCTATAGCACACGTTGATAGCACACGTTGCCTTGTGACGCCGATTTGCGCTGACGGTTCCGCGCGGGCATTTTTCCTTCAGACTGAAAGCGAAAACGCACGCGAGCGGTGAGTCCGCACGCGTGCGTTTGCACATGAAAGTCAGCGATACGCCGCCGGTCTTTTACAAGCGGCAGCAACGTGGTTCAACCGTTCGCGAGTTGATCCAGCCGCAAGCGGCCTTGCAGCGACAGCGCCCCGACCGACACGCCGCTCGCGCCGAAGCTGTAGCGGTGGAAACATCCGCGCTCGGTGAGAAAGATCGCGGTGGTGTCCATCGCGTTGCGGGAAAGGCCGAGCCGTTTGTGATCGAGCGCAAGCAAGGCGTCGCTGTCGCGCATACCGCTTGCGGCAGAAAGAATGGCGATGCAGTCAGCTTTCGACGGATTGAGCATGGAGTTCTATTCCTCGAAACGCGTGCAACGATGAGAGAGAAGGCGCGCTGGCCTAACACGAGCTTTCATTCAAACATCAGGCAATATTTTTATCAACTGCGGCATCGGCGCATGCCTAGTCTTTATCCGCCAACGGAGCGCGGCACGCTGTCGCACTTGGCGTCGCGTCGTGCCGCCACAGGGCGCGACCGTCACGTTTTCTGCTTGCCACGAACGATTGCGGCAGAATGCGGCCACATGCACATGCGCTTCTCGCCACGCCAGTGAAATCGCGCGGCGTTCCCGTCAATCCGGCGCATCGCGCGCCGCACGCCAGAAGACGTCAGCTTATGCCCGCACTGATCGAAGACTACGCCATGGTTGGCGACGGCCACACCGCTGCTCTCATCGCCCGCGACGGCTCGGTCGACTGGCTCTGCTGGCCGCGCTTCGACTCCGGCGCATGCTTCGCCGCCCTGCTTGGCACGCCCGAGCACGGTCGATGGCTGCTCGCGCCATCGATGCCCGATGGCGAATCTCCCGTTACGCGCCGCCGCTATCGCGACGACACGCTCATCCTCGAAACGGACTTCGAAACGCCGCAGGGCGCCGTGACGGTCGTCGACTTCATGCCATCGCGCAACGGTCATTCGGAACTGGTGCGGATCGTCGTCGGCAAGCGCGGCACCGTGCGGATGAAGATGGAACTGGTTCTGCGCTTCGACTACGGATCGGTGGTGCCGTGGGTGTGCCGGCTGTCGAACGACAGCGGCATCCGCGCGATCGCCGGCCCGGATCTCGCGGTGCTGCGCACGCCGGTCGATCTCGTCGGCGAAAACATGCGCACGACCGCCTGCTTCGATGTCAGCGCCGGCGAGCGGGTGCCGTTCTCGCTGTGCTATTCGCAGTCGCATTTGCGTCTGCCGCCCGCGCACGATCCGCACACGCAACTCGCGCGCACTGAAAATCACTGGCGCGAATGGGCCGCGCAAGGCGAAGTGAAGGGCCGCTGGGCCGGCGCGGTCCGCCGCTCGCTCATCACGCTCAAGGCGCTCGCCTATGAGCCGACGGGCGGCATCGTCGCCGCGCCGACGACATCGCTGCCGGAGCAACTCGGCGGCACGCGCAACTGGGACTATCGCTATTGCTGGCTGCGCGACGCCACCATCACCCTGCTCGCGCTGATGCGCGGCGGCTATTACGACGAAGCCCGCGCCTGGCGTGCATGGCTCGGGCGCGCGATGGCCGGCTCGCCATCGCAGGTGCAGATCATGTATGGCATCGCGGGGGAGCGTCGGCTGGCCGAATGGGAAGTTTCTTGGCTGCCGGGCTACGAAGGCGCGCAGCCGGTTCGGATCGGCAACGGCGCGGTCGAGCAGTTGCAGCTCGACGTCTATGGCGAAGTGATGAATGCGCTGCATCTGGCGCGCGTCGGCGGCCTGCAAAGCGACGATACCGCCTGGTCCATCCAGTGCGCGATGCTTCAGCATCTCGACACCGTCTGGCACGAACCCGACGAAGGCATCTGGGAAGTGCGCGGCGGGCGCCAGCACTTCACGTTCTCGAAAGTGATGGCATGGGTGGCCTATGACCGCACGATCCGCTCGGCGGAGAAGTTCAATCTGCGCGGGCCCATCGACCACTGGCGCGAGATGCGCGACCGGATCCACGCCGACGTGTGCGAGAAAAGCTGGAATGCGCAGATGAACTCGTTCGTGCAGACCTATCACGGCGATGCGCTCGACGCGAGCCTGCTGCTCATCCCTCTTCTAGGCTTTTTGCCGCCCGATGATCCGCGTGTGACCGGCACCGTACATGCGATCGAGACCGATCTGACGCACGATGGCCTCGTCAAGCGTTACCACACCACCGAGGTAGCCGACGGTCTTCCGCCGGGAGAAGGCACGTTTCTGGCTTGTAGCTTCTGGCTCGTCGACAATCTGGCGCTGCAGGGAAGGCTTGAGGAAGCGTACGCGATGTTCGAGCGCCTCGTCGGCCTGGCCAACGATGTGGGCCTGCTCTCGGAGGAGTACGACACGGTGGCGAAACGCATGGTCGGCAATTTTCCGCAGGCGTTCACGCATGTTGCGCTCGTGCACACGGGAATGAATCTGATGCGTCACGAGGAAGGAATGGCGAAGGCGACCGGCCGGCCGTCGACATCGGAGGGGGCGGAAGCGGATCTCGCCGTCGATGCCGCCGCCGCGAAAGACTAAGAATCGATGCAAGCGACTGTTTACATTGGCGGAAGGCCACACCGCCGTTAAAATTGATGCAATGCAACAATGTGTTGCGAGAAAGCTGGCAATTTCTACCGAATGGTTGTACTGACAGGGTAATGGACGGAAAATATTTCTTTCGTTGATTCTTCCGCCAGTCTAGCCGTAGGGCGGCAGCACCTTTGCACCTGGCAGCGCGGGAAAGCCGCCGCGCCGCGAGGATTTTTTGATCGCCGCCGATTCCCGGAGCAGCAAACGGATTCGGCGCGCAGACCGGTACGTACCGAAGTTATTGGGGCGAAAATGCTTTACCAAATCCACGAATTTCAGCGGGCCATGCTGTCTCCCCTCACCGCATGGGCCCAGGCCGCGTCGAAGTCGTTCGTGAATCCGGCGAGCCCCCTCGCCTACGTTCCCGGCTCCACGCGCTTCGCCGCCGGCTATGAACTGCTCTACCGGCTCGGCAAGGACTACGAGAAACCCGAATTCGGTATCCATCAGATCGTCAAGGACGGTCATAACATTCCGATCGTCGAGCAGACGGTCGTCGAGAAGCCGTTCTGCCGGCTGTTGCGCTTCAAGCGCTTCGCCGACGACAGCGCCACCGTCACCAAGCTGAAGAACGAGCCGATCGTGCTCGTGTGCGCGCCGCTGTCCGGCCATCACTCGACGCTACTGCGCGATACCGTGCGCACACTGTTGCAGGACCACAAGGTGTACATCACCGACTGGCTCGACGCGCGTATGGTGCCGATCGAGAACGGCGGGTTCCATCTGGACGATTACGTCGAATATATTCAGGAGTTCATCCGTCACATCGGCGCGAAGGACCTGCACGTCATTTCCGTGTGTCAGCCGACCGTGCCGGTGCTCGCCGCCATCTCGCTGATGGCGAGCCGCGGCGAAGCCACGCCCCGCACGATGACGATGATGGGCGGCCCGATCGACGCGCGCCGCAGCCCGACATCGGTCAACTCGCTCGCGAGCGAGCACTCCTATGAATGGTTCGAGAACAACGTCATCTACACGGTGCCGGCGAACTATCCGGGCGTCGGGCGCAAGGTGTATCCCGGCTTCCTGCAGCATGCGGGCTTCGTCGCGATGAATCCCGAGCGCCATCTGACCGCGCATTGGGACTTCTATCAGAACCTGCTGCGCGGCGACGATGACGACGCCGAACAGCATCGCCAGTTCTACGACGAATACAACGCCGTGCTCGACATGGCCGCCGAGTATTACCTGGAGACGATTCGCGTCGTGTTCCAGGAATTCCGTCTGGCCGAAGGCACGTGGGAAATCAACGGCGAGCCGGTGCGCCCGCAGGACATCACGAACACGGCGCTTTTCACGATCGAAGGCGAACTCGACGACATCTCCGGCAGCGGCCAGACGCGCGCCGCGCACGACCTGTGCACGGGCATTCCGCAAAAGCATCAGCGTCATTTCACGGCGGAAAAGGCCGGCCACTACGGCATTTTTTCGGGCCGGCGCTGGCGCACGATGGTGTATCCGCAATTGCGCGAGTTCATTCTCGAACACGACAAATCGCCGAAGACCGAAGCGGTTCCTGCGTGATTTCGGTTTAGGTACCGATTCCATTTCTTCAAATGAAAACGTCGCGCCTTTTTTGCAAGGCGCGACGTTTTTTTCCGCCGTCCGGCGCGGCGTTTCAGCGACGCGTCAAATAGGCAAGCAGCAATTCCGTATTCATTTTCACCATCTGTTCGCGCTGCGTGGCCTCGCTGAAATCCAGGCCGAAGGTTGCCTCCAGGGTGAAACGATTCGACACGATGTAATACCCCAGCCCTGACAGCGTGATATAGAACTTCAGCGGATCCACATCGGTGCGAAACAGTCCCGCTTTTTGCCCGCGTTCGAGAATGTTCGTGAGCGTTTCGACGACAGGCGAAATCAGCTCGCGCGTCCGATTCGATGCCTTGATATATCTCGCTTCGTGCAGGTTTTCATTGTTGACCAGACGCAGCAGTTCGGGGTGATCGCGATAGTAATCCCAAACAAAATGCGCGAGCCGCGTCATTGCCTCGATGGGTGCGACGCCTTCGAGATCGAGCGATCGCTCCGCCTCGACCAGCGCGCTGAACGCATGCTCCAGCACGGCTGTGAATAGCTGCTCCTTGCTACCGAAGTAGTAATACAGCATGCGCTCATTGGTCTCCGCCCGCCGGGCGATTTGATCCACACGCGCGCCGAACAGGCCGCCCGCTGCAAACTCCTCCGCAGCGGCAAGCAGGATACGGCGGCGGGTTCCTTCAGGATCTCTTTTGATTTTCGGCTGATTCATGGTGGCATGAGTCGGGAGCCGCGTTGTCCGGATATGCGTCACGCGGCCCGCATTGGGTACATGACGTGAACGGGCGCGCCAAGTTATTGGGGAACACCGTCCTGCGGTCAAACGATAAAGCGGTTCGATTATGCGCACATCACAACGGCATTGGCAATTGGGATGAAGGGCCTCCTGCGCAGACGGTCGCGGACTTCGGCGATAATGACGTCTGAAGCATTAAACCGTGCGCGCCGATGCCGCCGGAAATGCTTCCAAACAGGCGCCGTCGCTCGCATGTGTTTTTGCCTCGAGTCCTCTGCTTAATTCGCCATCGCGCAACCCCACGTGACCGCCATCCATTCCAAGACGCTCGCAGAGCGCATCGAAGACCTGCTGCCGCAGACGCAATGCACCAAGTGCGGCTATCCGGCCTGCCGGCCTTATGCCGATGCCATCGCCGCCGGCGAGGCGAGCTATAACCAGTGCCCGCCGGGCGGTGAAGAAGGCGTCGCACGCCTTGCCGCGTTGCTCGGCAAGCCGGTGATTCCGCTCGACACCACGCACGGCGTCGAGCGCCCGCGGCCGCTCGCCGTCATCGACGAGAACATCTGCATCGGCTGCACGCTGTGCATGCAGGCGTGTCCCGTCGATGCCATCGCGGGCGCGGCCAAGCAGATGCATACGGTCATCGCGGAACTGTGCACGGGTTGCGATCTGTGCGTGCCGCCCTGCCCGGTCGATTGCATTGCGATGATTCCCGTCACCGGCGACGCCACCGGCTGGGATGCGTGGACCCAGGAACAGGCCGATGCGGCCCGCACGCGGCACGACCGGCGGATCGCGCGCATCGAACGTGAACGCGTGGAAGCGGAAGCGCGGGCGTCGGCGCGGCAGGCGTCGCGCTCGGCACAGATGGCGCCTGAAGCCACGCAAGCCACGGAAGCCACGCAAGCCGCTGCATCGAACGACGACGCCGATGCCAAAAAACGCGCAATCATCCAGGCCGCGATGGAGCGCGCCCGCAAGAAGAAAGAAGAATTGGCGAAGCTCGGCGCCGGCCCGAAGAACACCGAGCAAGTGAGCGCGGCCGTGCAGGCGCAAATCGACGCAGCGGAGGAGCGCCGTCGCCGCCTCGGCGTGAGCGACCCCGGCACCGCATCGAGCGACACGAACAAACCCCGATGAACGCCAGGAAGCGACGCGCCATCTTCGAAACACTGCAAAGCCTCGATCCGCATCCGAAGACCGAGCTGGAGTACACGACTCCGTTCGAACTGCTGATCGCCGTGATGCTGTCGGCGCAAGCCACCGATGTCTCCGTCAACAAGGCGATGCGCAAGATGTTCCCGGTCGCGAACACGCCCCAGGCCATCCTCGCGCTCGGCGAAGCAGGCGTGACGGAATACATCCGCACGATCGGGCTCTATCGCACGAAGGCGAAGAACGTGATCGCCGCGTGCCGCATGCTCGTTGACCAGTACGGCGGCAAAGTGCCCGACAATCGCGAGGCGCTCGAAGCGCTGCCCGGCGTCGGACGAAAGACGGCGAATGTCGTGTTGAACGTTGCGTTCGGTCAACCGACCATCGCCGTCGATACGCATATCTTCCGCGTCGCCAATCGCACGGGGCTCGCGCCCGGCAAGGACGTGCGCGCAGTGGAAACGGCGCTCGAAAAGAACGTGCCGGAGGAGTTCCTCCAGGACGCGCATCACTGGCTGATCCTGCATGGCCGATACATCTGCAAGGCACGCGTGCCGGAATGCTGGCATTGCGCGATCGAGCCGCTTTGCGAGTATCGTCCGAAGACGCCCGCGCCGGTGGAATAAGCGGCGGCCCGCTACAATACCGGCTTGAATGCCGCAATGGAATCAATCGCTTATGTTCAACCCTAGCCGCGACGAAGTCCGCCAGTTCTTCACCGAAACGTGGCGTAAGGAGCGCGCCGGCGAGATTCTCACGCCGCTCGAAAGCATGGCCGCCGACTGGATTCGCGAGCACCCCGAGTATCAGACCGAACTCGCCGATCCCGACGCCCACCAGGCCGACTACTCACCCGACGCCGGTCGCACGAATCCCTTCCTGCATCTGTCGATGCATCTCGCCATCAGCGAGCAGTTGTCGATCGATCAGCCGCCCGGCATTCGCCGCGCGCACGACAGGCTGGCCGCGCGGCTCGGCTCGGCGCATGATGCCCAGCACGCGATCATGGAATGTCTCGGACAAGTGATCTGGGAAGCGCAACGCAGCAACACGCCGCCGGATACCGATGCCTATCTCGCGCTCATCGAACGCCGTGCTTCGAAAGACTAAGCATCGCTCCAAATGAAAACACCCCGCTCGATGCGGGGTGTTTCGTCTCTGCGTGCAACCGGACCGTGCTTACTTCTTCAGCACGAGGCTGCCATCGAGCGATTCGATATAAGCCGCGAGGTCTTTCAGATCGCTCTGCGACAGGTTCTGCACCTGCGCCGACATGATCGCGTTGTTGCGGCCGAAGTTCGGGTTGCCGTTGCCCATCTGATACTGGCGCAGCGCCCAGTAGATGTAGCTCGCGTGCTGACCCGCGAGCTTCGGGTACTCGCCGCTCACCGGCTTGTTCAGATTCGGGCCGTGACAGGCCGCGCAGTTGTGGCTGTCGGAGAGCGCCTTGCCGTTGCCGGCGTCGGCTGCGTGCGCCGTGTTCAGCGCCGCCATGCCGATGAACGCCGCCGCCGCGCATGCTGCCTTGAAGCTGGATTGAAGTGCCTGAGAGGGCTTCATGAATTCTCCTGTCGGCCGGGTTTCGCTTGAACGCATGACCCTGCCCGATGCAATGTAGTCGCTGCCCCGCGTTGCCGGATGCGCTTCGAGCCGCGTATCCGTGTAACGAGGATCACTTGTCGGGATTGTTTTTCGATTCGGGCGTTTGCGCGGCGTAGTACGCGGCGATATCGGCGATATCCTGATCCGACAGCGTCACCGCGATGGCGCGCATCGTGTCGAAATGGCGATCGCCCTTTTTATACGCGTGCAGCGCGTTGGCGATGTACTGCGCGTTCTGGCCGCCGAGCATCGGCACTTCGTAGGTCTCGGGGTATGCCGTGCGATAGCCGGGAATGCCGTGGCAGCCGATGCACATCGCCACCTTGCCCTGCGCGGCCTTTGCGTTGCCCACGACGTCCGCCGACGCCTGGGTCGCGAAGCCGGCAAGACCCGACAGCGCTGCAATCACGGCACATTTGCCGACGAAATTGTTCATAGCTTCTAACCTAGCATGAGGGGAAATCCGGCGCTCCGAAGGCGCGGCCCGCGCCGAGCGCACTGCCTTCCACGCTGTTTCTTGAGCGGCCGATCGTGTGTCCGACGAGATCCGACCGTGTCCGATGGCCGCGGGCTGGCCGCGCAGGCCAAAAAAATCGGGCTAATTGTACCGCGCGACCTCGGCACCGTCCATTATCGGAGACGGCCTCAAAGCCGCGATGGCAATGGGAAATGGCTGAAAGACGCACGCCGCGCCTGCGACAATTCGCCTCTTCCCGACCTGTTCTTCGCCTACCAGCCAAAGCGTCAGCAAGCCGTGTGCATCGTTCCGAACGAGGCTGCAACGATAGCCGTGAGCCGTCCATCGGGAAAGGGCTTCTGACTTATACTGAGATTTTTTTCCTCACCGGATCTTCGTCATGCGCTTCGAAGGCTCATCGCAGTACGTCGCAACCGACGACCTCAAGCTCGCGGTGAACGCCGCGATGACGCTTCAGCGGCCCCTGCTCATCAAGGGCGAACCCGGCACCGGCAAGACCATGCTCGCGGAGGAAGTGGCCGGCGCGCTCGGCATGCCGCTTCTGCAGTGGCACATCAAATCGACGACCAAGGCGCAGCAGGGCCTGTATGAATACGACGCCGTCTCCCGCCTGCGTGATTCGCAACTCGGCGACGAGCGCGTGAAAGACATCCGCAATTACATCGTCAAGGGTGTGCTGTGGCAGGCGTTCGAGTCGGAGGAGCAGTCGGTCCTGCTGATCGATGAAATCGACAAGGCCGATATCGAATTCCCGAACGATTTGCTGCGCGAGCTCGACCGCATGGAGTTCTACGTCTACGAGACACGCGAGCTCGTCAAGGCGAAGCATCGGCCGCTCGTCATCATCACGTCGAACAACGAGAAGGAGCTGCCCGACGCGTTCCTGCGCCGCTGCTTCTTCCATTACATCAAGTTCCCCGACGCCGCGACGATGAAGACCATCGTCGACGTTCACTTCCCCGGCATCAAGCAGGACCTGCTCGCCGCCGCGATGCAGAGTTTCTTCGAACTGCGCAACGTGTCGGGCCTGAAGAAGAAGCCGTCGACGTCCGAGTTGCTGGACTGGCTCAAGCTGCTGCTCGCCGAAGACATTCCGCCCGAAGCGCTGCGCTCGCCGGATGAGAAGCAGATCGTCCCGCCGCTGCACGGCGCACTGCTGAAGAACGAGCAGGACGTCGCGCTGTTCGAGCGCCTGCTCTTCATGAACCGCAACAACCGCTGATCGTTCATCGACCACCAAAAGGAACCGCGAAGCATGAGCCGCTGGATCGAACCCGTCACGCTCGAAGGCGAGCACGTCAAGCTGGTGCCGCTGACCGTCGAGCACGAAGCGGCGCTGGCAAGCGCAGCCGCCGATGGCGAATTGTGGAAGCTCTGGTACACGAGCGTGCCCTCGCCCGATACGGCGCGCGCCTACATCGACGCGGCCATCGACATGCGCGAGCGGCTGGGCGCGCATCCGTTCGCGGTCATCGATCCGAAGAGCGGCGATGTCGTCGGCTCGACGCGGTACTTCAATGTCGAAGCAGCGCATCGGCGGCTGGAAATCGGGCATACGTGGTACGCGAAGCGCGTGCAGCGCACCGCGCTCAACACCGAAGCGAAACTGCTGCTGCTCGGCCATGCGTTCGAGCAAATGAAGGCGATTGCCGTCGAGTTCCGCACGCATTTCATGAACCACCAGTCGCGCGCGGCCATCGCGCGGCTCGGCGCGAAACAGGACGGCATTCTGCGCAATCACCAGATCGGCAAGGATGGCGCTTATCGCGATACCGTCGTGTTCTCGATCATCGAATCGGAATGGCCGGCGGTGCGCGCGCATCTGAAGCATCGGCTGGACCGCTGATTCACGTCACCAAGGGGAGCGCGCCATGCTGATCGACTTCTTCTACTCGCTGCGCGACGCGAAGCTGCCCGTGTCGGTGAAGGAATACCTGACGCTGCTCGAAGCGTTGAAAGCGCAGGTCATCTCCCCTTCGCTCGACGAGTTCTACTTCCTCGCGCGCATGACGCTCGTGAAGGACGAGAAGTACTTCGACAAGTTCGATCGCGCGTTCGGCGCGTACTTTCATGGCGTGACGCAGTTGCCCGACGAAGCCTTCGACATTCCGCTCGACTGGCTGAAGAAGCGGCTCGAGCGCGAATTCACGGCGGAAGAAAAGAAGCGCATCGAGGCGCTCGGCGGTATCGACAAGCTGATGGAGCGCCTCAAGGAACTGATGGACGAGCAGAAAGAGCGTCACGAAGGCGGCAACAAGTGGATCGGCACCGGCGGCACGTCGCCGTTCGGGCATGGCGGCTACAACCCGGAAGGCATCCGCATCGGCGGGGAATCGGCGGGGAATCGCACGGCCGTGAAGGTGTGGGACGAGCGGGCGCATCGCGATTACGACGATCAGGTCGAAATCGGCACACGCAATATCAAGGTCGCGCTGCGCCGCTTGCGCCGCTTTGCGCGCGAAGGCGCGGCCGAAGAGCTGGACCTGCCCGACACCATCCGCAGCACGGCGGCAAACGCCGGCTGGCTCGATCTCAAGATGGTGCCCGAGCGTCACAACAACGTGAAAGTGCTGATGCTGCTGGACGTCGGCGGCTCGATGGACGACCACATCAAGCGCGTCGAAGAGCTGTTCTCCGCCGCGAAAGCCGAATTCAAGCACCTCGAGTTCTATTACTTCCACAACTGCGTCTACGACTATCTGTGGAAGAACAACCGCCGCCGCCATACCGAGCGCACGCCGACGTTCGACGTGCTGCACAAGTTCACGCCGGACTACAAACTGATCTTCGTCGGCGATGCGACCATGAGCCCCTACGAAGTCCTGCAGCCGGGCGGCTCGGTCGAATACAACAACGCCGAAGCGGGCGCCGTGTGGCTGCGCCGGTTCGCGGATCAGTTCCCCCATCACGCGTGGCTCAATCCCGAGCCGGAGCGTCTGTGGGAATATCGTCAGTCCATATCGGCGATCCGTCACGTGCTCGGCAACCGCATGTACGCCCTCACGATGGCCGGCCTCGAAAGCGCGATGCGCGCGCTGTCCAAATAATCCACGATCACGACTCCGCATGAAAGCCATGCCTTCCGGCGCGCACGCCGTGCGCGCCCCGCTTCGCCCTTTCTCCGATACGTCCGTGTCCGCCATCGTCGCCGGCTTCGTCGCGATGATGACCGGCTACACCAGTTCGCTCGTGCTGATGTTTCAGGCAGGCGAGGCCGCGCATCTGACCGGCGCGCAGATTTCTTCGTGGATCTGGGCGCTGTCGATGGGCATGGCGCTCTGCACGATCGGACTGTCGCTGCGGTATCGCGCGCCGATCGTCGTCGCGTGGTCCACGCCCGGCGCGGCGCTCCTCGTGTCGTCGCTGCCGAACGTGCCGTATGCGGATGCGATCGGCGCGTTCATCGTCTGCGCGGCGCTGCTGACGGCGGTCGGCCTCACCGGCTGGTTCGACACGCTGATGAAGCGTATTCCGGCGGGCATCGCGGCGGCGTTGCTGGCGGGCATCCTGTTCGAAATCGGCATCGAGATTTTTCGCGCGGCGGAGCATCAGACGGCGCTGGTGCTGACGATGTTCTTCACGTATCTCGCCGGCAAACGCGCCGCCCCGCGTTACGCGATTCCGGCAACGCTGCTCGCGGGCGTGGCGGTTGCGGGTGCGCTCGGCTTGCTCGACTTTTCGCACTTTCACGTCGCGCTCGCGCATCCCGTTTTCACGATGCCCGCGTTCTCGCTCGCGGCGACCATCAGCATCGGCGTGCCGCTTTTCGTCGTCGCGATGGCCTCGCAGAACGTGCCGGGCATCGCCGTGCTGCGCGCCGACGGCTACACGACGCCCTCCGCGCCGCTCATTTCGACGACCGGCATCGCGTCGCTCGTGCTTGCGCCATTCGGCTCGCACGGCGTGAATCTCGCGGCGATCACGGCGGCCATCTGCACAGGCCGCGAAGCACACGACGACCGCGACAAGCGCTACACGGCCGCCGTCTGGTGCGGCATCTTCTATCTGCTCGCGGGCACCTTCGGCGCGACGATCGCCGCGCTCTTCGCGGCCTTCCCGAAGGCGCTCGTCGTCTCGGTCGCGGCGCTCGCGCTGTTCGGCTCGATCATGAGCGGCCTCGCCAACGCGATGCACGACGCCCGCCAGCGCGAACCGGCGCTCGTCACCTTCATGGTGACGGCTTCGGGGCTCACGCTGCTGTCGATCGGTTCGGCGTTCTGGGGCCTGGTCGCGGGCGTCGTCACGCATGTCGTGCTGAACGCCTGGCGACGCTGACGCGGCCAACAATGCTGTAGCCGGCCGGGCTTGCTTCGGCCGTGCTCACGCAACCGCTTTTGGCATTTCATCATGGCTTTGATCGACAAGCTGCTGGCGCGCACGGCGCCGTCCGGCGCGCAGAAACGTAAAACGATCGTCCGCGTCCTGCTCGACGACGCCGGGCACGTCCAGGACGTCGTCCTGAAAATGTGCTGCGGCGATGCCGCGAACGACGCCCACGGGCTCGAGGAAGTCCCCAAGATGCGCTTCGCGCGCGGGCAGTTGGGCTTGGGCACGGTGCGCCGCTGGCATGAGCTGGCGTACGCCGTCGGCTGACCGGCGCGGCGCGCACGGGGAACGCGACGCCGCGCGCCCGGTCGAATCAGCCGCACCCAGCGCAGTTTCCCTGCCCGGGACTAGAATGATGGAATCGCTTCAAGGGCGAACCGCGCGTGGCAGCACGCTGCGCGGCATCGCGATCGAGGACCACCCGCGGGCTACCGCACTGACAAGGCGCACTGCGCCGACGAATCGACATGACATCCGCTCTCGACCAGCTCAAGCAATACACGACGGTCGTCGCCGATACGGGCGACTTCCAGCAATTCATCCAGTTCAAGCCGCAGGACGCGACGACCAATCCGTCGCTGATCCTGAAGGCCGTCCAGAAGGACGACTACAAGCCGCTGCTCGAGAAGACCGTGAAGGAGCACGCGGGCAAGCCGATGGGGCAGATCATCGATCACCTGCTCGTCGCGTTCGGCACCGAAATTCTCAAGATCGTGCCGGGGCGCGTCTCGACCGAAGTCGACGCACGCCTCTCGTTCGACACCAAGGCTTCGATCGACAAGGGCCGCGAGATCATCAAGCTGTACGAGAACGCCGGGATCAAGCGCGAGCGCGTGCTGATCAAGCTGGCGTCGACGTGGGAAGGCATCCGCGCGGCCGAAGTGCTGCAAAAGGAAGGCATCCGCTGCAACATGACGCTGCTCTTCTCGCTCGCGCAGGCCGCTGCCTGTGCGGATGCGGGCGCGCAGCTCATTTCGCCGTTCGTCGGCCGAATCTACGACTGGTACAAGAAGTCCGCCGGCGCGGAATGGGACGAAGTGAAGAACGGCGGCGCAAACGATCCGGGCGTGCAGTCGGTGCGCCGAATCTACGCGTACTACAAGAAGTTCGGCTACAAGACCGAGGTGATGGGCGCGAGCTTCCGCACCGTCAGCCAGATTACCGAACTGGCCGGCTGCGATCTGCTGACGATCAGCCCCGACCTGCTGAAGAAACTCGCCGACAGCGACGAGAAGGTGGAGCGCAAGCTCTCGCCGGAAGCGGTGGCGAACGAGAATATCGAGAAGATTGGCGTTGACGAGCCGACCTTCCGCTTCCTTCTCAACGAAGATGCGATGGCGACGGAAAAGCTCGCTGAAGGCATCCGCGCATTCGCCGCCGATGCGATCAAGCTGGAAAAGCTGATTACCGCGCTGCAGTAATCGGCCGGCGGGCGCACCTTGCGCCCGCCCTTCGCGCATAACCACGAAAACTGTGTCTTTCAGTGGCGCGCGACATAAATTGACCGTTTCAGCGCTGGCAGCGCATCCGGCTGCAATAGACTTTGATGCTTTGGCGGGAGTCCGCCAGGCTCGGAGAAGTCAGTCATGCAGCTGGATACCTACGTTTTCTTCAACGGAAATTGCGCTGAGGCGCTCGCGCTCTATCAAGCCGCATTCGGCGCTCAGATCGACACGCTGATCCGTTTCCGGGACACACCGGACGCCGCCAACGTACCGGCCGAATGGCACGATAAGGTGATGCACGCCATGTTCAGCCTCGGTTCCAGCGGGGTCATGGTCTCGGACGGCCAGTTCGGGCAGCCGCCGAAGGAATATCACGGTTTCACGTTTTCCATCGCCGCTGACGACGCCGAATCCGGCGAGCGCACGTTCAACATCCTGAGCGAAGGCGGCACGGTCATCACGCCGTGGCAATCCACGTTCTTCACGGCGGGCTTCGGCATGCTCAAGGACCGTTTCGGCGTGCCCTGGCTCATCAACGTGGTGAACGCGCTCGAGGTTGCCGAAGGCGCGAAAGAAGCGCCGGCCGCAGCCCAGCAGCCGTAAGCGCGGTGCAGATCGCGAGGCGCGTCAGCCGTTGAACGGCCGCGCGCCTTCGATGTTCCACTGCCGTTCAATTTCACTCAGACGCAGCCGCAAGCGATCCACCTGCTCGTCGAAACGCATCGCGAGCCAATGCATGCCCTGCTGCGTCGATTCCCCTTCCCCGCCTTCTCGTTTCGCCATCGCATCCGCGCCCGCGTAAAGCAAGCCGACGCGCCCAAAGCGTAGCGCCCGCGCCATCTGCAAGAGTTTGTGCCGCGCTTCCTGTTCCCGTGGCGTGCAATCGAGCGCGAAGCCGTTCCTATCGCGCGACGCCTCCGGCAGCGACGTGACGAGCATCTCGAGCGCCGCGAGTATCGAGCGATGCAGCCGCTGTATTTCCTCGAGCCGTGCGAGCGGCACGCCCGTTTCCTTCGCGACCGAATCCATCAGCCCGCGTGACTGCACGAGCCGCTGGCTCATCACGAGAAAGCGGCGTGTGGTTTCTTCGGCGATCAGCGGTGGTTTGCCATCCAGCAGCGCGCCATACAGACGCGCGCATTCGCGCAGATTGTCGGCGAGGCGATAGCGCCATGAATACGTCGCGTATTGCGGCAGCACGAAGGAAAACGCCAGCGCGATCGCAATGCCGATCAGCACGTTCGCCGTGCGCCACAGGCCGACATCGAACGGGGAATCGCCGTGCCCCGCGACGATGACCATCGTGATCGCCGTCAGCAGCGCCACGTAGCCCGCCTTGCCGATGGCGTAATAAGCGCATGCGCCGGCAATCGCCGACATCAGCAGGAAGAACAGCGTGAGCGAGCCGAACAGCATATGCACGAGGATCAGCGCGAGCCCGATCGCGGCGCCGAGCGCCGTGCCGATCGCCCGTTCCGCCGCCTTCTTGCGGATGTTGCCGTAATGCTGCAATCCGCCGATCACGACGATCAGCGACACGGACGCCCACACGCCATGTGGCACGTCGATGCCCGTGGTGACGAGAAACGACGTCGCCATGCCGAGCGCGACGCGCACCGCGTGAATCAGCTTCGCGTGCCGGTAACGGAAGAACGGCGACATGAGGCCGTGCCACAGCCGCTTCGCGCGCCCTTTGCGCAATGACGCCGATGTCGATGAAGCCATGATTCGCTCGCGTCGATGAGTGCGTGTCCGAGCGCTTGCCTGAAAGCAAAACGCCCGCAACGGCCGATGGCCATTACGGGCGTTAGCGTAGCAGACGCGATGCCGCGTCACGCCGAGCGCGCGATCAGTTCTCCACGACGTCCAGATAATCTTCCGGCCGCGTGCGGTCGTCCGAGCGCTTGAGGCCGAGGACCCGCACGAGCACGCTGATCGCGATCGACACGATCAGGTTGATGATCAGCGCCCACACGGCCGCATAGCCGGGCACCGCATAGCCGAAGAAATGCACCGTGAAAATCGAGCCCTTCAGTTGCAGCGATACCGCCATCCACGTGCCCGAGGCGATGCCCACGGCCCAGCCGATCAGCAGTCCGCGATGATCGAGCACGCGCGTGTAGAGGCCGAGCACGAGTGCGGGCAGCGTCTGAATGATCCAGATGCCGCCGAGCAGTTGCAGCTGGATCGCGTAGGTGAGCGGCAGCGCGAGAATGAACACGACCGCGCCGACCTTCACGATCAGCGATACCAGCTTGGCGACGTTGGTTTCCTGCTCCGGCGTCATCGAGCGATTGACGAACTCGCGATGCACGTTGCGCGTATAGAGATTCGCCGCCGCGATCGACATGATCGCCGCCGGAACCAGCGCGCCGATGCCGATGGCCGCGAACGCCACCCCCACGAACCACGACGGGAAGTAGTGCAGGAACAGCGCCGGCACCGCGAAGTTCGCACCGTACGCCTTGAAGTACGAGGCGTACTCCGGCATGTCCTTCACGCCCGAGGCCAGCGCCATGTAGCCGAGCAGCGCGAGCAGGCCGAGCACCAGCGAATACGCGGGCAACAGCGCCATGTTGCGGCGGATCGTGTTGCCCGAATTCGACGAGAGAATCGCCGTCACCGAATGCGGATAAAGGAAGAGCGCGAGCGCCGAACCGACCGCGAGCGTCGCGTAGGCGCTGTAGCCGTTGAGGCTCGCCGCGTCCGGCGCCTTGAGCAGCAGCTTCGCGGGCGGCACCGAACCGAAGATGTGCCCGAAGCCGCCGAGCTGCGCCGGGATCACGATCATCGCGGCGATGATGGTGATATAGATCAGCACGTCCTTGACGACCGCGATCATCGCGGGCGCGCGCAGCCCCGACGTGTACGTGTACGCGGCGAGAATCGCAAACGCGATGATCAGCGGCAGATCGCCGACGAAGCCCTGCGTGCTGAAGCCGAGCGCCCCGATCACCACTTCGATGCCGACGAGCTGCAGCGCGATGTAAGGCATCGTCGCGACGATGCCCGTCACTGCGACCGCCAGCGCAAGCATGCGGCTGTTGTATCGAGCGTGGACGAAGTCGGCGGCGGTCACATAACCGTGACGCTTCGCGATGCTCCAGAGCTTCGGAAACACGACGAACGCGAACGGATAGATCAGGATGGTGTACGGCAGCGCGAAGAAGCCCGTCGCGCCCGCGCCGAACACGAGCGCCGGCACCGCGACGAACGTATAGGCGGTGTAGAGGTCGCCGCCGAGCAGGAACCACGTGACGATGGTCCCGAAGCGCCGGCCGCCGAGGCCCCATTCATCGAGTTGGGCAAGGTCGCCCTTGCGCCAGTGGGCGGCGATGAAGCCGAGTATCGTCACTCCGACGAAGAACAGAACGAAGACGAAGGTTGCGGTGGCGTTCATCATCGCGCACCTCCCTGGGGCGCACGGCCCGAAGGCAGCGCCTTGGTCTTCTTGTAGACGACAGCCGTGATGACTGCGCTGATCAGCACCCACAAGAGCTGATACCAGTAGAAGAACGGAAAGCCCCAGAGCACCGGCTCGACCTTGTTGTAGAACGGCACCCATACGACGCCGATCCACGGGAGGATCAGAAGCCAGAGCCAATGTTTGTTGCGCGGTTGTCCTGTGCGGCTTGGATCGGCAGCCATGACCGTTCTCCCCTGGCGGGCCAGAGCGGGCGTGCCCCGTTACTCCGGTCCCATGCAAGTTGTTTGATTCGTTTTGAGCATGCGCTTCTGAAGCCGTGGCCGACAAGGCCGGCGGCGGGCGGGCAGACATGCCGCTTAAAGCGCTCGGAAATAACAGGAGGAGTATAGGGACCGCCAAAACACGGTCAAGCAGGGGGAATCCCGACCATTCTCCTTATGTGAAAGGCCTTTGTAACGGGATTCGCGTCCTGCTCGTGTGCGTGTTCGCCGACGCCCTCAGATGGTGAACGAACCCTTCGCCGGCACGCCGGCGCTTTCGATGAGGCCCTTCACCCACTTGCGCGCGGGCAGGCCGAGTTGCGCTTCCAGCAGCTTCGCGCGTTCCTGCAATGCGGACAACGGCACGTCGAGCGCGGGGCCGGCGAACGCGAGCGCGACACGATTGCCGTCGTGCACTTCGGGCAACGCGATCACGCGACGATCGAACGCCTCGTTCAGATGACGCATGTTGCGCACGAAGCTCGGATGATCGCCGAACAGGTTGATGGTCACGACGCCCGCTTCCGGCGTGAGACACGCCTTGCACGCGCGATAGAACGACACGCTGTCGAGCACCGGACCGCGTGCGGTAGCGTCGTAAATGTCGATCTGCAGGGCGCCGATCGTGCCGTGATTCGCGCGGTCGTTGACGAACTCCCACGCATCGCGCTCGGTGACGGTGAGGCGCGCATCGTCGTACGGCAGTTCGAACATCGCGCGCGCCGCGATGACGACGGCCGGATTCAATTCGACCGCTTCCACCTTCGCGCGCTTAAGAAAGCGATAACAGAACTTCGTGAGCGCCGCCGCGCCGAGACCCAGTTGCACGATGCGTTCGGGCGTTTCGATGAACAGCAGCCACGCCATCATCTGCTGCGCGTATTCGAGTTCGATGTGATCGGGCTTTCTCAGGCGCATGGCGCCCTGAACCCATTCGGTGCCGAAGTGCAGGAAGCGCACGCCGCCCTCTTCCGAGAACGTGACCGGCGCGAAGCGCGGCTTGCGCGGCGCGTCGATGCGCGGTGCGTTGGCGAGGTCATCGTCGTCTTGCTTGTTACGGCGGGCTTGCTTGCCGCTTTCTTTCTTGCGGCCGAACGCGCGGGCTTCAGCGGACGCGCGCTTGATCAGATTCGTCATGGGTGAGGATGTCGCGCCAGATGCGCAATTTTTGGTCGAACGAGAGGATAGCATTGGCCGGACTCGACGACGGCAACACGAGCGTCGCGTAACCTGCCGCGGCGATCACCGGCGCGAACTTGCCCGATGTCTTGCCGTTGAAGCACACCTTGCGCAGCACCGGGAAGCGCTCGTGGAACGCGGCAAAGTCGTTCGGGGAGGCGTTGCGGATGGCGCTGTCGAGACTGCCTTCGCGATCGCACGCGGCGAGCACGTCCCACAGGCCGATTCCGTGCCCGGTCAGGCGCGCGAGCCGATCTTCATAGGCGAGTTCGTGCAGCGGTTCGTCGATGGCCGCGCCGACGAGCCGCCAGAACTGATTGCGCGGATGCGCGTAATACTGCGTCGCCGCGAGCGATGCGACGCCGGGGAAACTGCCGAGGATGAGCGTGTGCGTCGCGTGGCCGCCGATCGGTGGAAAGCCCGTGAGCTTCATCTCGCTTCCTCACGCACGGCGCGCTTTGCATGCGACGCGAGATGTTCCAAAGCACGCGCATGTTCGCGATGATGCGGCTCGTCATGCGATGCGGCGAGCTTCCGCCAGAGCGCATCAAGCATGCATTCGGTGACCATCAGCGGGGCGCCGTGACGCACGAAAATGGATCGGCGCGCGGCGAGTGCGTGGCTCGCATCGGCTTGACTGATCGCGAGCCGATGGAGCGGATGCCGGGCGGTCAGCACGCGGCTCACGAGGATCGAGCGTGACACGCTGCTGTCGCTATAGAGCAGTTCAGCGAGCGGGCGGGTGCGAAGACGGCGCATCGACTGCCACACGCCGTTGCTATCCGACAGCGCGACGATGCTGTGCGCGACGACGAACGGGACGCCATCGACCTTTAGCACCACTTCGCGTGTCCAGACCGGCGTTCGAGGCGTGACGCCGAGTGCGCGCCATTCGTCCTGCCAGGATGTATCGACGGCTTCGCGTGTGACATCGACGGTGACCGCGCCGAGCGTATGCAAGTGGGCGGTGAGAGAGCCGGTGCGCGTTAGCCAGTCCTTCTGATGGGCGCTGAAGGACGGGAGCGGTGTGGCGCGCCAGTGGTGGTCAGCGGGATCGTTGGGGATCGACATGGCGGCCATTATAGGACCGGGTCGCGATTCGGAAAAATCGTATGGTGACTAGCGACTTCGCGCACGAGACTGTGGAAGCCGCGCAGTGTTCGACGCCGGCTATCCAAGAGACACAACGAGGAACGTCAATGACGAACAACACGAAGCAGACATCGAAGAAAGTCGCTCACCTTGCCAGCAAAACGCTGCATGACCGGGAGGCTTCCGCACCGCGAAGAGCCTTGCCGCGTCGGCGCTTGCCCAATCGCATTCGGCCAAGCAGACCAGCGGCAACATGGAGCATAAGGCAAGCGAAGTGCTTCACAGCAACAAATACTCGCAAGAGACGAAGACACTCGCCGCATCAGTGCTCGCTCAGTCCAACAAGGACCGCACGAGCAAATAAAAACGCGCCGCCGGTCTCCCGGCGGCGCGTTCCCCAATAAACTCACCCGCTAGCGGCTCAACGCGCCAGCAACAACGCGTTCGTCCGCTTCACGAAGCTAGCCGGATCTTCGAGCACTCCGCCCTCTGCCAGCATCGCCTGATCGAATAGCAGATGGCACCAGTCGCTGAAGTTCGCGTCGTCGGCCTTGAGCGCCTTCACCAGCGGATGATCCGGGTTCACCTCCAGGATCGGCTCCGCCTGCGGCGCCTTCTGCCCGGCCGCCTTCAACATGCGCTGCAAGTAACCGCTCATGTCGCCCTCGTCGGCGACCAGGCAACTCGGCGAATCCGTCAGGCGGAACGTAAGCCGCACGTCCTTCGCCTTGCCTTCGAGCGCTTCCTTCATCTTCTCGACGAGCGGCTTCATGTCCTCGCCGATCTTCTCCTGCTGCTGCTTCTCTTCGTCGTTGAGCGCGCCGAGGTCGAGATCGCCGCGTGCGACGCTCGCCAGCGGCTTGCCGTCGAACTCGTTCAGGAACGACAGCATCCACTCGTCGACGCGATCCGTCATCAGCAGCACTTCGACGCCCTTCTTGCGGAACACTTCCAGATGCGGACTGTTCTTCGCGGCCTGCCAGTTGTCGGCGGTGACGTAGTAGATCTTCGTCTGCTCGGGCTTCATGCGCGAGACGTAATCGGCGAGCGATACGTTCTGCGCGTCGCTGTCGTTATGCGTCGATGCAAAGCGCACCAGCTTCGCGATGCGTTCGCGATTGCTGAAGTCCTCGCCGATGCCTTCCTTCAGCACCTGACCGAACTCGTTCCAGAAGGTCTGATACTTCTGCTTGTCAGCCTCTTCCGTCGCTTCGGCGGACGAAGTCGCGATCTCTTCCAGCATCGACAGCACGCGCTTGGTCACGCCTTCGCGAATCGCCTTTACGTCGCGGCTTTCCTGCAGAATTTCGCGCGAGACGTTGAGCGGCAGATCGGCGGAATCGACCACGCCCTTCACGAACCGCAGATACGCCGGCAGCAACTGCTCGGCATCGTCCATGATGAAGACGCGCTTCACGTACAGCTTGAGGCCGCCGCGGTGCTCGCGGTTCCACAGATCGAACGGCGCATGCTTCGGCACATACAGCAGTTGCGTGTACTCGCTGCGGCCTTCCACGCGGTTATGCGTCCACGCGAGCGGTTCGTCGTGATCGTGCGAGATGTGCTGATAGAACTGCTTGTACTGTTCGTCCGTGATGTCGTTCTTCGGGCGCGTCCACAGCGCGCTCGCCTGATTGACGGTCTCGTCCTCGTCCTTCTCGACCATCTCGCTCTTCTCGGCGTCCCATTCTTCCTTCTTCATCAGAATGGGCAGCGCGACGTGGTCCGAATACTTCTGGATGATCGACTTCAGGCGATACGACGACAGCAGTTCGTCCTCGTCCGCGCGCAGATGCAGCGTGATGGTCGTGCCGCGTTGCGCGCGCTCGATGTCCTCGATCTCGAAGTCGCCCTCGCCCGCGCTCGTCCAGCGCACGCCCTGGCTCGCCGGCAGACCGGCACGGCGCGTCTCGACCGTGATCTTGTCCGCGACGATGAAGCCGGAGTAAAAACCCACGCCGAACTGACCGATCAGCGCAGCATCTTTCTGCTGGTCGCCCGAAAGCTTCGAGAAAAATTCCTTCGTGCCCGAACGCGCGATGGTGCCGAGATGCGAAATGGCCTCGTCGCGGCTCATGCCGATGCCGTTGTCGTCGATGGTGACGGTGCGCGCGGCCTTGTCGAACGCAATGCGGATACGCAGTTCGGGATCGTTTTCGTACAGCGCGCTGTTCTCGATGGCCTCGAAGCGCAGCTTGTCGGCGGCGTCGGACGCGTTCGAAATCAGCTCGCGCAGGAAAATTTCCTTGTTGCTGTACAGCGAATGAATCATCAGGTGCAGAAGCTGCTTCACTTCCGCCTGAAAGCTCATGGTTTCTTGCGCCATGGTCGGGTCCTCTAAGTTGGGTGTCGTCAATGCTGTCACGCCGCCGGGCTTCACGTAGCGCTGCCCGGCGAATTTGTCCGATATGAGGGCGGTTCAAACCTTTTCAAGAGCCGATGCCGATGCGCTTCGCTAAGATGCGCATCCCGAATCATCAACCCGACCGATATGCTTGCGCCGCACCCGCCCGACCGACGCGCCCGTCTGCTGACGCCGAACGAAATCGCGATCGCGCGCCTCGTCTTCCGCGATGCGATCGACTATTCGACCGTCCGCGTCCACGCGCGGCCGTATCTGCCGTTCGGGCTGCAGCCCGCGCACACCGCGATGGCCCCGAACGGCAGCCTCTATTTCCCGCCGGCCTGCCATCAGGATGATTTCGCCGCCTGCGGCATCTCCGATCAGATGTGGTTCATCCACGAGATGACGCACGTCTGGCAGTTTCAGCTTGGCTATTGGGTGCGCACCCGCGGGGCGATCCGCATCGGGCTGAATTACGGCTATACGCTCGGCGCGGGCAAGCGCCTGTCCGACTACAACATGGAAGCGCAAGGCAACCTGCTCGCGGACTACTTCGCGCTGCGTTTTTGCGACGCCCAGAGCCGGCTGTACGAACAGCGTTACCGCCACACGCCCGATGCGCTCGCGCTCTATGAAACCGTGCTCGCGTATTTCATCGACGCGCCGTCCGATCGCCGTCATCTGCCGAAACGCCGCGGCGCGCGACTTTCTCCAGATGGCTCACGATGAGCGCGGGCAGCGCCGGATCGCCGCAATTGGCGATATTGAAGCGCATCCACGTCGTCGGCGACTGCTGCGGTGAAAACAGGCTGCCGGGCGTCAGCAGAAAGCCGGCTTCGTGACCCGCCGCCGCGAGGCCTTCGGAATCGACGCCGGCATCGGCCCATAAGAACATGCCCGCGTCGGGCGTCGTAAACAGCCTGAGGCCGGTCTTTTCCAGCATGCGCGCGGTCTTGTCGCGCACGCCGTCGAGCCGCACGCGCAAGCGTTCGACGTGCCGCCGGTAATGCCCCTCGGTCAGCACCTTGTAGACGACGCGCTCGTTCAGCTCCGGACTCGTCATGCCGACGAGCATCTTCTGGTCGGCGAGCGCCTTCGCCACGTCCGCCGATGCCGCGATATAGCCCACGCGGAGATTCGCCGCCAGCGTCTTCGAGAAACTGCCGAGAAAGATCACGCGCTTCAGTTGATCGAGCGATGCGAGGCGCGTCGCGGGATAGCCCGTCGGGCAAAGATCGCCGTAGACATCGTCCTCCACGACGATGAAATCGTATTGCTGCGCAAGTTGCAGGATGCGGAACGCCTGCGCGGCCGTCAGCGACGTACCGGTCGGATTGTGCAGCACCGAATTGATGATGAGCATCTTCGGCCGCCACGTCGCGACGAGCGTTTCGAGCGCGTCGAGATCGGGGCCATCGGGCGTGTACGGCATGCCGACGAGCCGCGCGCCCTGCGACGCGAAGCGCCCGAACATCTGAAACCACGCGGGATCGCCGACGATCACCGCGTCGCCCGGCTTCACGTAGAGCCGCGCGATCAGGTCGATGGCCTGCGTGATGCCCGACACGAGCACGAGCTGCTGCTCCGACGCGCCGATCTCCAGTTCCGCGAGCCGCGTCTGCAATTGCTGGCGCAACGGCAAAAATCCTTGCGGCGTGCCGAAGCCGAGCATCTGCGCGCCGGAAAGCCGGCTCATCGAGCGCAGCGCATTCGTGATGAGTTCGCCGTCCAGCCAGCGGCCCGGCAGGTAGCCGAGGCCCGGTCCCTTTTCGGGACTCGCCGTATGCAGCATGTTGCGCAGCAGCCAGACGACGTCGATGGCGCTCTGCACCGGCTCGCTCTGCGCCGCCACGCCCGCCGCCGGCGACGCCGACACGATACGGTCGCGCACGTAAAAGCCCGAGCCGCGCCGCGAGTCGAGATAGCCGTGCGCGACGAGCCGCTCATAAGCCTCGACGACGGTGAAGCGCGACACGCCCTTGTCGACGGCGAGCTTGCGGATCGACGGCATGCGCATGCCGGGGCGAAACACGCGTTCGTCGATACGCCGCCGGCCCCATTGAACCAGTTGATCGACGAGCGTGAGTTGCGTGGCGTCGTGCGGGGCGGGAATGAGATCGAGCGGGACGGACATGGCGGTTCCTCGCGGGTTCCGGATGAGCGGTGCAGAGGCGCCATCGGCTGACGAACTGTACCGAATCCAATCTGGCCGATTGTACCGTTACTGTTCTGGTCAGTACCGTTACATTTTCTGTTCCGGCGACCGCCGGCAACGCTTCTCGCCCCGGTTGGCGAACGGTTATGCTAACGCCCCGATTTCGCTCCATCCGTTGACCATGACCGCTCATCCTTTGACACTCGACCATCTCGTGATCGCCGCGCGCACGCTGGACGAAGGCGCGCAGTTCGTCGCCGCGAAGTTCGGCATCGAGTCGGAGCCCGGCGGCGCGCATCCGGTGATGGGCACGCACAATCGGCTGCTTGGCCTGTGGGGCGGCGCATACGTCGAAGTGATCGCCGCCGATCCGGCCGCCGCGCCGCGCGAAGCGCCTCGTCCTCGCCTTTTCGCGCTCGACGATCCCGCGATGCAGGAACGCCTCGCGAGCGGCCCGCAACTCGTGCACTGGGTCGCGCGCGTGGACCGGCCGAAGTCGCTCACGCGCTGGCGCGAGCAGTATCCGGAGCGCATCGCGCCGGTCGTGGCGATGTCGCGCGGCGGCAATACTTGGAACCTCACCGTTCCCGACGACGGGGCATTCCCCGCATGGCGGGCCGCCGGCGATGGCGTGCTGCCGTCGCTGATTCAGTGGGACACGCCGCGCCATCCGGGCGATGCGCTTCCCGCCACCGGCATTGCGCTGCGCGCACTGACGGGCTTCCATCCGAACGCGGATGTCATCGCGGAGCAGCTTGCGTGGCTCGGGGCGTCGCATCTGATGCGCGTCGAATCGACGGCGGGCGCGCCGGTGCTCGTCGCGGAATTCGAACTGCCGGACGGCTCGACGCTGACGCTCGGCGAAGCGGCGGAAGCCGCAGAAGCCGCGCGGCGCGCGCAGCAGGACGTCGCCAAGCGCCGCCGCGTCAAGAGCAAGAAAATCGAGGATGCGCAGGCGGAACCCGAACTGCCGCTTTCACACGACACACCCGACTGAGCGCCCGGCGCGCTGCAATAAAAAAAGGAGACGCCGCATCATGAAGACCCGCGAAACCGAAGGCATGCTGCTTGGCCTGATCGGCGTCGTCATTTTCAGCCTGACGCTGCCGATGACGCGCATCGTCGTGCAGGAAGTGCATCCGCTTTTGAACGGCCTCGGGCGTGCGCTCGTCGCGGCGATTCCGGCCGCGCTGCTGCTCGCGTGGCGTCGCGAAAAGCTGCCGACGTGGCCGCAGGTCAAGAGCCTCGGCGTCGTCGCGCTGGGCGTGATCATCGCGTTCCCGGTGTTTTCCGCCTGGGCGATGAAAACCGTCCCCGCCTCGCACGGCGCGGTCGTCAACGGCCTGCAGCCGCTGTGCGTCGCGATCTACGCGGCGTGGCTTTCGCACGAACGGCCGTCGAAGGCATTCTGGGCGAGCGCGGTGGCGGGCAGCGCGATCGTCGTCGCGTTCGCGTTGCAGGCGGGCGGCGGCGGTCTTCAGGCGGGCGACCTGCTGATGCTCGTCGCGGTCGGCATCGGCGCCCTCGGTTATGCGGAAGGCGCGCGGCTCGCGCGTCAGATGGGCGGCTGGCAGGTCATCTGCTGGGCGCTCGTGCTGTCCGCGCCGTTTCTGCTGCTGCCGGTCGGCTGGCTCGCGTGGGCGCATCATGCGGCGCATCCGGAGCCGCTCGCGCTGCGCACCTGGCTCGCGTTCGGCTACGTGACGCTCTTCTCGCAGTTCATCGGTTTCTTCGCGTGGTATGCGGGCCTCGCGATGGGCGGCATCGCCCGCGTCGGCCAGGTGCAACTGCTGCAGATCTTCTTCACAATGGCGCTCTCCGCGCTCTTCTTCGGCGAGCACGTGAGCGCGTCGACGTGGCTGTATGCGGCGGCCGTCATCGTGACCGTCGTGCTCGGCCGCAAGACGGCGGTGCGCGCCGCGCCGGCGGTGGCCGCGACGCCGGCAGCGCATCCGGTGACGGCCGCTCGCCACGCCAAGTGACGCAGTGACGCGCCCGGGCGATAATCGTTGTTTGCGCGTCCCTCGTCACGCGATACCCAGAACCAAACCCAGAGACAACCGAGGCACTTCATGAATCAAGCCGATCTCCGCGCCACGCCGTGGCAACTTTCCGAACGCGCCCGCAAGCTCACCAGTTCGGCGATTCGTGAAATCCTCAAGGTCACGGAACGGCCCGAAGTCATTTCTTTCGCGGGCGGGCTGCCCTCGCCGGCGACGTTTCCCGTCGAGCAGATGCGCCACGCGTCCGAGCGCATCCTGCGCGATCAACCGGCGGCCGCGCTTCAGTACAGCGCGACCGAAGGCTTCATGCCGCTGCGCGAATGGGTGGCCGCGCGCTATTCGGTGAACGGCGCGACCATCCGCCCGACGCAAGTGCTCATCACGACCGGCTCCCAGCAGGCGCTCGATCTGCTCGGCAAGGTGCTCGTCGATCCGGGCAGCCGTGTCCTCGTCGAAACGCCGACCTATCTTGGCGCGCTGCAATCGTTCTCGATGTTCGAGCCCACCTACGTGCAGGTACCGACGGACGAATCCGGCCTGATTCCCGAACGGCTCGATGCCGCGCTCGTCGCGAACGCGCGCCTGCTGTACGCGCAGCCGAATTTCCAGAATCCGACGGGCCGCCGCCTGCCGCTCGAACGCCGCCGCGCACTCGCCGCGTTCGCAAGGAAAGCCGCGTTCCCCGTCATCGAAGACGATCCCTACGGCGCGCTCGACTACGCCGGCGCCCCGCTTCCGACGCTGCTCTCGATGGCGCCCGATCACATCGTGCATCTCGGCTCGTTCTCGAAGGTGCTCGCGCCGGGCTTGCGCGTGGGCTACATCATCGCGCCCGAGGAATTGCACTTCAAGCTCGTGCAGGCGAAGCAGGCCACCGACCTGCACACCCCGAGCATCACGCAGCGCATCGTGCATGAAGTCGTGAAGGACGGCTTTCTCGACGAGCACGTGCCGACCATCCGCGCGCTGTATCGCGATCAATGCGCGGCGATGCTCGCGGCGCTGGAACGTCACATGCCGGCGGGCGTCGAATGGAACCGGCCGGAAGGCGGCATGTTCGTGTGGGTCAAGCTGCCGCAGCAAATCGATTCGATGAAGCTGCTGGAGCAATCCATCGCGCAGAACGTGGCCTTCGTGCCGGGCGGCCCCTTCTTCGCGAACCAGGCCGAACACAACACGATGCGCCTCTCCTTCGTCACGGTGCCGCCCGCGACGATCGACGAAGGCGTCGCGAAGCTCGGCGCGCTGATTCGCGCGAGCCTCTGAATCTCTGCAACGCAATCAAGGAGCAACGATGGCATCGAACGTGTATGACAAGCTGAAGGAACTCGGCATCGAATTGCCCGTCGCGGGCGCGCCGGCCGCCGCCTACGTGATGAGCGCGCAAAGCGGCAACACCGTGTATCTGTCGGGGCATATCGCGAAGAAGGACGGCAAGGTGCACGCGGGCAAGCTCGGCGCGGACATCGCGACCGAGGAAGGCAAGGCCGCCGCGCGCAGCGTGGCCATCGACCTGATCGCGACGCTGCATGCACACACGGGCGACCTGAACCGCGTGAAGCGCGTCGTGAAAGTGATGAGCCTCGTGAACTCGACGCCCGATTTCACCGAGCAGCACATCGTGACGAATGGCGCATCGGAGCTGATCGCGGAAGTCTTCGGCGATGCCGGCAAGCACGCGCGCTCCGCATTCGGCGTCGCGCAGATTCCGCTTGGCGCGTGCGTCGAAATCGAGCTGATCGCCGAAGTGGGCTGAGCGCCGCGGCATCGATTCCAGCGAAACCCGACGTGTCCGCGCGTCGGGTTTTTTTTGACCCGTCCCTTTCTTGCGCATGACCCTATCCACTCGCACCGTCCGCTTCAAGCAGGTCGATGTCTTCACGTCCGTTCCGTTCAGAGGCAACCCGCTCGCCGTGATCTTCGACGCCGACGACCTCACGACCGAGCGCATGCAGGCCATCGCGCGCTGGACGAATCTGTCGGAGACGACCTTCATCCTGCGCCCGACCGATCCGCGCGCCGACTATCGCGTGCGCATCTTCACGACGGCGACGGAGCTTCCTTTCGCCGGGCATCCGACGCTCGGCACGGCGCACGCGCTGCTCGAAAGCGGTTATGCGCCGAAGACACCGGGCACGCTCGTGCAGGAGTGCGGCGTCGGGCTGGTGACGCTCGCGAAGCGTGCCGACGCGCAATGGGCGTTCGCCGCGCCGCCCGCACGCATCGCGCCGCTCGACGACGATCAGCAAAAGCGTCTCGCCGATGCGGTCGCGCCCGTCGCCATCGATTTCAGCGCGCCGCCTTGCGCGGTCGACAATGGCGTGCCGTGGCTCCTCATCCGCTTGGCGGACGCGGCGCAATGCCTTGCGATGACGCTGTCGCCCGCCGCGCGGCAGGCGCTCACCGCGCTCGTCGCGGAAGTGGGCACGCATGGGATCGTCGTCTACGGTCCGCACGACGGCGGCGCGCCCGCGACGTTCGAACTGCGCACGTTGCTGCTCGGCGCGGAGAACATCGAGGATCCGGTCACCGGCAGCGCGAATGCGGCGCTGGCCATGCTCCTGACGGCGCAAGGCAAGCGCCCCGGCGATGCCTACACCGTGCGTCAGGGCACGGCGCTCGGTCGCGATGGTCGGGTCAGCATCGCCTACGACGATCGCGCGAACGGGGCGCCGGTGTGGATCGGCGGCGATTCCGTGACGGTCGTCGACGGTACTTTCCGCTTCTGAAACAATGACCTGCGTGCGCAGGGCGTAAACCCCGACGCCGCGCCGTTGCCCTTCCTTAATTGGTGCGCCTTCAGTACTATCCGAACATTGGGGACCGGATGACAAGCGCGGCGGGCGGCGATCGGTATGAATCGCCACCGGCACAATCAAGGCGTCATCACCCGAACGCAATCCCGCGAGCGCGCCAGCCGGATGGGCGCGGCATCAGGTTTCCCGGTCCCAAGGCGCGCAGACTACGCTCGATTGATCCGTTTCGGGGAACGCCTCAGCACATGCATCACCCTTTACATTTCGCGCGGTCGCCGGCACGGCGGGCGCCGTGCGGCGTTTTTACTTCAGGCGCTTTATGAAGCGTGCGCGCTCCCACGCAGCAACCGATTCCCGCGCGAGCGCCCCGGCCATCCGGCGGCGCCGCGCGCTGCTCGCGATTCCGGTGCTCGGCACGCTCGTGCTCGGCTTGCTGTGGGCGGTGATCTTCGCGCGGCTGTCGGTCGAGCGGGACGCGACCACGCATGAGTCGACGGCCTCCGCCGCCATACTTTCTTCGGCGCTCGAACAGCACACCATCAAGGCGATCCATCAGGTCGATCAGATCACGCGGTTCGTCAAGTACGAATACGAGAAATCGCCGGGCGACTTCGATCTCGCCGCCACCGTCGACAAAGGCGTCGTGCAAAGCGATACGCTCGTGCAGGTCTCGCTGATCGGCGCGAACGGCAAGCTGGTCGCGAATACGTCGGACCGGCGGCCGAAGCCGATCGACTTGTCGGATCGCGAGCACTTCAGGGTGCACGTGCATTCCAACGACGACCTGCTCTATATCAGCCGCCCGGTGCACGGACGCCTCTCCGGCAAATGGACGCTGCAGATCACGCGGCGGCTCAATCATCCGGACGGTTCGTTCGCGGGCGTCGTCGTGGTCTCCGAAGATCCGACTTACTTCACCAACGACTTCTACAACGTCGCGTCCATCGGGCGCGAAGGCGTGATCGCCGTCGTGTCGGACAACGGCGCGGTGCTCGCCCGCAGCGCGGGCGGCACGCTGACCGAAAGTCGGTCGCCCGGCGCCGTTACGAAAGGGAGCACGCGGAGCGACGCGGCGCCCGCTCAGGCGGAATTCAGCGCGAGCGGCGTCTACCCCACTTCGGGCCACGCGTCGGGCATTTACGTCGATCCGATCGACCACGTGAAGCGCATCGTGTCGTACCGGCATATCGACGGCTATCCGCTCGGCGTGCTCGTCGGGTTGTCGGAGCGCGAGGAGTTCGCCGACTATCACCACACGCGCAACGTCTATCTGCTGATGGCGAGCTTCATTTCGCTCGCGATGCTCGGCTTCTTCGCGGTGGCAACGGGCCTGATCGGCAAGCTGCTCGGCCGCGAACGCGAGATGACGCATCTCGTCGAATACGACTTGCTCACCGGCCTGCGCAACCGTTATTCGACGCTGCGCGCGTTGCGGCACGACGTGGCGCAGACCGAGAACATCGGGCGGCTCGCGCTGCTGTTCATCGACCTCGACAACTTCAAGACCGTCAACGACACGCTCGGCCACAACGCCGGCGACATCGTGCTGCAGATGACCGCCTCGCGCCTCGCGGAGACGGTGGGCAGCAGCGGGACCTTGTCGCGGATCGGCGGTGACGAGTTCGTGGTCGTCGTCAAGGGCGACGATGTCGAGCAGCGCGCCGTCACCCTCGCCAACGACATCGCAACGATGTTCGCGACGCCCTTCGACGTGCGCGGCAGCGCATTCGTGCTGCATGCGAGCATCGGCATTGCGCTGTTTTCCGTGTCGAACGAAAGTGAAATCGACCTGCTGAAGAAAGCGGACCTCGCGATGTACAGCGCGAAGGACGCGGGCAAGAACTGCTATCAGTTCTATTCGCCGCAGTTGTCGCATCGCGCGGATCACCTGATGAAGTGGGAGCAGCAACTGCGCGTCGCGCTGACGGAGGAGCAGCTGTTCCTCGTGTATCAGCCGAAGATCGATCTGGCGCGCCGCTGCATCACCGGGTTCGAGGCGCTCGTGCGCTGGAACCATCCGCAGCACGGACTGATACCGGCCATCGAGTTCATTCCGGTGGCGGAATCGACGGGGCTGATCGTTGCGGTCGGCGATTTCGTGATTCACACCGCGTGCGCGCAACTCGCCCAATGGCAGCGCGAGGGTTATTCGGGGCTGTCGCTCGCGGTGAACATATCGGCGGTGCAGTTCTGGCGCGGCGATCTGCTGGAGACGGTCGCGCGCGCGATCACGTCGAGCGGCATTCCGCCCGACAAGCTCGAACTCGAGATCACCGAGACCGTGATGGTCGAATATCCGGAGCTGGTGGAGGAGAAGATCGCTGCGCTGAAGCGGCTGGGCGTGCGCATCGCGCTCGACGATTTCGGCACCGGATATTCGTCACTGTCGTATCTGAACCGCTTTTCGGTCGATACGCTGAAGGTCGACCGCTCGTTCATCCAGGCGATTCCCGAAGACCGCAGCGTCTGCGTGATGGTATCGGCGATCGTGAATCTCGCGCGCTCGCTCGGGCTGACGGTCGTCGTCGAGGGCACGGAGCGCGAAGAGCAGATCGCGTGGCTGGCGGCGCTCGGGCCGGTGGAAGCGCAAGGCTTCCTGTTCTCCCGCCCGGTTCCCGCCGATGGCGTGCAGGCCCTGCTCGACCGCTTCGGCGTCTGCGGCTGGCCGGTCGGACGGACGGCGCGCGGGCGCAAACATCCCGCGCTCAGCGACGAGCGCGGCGGCTGATCGGCGTCTGTCGCGGCTGCGCTCAGAAGCCGCGGGACATGACCGCTGTGCCGATCGTGACGATCCCCAACACGAGATTGACGACGACCAGCCGCCGGACGGTGCCGACGGCGCGTGCGCCATCGGGCCAGTTCTGCGCCTGCACTGCGCGGCGGATGCGCGGAAACACCCCGAAGCGGATGTGCCCGAAGATCAGCATCATCACGATGCCGAGGCCCGCCATCGCGTGAAGCGGCCAGGCCGCGTGACCGCCGCCGAATTGCGCGAGCAGGAAGCCGCCGGTGAGCAGGATGACGATGACCGCGCCCGCGACCCAGTTGAAGAAGCGCGCGAACACGGCTTCCCAAAGCGGCAGGCGCAGCTGCGGCGCAAGATCGCCGAGCGCGGGACGCAGGCAGAAATGCGCGAAGACCATCCCGCCTATCCACACGGCCACGCCGAGCAGGTGAAGGTAAAGCGCGGCTTCGATGGCTTTGGTCATGGCAGTTCCGGGGAATCGATGTGACGGATGAAGGTTGGGCGTTCGACTAGGGTGCGGGCCGTCAGTTCCTGGGGAATGTGATTGCGGATGTGAAGAAGGCGTTCGGTCGGCGGGGCGCGGCTCTTTGGACCTCCGGTGAAATGGAGGCGGCCGATAAGAAACCCGCCCTATGCGCAGCACCTGCGACCGTGTCGGGCAGACTACCGCGCGCTCCGGTTTTGAGCTTTTTCCGATGGCGGGGAGCAAAACGGGTACGTTTCAATCGCTGGTCGAATCCATTCAGTAATCAATAAGGAAACCGAAGGATGAGAGACGTGACCGGGCGTGACATATTTGCCCGCGCTGCGCTTCTCGCTGACGATTACCACGGCACGTCCCTATTCCGCGACTGAACCGCCGCATCGAACCCAAAAAAAACGCCTCGCAACTCCCGCTGCGAGGCGCTTCCTCGACCGCAAACCCCTACCCCTCAAATACCGGCCGCATCTCACTGACCTTCAACGTCGTATCCGGCACGCGTCCCTTTCTCGCCCGCTTGCCAATATGCAGTTGCAACTGCGACCCCGCAAGCTTCTCGTCCCTCACCTTGCCCCCGCGTCCCGTACCCGTCAGCACGACGCCGCGCGAATCGATCGCCAGCGCCTGGCGCAGCGTTTCCTTGGGATCGAGCGCCATCAGCGTGACGCCGCGTCCGCCGCCCGACAGCGTCTTCATTTCGTCCATGCCGAACACCAGCAGGCGGCCCATGCTCGACAAACACGCGACATGAGTCGCGCCCGGCACGACCGGCATCGGCGCGAGCGGCGTCGCGCCCTCGTCGATCGTCATGAACGCCTTGCCCGCCTTCACGCGGCTCACCATGTCGCCGATCTTCGCGATGAAGCCAAAGCCATTGCTCGATGCCAGCAACAACGGCTGATCCGCCGATGCCGCAAAGTAATGCAGCAGATGCGTCCCCGATCCCAGTTCGATCAGCGACGTCACCGGCACGCCATCGCCACGCCCGCCCGGCAGCGCCGCAACCGGCACCGAGTACACGCGCCCATTGCTGCCCCACGCGACGAGGGTATCCGGCGTGCGCGCCTGAAATGCCGCGTAGAGGCTGTCGCCGGCCTTGAACGTGAAGCCCGCGGGATCGAGCCCGTGTCCCTTCAGCGCGCGCACCCAGCCCCGTTGCGATACGACCACCGTCACCGGCTCATCGACGACACGCGCTTCGAACGTCGCGCGCGTCGCCTGCTGAATCAGCGTGCGCCGGTTATCGCCGTACTGCTTCGCATCGGCTTCGATCTCCTTGATGAGCAGCCGCTTCATCGCCGCATCGCTGTTGAGCAACTCTTCGAGCTTGGTCTTCTCGTCGCGCAACTCCGAAAGCTCCTGCTCGATCTTGATCGCTTCGAGCCGCGCCAACTGGCGCAAACGGATTTCGAGAATGTCCTCGGCCTGCCGGTCCGACAGTTTGAAGCGCGCGATCAGCGCCTGCTTCGGCTCCTCGGCTTCGCGGATGATGCGAATGACTTCATCGATATTCAGGAAGACGATCATTCGCCCTTCGAGAATATGGATGCGGTCGTTCACCTTGTTCAAGCGATGCTGCGTGCGGCGCGTCACCGTCACGAAGCGGAAGCCGACCCACTCGTGCAGGATCTCGACGATGCCCTTCTGCCGTGGCCGGCCATCGGCGCCGATCATCACCAGGTTGATCGCCGCATTCGATTCGAGGCTCGTATGCGCGAGCAGCGAATTGACGAACTCCGTCTGATCGATACGGCTCGACTTCGGCTCGAACACGAGGCGCACCGGCGCATCCTTGCCGGATTCGTCGCGCACGGTGTCGAGGAGACCCAGCAGCGTCTGCTTGGTCTGCAACTGGTCGGGCGTGAGCGTCTTCTTGCCGAGCTTGATCTTCGGATTCGTCAGTTCCTCGATTTCTTCGAGCACCTTCTGACCCGACGTATTCGGCGGCAGTTCGGTGATGACGAGTTGCCACTGGCCGCGCGCGAGGTCTTCGATCTTCCAGCGCGCCCGCACTTTCAGGCTGCCGCGCCCGCTTTCATATGCAGCGGAAATCTCCGCCTGCGACGAGATGATCTGCCCGCCGCCCGGAAAGTCCGGACCGTTGAGCTTCTCCATCACGCTCGCATGGCCGAGCTTCGGATCGCGAATCATTGCAACGGCGGCAGTGGCCACTTCGCGCAGATTGTGCGACGGAATCTCCGTCGCGAGGCCGACCGCGATCCCCGATGCCCCGTTCAGCAGCAGAAACGGCAAGCGCGCGGGCAAGAGCTTCGGCTCTTCGAACGAGCCGTCGTAATTCGGCATGAAATCGACCGTGCCCTGATCAATTTCATCGAGCAGGAGGCGCGCGATCGGCGTGAGGCGCGCCTCGGTGTATCGCATGGCGGCGGCGCCGTCGCCATCGCGCGAGCCGAAATTGCCTTGCCCGTCGATGAGCGGATAGCGCATCGAGAAGTCCTGCGCGAGACGCACGAGCGCGTCGTACGCCGACTGATCGCCGTGCGGGTGATACTTGCCGAGCACGTCGCCGACCACGCGCGCCGACTTGACCGGCTTCGCGGTGCTCGCGAGGCCCATCTCGCTCATCGCGTAGAGAATGCGGCGCTGCACGGGCTTTTGCCCGTCCGATACATCCGGCAGCGCGCGGCCCTTGACCACGCTCACCGCATAGTCGAGGTACGCGCGTTCGGCGTAATCGCCGAGCGTCAGTTGTTCGCCGTCCGGTGCGGTCTGCGCGGCGAAGAGATCGTCTGTGATTCCCATCGAATTTCCGTTCTTGAAGCGTTGCGTCGGTTAAGCGTCAGATATCCGCTTCGACTTCGTTGCCCTTCTCTTCGAGCCAGCTTCGGCGCGATGCCGCTTCGCCCTTGCCCATCAGCATCGTCATGCGCGACACCGTGAGATCGAAGCCGAGATCGCCGAGGCCGACCGGCAGCAGGCGGCGCGTGTCGGGGTTCATCGTCGTGTCCCAGAGCTGTTCCGCGCTCATTTCGCCGAGACCCTTGAAGCGGCTGATGCTCCATTGCGTCTCGCGCACGCCGTCCTTGCGCAGCTTGTCGAGGATCGCTTCGAGCTCGCCTTCGTCGAGCGCATAGAGCTTTTGCGCGGGCTTCTTGCCGCGCGCCGGGGCATCGACTCGAAAGAGCGGCGGACGTGCGACGCACACATGGCCGCGTTCGATCAGTTGCGGGAAATGCTTGAAGAAGAGCGTGAGCAGCAGCACCTGAATGTGCGCGCCGTCGACGTCCGCGTCCGACAGGATGCAGATCTTGCCGTAACGCAGATTCGACAGGTCGATCTGATCGTCGGGGCCATGCGGATCGACGCCGATCGCCACCGCGATGTCATGCACTTCGTTGTTCGCGAACAGCCGGTCGCGCTCGGTTTCCCACGTGTTCAGCACCTTGCCGCGCAACGGGAGGATCGCCTGAAACTCCTTGTCGCGGCCCATCTTCGCGGACCCGCCCGCCGAATCGCCCTCGACGAGGAAGAGTTCGTTGCGCGAAATGTCCGTCGATTCGCAATCGGTCAGCTTGCCCGGCAGCACGGCCACGCCCGAGCTCTTGCGCTTCTCGACCTTCTGGCCCGCACGCGTGCGAGCCTGCGCCTGGCGGATCACGAGTTCCGCAAGCTTCTTGCCGTATTCGACGTGCTGATTGAGCCACAACTCCAGCGCCGGCCGCGAGAACGAGGACACGAGCTTCACGGCATCGCGGCTATTGAGACGTTCCTTGATCTGCCCCTGGAACTGCGGATCGAGCACCTTCGCCGACAGCACGAACGACACGCGTGCGAACACGTCTTCCGCAAGCAGCTTCACGCCCTTCGGCTGGAGGTTGTGAATTTCGACGAAGTTCTTGACCGCCTGAAAGAGGCCGTCGCGCAAGCCGGACTCATGGGTGCCGCCCGCGGGCGTCGGAATCAGGTTCACATACGATTCACGCATGAGCGGCCCTTCCTCGCTCCACGCGACGACCCACGACGCGCCCTCGCCTTCGGCAAAGGTCTCTTCGGTGTTCTTCGAGCTTTCGGCGTAGCGTTCGCCTTCGAAGAGCGGAATCAGCAGTTCGCCGCCGCCCATGCCTTCCAGCAGATAGCCGCGCAAGCCGTCTTCGTACTTCCACGTCTGACGCTCGCCGCTCTTCTCGATGACGAGCGTCACTTCGACGCCCGGCAGCAGCACCGCCTTCGAGCGCAGGAGCCGCTGCAATTCACCGAGCGGCAGATTGGGGGAATCGAAATATTTCGGGTTCGGCCAGGCGCGCACGCGCGTGCCGGTCTTCTTCTCGCCGCGTTCTGCGGAGCGCACGGTGAGCTGCTCGATGACATCGCCGTTGGCGAACGCGAGTTGCGCGACCTTGTTGTCGCGCCAGACCGTGACTTCGAGCCGTGTGGCGAGCGCGTTCGTCACCGATACGCCGACGCCATGCAAGCCGCCCGAGAAGGTGTACGCGCCGCCGGCGGCCTTGTCGAACTTGCCGCCCGCGTGGAGGCGCGTGTACACGATCTCGACGACCGGCACGCCTTCCTCGGGATGCAGGCCGAACGGAATGCCGCGGCCGTCGTCTTCCACCGACACGGAGTTGTCCGCATGCAGCGTGACCATGATCTGCTTGGCGAAGCCGCCGAGCGCTTCGTCGGACGCGTTGTCGATCACTTCCTGAATGATGTGCAGCGGATTCTCGGTGCGCGTGTACATGCCGGGCCGCTGCTTGACCGGCTCGAGCCCTTTGAGCACCTTGATCGATGCTTCGCTGTAACCGGCCGCCTTCGCGCTCATGGTGCGCTTCATGGGGACTGCTTCGGCCGCACTGGATTTTTTCGTGGACATAGCTGAACGTTGGTCCGGCATCGATGAACGCGCGGGAAAGGTCACTGTGCGTCTGCCCGGATGCCGGGAAATGCTTGATCGAATGCTCGATGATTGCGTGACGAAGCCGGCGTGAACGGACTGGGTCGCATGCACGGGCCGCGCCGCGCTAGGAGAATAGCGGTTTTCGCGGGCCGCGCCCATCTTGACGGCGGCCCCGAAGCCGTGCAAGCCCGGCTTACTTGCGCTTTGCTTCCAGCTCTTCCCATCGTTCCAGCGCGACGAGCAGTTCGTCTTCGATCGCCGCGTGACGCTCGGACAGCCGCGCCCCTTCCTTCGCGTCCGTGGCGAAGATCGAGCCGTCTTCGAGTTGCGCGCCGATGCGCTTCTGCTCCTCCTCCAGTTCCGCAATACGCCCCGGCAGCGCTTCGAGCTCGCGCTGTTCCTTGAACGACAGCTTCACCGTGCGTTGCGCGTTGCGCCCCGCTGCACTGTCCTTCGGCGCGTCTTCCTTCGGCGCTTCCCGGGCGGTTTGCCGCGCCGCCTCCTCCGCGATGCGATCCGAACGTTCGCGCTGAATCTGCCAGTCCGAGAAGCCGCCGACATACTCGCGCCACTTGCCGCCGCCTTCCGCCGCGAACACCGAAGTGACGACGTTATCGAGAAACGCGCGGTCGTGGCTCACGAGCAGCACGGTGCCGTCATAGTCCGCGAGCAGTTCTTCGAGCAGTTCGAGCGTGGGAATGTCGAGGTCGTTGGTCGGCTCGTCGAGCACGAGCACGTTCGCCGGACGCGCGAAGAGCCGTGCCAGCAGCAGGCGATTGCGCTCGCCGCCCGACAGCGACCGCACCGGCGAGCGCGCGCGTTCCGGCGCGAACAGGAAGTCGCCGAGATAGCTCATCACGTGCTTCTTCACGCCGTTCACTTCGACCCATTCACTGCCGGGACTGATGGTGTCCGCAAGCGACTTGTCGAGATCGAGTTGCGCGCGCATCTGATCGAAATATGCGGTCTGGATGTTCGTGCCAGTGCGAACGCGGCCTTCGTCGGGCTGAAGTTCGCCGAGAATCAGCTTGAGCAGCGTGGTCTTGCCCGCGCCGTTCGGCCCGACGAGACCGACCTTGTCGCCGCGCATCACGGTGGCCGTGAAGCTGTCCACGACGGTGCGCTCGCCATAGCGCTTCGTCACATCGGTCAGTTCCGCGACGATCTTGCCGGACTTCTCGCCCTGCCCGACATCGAGCCTTACGTTGCCCTGCACGTTGCGGCGTTCGGCGCGTTCGTTGCGCATTTCGACGAGCCGCGCGATGCGTCCGACGCTGCGCGTGCGCCGCGCCTCCACGCCCTTGCGAATCCACACTTCTTCCTGCGCGAGCAGCTTGTCGAACTTGGCCTGCTCCACCTGCTCGACTTCGAGCTGCTGCGCCTTTCGAATCTGATACGCGCTGAAATTGCCGGGATACGACAAGAGGCGTCCGCGATCCAGTTCGACGATGCGCGTCGCCACGCGATCCAGGAACGCGCGATCGTGCGTGATGAAGAGCAAGCCGGTGCGCAAGGTGACGAGCAAATCCTCCAGCCAGCGGATGCCTTCGAAGTCGAGATGGTTGGTCGGCTCGTCCAGCAACAGCACGTCCGGCTGCACGACGAGCGCCCGCGCCAGCGCGACGCGCTTTCTCATGCCGCCGGAGAGCGAGCCTGCGCGCGCGTCGCCGTCGAGGCCGATCTGCGCGAGCGTCGTCGCCACGCGCGTGCGCCAGTTCCAGGCGTCGCGCGTGTCGAGCGCGGACTGCAGCGCGTTCATGCGGGCGAGCAGCGCGTCGTGCTCCGCGCCTTCGGGCGTGTCCGCGAGGCGATGCGCGACGCTGTCGTATTCGTCGAGCAGCGAGCGCGCATCGGTGAGACCGGAGGCGACGACATCGAACACGGAGGCGTCGAGATCGAACTCGGGTTCCTGGGGCACGTAGACGGTCGACAGCTCGTTCTGGCGCGTGACGAGACCATCGTCGGGCGCAGCGAGCCCCGCGACGATTTTCAGCAGCGACGACTTGCCCGCGCCGTTACGGCCGATCAGTCCCACGCGCTCGCCCGCTTCGAGCGAGAAATCCGCGTGATCCAGCAATGCGACGTGACCGAACGCAAGCTGTGCGTCCGTAATGGAATAAAGCGACATGGGGATGAATGCGAACGAACGGTGAACGATACGCCAGTCATGGCGATACCGTGGAAGCGGCCATTGTACCGATGTTGACCGGCGCGTCCGGCCGCTTCTCTGCGCATCGGCCGAATGGCCGATGCCTCGCGGCTACTTCACGTGAACCTTGATCGTCTGCGCCATCTCCGGCCCATACGAGCGATGCGCGCCGTCGCCGAACTGCATCGTCAGCGTGTGGTCGCCGGGCGGCAGCTTCACGTCGGCCTCGGTCTGGCCTTTGCCGTAGTGAAGCGACGTATCGCTGGCCGGAATCACCGTGCCCTTGGGCAGCGGGCCGCTGTCGATCAGCAGATGATGATGGCCCGTGCCTTCGGTCATCGTGCCGGCCGGCGCGATCTTCATGCCTTCGACGGCGAACTTGACGTGAACCGGACTGGTGACGGTCGCGCCGTCCTTCGGCTCGACGAAGCTGACGTGCGATTGCGCGAGAGCCGCGCCCGGGAAAGCGGTGAGCGCGAGCGCGCCCGACAGCGCGGCGGCGGAAAGCATGTTCTTGAGCATCGTATTCTCCTGGTCGATGGCAACCACAAACCGCGACCAAGCATACACCGCTCCGCGCGTCGCGGATCGGGAACGCGCCCGCCGATTCGGGTAAGATGCCGGCTCGCCGGATACCGCGCGCCATGCGCGGCGCGGCCGGCCTGTTTCCATTTCAGATCAAGAGTTTGTCGTGAGCGAAGTCATCGAATACAAAAGCTGGGTGTGCCTGATTTGCGGCTGGGTCTATAACGAGCAAGACGGCCTGCCGAACGAAGGCATCGCGCCGGGCACGCGTTTCGCCGATATCCCCGCCGACTGGCGCTGCCCGGAATGCGACGTCGGCAAGGAAGATTTCGTCGTCGTCGAGTTCTGATGTCATGGCGTCGCTGCAAACGCGACGCCTTCCCTAGCGCGCCACCGCGATCAGCTCGCGGCTCGTTGCATCCACCGGCGCGCGATTCCAGTCCCCGTACCAGTCGATGTGCGCAAATCCGGCCTGCGTGAGAAGCTCCGCGAGTTCGTCGCGGCTGCGAAAACGCAGTTCGCTTTGCGCGCTAGTTATCTCGTCACTCTCGCTGAAGCGATAGTGCGTCGTGAACGCGACGCGGCTCGTCGCGTCCGGGTCGGGCGCTGCATGCCGCTCCTGCCATACCTCGACGATGCGTCGATCGGCGGCGCGAACGCGTCGCAACGAACGCGCCGGCGTCCAGTCGTCCCACGCCCGCGCGGCCGGGTTGCGGCTGTCGAACGCAATCCGCCCGCCGGGCCGCAGTGCGCGCCGCGCGGCGATGAGCGTCGCGAGCAGCGCGGCATCGTCGAGAAAGATCTGCGCGACGTGGCCCGTCATCACGAGCAGGTCCGCCGCGCCGACGAACGGCAACGCTGAGGCATCGCCCTCGATCCACGTCACGCGGTCGCCGTGCGGCCTGCCCCGCGCGATGCGCAGCATTTCCCGCGACGGATCGATGCCGGTCACGCGATACCCGCGCTCCGCCAGTTCGCATGCAAGCAGCCCCGTGCCGCAGCCGAGATCGACGACATGCCCCGCCGATTCGGCCAGCGTCGCGTAGAACGCGGTATCGGGACCGGCGGGATTGAGCGCGTCGTAGAGCGCGACGATGCGCGAGTCGGAATAAAGCGTGGAGGACGTCATCGGCTTTGATAGCCGAGCGCTTCGCGCATTGGCTGGCTGTGGATCATGATCGGTCCGGAAAATGGCGTATCGAGATCGAGGATAACGAGCACGGCGGACGCAATCGACAGCGCGCCGAGCGTGATCGTCACAAGGGACAGCGCGTTGCGCGGCGCGATCAGCCCGAAGCACAGAAAAATGATCAGTAGCCAGCCGACGAGAATCCGGTCGAACGGATAGGAAATGGAGCCGTGCGCTTCCTCGATCAGCTTCCAGCGCAGCGCGATGAGTTGCTCGAAGCGCGTGGCGGCGGCGTCGGCGAGCTTGTGGTGATAGGCGTCGGCGGGTTCCAAAAGCCGCACCTGACGTTGGGCGCGTTCGAGCATCTCGCCGAGCGCGCGGCTCGCGAGCTTGCCGCTCGCATGCGGCGACGCTTCGACTTTCGGATAGTAATCGCCGGGTGGCGGTGCTTCGGCGGGCCAGGTGCTCGCGACGGCCGCCGCGGTGTAGGCGCGCAGCAGCGCACGGGTGGCGTCGAGGTCCGCGCCGTAGTCGCGCATCGTGTGATCGAGTTCGATGATCGCGGCGGCGTAGCTGCGCACGTCGTTATCGGTGGTATCGAAAACCGTTTTCGCCGATGCCGTCAAAAGGCCGAGCACGAGCGCCGCGAACGTCACCAGCATGCCGACGACCAGTTGCACCAGTTGCACGGTCTCCTGCGCCTTGTGTTCCTCGGGCAAGAGCGGCCGCACCACCACGCCGATGCCGGTACTGGCGAGCAGCAGCACGAAGACGAGCACGGCGGATTGAATTTCGGTCATGCAGGCATGAGCCGTGAGGCGCGATGAGGAGTCGACGCATTATGAGGGAATTCGGCGGGCGCGTTTCATGTCGCCGGGGCTTCGGCGCTTCGGGGCGTGCGAAGGCGCGGCGCGCGAAGCGGGCGCAAGAAGAAGCGTGAAGGTGTGGGAGTTGCTGCTGTGCTTCGTGGACGGCAAGCCGACGAAGCATCGTGATGGTCCCCCCGGCAGGCATCTATGGTCCCTTTTTGGCAGGCAACCGTGAGCAGTTAAACCAAAGCCTATCAAGGCTTTCTAGGCTTTTCAACTCTATCGACAACGAAACTATCTATGCAGCGTTGGTACAGCAAGTATCGTGAAGTTGGTACAGCCAGCGGGCGGCTATCAGTTGCTGATGAGGTGTTTTTTGGACCCGTAACGAAACCGGCAGACAGCCGGTGTTTCCTGTAAGTTTGTCGAAGGAGCAATCCGCTATGCCCGGACAGTGCTGTCATCACTGCGACGAACCTGCTGGCCCCGACCACAGACCCTACCGAAGGGTGCTGTGGATCGCGTTGGTCATCAACTTCTGCATGTTCGCGGTCGAGGTAGTTACCGGTCTCAGGGGCGACTCTGCATCGCTGGTGGCGGACTCGCTGGACTTCCTCGGGGACGCGGCGAACTACGGTATCAGTCTGTTCGTACTCAGCCATAGCCTGACCGTGCGGGCGAACGCATCCCGGATTAAGGCGGCTTCTATGTTCGCATTCGGCCTTTGGGTCCTTGGGCTTACCACGTGGCACCTGTTTAACGGCAGCACGCCAAGCGTCCCTACCATGGGCACCGTTGGCACCTGTGCACTACTCGCTAACGGAGCGGTGGCGGCGCTGCTTTACCGGTTCAGAGAGGGTGACAGCAATATGCGTAGCGTTTGGCTCTGCACCCGTAACGATGTGCTCGGAAACATTGCTGTGTTACTGGCTGCGTTGGGGGTGTTCCGAACAGGGTCCGCATGGCCGGACTTGATCGTTGCAGTATCCATGTCTGCCCTTGCGCTGACGTCAGCCGTCCAAATCCTTCGCCATGCTGGTGCGGAGTTGCAAGACCAAACGAGCAGACAGGGAACGCTTACGAGGTGAAAAGCAGCGGCTCGGCTCCTACCCATCCGATCCCTCAAGGAAACTGAGGCCCCTTCCGGTCGTGAAAGCCCTGGAATTACCGGGGAATCTTTTCCCGGGTTAAGCGATTAGGTTTCAGACTCGCTCCCTAGTCTACCTCGCAGCGCATACACTGTCTTAATGGACAGTCCTACATCACCTTCCCTCGAAGTCATCAAAGAGCAGATAGCCCAACACGAAGCGCGGATTGCAACGCTTCAGATGTCGATTGAAAATAGGCCCCTATCCTCCGAGGACTTGCCAAGAGCCTCTGGTGTGCTTCTGCTGCTGGGGCATGAGCTGGAGCGATGGGCAGCTCTTCAGGAGGCGTTACAGCGTTCTAAGCCATAGACCGGCCCTACGAATACCAAAAGAAAGGCCGCCCCTTGAGGAATCGAGGGGGTAGCGATGAGGAACAACGATTGCAGGTGGCGTTGCTGTGTGTTCCACGTCCTTGCCCCTCGTTAGGCGTGGATTTAAAGGCCCGTGCCGTACAACTCCCGCACGGGTCTTCTTTCTCCCAATCCCCCAGATAGCCCCCCGGCCTCCCAGAGGCTTCTACAGCTCAATTTGAGGCCCCCCCTAATCGGCTGAGGCCCCCGGCCCCCTATCCCCCGGTACCTTCGACAAGTTGATTGAGAAAATCTCCGGGGCGGTCCGCTCTCGTCAGCGGCTCAACAACAACAACGGGCTTGGCCCAAATGTTCGGTTTTTGAAGGTGGGTCCCGTAGGGGTGTACCGGGGGTACATCGGCCAGCCGAATCGAAAAGAAAACGAAGCTCCAGCCTGTAGCGATGCCAACGCGCCGCCCTCCTGCTCTGCCCTGTGAGGCAACAAGGGTTGTTGATCGGTGGTGATGGTCTAGGGTACTGGCCCCACCCTCTGCCTGTCCCTGAGGGTGTGCGGAAACGGTCATATCCGTGCAGTGTGGGAAACGATGTTCAAAAAATAGCTTGTGTTGGTTCCGATCAGGCTCCAAAGTTCGTAGTCCGTTTCCGTCCGTCCCCTGGGGCCCCGATATCGCCGCCGAGAACTATCCGTTCTAACCATGCGACGTCATTGGATTTGTAGCCGCTTTGTCTTCTGCGCCTGAAATTCTGCGTCGCTGATTATCCCAGCGTCCTTAAGTGCCTTAAGCTTTATCAGGTCTGTATAAAGATCAGGAGCTTGCTGTCGTGAGACCGCCGCCTGTCGGGACTCACTGATCTCGACACGCTGAGTCGTCAACTTTGTGCTATCAAAGTCGCCTTTCTTACCGTAGCTGACCACTCGTCCATTTCTAACCGCAACGAAATAGTCCTCGGGAAAATTTCCGTCTGCGGCAATAACGGTTTTCACCCATCGATACTGGAAATATTCGAGGTCTCCCGTGGAAGAAATGGATTTCGGCTCACCCAATGTTTGGATGACCTCCTGCCGCGTCATACCGACCGAAAGTTTATTCAGTTGGTCTGCGGTACCAAAAACCATTGCCATGCAGCCGGTCAGCGATAGGGCAACAGCACACAACAGCGTTCTTACATGTAACTTTCTCATAACAACCCACTCTTTATTCTGATTAGATGGCGACAGCACGCACCGTCCGATCAGGCGGGATTCAATAGCGGCTTTAGACCGAAGATCAACCCAGATCGCATTTTAATCTCGAATTCATACGCTTCTTTGCTAGAACCAAGAACGGCAAACTGATATTCAAAGTTGCAGCGGATGTAAGATTTTGTCAAACGGTCCAAGGTGTTCTCTCCGGACGCAAATTTCCGCAACTCGTCGACCCCCAAGCTCGGCAAGACCAGTCGATTGGCGACGTAGACACAAAACTGGTCGCCGCTTAAACGTCCAGACGCGTGGCTTTCAAGTCGAGTGACAAGTCCGTATCTCACCCTCCTCGCAACGTGCGCTTTTTCGATCTCCCTGCCCGACATTCCAGCATATATGAAGTGATCGTCATGCCAAATGACGTACACGCCCGCAGCCACTGCCGGAACACTCGTATTAGGCCAATCTGAAAATCGGTATCGACGAGAAAACGCCCCAGTGTCTATGCTCTCAATCATCGCGCGTTGCGTAGGTTGGTACTTGCATGGCTTCTCGCTGGAGCCTTCTAAGGAAAGCAGGTGTCTCCCAGCTGTGTACCTCAGCAGTTTCAGCTTCGCATGCATCTGAACTGGACTTCGGCGGATGCGTAAGTTCCTAAACCGGAATCCTGGCCGGTGCTTCCGACTGGCGACATAACGCGACCTTGATTAGCACAAAATAACGAAGCTTCTCGAAACATGCGGGCTTTGACTGCGCTGCCGGAAAAATCGGTGAAATTCCCTAAGCCGCCAAGCATATAAAGATCGGGACCAATCTGTTGCACCCCGTCCGTACTCATCGTCGCGGCACAGCCGGTCAAAGCGCCAACGAAGGCGTACGCAGCTAGTTTTTTCATGTAATCAACAATGGAAATGTAGAGACACGTAGGTGCGTCTGTTACAAGGCTTTAAGGATGTCCTGCTTCTTTGCGTCGAATTCCTTCTGGTTGATTAGGCCACGTTTGTAGAGTTCGCTCAGCTCCGTCAGCTTCTGTGAGGAGGACGCCGATGCGGAGACCGGTTGCGAAGGCCCACAGGTAGAAACGCAGACCTTCAGGGATTCGTTGCAGTGGGCTTGCTCCACTAAGGGGAACAGCTTGAAGCCTGTGGTGCACCTTGAATACTCTGACGAGCAGCGTTGCGAGCAGGCGTGGTCGACGTTCGTTAGGTCGAGTTCGGGAGCAGACACACAGCCGCCGAGGGCCGCGACTAGACCAGCAAGTACGAGATACTTCATCCGTTTCCCATCTGTTCGGTTGAGGGCTTCCAAGGGTGCAAACGCCGTTAGCGCCTGGATTGTTCCGTCAGGCGGCTCGCGGAGAGCGTTTAGGCGCTGTCATTGCGCGTTTACGGAAAGCCGAAGCAGAACTTTAGGCTGCCGACCTCCAGATCGAGCTTGATGGCCGATTCGGTATGTCCTGTAGCCAGCAGCATTTGAATCGACTGACAATGTCCGATGAGTCCTCGTGTCCGCCTCTTTTCGTGCAAGCTGTCTTTTTTGCCGGCAAGATGGAGCACCCGGACCTCAAGAGCGACGCCACAACGGCGAAACAGACGACACTGCAGCGGTCACTGTCTGTTTGGTCGAGTATCGGTTAATACATATGTCCGGCGAGTTGATAAGAGCCTTGACGCCCCAGCCAATCCCGGCCCCACCCCTAGTGACCTCTTTTCAAACCAAGCCCTCCGTAATCGGATTAGGCCCCCGGCCCCTACACCCCGGTGGTTTTGTTCGATAGGTCGATAAGAGGTTTCCGGCGGCGGTCCTCTCATTCACAAGCTTCAACAACAACAACGTGGTCGGGCCTTTAACCCTTTTTGCGAAGGCATTCCTACGCGCGATAGGGGGTACTCCCGCCAGCCAGCTTCGAAGAAAAAGAAGAGGCGTCAGCCGTAGAGGTCATCAACGCGCCGCCAGACGCCATCGCCATCAATCGTTGCCTACTCTCAGAAGGTGTCGGTTATGGGAGTGGTCTTAGAACCCCCTTTTTCTACTCTCAAAACTCCACTTGTAAACAATCTGATAGTACTGTTAGAATTCGCTCCATCTTATGAGAGTATCTAACGGGGGCAGTCATGGCAGCAGGCAAGTTCAGCTATTACCGGGTGAGCAGCAAGGAGCAGAGCATTGAATCCCAGCGAGCAGCGATGCAGCCTGATGCCGGTGAAGCCTTCGAAGGGGAATGGAGCGATGAAGGGGTTAGCGGTGCGGTGCCAGCCCTCCAGCGCCCCGGATTTGCGGCCTGTGCAGCCCATCTGCGCAAGGGCGATACGCTCTACGTGTTTGCGGTTGATCGTCTTGGCCGGGATGCCATCGATGTGCAATCCACGGTGCGTGATCTTCAGGCGAAGGGCGTTAAGGTCCACGTTCATGGGCTTGGCCTGATCGAAGGCGAAACGGGGAAATTGATAGTTGCGCTGTTTGCCCAGTTTGCCGAGATGGAGAAGGCCCGCATCGCAGCCCGTACGGAGGCTGGCCGGGTGATCGCGCGTGAGTCCCTGAAGGCCACCGGGAGAACCCACCGAGGGAAGGCAAGCCTTGGCCGTCCCGCTACCCATGATCTTCAGGCAATCGCCCACTGGAGCCGGGAGCCCGGTAACTCGATCATGAAGGCGGTAGCCCATTTCGGCGTATCGGAAGCTACGGTCAATCGAGCTCGGAAGCAGTACTCGTAACCCCTTGATTCCATAGAATAATAAAGCCGGTTCGGTGATAGTCCTTTTCGATAAGCAGAGGGACTTCACCGGGCTCCTGAGGCTTCTCCCGTGGTCTTGGAGACCTACGGTGACCTTCCACGGGACTATCCCTTGCAACCCTTTGGGACCTCAGGGAGCCGGTAGGAGCCTCTGGATGGTCCATGATGTTGTCCGCCTACCATATACGGTGATTGATCTAACGAGCATGGAATGAAAGACGTAGACACCACGAAAACAGTACTGCAGCGCCCTCCGTTTATCGACGGCTTCATCGTTGCCAAGACACCTGAAGCTCGGGAGTTGGTGGAAGCCGTAGCTAGGGATGTCATCAAAAAACTGAATTTGAACCCTCAACGGCCCTCTTCGGCTGATCGGGTCAAGCGCCAGGTCGAGATCATCGTCTGCAATGCAGCCCTCAACGAGCAGACCGCCATCCCGCTGTCGAAGCAGATCTTGGGAAGGAAAGACCGCTATCAAGCTCCTAAGTTGAAGGAGTCCATCGTGGACGTGCTGACTGCGCTGGCTGACCTCGGTTACATCAAGCTGGACGTCGGAACCAAGGCTTCATTCGATGCTGTTGAGCTTGACGAGGATGAGGAAGGAAAAGCCTTCATTGCTGAGAATGCAGGGCATATCGGGCTGTCACGCATCTCATCTTTGAGGCTCCCAAGAATCCCCCGGCGTCACTTTGGCAGACACCCCCATGAAGGTGAGCGGATCATCCTTAAGAAACCGAAGGTCAAAGGTCACCGAGGTTGGAACCTTCCCTACGAGGATACTAATGACACAGAGCGGATGAGGTCCGAGTTGGAGACCATCAGCGATGCCATCAGAGCCCATGTTGATTACTTCGGCGATGACAGCCGAATCGACGACACCGAGGTCTTCCTTCAGCGGTCCTTCATCCGTATCGGAGGGAAAGAAGACTTCACCCAAGGAGGACGCCTATCGGGTAGCCCTTATCCTTGGTGGCTAGGGCTGTCGTCCAAGGATCGGTTCAGCGACATCGCTATCGGTGGTAGTGATCAACTCGTTGAGGTTGACTACGGCCAGCACGCTATCCGGTGTCTGTACGGGCAAGCTGGGGCGGAAGCTCATTTTGAGGACGCTTACGCTATACCCGGTTACGAGGGCCACCGTGAAGGCGTGAAGAAGGTTCTCAACTCGATGATTTGGGCTGAAGCACCTCTGTCGCGCTTTCCCAAGACCGACGCTGGCGAGCCTCCCCTGTCGTTGATGTTCCCCTTGGGGACCAAGGTAGGAGACGTTACGGAGGCCATCCTGAAATTCCATGAGCCGGTAGCTGATCTCTTCTACCAAGGGCATGGCTATGGGTTGCAGTTTATGGAGAGTCAGACCTTGGTGAAGGTGCTGCTCAGGCTGCTTGACGAAGGCGTTACAGCCCTTCCCTATCACGATGCAATTCTAGTTGCTGAGGAGCATAAGACCCTAGCCGTGGAGGTCATGCTTTCAGCCTTCAAGGAAGTGATAGGCGTAGAAGGGAAGGTGAAGGTTAGAACCTCTAGCATGTAGCTAATACGACACCTACACCATAGTCGTAGTCCTTCTATCCTAGCTATAGATGATCATGGTGATGCTCTACCTATAGATACCTTTGCCTTCCCCTATACAGGGGGTTTTTCTCAGGTCTAGGAGCCTCACAAAGCCCTCAAGAGCGATCGCCCCGGTATCGAGTCCCGTGGGCCATCTGAGGCTTCCTAGCCGGTCCTAGAGGCGATCCGTGCCTCGGGAAACCGCGTGTGTAACCCACTCTAGCAGCCGTTCTATTGAATGCCCTGCCCCGTACTTGCTTGATTGATTCGCCTTGCCCCATCCTTGAAGCTGCTCAACGACATCCTGAGGGGCTTCAACGGCCCGGAGAAGGTCCCGCATACCATGACGCATTCCGTGAGCCGTGGGGACGATCTTGCGGACCTTCAGCCAACCATTGAGAGTGTTACTTGCGTGTGTGGCCTTACAACCTTCGTCACTTGTGTACTGCGGAAACACGTAGGCTGCACCGTCTGACAGCCTGAGCGCCCGCTGGAGCGCCTGAAGGGCCCTAGGAGTCAGCGGAACTTTGCGCTCGCTATGTTCGGTCTTAATGGAGCGTGATGCATGAGCAACGATATGAATGTACGGGATACTGGCCTTGACGTGACAGTCCGCCCTTCGAAGCCCGACAATCTCAGCCAGACGAGCGCCGGTTTCAGCGAGCAAGACCAGAATGCAGCGGGGGGCGTCTGTTGAAGATACGTCCCCGATGGCTGCGAAAAGCGCTTCATAGTCAGCCGTCGAGAAAGATTCCCGCTTGGTAGCCTTCTTTGCACCTTTGGGGAACTCTATCGTTCCTGCCCATACGTTCTCGATACGCAACTCGTGTTCTTTGATCGAGCGGGCGAACGCAGCGCGAAGCGGGGTGATGTAACGCTCCACGGTGCTGGTGGCGATGCCCTTCCCTGTGGACGAATGTTTTCCGGCCAGTAGATGTTCAACGTACAGGCGCACATCGGCACGTCTGTAGCTGCCCAAGGGCCTGTCTCCCACCAACTTGATGAGGTAATCGAAAGGGAGCGTTGCCGACTTCACCGATTGAGCATCGTCCGTGCGAGCATTGATGTATTCGCGCATACAGTCGGAGGCTAGATGCTCTTCCCCTTCACGCGCCATCATGAAAGCGGCAGCCATCGCGGGAGGCAGATGCTTCGCAATGTCTTTCGGCGTGACTGGGTGCCCGTGCCTCTCTAGCTCATCAAGCTCCCGCCTCACGTGATCCGGTAATTGCCCCTCAACCGCATCGAAAAATAACCCTAAGGCGAAGCTGTCAACCTGAGGGTCTAACGGGTTGATCCCGTATTGCTTTAAGAGAAGCTTACCTTGCTCGATAGATCCGTCCCGCGTCGGAGCGACGAGTTCTGCCCAATGCCTGTCCTGCTCGGAGGCATGTTTCGCAATCAACCGTGCTGCGGCCTTGAGGTCTCGGGTTCCTAAACTGAACTGGAGCCACGTCTTGCCGACGAGTGGCACGAGACCCTTCGGTACCTTACGCTTGAACCAGTATGGGCCGGAGGTGGACCGTTCCCACAGGTAGCGAATGTCTACGGACATAGTGTTGCTGAGGCGGAAAAAGGTCATCGTTGGTACGTCCGTTGGTACAGCAATTGGTACACCACGGAGACCTACAGAACCTTGAGAGCCTTACTGGGAGAGGGAGAGAGACGAATTGTAGACCAAAAATTGGTCCCCCCGGCAGGAATCGAACCTGCATCTAGCGCTTAGGAGGCACTCGTTCTATCCATTGAACTACGGGGAGCGGACCGTGCGACTCGCCTGGGTGGCGAGAGCGCAGAGTATAGCAAAACGCTCCTCTGAATCGGGATCGGCCTGCGTGAGCGGATTAAGGGTTTGTGCCTATCAAGTTTCCCCGTGCGATGCCGCCATCGGAATAATGGACATCATTCCCCACAATAAGCCGCACGGCGCATTCTCCGCATTGCTGGCCGATCAGGACCTCGCGCACCTGCGAAGGGTGATGCGCCGTTCGTTGTCGTGCGATCTCGGCGGCCCGTTGCTGCCGCTCTCGTACTGGCGCGAGCGGCTCGCCGCCATCACGCGGCAGGCACATCTCTCGCCCACGCAGATTCAGACCGTGCATCGGCTCTATCTGTACATCGATGCCTACGAAGCCCAGTCTTCGGCATCCGCCGACGAGCCGGTCGCCATCGCACCGGCACGAGTCAATGCCGATGCCTGAGCCACCAGTCGCGCAACGGATGACGCCGCTCGCGTGCGTGCATCGGTTCGCGTGGACGAGCGTCGATCCGCCAGTCCTGCGCAAACAGCACGATGCCGAGCGCAGCCAGTCCCGCAACGCCGATCAGAATGCTGCTCAAGTCCGTCATGGCGCTCTCCCGCTATCGATTGCCATGATTCAATGATAGTCACGCACGCCGCGCACGACCGTCCGCAATCCCTCAGACGGCCGCCGCCTGCCGCGCGCGTTGCTGCTGCGCATGCGCCGCAAGACGCACCGCCGCGTTCGCCGCGCCGTAGCCGTCATAGCCGCCGCGCCGCTCGATCACTTCGAGAAAGAAACGCTGATCGAGCTGCTCGGTGTACGCATGAAAGAACTCGCCGCCGCGCTCGTCACGGTCATACAGGATGTTGTGCTCGCGCATTGCGTCGATCTGTTCGTCGGGCAAACCGTAGCGCGCCGCGAGATCGTCGTAGTAGTTGCGCGGAATGCGCAGGAAGGCGACGCCATCGGCGACGAGGCGCGGGATCGCATCGAAGATGTCGGGCGTGCTGAACGCAACGTGGTTCAGCCCCGAACCGCGATACATCGACAGCGATTCGCCCACCGCCGTATACCGATCGACCGACGCATTCAGCGCAATGCGCACCGAGCCGTCGCGGCTGCGCACCGCACGGCTGCGCACGAGGCCATACGGATCGGGCACGAGCACGCCCGGCTCCGTTTCGAAGCCGAACGCGCTGCGGAAAAACAGCACCCACGTATCGAGCGCTTCGGCGGGCAGCGACAGACACACATGATCGATGCGCGAAAGCGGGCCCACTTCATAAGGGCCGTCGATATCGGTCAGGACGAAATCCGACTCCCACAGCGTCGGCGCGCCGGGCGCTTCATCGACGAAGTAATCGAGGCTGCCGTCCGGTGACTGCACGCCCGGCACGACGCGCTCGTTCGGCCCGACCTGCCCCGAGAACGGTTTCGATCCGTATGCGGCGGCGCGCTCGAAGGCGAGCTTCGCGTCATCGACATGAAACGCCGACGCGCAGAGCGACAAGCCATGCTGCTGATAGAACGCGCTCGCGAACGAATCGGCTTCCGCGTTGAGCACGATCGACCCCGCGCCGTGCCGATACAGCGTCACGTCCTTCGAGCGATGCCGGCCCGCAAGCCGGAAGCCGAGCTTGCCGAGCCAGCCGGCGACGTGCTCGCGCGTCGTATCGTCGACGGCGAATTCGAGGAACTGGAAGCCGATATGCTCGGGCGGCGCGGGCGGATCGAAGAGCGCGGCGGGCGCTTTGTCGCCCATGATGGCGCGCGTCTGTTCTTCGAGGAACCGCAACGAGCGATGCCCGTCCGCCGCGGTGATCGCGGTCGGCGCGGCGCGAAAGCCATCGTTGAAAATTTCGAGCGACAGCGGCCCGGTGTAGCCCGCTTCGAGCACGCGCGCCGTGAAGCCCGCGACATCGAACGCGCCCTGCCCCGGAAAGCAGCGATAGTGACGGCTCCATTCGAGCACGTCCATCGCGAGGACGGGCGCATCGGCGATCTGCACGAACGCGATGCGATCGCCCGGAATCGCGGCGATCTCATCGACGGAATCGCGGATGGAAAGCGTATGGAAGCTGTCGAGCACGAGACCGAGGCTCGGGTGATTCACGGCATCGACGAGACGCCATGCATGCTTGTACGAGTTGACGTGCCGGCCCCACGCGAGCGCCTCGTAGCCCACGACGACGCCCGCTTCTTCCGCGAGCCGCGCGAGCGTGCCGAGCTGATCGACGATCAGCGCATCGTCGCCGATCGTCTCCGGCGACACGTTGCTGCACGCGAGCATGCGGTCCGCGCCCAACTCGTGCATCAGGTCGAACTTGCGCTTCACGCGCTCGATATTCTTCACGAACCGGTCGGGGTTCACGCCCTCGAAATCGCGGAACGGCTGAAACAGGTAGATGCCGAGGCCGAGTTCCTCGCAGATGCGCCGGACATCGGCGGGCGTGCCGTCGAAGTAGAGAAGATCGTTCTCGAAGATCTCGACGCCGTCGAAGCCCGCCGCGCGGATCGCCTTCAGCTTTTCGACGAGCGTCCCGCTGATCGACACGGTCGCGATGGATGTGGGAATTGAACGCAGCATGCTGCCTCCTCGTTGCATTCGGTGTGATGCGGGATGATTCGATTCAGTGTAGGCGCTGCGCACGCATTCCACGTCATTGTGCGCCAGCATAACAAACTAACTAGACCGTACAAAATACGTGTAAGTACGGACGGACAGCGCGCGCTCGCGCGGTCAAACTGCGGTCTTCGGCTCTGTCGCGATGCAACATCGCGTTCTCATTTTCTGCTGTACGCTAGGCCCTGTCGCCTGGCTTCTTTCGCGGGAGCAGCTCGCATGACCAGCAAAACTTCATACCTCATCGGACTGATCGGCTCGGGCATCGGCGGCTCGCTCACGCCCGCCATGCACGAAGAGGAAGGCCGCGTCCTCGGGCTGAACTACGTGTACCGGCGCATCGATCTTCAGGCGCTGAACCTCGAGCCATCGGCGCTGCCCGATCTGCTGGCGGCGGCCGAACGCATGGGTTACGACGGCCTCAACATCACGTATCCGTGCAAGCAAAGTGTGATCCCGTTGCTCGATGATCTCGACCCCGACGCGCGTGCGCTCGGCGCGGTCAACACGGTCGTGCTGAAGGATGGCAAGCGCATCGGCTACAACACGGACTGGTCGGGCTTTGCGCGCGCGTTTCAACGCGGTTTGCCCGATGCCCCGCTCGATCGCGTCGTGCAGCTCGGCGCGGGCGGCGCGGGCGCGGCGGTCGCGCATGCCGCGCTGACAATGGGCGCGCGCGCGCTCACGCTGTTCGATTCCGACGAAGCGCGCGCATCGTCGCTCGCGCAAGAGCTTGCGGCGCGCTTTCCGGATCGCGAAGTGACGAGCGGCGGCGATCTGCGCGAGACGCTGCGCGCGGCGAACGGCCTCATCCACGCGACGCCCACCGGCATGGCGAAGCTGCCCGGTCTGCCGTTGCCGGTCGAGTATCTGCACAAGGATTTGTGGGTCGCGGAGATTGTCTATTTCCCGCTGGAAACGGAACTGCTGAAGGCGGCCAAGGCGCTCGGCTGCAAAACGGTCAGCGGCGGCGGCATGGCCGTGTGTCAGGCCGTCGATGCGCTGCGCATCTTCACGGGCCGCGAACCGGATGCGGAGCGCATGTTCGAGCATTTTCAACGCCTGCTAGAAGCCTGATTCGCTTCGACCATCGACGCCATGAAAAACGGCGGCCTCGCAAGAGAGCCGCCGTTTTCTTTAGCCGTCGCGCCGCATGAAGCACAGCACGGCGTCGATGATCATCTCGCGATGCCGCGCCCGCGAGCGCGGACCGGACGGATCGCGCCCGAACGCCGCGCTCCACGTATGGCGATTGGCCACGCGATGAAAGCAGAACGAGCTGATCATCAGATGCAGATCGATGGGATCGACGTCATTGCGAAAGCGCCCCGCTTCGACGCCCCGCGCGATCAGATCCTCGATGGTCTTGACCACCGTCGAATTGCGCGTCTTGAAGGTCTTCGACTGCTCGATGTACTTCGCCGAATGCACGTTCTCGATCGTCACGAGACGCACGAAGTCGCGATGCTTGTCGTGATAATCGAACGTGAAGCCGACGAATTCACGCAACGCTTCCTCGGGGTCCATCTCCGCGAGATGAAGCTCCTGTTCGAGCGCGCGGATGTCGCCGTAGACCTGTTCGAGCACCGCTTCGTACAACCCTTCCTTGCTGCCGAAGTAGTAGTACAGCATGCGCTTGGTCGTGTTCGTGCGCTCCGCGATGGCATCGACGCGCGCGCCCGTCAGGCCCATCGCCGAGAATTCCTGCGTGGCGATGTCGAGGATATTGCGTTTGGTTTCCTCAGGATCGTACTTGCGCCGCCCTTCCGACCCGGTGGGCGAGGGCGCAGCACTGACGGGCGTCGCGGCCTTGCTTCCTTTTTTCATTGTTGTGTCTGAGAACGGCGGTGGGGAAGGATTCTAGCATGGGGGTCCTGAGCTTCCGAGCCAATGAGGACAAGGGTTTTCAGGGGCTTCATCTATACTTTTTCGATCATCCAACGTCCCCGGTCATCGCATGCCGCACTCGAAAGTCGTCGCCCTGTCGTTCGTTCTGTCGGCGCTCGCCGCCTCGGCGCTGCCTGCCGCCGCCCAGACGCAATTGCCGCCCGGCCATCCATCGTCGCCGCAACTGCTCGCCGCCGAAGGCGTGATGACGAGCGCGAACATCGCGCGAGGCGCGGCCGATGTCTGTCATATCGATGCAGCGAAGATCGCTCACTTCAAGGACGCCGCGCGCGCCAATTTCCGCGACGCGCCCGACTTCGACGCCGAATGGGCGCTCGGATACCGGCAGGCGCAGGCGACGGTCGATCGCTTCGACAAGCTGAAGACGAGTAACCCGGCCGAGTACAAGAAGGAAATCGACGAGGCGTGTCCCGCGCTCGATCGCGGCATCGATGAAGTGACGCGCTGACGCGCAGCGCGCCGCGCGTGCGTGCTCGAATTGAGGGGCGGATGCTACACTCGACTGGCTATCGCGGTCCCTTGCGCACGAACCGTCGGGCACGTTCGCTGCACGGCATCGGATCGCGTCCTCATCGCTCGTAAGGCTCACAAGGAGGCATGACTCTCATGGCTGATTTCCGTATCTGGTCCGACGAATTTCCGGCGAACGGCTTTCTGACCCGCGCGCAGGAACTCGATCAGCAAGCCTTCGGCGCGTCGGGTGAAAACATTTCGCCGGCGTTGCAGTGGGCCGATCCGCCCGCCGAAACGAAGAGCTTCGCGCTCACCGTCTACGATCCCGACGCGCCCACCGGCAGCGGCTTCTGGCACTGGATCGTCGTGAACATTCCTGCCGATATCCGCTCGCTGCCGCGCAACGCGGGCAAAGCCGACGGCAGCCTGCTTCCGGCCGGCGCGCTGCAGCTGCGCAACGACTACGGCACGGTCGGCTTCGGCGGCGCGGCGCCTCCGCGCGGCGACAAGCCGCATCGCTACATCTTCCGCATTCATGCGCTCGAAGCCGAGAACCTTCCGCTCGATCCGAGCACGACCAACGCCGTGGCGCGCTTCATGACGCATCTCAACGAGATCGATTCGGCGACTTACACCGGTCTTTACGAACTGAAGTGAAGCAAGGCGTGGCCACGGTGACCTCCGTGGCCACGTCGATCGTAGCCCCAAGCGATTTGAAAACGGGGCGACATACAATGCGCCGCCCGCCACTCACCGCCCTCCGATGGACTCCGATCAAGGCCTTCCCGTCCCCCAACGTTATTGGGCGATTGCCGTCGTCGCGCTCGGCATCACCCTCGCCGTGCTCGACGGCGCCATCGCCAACGTCGCGCTGCCGACCATCGCGCGCAATCTGTCGGCCTCCCCCGCCGACTCCATCTGGGTCGTCAACGCATACCAGCTCGCGATCACCATCTCGCTGCTGCCGCTTGCCTCGCTCGGCGATCGCATCGGATATAGCCGCGTGTACATGGCGGGCCTCGCGCTGTTCACGGTGTCGTCGCTGGCATGTGCGCTGTCGGGCTCGCTCGTCGCGCTGACGGTCGCGCGCGTGGTTCAGGGCTTCGGCGCGGCGGGCATCATGAGCGTGAACACCGCCATCGTCCGCATCATCTATCCGCAGAAGCTGCTCGGACGCGGGGTGAGCATCAACGCGTCGGTGGTCGCGATCTCGTCGGTGATCGGACCGACGGTCGCCTCGGGCGTGCTGGCCATCGCGCCGTGGCCGTGGCTCTTCGCGATCAACGTGCCGATCGGCATCGCCGCGCTGGTGATCGGCGCAAAGGCGCTGCCGCGCATCGAGGGGCATCGGCAGCCTTACGACTTCGTGAGCGCGGTGATGAACGCGCTGTTCTTCGGCATCGCGATCGTGGCCATCGATGGCCTCGGGCACGGCGAGCATCGCCCGTACGTGATCGCTGAATTCGCCGCGACGGCGATCCTCGGCTACTTTTTCGTGCGGCGGCAACTCACGCAAAGCGCCCCGCTGCTGCCGGTCGATCTGCTGCGCATTCCGGTGTTCGCGCTGTCGGTCGGCACGTCGGTCTGTTCGTTTTGTGCACAGATGCTGGCGTTCGTTTCGCTGCCCTTTCTGCTGCAGAACGGCTTCGGCATGAGTCAGGTCGAGACCGGCTTCCTGATGACGCCGTGGCCGCTCGTGATCGTCTTCGTCGCGCCGATCGCGGGGATGCTCGCGGACCGCTATTCCGCAGGCTTGCTCGGCGGCATCGGGCTCGCGATCCTGACCGTCGGCCTCGTTCTGCTCGCGACCGTCGGCGCGCATCCAACGCCGCTCGACGTGGGCTGGCGCATGGCGGTATGCGGGCTCGGCTTCGGACTGTTCCAGTCGCCGAACAACCGCCAGATGCTTTCGTCGGCGCCGCGTCATCGCAGCGGCGGTGCAAGCGGCATGCTCGGCACCGCGCGCCTCACCGGGCAGACGCTGGGCGCGGCGTTCGTCGCGCTGATTTTCGGCGTGGAGCCGCAGCGCGGGGCCGTCATCGCGCTGTCGCTGGCGGCCGTGTTCGCGGCAGCGGCGGCCGTCGTCAGCATGTTGAGGCTTGCGGGCAAGCGGCGCGTGGAGACGGCCTGACGCGTATGCGCGCGTGCGAGCGCGGCACGCGTTGCGGCTAGACGCTTCGCGCCATTGGGCACACACCTTGCTGCCGTTCGGACATCGATCCGCAGGCGATCTTCTCGCCGTGCGGAGGTCCGAACAAGCAATGAAATGGAGGTGTGTTCATGGCAAGTTCCCTCAACGGCAGCAAGGTCGCGATTCTCGCCGTCGATGGATTCGAGCAGGCGGAACTCGTCGAGCCGCAGCGTGCGCTGAAGGAAGCCGGCGCGCAAGTCGACGTGATCTCGCAAAAGCCCGGCCAGATTCAGGGCTTCAAGCACGTCGATAAAGGCGATGCCGTCCCCGTCGATCGTACTTTCGACGAAGCCACCGCCGCCGAATACGATGCGGTCGTGCTGCCGGGCGGCGTCGTCAATGGCGATGCGATTCGCCTCGACGCAAAAGCGCAGGCCTTCGTGAAAGAAGCCGATCAGGCGAAGAAGCCCATCGCGGTGATCTGTCATGGCGGCTGGCTGCCGATCTCGGCGGGCATCATCGCGGGCCGCACCATCACGAGCTGGCCGAGCCTGCAAGACGACGTGCGCAACGCGGGCGGCACATGGGTCGATCAGGAAGTGCAGATCGACGGCAATCTCATCACGAGCCGCAAGCCCGACGATCTGCCCGCGTTCAACAACGCGCTGATCGAGGCGCTCGGCAAGACGCGCGCCGCCTGATCGCGCCGAGCGGATAAACACGACCACCGGAGCCCCGCCGATGCCACGCGTTTCATCGTGCTTCATCGCCCTCGCACTTGCAGCGTTTGCCACGCTTCCCGCGGTTGCGCCTGCGCAGACGCAGGACGGCGCGAGCGCGGGCAAGATGCAGACGCAGAAACTCTCGACCGTCGATCAGCAGTTCATGCAGGACGCCGGCGCCGCGAGCGCGACCGAAATCGCCGCCAGCAAGCTCGCGCTCACGCGTTCGGGCGACAAGCAGGTCAAGGACTTCGCACAGCGAATGATCTCGGATCATACGAAGCTCGCGCGCAATCTCGACGTGATCGCGAAACGCCACGGCATCACGACGCCGCCGGCGTCCGATTCGTCGGTCGTCGGCAGCCTGCAAAATCTCGAGGGTGCCGAGTTCGACAAGGCCTATATTGAAAAGGTCGCGCTGGCCGGGCATCAGAAGGCCGTCGAGCTGTTCACGAAGGAGAGCGAAAACGGCAACGACGCCGCGCTGAAGGCCGCCGCCGCGAAGGCGCTGCCGATCATCCGCCATCACTACGCGATGGCGCAGCAACTCGCGAAAGCCAAGTCCGCGCCATGACCGCCCGGCTCAACACCGATCGCGCGGGCGGCCTGCCCGTTCGCGCGCCCGCCGGTCCCCGACCGGCTTATGAGGACTCGACCATGCACATCACGTTTTCGGAAGAACGCCCCGTGTTCGACGGCGACGACCTCGCGATTCATTTCACCGCGCTCGTCGACGGTGAAGCAGTCGTTTGTTCGATCAGCGCCGAGGCGCTCGAAGATCACTTCGGCGCGGCATCGGCACGCGAAGAGGATTTGATGCCCGCGTTCGAGGGCGGCTCGGCGCGCATCCGTGCGGTCTGCGCCGAGGCGCTCGACGACAACGGCGGCCAGCCTGTCGTGCTGCGCAGCGGACTGTTCCGCGTCGCGGGACTGGAACCCGAATGATGCCGTCCGCCCCGTTCGATCACCGAAGCGCCCGCGCGACGCTCCGCGCCGTGGCCGATTCCACGCCAATCACATTCCTACAGGAGGGAACATGTCCCTGATCATTGCCGGCCGATTCGAGACCTTTCCCGCCGCGGAAACGGCCGCTCAACGGCTCTTCGCCAACGGCTTCGTGGAAGAAGACGTGACGCTCTTCTTCGTCAACCCGAGCGGACAGCACGCGCGGTTTCCCATCGGCGGCGACGTCCATACCGATAAAGGCGCGGGCGCGGCACCAAAGGGCGCCGGCAAGGGCGTGACGATCGGTGCGGTCATCGGCGCGATCATCGGCGCAGCGATCTTTGCCGTCTTCAAGGCGCCGCTGTTCGTGTCGGTGGTGGCCGCGGGCGTCGGCGCGTATATCGGCTCGCTGGCCGGCGCGATGTCGCATACGAAGCAAAAGCCGAACACCGCGGTGCAGGCCGAAGAACCGACGCGCACGTCGGGCGTGCTGGTCGCCGTGCATGTATCGCCGGAGACGCATGACCGGGCAGCGTCGATATTGCGTGAATCGGGCGGGCTGGATATCGAGCGCGCGTCCGGCCGCTGGAAGCAAGGCCGCTGGAGCGACTTCGATCCGCTCAAGCCGCCGCAGCCCGTCAAGGAATTCGCCCAGCCGCGTGCGTGAGGCGAGCCGTCCGGCTAGTCGAAAAAAGACGCCCCGAACCGTTCGCGGTCGGGGCGTCTTTCTTGCGTCACACCCACGGCCGCGTGACCTGCGCCGGATGCGCACCGGTGGGCACTGCGCATTCGGCGGATTGAAGTTTCGCCTTCTTCGATGGCGCTGCGGAAGGCTCGCACATGAGCGTGTAATTCGCATGCGACGTAGCGGGTTCGTCGATGACCCGCTCGCGCACGTGCAGCGTGATCGCCGACGCGGCGATCGCCACGAGCACTAGAAACTCGCGGTTCGCGAGCGCATTCAATCTCTTCATTCGGTTCTCCCTGTTGCCTTGTCGTTGCGCCGTCCTGCGTGGGACGAGCGTCTGGTGCGTCAAAAACAGCAAGCGGCGTGCCGACGAGCACCGGTATTCGGGCACGGGACGTGCGACAGGAAAAGCAGGCGCATCCCGACGGGACGCAGCGCTCAAACCAATTCGTCAACAAAAGGAGGTATCCCTATGAGCACAAACGTCGTATCGGTACTCAATGATCTCATCGAAACCTCGAAGGACGGAGAGAAGGGCTTCCTCAAGGCCGCGGAAGATACGCGCGATCCGAGTCTCAAGCTCTTGTTTCAGAACCGCGCGGAAGCCTGCGCGCAAGGCGCGATCGAGCTGCAGGATGTCGTGCAGCGCCTGGGCGGCAAGCCCGAAACCGGCGGCTCGGTTACCGGCGCGCTGCATCGCGGCTGGGTCGATGTGAAGTCCGCCGTCAGCGGCCATAGCGACCATGCGGTGCTCGCCGAATGCGAGCGCGGCGAAGATGCGGCGAAGAAGAACTATCGCCAGGCGCTGGAGAAGGATCTGCCGGCCGATGTGCGCGCCATCGTCGAACGCCAGTATCAGGGCGTCCTCGAAAACCACGATCGCATCCGCGATTTGCGCGATCAGTACGCAGCAGCAAAGTCCTAACGGGATGACGTGGCGTGCCGGCTTCGGGCCGGCCCATCGCGTAAAGAGCATGACCGCGCCGCCTTCGGGCGGCGTTTTTCATGGCCGATCCGCACGAACCCGCGCGACGCCCGGAGCAAATAAAAACGGCCACTTGCGTGGCCGTTCGACAGGCTGCTGCAACCGCTATTACTGCGGCTGTCCCTTGTCGTTCGTGCCGAGCGAGGAAGCAGCCGCAGCCGCCGATGCGCCCTTCAGCTTGTGCGCCTTGTTCTGCTGATGCAGCGTCGTGCCCTTGGACTTCGCGTGAGCGCCGGAAGCCGGAGCTGCCGTGCCCGCCGCATCCGATGCCGCCTGTGCGAACGCGGTCGTCGAGAATGCGAGAGCCAGCGCGCCAATCAATGCCATCTTTTTCGTCTTCATGAAGAGCTCCTTTTGCCGGGGCCTTCGAGCGCCGTATGAACGACGCGTCGTGAGCCGCCTGTGAGTAACGACCTGAGGCCGTCCTTCGTTTTTAGGGTTTCCAACATGCTGCGAGGTGATGCACGTGCCAGGTGAAGCGAGCAAAGGCGACAAGAAAACGACGCACGATGCGATGAACCCGCGCTAAAGGCCCGATGGCTCGCCGCGACGACGAATCATCGAACCCCGCGCGGGTTCCGGTCCTGCTGTTTCGAGCGCGACCCGCCTTCAGCGAGCCGGGCATACGAACTATGCCATCACTTCCGCGTTACTTGGCAGAGATTTTGAGATGGTTCTTCACGGATGCAACACCCGACACTTCCTTCGCGACTTCAGCCGCAGCGGTCTTGTCTTCCGCCGACGGCACGGTGCCCGTCAGCGAGACGACGCCGCCGCGCGTCTTCACGTGGATGTGCGTCGACTTGACGTTCTTCGCGCTCAGCAGTTCGGCCTTGACCTTTGCCGTGACCGCGCTGTCATCGACCTTCTGGCCGACGGACGTATCCGTTGCGCCCGACGAGGACGCCGCCGAGTTGGTCTGCGCGCCTGCGTTCAGCGCGAACACCACACATGCGATACCGCCGGCTGCTTTGAGGAATTGAGTCGTCTTCATGGCAATGCTCCTTCTTTTCAGTTTTAGTGTTGCGCGCCCCTGTCTCGCTGACTTGTTCCGCGTGTTTGCGTATCCGATACGCCCAACACGCGCACGAGGCGCCCCGCTTGTTCGTGATGATCGTTGTTGCCTCGGCGCGCTCGTACGTTGCCCCACGAACGCATCGGCACTGAGGCAACTTGCGTGCCGGGTCGCTTTCTTAAGACTCCATCCCGGGCGATTCTTTGGCCCGCCGCCCTTGCAACAAGGGCTTCAGCGGGGACGGCAACAAATTCTGGACACGCTGCCCTGAGCGATGGAAAAGCACATCGCGCAACCCCCGCAACTCGCGTTCCTTTTGTCTGAGGCCGTGTAAAAAAGTCGGTGAAAGTGGGTGGCCGCGCCTTCGGGGCGAACTTGTGTCCATGCAAAAACGTAAACGAAGCATGGCCTTAGCCATCGTTGGCACGGACGTTGCTCTGAGTGTGCTCGCGAACACATTGATCACGTAAAAACCTTCGAGGATTAGCAAGCAATGCCGCCTTCACTCGAACTCCGCACCAAGCAAAGTCTGGCCCTGACGCCACGGCTGCAGCAATCCGTCCGCCTTCTGCAACTCTCGTCGCTGGAGTTTCAGCAGGAACTGCGGAACGCCCTCGACACGAATCCGTTCCTCGAATACGACGAATCGCAAACCGAGGATAACGCCCTCGGCGCCGATAACGGCAACTCGATGAGCGACAACTCGTCCTCGACTTCCACCGATACCGCAACCGAAGCACCCCTCGCCGCCGAAACGAATATGGACGGCGACGCCAATGCAGACTCCGGCTCGCGCGACGATTCCATGAGCGATTACTCGTCCGACCCGTTCGGCCGCAGCGGCTCACGCAACAACGGCGACGGCGAAGGCTCCGATCCCGCCGACTGGGTTCGCATCGAACCGTCGCTGCACGAAACGCTGCACGATTCGCTGCGCATGTATCAGCTCAGCACCCGCGATCGCGCAGTCGCGCAACTGATTATCGAAGCGCTCGACGACGACGGCTATCTGCGTCAGGAGTTGAGCGAACTGGCGGACGTCGTCGATATCGAACCCGCCATCAGCGAAGACGAACTCACCATCGCGCTGAAGCTCGTGCAGTCGCTCGACAAGCCGGGCGTCGGCGCGCGCAATCTCTCCGAATGCCTGACGCTCCAGCTCGACGCGATGCCGCCGGACACGCCGGGCCGCGACGTGGCGCGCGAAATCGTCGGACATCATCTCGAACGTCTCGCGCGCCGCGAGCAAGCCGAATTGCAGAAGAAGATCGGCTGCAGCGCGGAGGAACTGCGCATCGCCTGCGCGCTGGTGCGCCGTCTCGACCCGAAGCCGGGCGAGAACTACGGGCAAAGCGAGGACAACTACGTGGTGCCGGACGTCATCGTGCGCCAGGTCAAGAAGCAATGGGTCGTGACGATCAACCCGGCGGTGCTGCCGCGTGCGCGCATCCATCGCATGTATGCCGAGTTGTTCGCGCAATCGGCGGGTGCGAGCCGCTCGCCGCTCGCGCAGCAGTTGCAGGAAGCGCGCTGGCTGATCCGCAACGCGCAGCAGCGGTTCACGACGATCCAGCGCGTGGCCGAGTGCATCGTCTCGCACCAGAAGGCGTTCTTCGACTACGGCGAAATCGCGCTTAAGCCGCTCGTTCTGCGCGATGTCGCGGACGAACTGGGCCTGCACGAATCGACGATCTCGCGCGCTACGGGCAACAAGTACATGTCGACGCCGCGCGGCATCTTCGAGTTCAAGCACTTCTTCCCGCGCGAGCTGTCGACGGAAAGCGGCGGAACGTGCTCGGCCGCAGCCGTGCGCGCACTGCTCAAGGAAATGATTTCGAAGGAAAACTCACGCGATCCGCTGTCGGACGTGAGTCTCGCGAAGATGCTCGCCGATCAGGGCGTGATCGTCGCGCGCCGCACGGTGGCGAAGTATCGGCATCTGATGAAGGTGCCGCCGGCGGAACTGCGCAGACAGGCATGAAGCACCGCTAGAAGTTTCACGCTCCAGCGTTCAGCGAGGACCCGGTCAAGCGAGTCGCATGAGCGAGAGTAACGGAGCGTAGCTGTCGGGCCGCCTTTCAACAGGCGGCCTTTTTTTCGTCCGGGTCTTGCACGCTATCGCCAGCCCGATTCGCGGTGCGTGCGCTTGCGCGCCGCGGTCGCGGACAGCTCCGCGCCGAGCAAAAACACCGCTGCCGAGTAGTAGAGCCACATGAGAATGATCGCGAGCGATCCCGCCGCGCCGAACATGTTCGCCGTCCCTGCGTGCTGCAGATAAAACGCGAACAGGCGCTTGCCGCCCTCGAACAGCAGCGCGGCGGCTGCGGCTCCGAGCGCGGCATCGCGCCAGCGCATACGGGTCGTCGGCAGGAACTTGAGCAGGACGGAGAAAGCGAGCATCAGCATCGCAAGCGATATCGCGCGGCGCGTCAGCGTCGACAGGACGACGAACGGACTGCCGTCGCCGAAGGCCCAGTGGCCAAGCACTTCGACGAGCGCATCGAGTACGAGCAACACGACCACGAGCAGCCCCGCACCCACGACCAGCCCGAACGACATGAGCCGCACGCGCAGCAGCGCGAAGAGGCTGTCGCGCGTGCTGACGGCCGGCGTCGGCCAGATCACGTTCAGCGCGCTATGCAGCGATGAAAACGTCGCCGACGCGCCGATCAGCACGCCGGCGATCGACAGCACCGCCGTGCGCCGCGCCATGTCGGCCTGCCATGCGTTGGCGACGATCGCTTCCAGCGCGTGAGCGGCATCCGCACCGACGACGCCGCTGATTTCGTCGAACAGGCGGCCCTGCACGGCATCGGCGCCAAAGAAAACGCTCGCAACCGAGATCACGATGACGAGCGTCGGTGCGAGCGAGAACGCGGCGAAGAAAGAGATCGCCGCCGAGAACATCAGGCAGTGGTCCTGAAGCCACTGCGCGACGGGATCGGCGATCCACGAGAGCCAGCCGAGCCGCGACGTGCGGCCCTCGGCGAGCGGAGCGGACGGATTGGGGACTTCGCGAGTCATCGGCAAGGAGGCGGCGTGTGATGCGTCAACCGCCGATGTTAGCTTCCCCGCATGCGATGCGTGTAAAAAAGGCGCGGGCGGAATCGTCCGCTCGCGCCTCGCTTTTAGCCAATGGCGTCAGACGGGTTCGTCGTCGCCGGCCGGGTCCGCGCCGTCGTCGGTCAGGGATTCGACGTCCTCGTCCTCGACCTGGTTCGGCAGGATGTCGCCGTCGACTTCGAGATTGTTGTCGCCATCGGCGGATGCGTCTTCGCCGGTGCCGGCGCGATCGGTGTCGCTATTGAGCTGCGCATCGGACAGGCCGAGCGCGTGGGCGTCCAGCTCGTCTTCAATATCGCCCGGGCGGCGCATTTCGCCCTGCACGTCCGAACCGCTATCGGATGAATCGCTCGGTCCGAGCGCGCCCGTGCCGTGCCCCTTGCCCCATTCCACGCCGCCCTCATCCGGCGGATTCAGTGTGCTTCCCGTCATGATGACCTCCTTCGATTGTGTCGGTAACGAGACCGCAAGTCCCGTTCCGCGTTCGCGGGCCAAAGAAAAGCCCCGCGCTCTGCCGAGACGCGGGGCTTCATCGAACCGTGCGCTCGCGCGCGGGCGGCGCGCGTCCCGCTTATGCGCGGGCAGCGCGCTTCGCCGTCGCCGCGCCCTGTTTCACCGTCTTGACGGTCTTCGCCGTGACGGAGCTTGCCGTCGCGACACTGCGCAGATCCGACAGGAACGAGTCGCGCCATACGGAGAGATTGTTCTCGCGCAGCGGCGCCATCATGTCGGCGTGGCGAGCCTGACGTTCGGCGAGCGGCATCGACAATGCGCGCTCCAGCGCCTCGGACATCTGCGACAAATCGAACGGATTGACGACGAGCGCCCCCGGCAGCTGATCCGCCGCGCCCGCGAATTGAGACAGCACGAGCGCGCCCGGATCGGCCGGGTCCTGCGATGCGACGTACTCCTTCGCGACCAGATTCATGCCGTCGCGCAACGGCGTCACATAGCCGACCTGCGAAAGACGGAACAACGCCATCAGCAGGTTGCGCTCGTACTTGCGATTCAGGTACTGAATGGGCGTCCAGTCGAGTTGCGCGAAGCGTCCGTTGATGCGTCCCGCTTCGCCTTCCAGATTCTGGCGGATGCGCTGATACGTCTGCACGTCGGAGCGCGTCGGCGGCGCGATCTGCACGAGCGACACGCGCCCATGCCAGCCCGGCGCGGTCAGCAGCAGGCGCTCGAACGCCTGGAACCGCTCGACGAGGCCCTTCGAATAATCGAGGCGATCCACGCTCATGATGAGCTTGCGGCCTCGCATGCTGTCGCGCAGGCTCTTGACCTGCTTGCGGCCGGAGAACTGCTCGGCGGCCTTTGCGATCGCGTCGGGATAGATGCCGATCGGGTACGCCCCGACTTTCAGCATGCGGCCGAACGCCTGCAGCATGCCGTCTTCGCTCGAATGGCCGCGGCCGCTGCGCTCGATGTAATCGACAAAAGACTGCTTGTCGTTGTCCGTCTGGAAGCCGACGACATCGTACTGGCACATCGCTGTCATCAGTTCTTCGTGAGGCGGCACGGTGCGCATGACTTCGGGCACCGGAAACGGAATATGCAGGAAGAAGCCGATGGGGTTCGTCACGCCGATTTTGCGCAGTTCCTGCGCGAACGGCAGCATGTGATAGTCGTGAACCCAGATGATGTCGTCGGGTTGCAGAAGCGTCTTGAGCTTGGCCGCGAGCGTCGCGTTGACGCGCATGTAGCCCGCGTATTCCTCGCGATCGAACCGCGACAGGTCATTGCGATAGTGGAAGGTCGGCCACAGCGTCGCGTTCGAGAAGCCGCGGTAATACTGGTCGTAGTCGCGCCGGGTCAGGCCGACGGTCGCGTAAGTCACATTGCCGTTCTTTTCGACGACCGGCGCAGCCGATTCGCCGACAATCTCGCCGCTCCAGCCAAACCACACGCCGCCCGTCTCTTTGAGCGCATCCAGCACGCCGATAGCGAGACCGCCCGCGCTGGGCTTACCCTCCTGAACCGGCGCGACGCGATTCGATACCACGATCAATCTGCTCATTACAGGCTCACCTCTTCAGTTGTCGTTGCATGCCCGAAAGGACGCCTTAGGGGATGCAAATCCTATGCCGATGTGCGCGTTATTCGATTCATAAGTTCGTATCTAGATGTTACGGACGAAGAAAACGCGCGGCACAAGGCCGCTGCGTAGAACTTTTATGCTGTTCGGAGTCACGCTCGCGCAAGCGGCGATCAAGCGTCCTGCTCGGAGCCGAGATCGCGCTGATAGTCGATGCCCTCGCGACGTACGCCGCCCTGATTGTGCTCGCCATCGGGCGGAGCGTCAGGCGCGGGGCGGTTCTGACCGGCGGGGTCGTGTTCGGCGGGCGGCGGCGACGCGCTTTGCGGCGTGCCGTTCTTGGCTGCCTCAGCGCGTGCTTCGCGTTTGGAAGAGTGACGCGCGGAGCGTCGAAGTGCGGGATGTCTCATGGTGCCTCCAGAAAGAAGGCCGTCGTGAATGGACCTCGGCGGCGTCGGACCAACGCACTGTTCCGTCGCGCGTAAAGGCGGCGGTTCAGCGCGTCCTCGGAAAAATAAACCGGCCACGAGATGCGCGGCCGGTCATCTTTGCGTCATTCGTTGTAATCCCTACCTTCAAATTGAAAACTTATTCAGGCTTTGCACGAATTCGGTGAATCGGTCCTAAAGACGCCGTCGGCCACTCAGGCTACGGGAGGAGCGTCGCCCGGTCCCGGTGGCGGGTCGCCGATGGGCTGCATCGGCTGCTCGGGGGGATCGCTCGTCGGGTCCGGGTTCGTGTCCGGCGGAATCGGAGTCGACGGCGGCTGATCGGGCGGCGTCACCGGCGGGTCCGGCGGCTGAGGCGTCTGCGCACTGATGGGCGCGCGTTCGGAATCGGACATAGCGGGCTCCTTGCGGTCTTGTGATCATGGATGCATGCGTCATCGACGCAGGCGTTCACGATCACGCAAGGCGCGTTCCCTTTTGTTTCGACACGATCGCGTCCATCGACCCCATTATGGTGGCTGAAATCGCGCCTGCCAACAAAAACGCCCGCGCTTTTTGCAAGCAGCGGGCGTCTTTTTCGTGTGAAGATAGCCGACGATCAGGGATTTTCGCTATCGGCGTCGTTCGGATCGGCGCCTTCGCCGACAGCCGCCTTGTTGGCATCCTCGCCGTATTCCACGAGCCGGTTATAGAGCGTCTTGAGGCTGATGCCGAGAATCTCCGCCGCCCGCGTCTTCACGCCGCCGCATTGCTCCAGCGTCGCAAGGATCAACTGCCGGTCGGCCTGCGCGAGCGACGTGCCGAACGGAATCGTCACCGCCGTACCCGCCGACGGCTTCGACAGCGAAATCTGCAGCGGCACTGTGGCCGTGCTGTCGGAATCCGCCCCCGACATGATGTACGCACGCTGAACATAGTTCTTCAGCTCGCGCACGTTGCCCGGCCAGTTATACGACGCGAGCATGTCGCGCACTGCTGGCGGGAAATCCTTGCGCGTGTTGTAGCGCGAGTTCAGTTCGTCGAGGAACGCCTGCGCCAGCAGTTCGACGTCCTTGCCCCGCTCGCGCAGCGGCGGCAAGTTGATCGGGAACACGTTCAGCCGGTGATACAGGTCGAGGCGCAGCTTGCCTTCGAGCACGGCCTGCTCGGGGTCCCGGTTGGTCGCGGCGATCAGACGCACGTCCGTCTCGAGTTCCTTCGTCGTGCCGACGCGCATGAACATGCCGGTTTCCAGCACACGCAGCAGCTTGACCTGAAGCTCGATCGGCATCTCGGTAATTTCGTCGAGGAACAGCGTGCCGCCGTTCGCGCGCTCGAAATAGCCCTTGTGCTGACGATCCGCGCCGGTGAACGACCCGCGCTCGTGCCCGAACATTTCGGACTCGATGAGATTCGGCGAAATCGCACCGCAGTTCACCGCGATGAACGAGTGCTTGCGGCGCAGGCTCAGCTCGTGCAGCGTTTGCGCAGCGACTTCCTTGCCGGTGCCCGATTCGCCGATCAGCAGCACCGACGCCGCCGTCGGCGCGACGCGGCCAACCTGATCGTAGACCGTCTGCATCGCGGGGGAATTGCCGAGCATCAAGCCGAAGCGGCCCATGCGGCGCAATTCGCCGCGCAGCGTGCCGATTTCCGCCTTGAGGTCGCCGGGGCGCGGCAGGCGCGAAAGAATCGCCTTGACGCGCTGCATGTTGATCGGCTTGACGAGATAGTCGGTCGCGCCCATCTTGAGCGCGCTCACGGCCGATTCGACGGTCGCATGTCCGGTGATGACGATCACCTCCACGCCCGAGCGCGGATCGAGATCCTCGAAAAGGTCGACGCCCGTGCCGTCGGGCAACTTGAGGTCCGTGAACACGACGTCCGGCGTCTGCCTCACGAGCTGAATGCGCGCCTCGCGCAAATCGCTGGCGGTCGCTGTCGTCAGTCCATCTTCGCCGATGATCGCGGCTAGCGCCTCGCGGGTACTGGGATCGTCATCGACAATCAATACGTGTGGCATTGCGTCTCGAATTCTTCCAAAGCGTTTCAGGGTCACACACCGCGTGGCGGCGTGGTCGTCTCCGGGCGGCGGGCCGCCATCCGGGCCGGTGCGTCTTGCGGCCGGGCGTCAAGAAGTGACGAGCCGGTTCAGGCGCAGAAAATAAAATAATTTCCGAAACTTCCGCACGCTTGGGGGCTGACGCCGTAAGTATTGCCAATTAGGCCACTTATGGCAGAGGTTTCTCAATTATAAGGGTTTATTAAGATAAAAACGCACGCCGGGGTGGCGTGCGTCTGCATTGGGGATGGGGTAAATCGTCCGATTTAGCCGGCTTGCCGGCTCGACCAGCAGTCAGCTTCGCGGGAAATGCCACGCATCGGCGGTGCCGCCGACGATCTCGTCGCCCTTCACCGCCGAGCGCCGCCGCGAAGACGACACCGTGCGCCGCGCGTCGCGTCCGAAGCGGCGCGCGGTCCCGTCCTGCGACTGCATCCACTTCCACGCAAGGACGCTGCCGACAGCGAACAGCGCCCCGAACACTCCAATCGAAGAACGTGCCATTTCGTATTCTCTCCTGCCGTTAATGAGTTTCGATGTCTGATCAGCGCGAGATCAGGACCGCCAGCAGGAAGCCGGCAGCAGCAGCCAGCCCCAGCGAATTCCACGGGTTGTCGCGCACGTATTTCTCCGTGCAGTCGATGCCCGCCCGATAGCGGCTTTGCGCGTTGGCCTGCGCGTCTTCGAGCGCGGCGCGGGCGGTATCGGTGTGATCGCGCAGGCGGGAGCGCAGCGCCTCGACGCCTTCGCCCGGCAGCGTCGCCGACAGCCGCAGCAGCTCTTCCGAGTCGTTCAGCAGCACCTTGATGTCTTCGATGATCTTCTGCTTGCCCAACGCAAGCTGGACAGTCGTTTGACTCATGGAATCAGTCCTCCACATTGGGTTTGCTATCAGTGATTGCTACGTTGATGCAGTCCTTACTGCGATTCGGCAACCGTCACCGTCAACGGTTTGCCCGGCCCGTTCGCCGTCAGCCGGGCGCGCAGCCGGCGCACGATGCCGCTTGCGGTCAGCATGCCGCCCGCGACGCCGAACACGAGGCTCGTCATGTTCGCGGCACGCGAAAGCGCAGGCGTGCCGGCCGCGTAGCCGAGCACCGCGCACATCAGAGCTGTGACTAGCGCGACCGCCGCCCAGTGATAGATGTCGATCGCCTCGCCCGCCGCGAGTTCCTGACCATCGCTCGATGAGCCACCCCGCTCGCTCCGCGCGGTCGGCGCAACACCCGGCGATGAATGGCGCTCCTCGGCGGCAATATCGAAATCGAAAATGTCTTCCATGATGTCTCGGCCCCTCGCACTGCCCTGCACTGCCCCGCGCTTCGGCGTGTGATCGGGCATTCGAATAAGGATGCACAGCGAAGAGCAGCATCCGTGCCAAGCGGCACATGCGGGCGTGAGGCGGTCAAGCGGCGTGCCGGCGGGTAAGTCTTACGCCGTCGGCTTGTAAATTCGCGGCGCATGCGGCGAACCTTTCCGGAACCGTCTGGAGTCTTCAAGGCAATCAGACAAATTGCCACCCCGCGGTCAAGAGCGCATTGCCGCAATATCGTTGCGAATGGTTAAATAGCGTTTATGAGATAGAGTCGTCGGCGGCGAAGCGCGATGAACGCGGCAATTTCGCGCGCGATGCGCGCCGCGCGACTTCGGACCGACGCATAGAGAGGGAATCGGCTCATCGCCACTGCGAGCACGGCAGCAGCGCCAGCACGTCATCGATGATGCGGACGGTCAGCATGGCGCGTGCGCCATGCGCGAGGAAATCCAACGCACGAACGCGGCTCGAGGCCCGCGCGCGACTGCGATCGCGCCCCTGCCCGCTTCGGCGGCGCCTGCATCGACTGCTGCGTCGCCGCCCGCCCAACCACATTCGCAATACTCAGGAACCACCAGGACCTATGGCGTCAACCGATCTTGACCCGCCGCTCGTCGCAGGCGATACACCCGCGCAGAAGAAGCGCAATGCGGGCGATGTGCCGGGTTTGAAGTCTTACGGACTGCTGTACGGCTCGTCGCCCGTGATGCTCGAGCTGTATTCACAGATCGAGCGCGTCGCCGGAACGGATGCGACGGCGCTCATCATCGGCGAGTCCGGCACCGGCAAGGAACTCGTCGCGCGGACCATTCACGACCAGAGCGCGCGCAAGGACGCGCCGTTCATCGCCGTGAACTGCGGCGCGATTCCCGACAATCTGATCGAAGCCGAGCTCTTCGGCCACGAGAAGGGCAGCTTCACGGGCGCGGTGCAGGGGCGCGTCGGCTACTTCGAACACGCCAATGGCGGCACGCTGTTTCTGGACGAAGTGACGGAAATGTCGCCGGTCCGGCAAGTGAAGTTGCTGCGCGCGCTCGAGACCGGCACGTTCTTCCGGGTCGGCGGCAACGATCTCATCCGGTCGGACGTGCGCGTGATTGCCGCCACCAACCGCGATCCCATCGCCGCCGTGAAAGAGAACGGGCTGCGCGAAGACCTGATGTATCGCCTTGCCGTCTTTCCGCTGCGCGCGCCGCCGTTGCGCGAGCGCGATTCGGACCGCGAACTGCTCGCGCAGTATTTCCTGTCCGAGATGAATGCGCAAGAAGGCACGAACAAGGCGTTCAGCAAGCGCGCGCTCGACGTGCTGCGTACCTATTCGTGGCCGGGCAACGTTCGTGAGCTGAAGAACACGGTGTATCGCGCGTTCATTCTGGCGGAGAAGACGGTGGAGATCGCGCATCCGCATCTGGCATCGCGCGTGAAGAAGCCGATCACTCAGGGCGATGCGATGAACGTCTGGGTCGGCACGCCGCTCGCCGATGCGCAAAAGCAGATCATTCTCGGCACGCTCAAGCATTGCGGCGGCGACAAGCGGCGCGCGGCGAAAGCGCTCGGCGTGAGTCTGAAGACCTTGTATAACCGCCTCGGCGCTTACGAGAACGAGGACACCGAAGGCGGCGACACCGCTTCGTCGGCTAGCGAAAGCTGATCCGCGCCAGCGGATCCGGACCGGACTGCGTCATCGGCATCCGGTCCTCGGCGGCGCTTCCTGCGTTACACGCCGCGCAACGCGTTCCCCGCGCTTGCAATTTCTTGCAATTTTCCATCGCCGTTAATTAGAGGCTTGCTTCAAAATGCGCGAAGCCCGATGCGTCGCGCCTGTTCGTTCGTCGTGGGCAATCGTTCGGAACAAGACTTGGCCGCGTGCGTTCAATCGCATCGTTATAAAAACGGCAGACGAAGGAAAAGCAACATGCAGATCTGTGTCCCCCGGCGCGGCCGTCGCGTCGCCGCGCTCACCGCGATCGTCTCCGGCGCCATCGCGTGCCTGACCTTGAGCGGGTGCAACTCGCTTTACAGTGAAGGCGCGACGGCGGGCGCGGGTATCGCGGGCGCGGCCATCGCCGCGAAGGTGACGGACAATGCGGCAGTCGCCACCGGCATCGGTCTGGGCGCGGTTGCGGCGGCACGCGCGGGCGTGCAGTACACACAGCGAGTCATTCACACCGATACGCAGGACAAGATCGCCGCAGCTGCGGGCCCGCTCGGCGTCGGCGCGGTCGCGCCGTGGGTTTCGGTCCACTCGATCCCGCTCGAAGCAGACGAGAAAGGCCGCGTGACCGTTAGCCGCGCGATCAGCAGCGGCACGCTGGATTGCAAGGAAATCGTGTTCTCCGTCGATCGCGACGCCACGACGGATCGCGCCGCCGACAGCGCGTTTTACGTCGCGTCCGTCTGCCGCGATGGCAACAAGTGGAAGTGGGCGTCGGCGGAACCTGCCACGCCGCGCTGGGGCTCGTTGCAATGACGGTGCGGCTGATGAATCCGGCGGCGCTGCGCCTCGCGCTTCTCGCCGCCGTTGCAGCGGCGTGCGCGGCCATGAGCGGATGCGCGTCGATCGGCGCGGCGGCCGGTGCGGTCGCGGGTGTGGCGACGGGCGCGGTCACGACCAATCCGGCAATCGGTTTCGGCGTGGGTATCGCGGTGCAGGCCGCCACGGACGAAGCCGTCAAGCGCGTGTCCAAGTCGCTCCATACCGATCAGCAGATGGCGATCGCGGCGACGGCGGGCGACTCGGCGGTCGGCGAAACCCGCCCGTGGAAGGTCAAGCACACGCTGCCGATCGAGAACGGCCACGGCGACGTCCGCGTGCTGCGGGTGTTCGACAACGCGCTCGCGAGTTGCAAGGAGTTCGCGTTCTCCGTGGCAGACGGCGACGAGCCGAATGCGCATGCGGACTGGTTCCTCGCGACCACATGCAAGCAGAGCGAAGGATGGAAATGGGCGTCGGCCGAGCCTGCCGTCGAGCGCTGGGGCACGCTGCAGTAACGACTGCTCGGGTGCGAATAGGAAAGCGCGGTTCCCGCCAACGGGACCGCGCTTTTTCGCATGGGTCAGCCGCGCGCGATCGCTTCCAGCGCGGCACGCGCGAGAAAGTCGCTGCGCGTCTCGTGCCGCGCCTCGACGTAACTGTCGATCTTGTGCAGGACGAAGCGCGGCAAGCTGATGTTGATGCGCTCGGGCTTCGAGTCGAGCTTCGAGAGATCGACTTCGAGAAGACACCCGGCACGTTCGGCACGATGACTCCGTAGCAGCTTTCAGGCTCTTTATGAATGACGATGGCGAATTCCATGTCCGATCGTTCGCTTACGACAAGTACAGCCGGTTCAGCACTCCGGCGCCTTTCGAAACCGCTCTGACTGTTCCGACACGCAGATCTTTCTTATGATTAACCACGGTCGAGCGTGCTTGCCGCGTTCCGTGTTTGAAGTGGTAATGACTGCCTTTGATGCGCACCAGGTGGCAGCCGTCATTCAGAAGCATTCGTATCAAGCGCGAGGAATCCATCCCGCCTCCGCATGCTTCGTGTGCAGTTCTACACACGAAGCGAATTGTCGAAGACGAGAACCTACGGCGCCGCGCTCAATTCTTACACTCAGCCAATCGGCCAATCGGCCAATCGCAACGCAAAAAAAGCGCGGCGCCGTCCCCGGCCACCGCGCTTTTTCAACGAATCAAACAGAACCACTAACCTTCCACATCCTCCAGACTGAGCATCTCCGTCTGGTCGTTGTACGAGAAGATTTCCCCATACCGTCCCCAGTCGATGACCGCATCCAGCGTCTCCTGCGCGGCCTTATCGGAGAGAAAGTCCTCCAGTTCCTGCTCGAAGCGCACGCGCGGCGCGCGATGCCCCGGCCGCTCGTTGAGCACCTTCTTGATCCGCGCGGCAAGCGGCACGTGCCTCAAAAGATGTTCCGCGAACATCATCTTGCGTTCCTGCGTGCCGAATTCCGCGAACACGCGCGCCTGCGGCGTCAGATAGATGTCGCCCTCGCGCACGTCCGCGAAGCCGAGATGCTGGAGCACTTCCGCGATCGGAAAGAGATCGTCCACTTCGAGATGCAGCGACCGCGCAATTTCCGGCATGTCCGCGCGCCCGTGATACGGCTCCGCAGCCAGCGTTTCGATGAGACCGGCCATCAGGTTCGTCGACACCGACGGCAGCCAGCTTCCAAGCTCCAGCCCCTTCTTCTTCGATTCATCGAGCTGGCGCGCGGTCATCTTCGCGTAGATGTCGTCGACGAGGCGGCGGAACGCCGGATCGAGCCGGTTGCGCGGATGCTTGAACGGCACCTTGATTTCGGCCATCACGCGCCCCGGATTCGACGACAGCACCAGAATCCGGTCGCACATGAACACCGCTTCCTCGATGTTGTGCGTGACGATCAACACCGACTTGATCGGCAGCCGCCCCTGCGTCCACAGGTCCAGCAGGTCCGTGCGCAGGTTTTCGGCGGTCAGCACGTCGAGCGCGGAAAACGGTTCGTCCATCAGCAGCAGCGTCGGATCGACGACGAGCGCGCGCGCAAAGCCCACGCGCTGGCGCATGCCGCCGGACAGCTCGCGCGGATAGGCGTTCTCGAAACCGTCGAGGCCGATCAGATCGATCGCGGCCAGCGCCCGTTCACGACGCTCCCGCGCGCCGATCCCCTGCGCTTCGAGACCCGCTTCCACGTTCTGCAGCACGGTCAGCCACGGGAACAGCGCGAACGTCTGAAACACCATCGCGACGCCCTTCGCCGGGCCGCGCAAAGGCTCGTTCAGATACGTGACTTCGCCGGCGGTCGGTTCGATCAAGCCGGCGATGATGCGCAGCAACGTCGACTTGCCCGACCCCGAGCGCCCCAGCAAGCCGACGATTTCGCCCTGACGCAAGGAGAGGTTCGCGTCGTCGAGCACGAGCAGTTCGCCCTGCGTCTTGTTAAAGCCGCGGCTCACGTTCTGCACGCGCAGGATTTCGGCGCCAGGATGCGGCGGCTTCGCCGGCGTTGCGGCCGCGCCCGTGCGCGGACCGGTCTGCGCGCCGGGCGTCTGCGTGTTCTTGAGGTTCTGCATCGGAACTCGTCCTTAATCCAGTCGAAGCCTGGCTTCGGCGTAGGCGTACAGCGGACGCCACAACAATCGGTTGAACAACGTCACGAAGAGCGACATCACGGCGATGCCGAGAATGATCTTCGGATAGTCGCCATTGGCGGTGGTCTGCGCGATATACGCGCCGAGGCCGTGCGCGACGATCTTCGTATCGCCCCACGACACCGCTTCCGCGACGATGCTCGCGTTCCACGCGCCGCCCGACGCAGTGATCGCGCCGGTGATGTAGTAAGGGAAGATGCCGGGCAGCATGGCCTTCTTCCACCACTGCCACCCGCGAATCTGGAAGTTGGTCGCGGCTTCTCGATAATCGTTCGGATAGGCCGACGCGCCCGCGATCACGTTGAACAGGATATACCACTGCGTCCCGAGCACAATGAGCGGCGAAAGCCAGATGTCCGGGTTCAGATGCCAGCGCACGATCGCCACGACGAACACGGGAAACAGCAGGTTCGCCGGAAACGCCGCGAGGAACTGCGCGAGCGGCTGGAATTTTTCGGCGAGCGCGGGACGCAGCCCGATCAGCACGCCCACCGGCACCCACACGACCGATGCAATCGCGATCAGCACCACCACGCGAATCAGCGTGATGAAGCCGAGCACGAACACGTGGCCCACCTCGCCCCACGTGACGCCCGTCGCGACGAACGACACCACTTTCCACACGACGAACACCGTCAGCGCCAGCAGGACCGCGCCCCACGCGATATCGCCTGCGCGCGTCGACTGCAGCGGCGCGCGCAACGGCAGCCGCACGCGTTGAATCGACGGCAGGCGGATCGGCACGCGCGCCGCCTTCGAGAGAATCCATCCGGCCGGCACGAGCAGCCGGTGAATCAGGCGCGTGCGGCGAATGAGGTCGAGCAGCCACGATCCGGGTGCATTGCCCGAGCTTGTGTTCTCCATGCGGAACTTGTCCGCCCACGCGACGAGCGGACGGAACATCAACTGGTCGTAGGCGAGGATCACGACGGTCATCGTGAGAATCACCCAGCCGATCGCGCCGAGAGTGCGTTCGCCGATAGCGGCTGCCAGATATGCGCCAATGCCCGGCAGCACCACGGTGCGGTTGCCGACCGTGATCGCCTCGGATGCGACCACGAAAAACCAGCCGCCCGACATCGACATCATCATGTTCCAGATGAGGCCGGGCATCGAGAACGGCACTTCGAGCTTCCAGAAGCGCTGCCAGTTGGTGAGATGAAAGCCGCGCGACACTTCGTCCAGGTCGCGCGGCACCGTGCGCAGCGACTGATAGAAGCTGAACGTCATGTTCCACGCCTGGCTCGTGAAGATCGCGAAGATCGCCGCGCATTCCGCGCCGATCACGCGCCCGGGGAACAGCGCGAGAAAGAACGTGACGGAAAAGGAGATGTAGCCGAGCACCGGCACCGACTGGAGGATGTCGAGGATCGGCACGAGCACGATCGACGCCCGACGGCTCTTGGCCGCCAGCGTGCCATAGACGAGCGTGAAGATCAGCGACGCAACCATCGCCGCGAGCATGCGCAGCGTCGTGCGCAGCGCGTATTCGGGGAGATTCGCGGGGTCGAGGGAGATGGCCTGCGTCTGCAGCGTCGAGATCGGCGCGAGGGTCTCGTGAAAGCCGACGGCGGCGAGCGCGATGATGCAGATGATCATCGGGAACGCGACGAAGTCCCACCGGTTGGGCAGGAGCCGCCACGCCGACGCATTCGCCGTGCGATTCAGATTGAAACCAAATTCCATTCAAGGCCCTCCCCGTAAGGCTTTGTTCCGACCGCGCGAGGCGCGGGTGATGCTCGAGACGGCCAGCGCCGTCGCGCGGGTCAGAGGCCTCCCGTTGGCCGCTGCGCGGCGCCCCGACATTCAACGCGGCTGCCCGCTGAATCGACTACAGGTGCGGCCCGCCGAACCGAGCGACACTACACCATGCACGATGACGGGCACAACCTCCTCTCCCGTACTTCGCCCATTCATGCGATGCTTCTGTTGCTCTTCGGCACGACGAAGGCAAAAATCAAGGCGCGGTTCCCCGGAGCGTCCGCTTGGCGCAACGGCATTCCGGCGCGCTTCGAGCCCGCCAGCCACGGCGGCAAGCGCGGCGGCGCGGCATGGCGTTGTGTTGGACAGACGTCGCGCATGACGAGAAGGCGCTTGATAGACGACTAAAAACATCGTCCAATCTTGGCTTACCACAAACAATAAATTGAGCGCCGATGCAATGCGTGACGCCAAAATCAAGTCGGAAGGCCGTCCGACAGACTCGAGAGACTGCTTTTGCCGCATCGCCCGGCCCGGTGCGCATGCACAGACCGCGGCCGCGGCCCTGACGCGACGCAATGAACGCGCCCGCCGCACGCTGGCGGCCGGCGCGGCCATGCCGGCGATCAGCCCGTTATCGACTGACGGCGACGCGCCCTGGCGCGCGTCCGGACGTGAGACCGGCATGTTCGCCGCGAGCGGCGCGCTTCACTCGCGCCCGATGCGTGCGGCGTGACCGTTCGCACCCGCCGCATGATGAACAGGCTCAACCTGCACCGCGTGATCGCGACGCTCGGCCTCGCGCTGATCGTGCTCGCGTGCTGGATCGCCGCCGGCCTGCTGTCGGACCGAATGGTACAACAGGAGATGACCGGGACGGTGCGCACCGAGCGGCAGATGGCCGCTTCGATCGTCGACAATATGGCGCAGATCATCGCGAGCGATCTGGCGATGTCCCGCGCCATTCCCGCCACGCTCGCGCAGATGGACCTGATGCAGCGCGCCCTCGCGGAATCGCGGCATTATGCCTTGAACGTGAATGCGACGGAAACCGCCCGCCGCGCCCAATGGATGGCCTTGCCGAGCCTCGCCAAGGTCGATGCCTTCCTTCACGATGCACAGGGCTTCTCCGGCCTCGACTCCATCTGGCTCGTCAACGACCGGGGATTCTGCATCGCGTCGAGCAATGCGGCCGATCCGAACAGCTTCATCGGCTATGACATGAGCGCACGCGCCTACGTCGGACGCGCGCTGCTCGGCGGTTTCGCGGAGATGTACGGCGTCGGCAGGCTGTCCGGCGAGCCGGGCATCTTCATCGCCGCGCCGGTGTACGAGGACGGACTGCTGGTCGGCGCGGTCATCGCGAAGGTGAGCATCGACCGGTTGCGGCATTGGGTGTCGCGGGCGGGCACCTTCGTCACGGATGAAAACGGCGTCGTCGTGATGGCCCACGACGGCCGTCTCGAATATCAGGCAATGCCCGATGCGCCGGTCGCCCGCATGACGCCGGGCGAACGCTTCGAGCATTACCGCCGCGACGCGTTTCCGCCGTTGCGCGTCGCACCGGTCGGCGAGCGGATGCGCGAGGCCGCGCCGTGGCTTGCCCCGACGCTCGCGCAGGGCTTCTATACCGCCAACGGCGACGCGTCGCCCTCGCTGTACGACGAGCGCACCGGACTCAATTCCGGGCTCTCGGCGCATATCATGCATCCGCTCACGAGCTGGCCCGAGATCACCCGCAACCATGATCGCGACCGCCTGCTGGTCTTTCTGACGATGCTCGGCGTGGTGACGCTGGCCGTGGTGATCGCGACGTCGTATTCGCGCGAGCGGCGGCTGCATCGCGCGACCCGTGATCTCGCCGAGCAGTTGCAGGCGGCCAATACGCTGCTGTCCGCCGAGGCCCGCCACGATGCGCTGACCGGCGCGCTGTCGCGTCGCTATTTTCTCGATACGCTGCGTCACGAGGTCGAGCTGGCGCGTTCGGCGGGCACGCCGCTATCGGTGGCAATCGCCGACCTCGATCACTTCAAGCAGATCAACGACCGCTACGGCCATGCTTCCGGCGACCGCGCGCTCGAGCATTTCGCGGAAGTGTGCCGGGCGCAGCTTCGTCCGAGCGATGCCATCGGCCGGCTCGGCGGCGAGGAGTTCGGCATCATCCTGCCGCAGACTTCGCTCGCGGACGCGCAAGCCGTGCTCGAGCGGCTGCGCAAGCGCTTCCATCACGAGCATTGCGCGCATCTGCCCGACGACGCGGAGTTGTCGGTGAGCATCGGCATCACGGAGCTGGCTGGCGGCGACGCGCTTGAATGGATTCTTTCTCGCGCCGATCTCGCGCTTTACGAAGCGAAGTCGCGCGGGCGCGACCGCAGCGAAGTGCGCCCTGCCGATCCAGTCCCGCCGGCGCGTCATCCCGAGCACTGGCTCGCCGGCAAATAGGCGTTTCGGTCGCGCCGTCCGCTCGCCGGTGAACCGGGCGCGTGCGCGTGCGGGCAGGTATCATCGATGTGGATATCGATTGCTTGCCGTCACCGGGAGGATTGCATGAAGGGAAATCTGGTCATCGTGTGCCGCGATCAGGACGCTGAAACGTTCGACCAACTGCTTGCCGAGTACGGGTCGTTCCAGACACGGCTCTCTTCCACCGCGTGGTATCTGAAGATCAACCTCGCGCCCGAAGTGATTCAGGAAGAAATACTCGCGCGGCTCGGCAAGTACACGACGCACTACATCTTCGAAGCGTCGACGGTGACGTACAACACGGTCGACAGCGAGGCGGCTTCAGCGCTGGAAACGCTGTTCGACTGACGCCGCCCCTCGCTACAGCGCGCGTTCCTCGTGTTGCGACCCAACGCGGCGTTCCGTGACCGGCTGCGTCGCGACATCGAACGGAAAGGTCATTCGCACCTGCAAGCCGCCTTGCGCATGATTGCCGATCTCGCATTCGCCGCCCGCGCGCCGGGCGAGCCGCTCGACGATGGCGAGGCCCAGTCCGCTATGCCCGCTGCCGCCGCGCGCCGGATCGAGCCGCACGAACGGCCGGCTCGCCTTGATGAGATCGGCGGGCGCGATGCCCTTGCCGTGATCCGCGACGCTCAAACTCCAGCCATTCGGCCCGCGCCGCGTCTCGATGACGATCGGCGGCGCGCCGTACGCATGCGCATTGTCCAGCAGATTCGATAACAGGCGATCGAGCGTCGCCGCTGGAAGCACGAAGCTCGGACCCGCTTCGAGCACGAGGCGGATCGATTCGGTTCCCGGCGGCGTCTGCCGGTACGCCCGATACGCCCGCGCGATGCGCTCGCAGTGCTCGTCCACCGGCACCGGCTCGCTGCCGTCCGGGCGGTCGTGTGCGAAAACCAGAAACTGATCGACGATATGCGCCATCGAATCGACGTCGCGCACGACGCCGTCGCGCGCCTTTTCGTCGTCCATCATCTCGGCGCGCAGACGTAGCCGAGCCAGCGGGGTCTTCAAGTCATGCGCGACGCCCGCGAGCATCACGGCGCGATCGCTCTCGGTCTGCGAGACCTCGCGCACCATCTGGTTGAAGCCATGCGTCAGCTGGCGCAGTTCGCGGGGGCCGCGTTCGGGCACGGGCGGCGTTGGCTGGCCACGTCCGAAACGGCCGACCGCCTGCGCGAGCGAGCGCAGCGGCGATTGCAGTTGCCACGCGGCGAACAGCGCGGCAAGCACCGCCGTGGAAAAGATGATCGCGAGCCAGACCAGCATGCGGTCGCGCGAGCGAGGCGGACGCAGCGGCTGCACTGGCACGACGATCCAGCCGGCGTCTTTCACGCCGTGCACCCATACGCTCGGCGGCGCGCCGGGTTCGCCGGGACGCACATCGGTGTTGTCGGGCAGACGGTCCTTCATGTCTTCGAGAAAACGCGACAGCGGCCGCGGAAGGTCTTCCGTCGCGGGCTGGGGCACGTCGGATGCGTTCAGCGGCACCACGCGCACCCGCGACGGCAGAGGCTGATCCGGATTGTTGGCGATGTGCTGGCGCACGGCCTCGACGAGAAACGCCGCCTCTTCGACCGCATAGCGCGTCTGCGAGTTGTCGCGCTCGACGCGGATGACCGCGAACCACGCGAGGTGCGACAGCACCAGCACGCCGATCACGAGGACGACGAGCCGCCCGAACAGCGAATCAATGGGCCGGCGCATTGTGCTCGCCGTCGGGAACGAAGACGTAGCCGCGCCCTCGCACCGTCTGAATGAAGCGCGGCGCGGAAGGATCGGTTTCCAGGATGCGGCGCAGACGCCACACCTGCACGTCGATGCCGCGGTCCGTGCCGTCGTATTCGGGGCCGTGGAGCAGTTCGAGCAGGCGTTCGCGCGTGAGCGTGCGCATCGGATTGTTGACGAAGATCTTCAGGAGCGCGAACTCGCTGCCGGACAGCGTGATGGGCTTCTCGTCGTGCTGAAGCGTGCGCGACTGGAAATCCAGCCGGAAGCGGCCGAACGAATACGGCTCGCGCTGCTCGGGCGCGGCGGATGGAATCGTGCGGCGGCGGCGCAGCACGGCCTGCACGCGAGCCAGCAGTTCGCGCGGGTTGAATGGCTTGCCGAGGTAATCGTCCGCGCCGAGTTCGAGGCCGACGATGCGGTCCACGTCGTCCGCGCGCGCGGTGAGCATGATGACCGGGATGTCGTCGCCGGATGCGCGCAACTTTCTTAGCGCGGTGAGGCCATCGACGCCGGGCATCATCAGGTCGAGCACGATGAGGTCGGGGCGTTCCCGCTCCAGACGGCGTTCGAGCGAGCCGGCGTCATGCAGCACCGAGACTTCGATGCCCTGCCGGACCAGATAGTCGCGCAGAAGGTCGCGCAGTTCGGCGTCGTCGTCGACGACAAGGATTTGTGTAGTCATGTGAAGAAGTTTAGCGCGTGAGCCGGGGCGGTTTGACGGTGCATCCGCCCCAAAGGGTTACGGGGTGTTACCGCGAAAGGAGCGCGTAAACCAGCGTAATACGAAACGTCGTGGCCGTAACACGCGAGCCGCCGCGAGCCTCTACGCTGTGTCTCACCGGAAGCGCAAGACCTCGACGAGGCCTCGCAATTCGGCTCCGACAACAAAGAAAGGGAGTCTCACGATGGGCAAGCAATATCGCATCCTCACCGCCGCCGCTACCGCACTCGCCTTGACCTTCGGCTCGGCCTATGCCGCGACGAACGACGCGCCCGGCGCGCCTCCCGCCAGCGGCGCGGCCATGATGGGCGCTCCCGGCGGCCCGGGCGGTCATCGCATGGAAATGCGCATGCAGAAGCAACTGGAGCAGTTGCACGGCCAGTTGAAACTCGACGCGCAGCAGGACAAGCTCTGGCAAACGGCGATCGACACGATGAAGCACAACCGCGACACGATGCGCGACAGCCATCGTCAGATGCATCAGCAGTTCGAGTCGATGGCGAACCAGCCGATTCTCGACCTGAACGCGATGCACGCGGCGCATCAGAAGCTGGAGCAGCAGCAGGCGCAACTGCGCGAAGAGACGGCCACCGCGTGGCTCAACTTCTATAACTCGCTGAACGATCAGCAAAAGACGACCGTCAGCACCGCGCTCAAGAAGCACTTCGCGAAGATGCGCGAGCACGAGCACAACATGCACGAGCGCTGGGGCAAGCATCGCGGTGCGCAGGATGGCGCGCCGGGTGCGAGTCCGGCTGCCGGTACGTCGGCTACGGCGAAGCCTTAAGCGCTTTGCCGGCCGGGAGCGGCGCCACGGCGCCGTCTCCGGCGTAATGATTTCCTGCGACGCAAAAAAAGCCGCGGGCGCATGCGCGCTCCGCGGCTTCATCACGACTGTGGCAACACTAACGCAGCCCTAAGGCAAGCTCACGCGAGGTCGAACAGCAGCACTTCGGCGTTATCGCCCGCGTCGAGCGTGACCTTCGCGACATCCTCGAGCTTCGCGGCATCGCCCGCACGGAGCGGCTCGCCGTTCACCGAGACATTGCCGCGAGCCACGTGCACATACACGCGACGCCCCGCCGGCACGTCGAAGTCGGCGCGTTCGTCGCCGCTGAAGAGTCCCGCGAAGATGCGGGCGTCCGCGCCGATTTTGACCGACCCCTCCGCTCCTTCCGGCGATGCGATCACGCGCAGCCGGCCACGCTTTTCATCGTCGGCGAAGCGCTTTTCCTCGTAGCCGGGCGCGCCGCCCGGTGCATCCGGAATGATCCAGATTTGCAGGAAGTGCGCAGTCTCGCTCGGCGAGCCGTTGAACTCGCTATGACGCACGCCGGTGCCGGCGCTCATGCGCTGCACGTCGCCGGGACGGATCGTCGAGCCGTTGCCCATGCTGTCGCGGTGCGCGAGCGCGCCTTCGAGCACATAGCTCACGATTTCCATGTCGCGATGGCCGTGCGTGCCGAAGCCCTGCCCGCCCGCGACGCGGTCTTCGTTGATCACGCGCAGCGCGCCGAAGTGGACATGCTCCGGATCGTGATAATCGGCGAACGAGAAGCTGTGATACGAGTCGAGCCAGCCGTGGTTGGCATGACCGCGTTCGTTGCTGCGGCGAATCTCGAACATGATGATTGCTCCCGGTAAAGACGTTGAACTGCGATGGACAGAATGTAAGGGCGGAGGCCGCCTGGAACAACGAGCGCGCCGGCACTACACCGTCCCGCCGGTGGAGGTAATCGGAAACGTCCTGACATCGCGCCGCGCGCGATCCGGGTTCGGGTAAAATACCGCGCTTTTCGGCCGGCGGCGTCGTTGTATCGCTGCTGCAAGCCTGCGGGGCGGTCATCGTTGCGGGTTGGCGCGCAGCGGACCGGCGCACGGCGGGACGCTCGCCAATTTTGGCCACCTAGAATACGCACCGCCGGCGCTGAAGCCCGAACCAGCCGGTCGTCGAGCGCGACGCTTGCGAAACGGAGGCCGGTCCGGCGCGGTCCAGTGCGCGCCGGTCATATGTGGCGCACCTTACGAAGGAATCACCATGTTGCAAGGCTACGGTCCGCTGATCCTCGCGGGCACCTGGCAGACCGTCAAGCTGGCGGTGCTGTCGCTCGGGTTCGCCTTCGTGATCGGACTGATCGGCGCGGCGGCGAAGCTTTCCAGGAACCGGATCGCATCGGGCATCGGCACCGTCTACACGACGCTGATTCGCGGCGTGCCCGATCTCGTGCTGATGCTGCTGCTCTTTTACAGCATCCAGATCTGGCTGAACCTTCTGACCGATCAGCTCGGCTGGGACCAGATCGACATCGATCCGTTCCTCGCGGGCATTCTCGTGCTCGGCTTCATCTACGGCGCGTATTTCACCGAGACGTTTCGCGGCGCCTTCCTCTCGGTGCCGCGCGGCCAGCTCGAAGCGGGCGCGGCCTATGGCATGACGCCCTGGCAGACCTTCTCGCGCATCATGTTTCCGCAGATGATGCGTTTCGCGCTGCCGGGCATCGGGAATAACTGGCAGGTGATGGTCAAGGCGACGGCGCTGGTGTCGATCATCGGCCTCGCGGATGTCGTCAAAGCCGCGCAGGACGCCGGCAAGGGCACGCAGCGGTTCTTCTTCTTCACGCTGCTCGCGGGTGTGATCTATCTCGCGATCACGACGATCTCGAACTTCGTGCTGATCTGGCTCGAGCGGCGCTATTCCATCGGCGTGCGCAAAGCAGATCTCTGACCAGCCCCGTAATCAGCCCTGCAAACAGCCATCTCCAGCGAACAAGAGCGGCGGACTTCATGATCGAAATCATCCAGGAATTCTGGAAGAACTACCTTTTCACCGACGGCTATCGCACCACCGGTCTCGCCATCACGATGTGGCTGCTGGTCGTATCCATCGGCTTCGGCTTTTGCCTGTCCGTGCCGCTCGCCGTTGCACGCGTCTCGAAGAACAAGCTGCTTTCGCGCTCGGTGTGGCTCTACACGTACGTCTTTCGCGGCACGCCGCTCTACGTGCAGTTGCTGCTCTGCTATACGGGCCTCTACAGCCTGCAGGTCGTGCGCGATCATCAGGTGCTCGGCGAATTCTTCCGCAGCGGGATGAATTGCACGCTGCTCGCGTTCACGCTGAACACCTGCGCCTATACGACGGAAATCTTCGCCGGCGCGATCAAGGCGACGCCCTACGGCGAAATCGAAGCGGCGCGCGCCTATGGCATGTCGAGCTTCACGCTGTATCGCCGGGTGATTCTGCCGTCCGCGCTGCGCCGCGCGCTGCCGTACTACAGCAACGAAGTCATCCTGATGCTGCACGCGACGACCGTCGCGTTCACCGCGACCGTGCCGGACATTCTGAAAATCGCTCGCGACGTGAACTCGGCGACGTATCAGTCGTTCCAGGCGTTCGGCATCGCCGCCCTGCTCTACCTCGTCATTTCGTTCGCGCTCGTGTGGCTCTTCCGCCGCGCCGAGCACCGCTGGCTCGCGTACTTGCGGCCTCAAGGCAAATAAGTCAGGCAATAGTCGCCCCAGGACCGTTCATGAATTCCCAGAAGCACAAGCTTTTCGTCGACGACATCCACAAGCAGTACGGCAGCAATGAAGTGCTGAAAGGCGTGTCGCTGAAGGCGAACGCCGGCGATGTGATCAGCATCATCGGCTCGTCGGGCTCGGGCAAGAGCACGATGCTGCGTTGTATCAACTTTCTCGAGCAGCCGAATCGCGGGCGCATCTTCGTCGATGGCGCCGAAGTCCGCACGATGATGGACAAGAGCGGCGCACTGAAAGTCGCTGATCCGAAGCAGTTGCGTCAGGTCCGCTCGAAACTGTCGATGGTGTTCCAGCACTTCAATCTCTGGTCGCACATGAACGTGCTGGAGAACGTGATGGAGGCGCCCGTCAACGTACTCGGCCTACCGAAGAAGGAGGCCGAGGACCGGGCGCGCACCTATCTCGAGAAAGTGGGCCTCGCTCCGCGGCTCGAGAAGCAGTATCCGTCGCATCTGTCGGGCGGACAGCAGCAGCGCGTGGCGATCGCGCGGGCGCTGGCCATGCATCCCGACGTCATGCTCTTCGACGAGCCTACGTCCGCGCTCGATCCCGAGCTCGTCGGTGAAGTCCTGAAGGTGATGCAAACGCTCGCCGAAGAGGGCCGCACGATGGTCGTCGTCACGCATGAAATGGCGTTCGCGCGCAACGTGTCGAATCACGTGGTGTTTCTGCATCAGGGACGCATCGAAGAAGAAGGTCATCCCGATGCGCTCTTCGGCAGCCCCAAGAGCGAGCGCCTGAAGCAGTTCCTTTCGGGCAGTCTCAAATAAGCAGACGAAACACAGCTAAAAAGCGCCGAAAGGCGCTTTTTTTACGTCTGTGAGCCGCGAAGGAGGCACTTACGCGGACTAGCGCCGCCGCGTTTCCACGTCAATAGGCGTCATACCCGACTCCGGAAACCAGCCGGTCCGGGAGCCTTGTGGGGCAAGGATTTCCGGACCGTTTCCCAAGCTGTGGGTAGCGCACCCACCACACTAGCATTGCGTTTTCGACACACAGTCCGCTCAAACGTCAATTTCTTTTGGCGTCTGTGACGTATTTTGTTAAATTGGTAACGAAAGTACCAAAACGAAGTACCCAAAAAGTAGTTTTACTTCAAAACAAAGTGAGGAGACACCGATCGACGGGTCGGCGTCACGTTCGCGCGGCCGACGCGTGATCGCCATGAGCACTACTGCCCGCGCGTGTGTCTTTCTCTGAAAACAATTTTCGGTTGGGTGCCCTCGCATCGAACCGCACACGGCAGCACTTTGGGTTCTATTTCTTGACAGGGTTGGAGGAGATGATGAAGAAAGCTTTGCTCGCGGCAGCAGCACTGCTGACGTTCAGCGCGGTGGCTCATGCTCAAAGCAGCGTGACGCTTTACGGTCGCCTGGACGCGGGGCTCGAGTACATGAACGGCGTGCCGACCGGTCCCGCCGGCGCACCCGCCACCGGTTCGTCGCACCGTTTCCGCGCGGAAAGCGGCGACTGGGGCACGAGCCTGTGGGGTTTGAAGGGCGTCGAAGATCTGGGCGGCGGCTATCGCGCCGTGTTCCAGTTGGAAGGCAGCTTCAACACCATGACGGGCCAGGGCCCGGGCAATAACGGCATCTTCAATCGCTGGGCGACGGTCGGTATCGCGAACAACCAGTTCGGTACGCTGTTGCTGGGCCGTGAACTCTTCATCGCAAACGGTGTATGGGACTTCGATCCGTTCGGCCAGTCGAACTGGTCGTCGGCATCGCTGGTTCGTGGCCGCAACTGGCCGCAATCGAGCAACAACATTTCGTACCAGTCGCCGAAGTTCGCGGGCTTCGACTTCTACGGCCAGTACTCGCTGTCGAACGCGACGAACTGGAACGGTAACGGCACCACGCCGCAAGGCCGTGAAGCCGGCGCGTACATCACGTACACCACGCCGCTCTTCCAAATTCGCGGCATGTACGATGAAATCCGCAATCCGGCCAACGGTACGCTGGGCGGCGTGTACAACGCCATCGACGGCGGCGCGGGCGGCAACGGCGCGTACGCATACTCGCGTGAGTACACGGCGATGTTCAACGTGTTCCTCGGCCAGTTCAAGGTTCAGGGCGCATACCAGGCGATCCGCTCGTCCGGCATGACGGGCCAGTTGCCCGGCCAGCCGACCACGCTCGATCACGAATGGGGCGGCGTGACGTGGCAAGCGACGCCGGCAGCCGCGCTGATCGCGGCGGTCTACCACGTGAACGGCAACAACGGCGCGGGTAACGCGACCATCTACACGGTCGGCGGCTCGTACAACCTGTCGAAGCGCACGCTGCTCGACCTGCAAGTTGCAACGGTGCAGAACAGCAAGACGGCAAACTACGGTCTGAATGCCAACAACTACGGTTCGGCTGCATCGACGGACAACCCGTTCCCCGGCCACAGCCAGACGGGTGTTTATGCAGGCATCCAGCACTCGTTCTGATCGTTTGAATCGACGAGGCTGAATCAAGAATAGTTTTATAGAGTTTTCACGCTGCTGCGAGAGGCGCGTATCGGTGCGATGCCCGAAAGGGTATCGCACCGTTTTTTATTTGTGACCGCATCTGTCATATTGAATCAAAAGTACAGATTCGACCCCTTCCAAAAAGTAGTTTTCCTTCAGAATTCCGTCCAAAAACGGGCCGTATCCGCTTGCTTTTGCACAGCGCGGGCTTCCCGTCGAACGAGTTCCGGTCGATGCAATGGCATCGAACCGTGCAGCAGTAGTGAGTTCACTTTGATGGAGTTGGAGGAGATATGAAAAAGGCTTTGCTTGCAGCGGCAGCGCTGTTGACGTTCGGCGCCGCGGCGCATGCCCAGAGCAGCGTGACGCTGTACGGCCGGCTCGACGCGGGTCTCGAATACATGAACGGCGTGCCGACCGGCAACCCGGCGAACGCAACCGCGAGCCGCATCCGCGCGGAAAGTGGCGACTGGGGCACCAGCCTGTGGGGTCTGAAGGGCGCTGAAGACCTGGGCGGCGGCTACCGCGCCGTGTTCCAGCTCGAAGGCAGCTTCAACACGATGAACGGCCAGGGTCCGGACAACAACCGCATTTTCAATCGCTGGGCGACGGTCGGTCTCGCAAGCGATCGCCTCGGCACGGTCCTGCTCGGCCGCGAACTGTTCGTGTCGAACGGCGTGTGGGACTTCGATCCGTTTGGTCAGTCGAACTGGTCGTCGGCATCGCTGGTGCGTAGCCGCAACTGGCCGCAATCGAGCAACAACATCTCGTATCAGTCGCCGAAGTTCGCGGGCTTCGACTTCTACGGCCAATATGCGCTGTCCAACGCGACGAGCTGGAACGGCAACGGCACGACGCCGCAGGGCCGCGAAGCCGGCGCGTACGTCACGTACACGTCGCCCTACTTCCAGCTTCGCGGCATGTACGATGAAATCCGCAATCCGGGCAACGGCACGCTCGGCGGCGATTACAACGGCAACAACGGCGTCTACGACTACTCCCGCGAATATTCGGCGATGGCCAACGTGTTCCTCGGCCAGTTCAAGCTGCAAGCCGGCTATCAGGCCGTCCGTTCTTCCGGCATGACGGGCCAGCTGCCCGGCCAGCCGACCACGCTCGATCACGAATGGGGCGGCGTGACGTGGCAAGCCACGCCGGCAGCCGCGCTGACGGCTGCGGTCTACCATGTGAACGGCAACAACGGCGCGGGCAATGCGACGATGTACACGCTCGGCGGCTCGTACAACCTGTCGAAGCGCACGCTGTTCGACCTCCAGGTCGCGACGGTGCAAAACAGCAAGACGGCGAACTATGGCCTGAACGCCAACGGCGTCGGCACGGGTCCGGCGACCGACAATCCGTTCCCTGGCCGCAGCCAGACGGGCGTGTACGCGGGCATCCAGCACTCGTTCTGAGCGGCGTTCGGGCTTGACGGCGCGGCATCTTTTCGGATGCCGTACCGTTTGTTCAGCGACACGCATAAGAAAAGGGGCTGCCGATTCACATCGGCGGCCCCTTCTTCATTGCACGCAAGCCAACCGGACGTTAATCCCTCGCCACGCCCGACGCGCCGTGGCTGAGCCAGTCGAGCACCGCGGCGGCGTCATCGTCGCCCGATTGACGCGCCTTCGCGACCGTCTCGCTGAGCGTCGCCCCCGGCTTCGGCGCGGCACGCCGGATCGCCACGCCGACCGCGAGAATGTCGATGATGACGAGATGCAGGATGCGCGAGATCATCGACAGTTGTGATTCGCGGATCTCGATGTGATCGGTCTCCAGCGCCACGGTCGCGCGCTTGGCGAGCGGCGTGTTGCTCGATGTGATCGCGATCACGGTCGCGCCCTGCTGCATCGCCACTTCGAGCACGCGCAACAGTTCGGGCGCGCGGCCCGACTTCGACACGGCGACGATCACATCGCCCTTGCCGAGCAGCGCCGCCGACGCCGCCTGCATGTAGAGATCGCCGTAAGCGATCGTCGGGATGCCGAAGCGGAAGAACTTGTAGTGCGCGTCCTGCGCGACGATGTTGGAATTCCCGAGCCCGTAAAACTCGATGCGACGCGCGCCGTTGAGAATGTCGATCGCGCGCTCGACGTTGTCGAAGTTGAGATGCTCGCGCAGCTGCAGGATGGCGGACACGGTGTTGTCGAGCACCTTCGCGCCGAAATCGGTGGCGGTGTCGCCGAGATGCACCTGGCTGTGGCTGACGGGAATGGTCCCTGTCAGGCCCGTCGCGAGCTTGAGCTTGAAGTCGGACAGACCCTGGCAGCCGAGCGAGCGGCAGAAGCGGATCACGGTCGGCTGGCTCACGTCGGCCTTGCGCGCGATGTCGATGATCGGATCGTTGATGATCGAACGCGGATGATTCAGCGCGAGGTCCGCCACGCGCCGCTCGGCGGGCGTGAGCGCGTCGCGCATCTGGCGGATGCGCTCGAACACCGCCGACGAGCCGCTATTCGCGCGATTCGACAGTTGCTCCGCGAGAATCGCGGACACGCCCAGAAACGCGGGATACTCAGCGGTGATGACGTAAGTCGGGATGCCGGACAGATATTGCTGGAAGCGCCCTTTCGCCTCGAATCGTTCGCGAAAAGGCGACGCGTGGAACAGCTCGCCCAGCTTCAGCACCACGCCGCCGCCGATATAAATGCCGCCCAGCGCGCCCAGCGTCACCGCGATATTTCCCGAGAACGTGCCGAGGATGCCGCAGAAGCAGTTCACCGCCTGAAGCGCGAGCGCTTCGCCTTCGTGGGCGCGGCGGGTGACGTCGGCGCTGCTGAAATCGTCCGCGACCGCAACGCCGTCGCGTTCCGCAAACGCGCGATAAATCAGCTCGAGGCCCGGACCCGCGCATACGCGTTCGAACGACACATGCGGCCACTTGCGGCGCGCGTATCGCATGACCAGGTCTTCGTCTTCGTCGAACGGCGAGAACGTCGCATGGCCGCCTTCGCTGCCGAGCGCAATCCAGCGGTCGGCGGCGGGAATGAGGCCCGACACGCCGAGGCCGGTGCCGGGGCCGAGCAAGCCGATCACGCTGTTCTGCCGGCGCGCGCCGCCGCCGATCTGCACGCGCTGCGCATCGGTGAGGCCGGGCAGCGCCATCGCCAAGGCGGTGAAGTCGTTGACGACGAGCAGCGTATCGAAGCCGAGCGCGCGGCGCGTCGCTTCGATCGAGAAGCTCCAGTCGTGATTGGTCATTTTCACGTGATCGCCGTCCACCGGATTCGCGATCGCGATGGCCGCATGGTTCACGCGGCCGACCTTCGTGTCCTTCAGATACTGCTGCATCACCTCCGCGATGCCGGGGTAATCGGCGCCCGGATAAACGCGGATTTGCGCGATTTCTCCCGGCGCCGTCTCCAGCGCGAAGCGCGCGTTGGTGCCGCCGATGTCGGCGAGCAGCCTCGGTCCATCGGCGTGGCTCGCGGCCTGCGCGACCTTATGCACACCAGTAGACATCGAGCTTCACTCCTTCATCGTTGGCCAGCGTCGAGATGGCGTTCTTTTGGCGGGCGGCGAGCGCCGCATTGAGTACGTCGAGCTTCTTCTGGCCGGAGATGAAGAGAAAAAGCTGGCTGACCTGTTTCAGCGCGGACATCGACAGGCTCACGCGCGCATGCGGCGCGCTGCCCGGATGCACGGCGACGAAGCGGTCCTGCGTGGAAATCGCGAAGTCCCATTCGGGCGCATCCGCGAAGATGGACGCCGTATGGCCGTCCTCGCCCATGCCGAGCACGGCGACATCGGGCAGGCGGCGGCGCGGGTCGGCGTTCAAGGCCGCGACGTGCGCTTCCAGCGTGGCCGAGGTATCGACGAGCGGCAGGAAGTACGCCGCCGCCGCAGCGTTCTGCAGCAGCGTCCCGCGCACGAGCTGCGCGTTGCTCGCAGGATCCGATTCGGGCACCCAGCGATCGTCGACGAGCGTGACGTCGATATGGGCCCAGTCGAGCGGCTCTTGCGACAGCGTCTGCAAGAACGGGCGCGGACTCGTGCCGCCCGATACCGCGAGCGTGGCGTGCGCCGGCTGTCCGTTGGGCTGCGCGCTGGCATCCGCCGATGCGGCGCCTCGTGCCGCGAGCGACGCGGCAAGCGCGTCGCTGACGGCTTTCGCCAGCGCGTCCGAGTGGGCGCGCGGGTCGTCGAAAGTGCGAAGCTCGATCACTGCTCCTCCATCCTGCTTGTCTGGTTTATCGACCCGCTTTTGCCGCGAAGCCGCGAACGGTCCGCGAAGCGGTGTGGGTGCTGACGTTCGCGCCGCGTCCCTCTGTGGGAGACCGTCGGCGCGACGCCCTTAATTCTCTTCTTCCAGCCAGCACGTGCCGTGTTGCGCGAGCATGGCGCTCGACGCCGCCGGCCCCCACGTGCCCGCCGCATAGGGCTTCGGCTTGTTGGTAGACGTGGCCCATGCGTTGAGGATCGGTTCCACCCAGCGCCACGCGGCTTCCTGCTCGTCGCGCCGCACGAAGAGGGCCAGCCGGCCGCGGATCACGTCCAGCAAGAGCCGCTGATACGCCTCCATCTGCCCTTCCTTGAAAAACTGGTCGAACGCGAGGTCCAGATGGACGCTTGCGAGATTCATGCCCTCGCCCGGCTGTTTGGCGAGGCAATACAGGCGAATGGTTTCGTTCGGCTGCAAGCGGATCACGAGCCGGTTCGCGCCGGCGCGCAACGCGTTCGCACCGAGCGCCGAGTGCGGCACCGGCCGGAAATTGACGACGATCTCCGCGACCCGGTCGGCGAGCCGCTTGCCGGTGCGCAGGAAGAACGGCACGCCGGCCCACCGCCAGTTTTCGATTTCGACCTTCAGCGCGACGAAGGTTTCGGTGTTGCTGTCCGGACGCACGCCCGGCTCGGTGACATACGCCGGCACCGCTGCGCCGCGAATCACGCCCGCATGATACTGACCGCGCACCGCGACGCGGCTGATGTCGCGCTCGTCGATGGGCTTCAGCGCGCGCAGCACGCGCAGCTTTTCGTCGCGCACGGAGTCGGAATCCATCGAGTGCGGCGGTTCCATCGTCACGATGGAAAGCAGTTGCAGCAAGTGGTTCTGCACCATGTCGCGCAGCGCGCCGGTGTTGTCGTAGAAGTCGCCGCGCGCTTCGACGCCCAGTTCCTCGGCGATGGTGATCTGAATGCTCTCGACCCATTCGCGCCGCCATAGCGGCTCGAACAGCGCATTGCCGAAGCGCAGCGCGAGCAGGTTCTGCACCGGCTCCTTGCCGAGGTAATGGTCGATCCGGTAGATCTGCTCTTCCTGGAAGATCTCGCCGACGGCGTCGTTGATGGCGTTCGACGATTCCAGGTCATAACCGAGCGGCTTTTCGAGCACGATGCGCGCGTTCTCGTTCAGCCCCACTTGCGCCAGCGCCCGGCAGATGGGCACGAAGAGCGACGGCCCGGTCGCCAGATAGAAGACGCGCGTACCGTCATGCTGGGACAGCGCGTCGCGCAGCACGACGAAGTCTTCGGCGCGGCCCAGGTCGAGCTGCACGTATTGAATGCGCTCGAGAAAGCTGCGCCACGCCGATTCGTCGAGGCCCTTCTTCGACACGTGCGGTTTCACGTGCTCTTCGACCCACGCGAGGTATTCGCCCGGCGCCTGTTCGCCCCGCGCGACCGCGACGATCTTGCCCGAAGGCGCCAGCATGCCCGCGCGATGGGCCTCGAACAGCGCGGGAAGAATCTTGCGCATCGACAGGTCGCCGGTCCCGCCGAACAGCACGAAGATGAAATTCGAGTCGGTTTGCATGAGTCTCCAGGCCGCGTGTGTAGTCGGTGGGACGTCGAACAGAGAGCTAGCGTAGTTCGACAAAATTTTTTTTGACACTGAATTGTAGTTTAACTACAATCCAAATCAAGAGGAAATGTCATCCGGGAAAAAAATGGCTTGTCAATCAGAAGCTGAGTGTTTTCCCTAGGACATTGTTCTGAACGCATGTTAACGGAGTCCGGACATCGCTGCTTTCAAGCACCTTCGGGCTTCGCGTGCAAATCAGCCTCGCGCCTGTACGCCTTCGCCCGCAATGCATCGCGGCCGTTGGCGCCGGCAAAAACCAAAAGCAATTACTTTGCATGGGACCGGAACAGGCGCGAAACCGCCGGCTTCGGTCGAGAGGAGACAGTCGTTGCGATCCAACTCACTCATTCCTTGAGAGCCGTGCGGCCGAACATCGGTCTGCCGGCCCTGCCCGCGCGTGCGCGAATCATCATGCGCGCCGCACGCTTTCCCGCCGACACCGCCGATTCCCCGGCCACCGCTGCACCCGTTTCACCCTTCTTTTTTCGACGCTTCTGGCGACATCAGGGGCCAATCGTTTTTTGTTCAGGTGTCTGGAGGAGATAAACAATGAAAGTCCGTAAGCTCATGGGCGCGCTCTGCGCCGCAGGTCTTCTGTGCGGCGCGACGGCGTCGGCGGTGCAGGCTGCCGAAGCCGTGTCCGTGCTGCACTGGTGGACCTCGGGCGGTGAATCGAAGGCGGTCGGCGTGCTCAAGGACGACATGACCAAGCAGGGTTACACCTGGAAGGACTTCGCCGTCGCAGGCGGCGCAGGCGCTGCTGCAATGACCGCGCTGAAGACGCAGGTCATCTCGGGCAATGCGCCGACGGCGGCCCAGATCAAGGGTCCGCTGATCCAGGAATGGGCGGAGCAAGGCGTGCTCGTGCCGATCGATTCCGTCGCCGGCGACTGGAAGAAGAACCTGCCGCCTGAAATCGACAAGATCATCCACGCGGACGGCAAATACGTCGCGGCGCCGTTCTCGGTGCATCGCGTGAACTGGCTGTACATCAACAAGGCCGCGCTCGACAAGGCAGGCGGCAAGGTGCCGACGACCTGGGCCGAGTTCTTCCAGGTGGCCGACAAGATGAAGGCCGCGGGCATCCAGCCGGTCGCGATGGGCGGTCAGCCGTGGCAAGACCTGACGCTGTGGGAAGACGTCGTGCTGTCGGAGGGCGCGGACTTCTACAAGAAGGCAATCGTCGACCTCGACCAGAAGACGCTGACCTCGGACAAGATGGTTCAGGTGTTCGACACGGTCCGCAAGATCCAGGGTTACTTCGACAACGGCCGCACCGGCCGTGACTGGAACCTTGCTACCGCCATGGTCATCAACGGCAAGGCCGGCATGCAGTTCATGGGCGACTGGGCGAAGGGCGAATTCGCCGGCGCGAACAAGAAGGCCGGCACGGACTACATCTGCGCCGCGGTGCCGGGCACGGAGAAGTCGTACACGTTCAACGTCGACTCGTTCGTGTTCTTCCAGCAGAAGGGCCAGAAGGCCGCCACGCCGGGCCAGCTCGCGCTCGCAAAGACCATCATGTCGCCGGAATTCCAGGAGCAGTTCAGCCTGAACAAAGGCTCGATCCCGGTTCGTCTGGGCGTGAAGATGGACAAGTTCGACGACTGCGCGAAGAAGTCCTACTCTGATGAACAGACGGCGATCAAATCGGGCGGCTATGTTCCGTCGCTCGCTCACGGCATGGCTCAGGGCGACGCGACCGCTGGCGCGATGACCGACGTCGTGACGAAGTTCATGAATTCGTCGCAGGATTCCAAGAGCGCCGTCGCTGCGCTCGCGAACGCCGCCAAGACGAAGTAAGCACGAAGCCTGAAGGACGGGCGGCGCGCGGCGGATCATCGCCGTGCGCCGCCCGACCGGCGATACGCCGCATCGAGCGTCCCTTGACGCTCCAAGCCAGCCCAATCCGAAAGCACCACCTGTCGCCACAAGCGCGCGAGTCAGTGTTCATCAGCGCGCAAGAGCGCCAACAAGCGCCGGCGCATCTTCCAGGAGTCGAGTTGTGACTGCCTCCCTCAGCGGTACCGCGGAAAAGAGTCCGCACCAGCCTCGCCGCGCCTCGCCCACGGCGGCGCTCGCCGATCGCTGGATTCCCAAGCTGGTGCTCGCTCCCAGCATCCTGATCGCGCTCGTGTTCGTGTACGGCTTCATCCTCATCACGGGCTATCTGTCGCTGACGAATTCGCGCCTGATGCCCCGCTACGAGTTCTCGGGCCTCGACCGCTATCGACAACTGTTCGACAACGATGTCTGGTGGACTTCCGCCGCCAATCTCGGCTGGTTCGGCATTCCGTTCATCGGCATCTGCGTGGGCCTCGGCCTGTTCCTCGCGATCCTGCTCGATCAGAGGATCCGCAACGAAGGCGCACTGCGCGCGATCTTTCTCTATCCGATGGCGCTCTCGTTCATCGTGACCGGCACCGCGTGGCAGTGGATTCTCAATCCCGGCCTCGGCATCGAAAAGGTGTTCCACGACTGGGGCTGGACGAGCTTCTCGTTCAACTGGCTCAACGATCCCGACAAGGCCATTTTCTGCGTCGTGATCGCGGCGGTCTGGCAATCGACCGGCTTCGTGATGGCGCTCTTCCTTGCGGGCCTGCGCGGCGTCGACAGCGAAATCTTCAAGGCTGCGCAAGTGGATGGCGCGACGCTGCCGACCATCTATCGCAAGATCGTGATTCCGAGCATGCGGCCGGTTTTCTTCTCCGTGCTGCTGATTCTCTGCCACATCACGATCAAGACGTTCGACCTCGTCGTCGCGCTGACGGCGGGCGGGCCGGGCACCTCGTCGTCGCTGCCGGCCATCTTCATGTACACGTTCTCGTTCAACCGGGGACAACTGGGCGTGGGCGCCGCTTCGTCGATGATGATGCTCGCCACCGTCGTCGCGGTGCTCGTGCCGCTGATGTATCTTGAATCGAGGAGCACCCGCAATGCAGCCTAAGATGACGATCAGCCGCGCCGTCATTTACGCGGTGCTCATATTGTTCGCGCTTTACTTCCTGTTCCCGATCTACGTGATGCTGTCCACGTCGTTCAAGGATCTCGACCAGCTTCGCACGGGCAACCTGCTCACGCCGCCCACGCACTTCACGTTCGCGCCGTGGGTGAAGGCGTGGCAGGAAGCGTGTACCGGCGTGCGTTGCGACGGCATGCAGCCGTTCTTCATGAACTCGGTGCGCATGGTGATTCCGGCCGTGCTGATCTCGTCGATCGTCGGCGCGTTCAACGGCTATGTGCTCACGCACTGGCGCTTTCGCGGCGCGGATGCGTTCTTCACGATGCTGCTCGTCGGCTGCTTCATCCCGTTCCAGGCCATTCTGCTGCCGATGGCGCGTCTGCAGGGCTTCCTCGGCCTGTCGAACACGACGAGCGGTCTCGTGCTCGTGCACGTGATCTACGGCATCGCGTTCACGACGATGTTCTTCCGCAACTTCTACGTGAGCATTCCGGCGGAACTCGTGAAGGCGGCGCGCATCGACGGCGCGGGCTTCTTCACCATCTTCACGAAGATCCTGCTGCCCGTCTCGCTGCCGATTTTCATGGTCTGCCTGATCTGGCAGTTCACGCAGATCTGGAACGACTTCCTGTTCGGCATCGTGTTTTCGGGCGTCGATTCGATGCCGATCACGGTCGCGCTGAACAACCTCGTCAATACGTCGACGGGTGTGAAGGAATACAACGTCGACATGGCGGGCGCGATCATCGCGGCGTTGCCGACGATTCTCGTCTACATGATCGCGGGACGTTATTTCGTGCGCGGCCTGACGGCGGGCGCGGTGAAGGGTTGAGCGCGCAGCGGCGCGCGTCCCCTGCTGAACAGACAACATAGAGGATTCAAGCATGGCAAGCCTTTCCATCCGTGACGTGTACAAGACCTACCCGAACGGGGTGCCGGTTCTCAAGGGCGTCAATATCGACATCGAGGACGGTCAGTTCCTGATCCTCGTCGGCGGCTCGGGCTGCGGCAAGTCCACGCTGCTCAACATGATCGCCGGTCTCGAGACCGTGACCAAGGGCGACATCATGATCGACGGCAAGACGGTCAACAACCTCTCGCCGAAGGACCGCGACATCGCGATGGTGTTCCAGTCGTACGCGCTCTACCCTTCCATGAGCGTGCGCGACAACATCTCGTTCGGCCTCAACATCCGCAAGGTGCCGAAGGACGAGCAGAAGAAGATCGTCGATCGCGTGTCCGAGACGCTGCAGATCGGCCATTTGCTCGACCGCAAGCCCGGCCAGTTGTCGGGCGGCCAGCGTCAGCGCGTCGCGATGGGCCGCGCGCTCGCCCGCGATCCCGTCATGTTCCTGTTCGACGAACCGCTCTCGAACCTCGACGCGAAACTGCGCATCGAGATGCGTTCGGAAATCAAGCTGCTGCATCAGCGTCTCGGCACGACCATCGTGTACGTGACGCACGACCAGATCGAAGCGATGACGCTCGGCGACCGCATCGCCGTGATGAAGGATGGCGTCGTGCAGCAGTTCGGCGCGCCGCAGGAAATCTACGATTCGCCGTCGAACCTGTTCGTCGCGGGCTTCATCGGCGCGCCGCCGATGAACTTCATCACCGGCAAGCTGGTCGAGTCCGGCTCGGGCGTCGGCCTGCAGATCGATACGGGCGTCACGCAGAAAGTGCTGAACCTGCCGTTCGATGCATCGCGCCTGCGCGGCAAGATCGGCCAGGACGTGGTGCTCGGCCTGCGTCCGGAACGCATCACCGATGCGCGCAGCGCCCACGACGTGTCGGACGCGGCCCTGCAACCGATCGACGTGCGGGTGGACGTCATCGAGCCGACCGGCCCGGACACGCTGGTGTTCGCGCAGGTGAACGGCAAGCGCATCGTGTCGCGCGTGCACCCGGCGTCGAACCCGCAGCCGATGTCGAACACGACGCTGCTGTTCGACGTCTCGAAGGCCGTGCTGTTCGACCCGCAGACGGAAGAGCGTCTGGCCTGAACGTTCGCGCTAACCGCATCGCTTTCGAAGCCGCGCTCATCGCGCGGCTTTTTCTTTGCGCGTCGGTTTTTCGCCGCGTGCGGCACAATCACCGCTTCGACATTCGCCTGAAGCTCCACGCGCAGCCATCGTTCATGACCTTGCTTCCCACGTATCCCGCTCTCGCCTGGCCGCTTTCCGACGGCCCCGATCCTTTCATCGGCCTCGAATCGCTCGACGATCCCGCCGTGCAGGACTGGATCGACGCCCAGAACCGCCGCACCGAAGCCGCCTTCGGCGAAACGCCCGAAGCGCGCGCCCTGGCCGCGCGGCTCGAAGCGGCGTACACCTCGCAGGACCGGATCGTGACCTGCTCTCGCTACGGCGACTGGGCCTACAACACGTGGCAGGACGACGCGCATCCGCTCGGCATCGTGCGCCGCACGCCGTGGAGCGCGTGGCTCGCCGGGACGCCCGACTGGGACATCGTGCTGGATGTCGACGCGCTCGATCTCAACACGAACGAAGCCGACGGCACGCGCTGGGCGCTCGCCGATTTCGACATGCTCTACCCGACCTACGATCGCGCGCTCGTGAGCCTGTCGCCGGGCGGCTCGGACGCGTGCATCGTGCGGGAATTCGATATCGCCGCGCGCCGCTTCATCGACGATGGCTTCGTGCTGCCGGATGTCGGCAAGCACGATGTATCGTGGATCGATCGCGATACGGTCTACGTCGGCTGGGACGACAGCCGGACGAACGCGCGCCCCGTGCTGACCACGTCCGGCTTTCCGCGTCAGGCGCGGCGCTGGGCGCGTGGCACGCCGCTCGCCGATGCGCCGGTCGTGTTCGAAGGCAAGCGGCGCGACGTATCGGCGGGCGCGGACTACGATCCGCTCGAGAAGCTGCATCTCGCCTCGCGCGCCGTCACGTTCTGGGACACGCTGCATTACTGGCTCGACGAAAGCGCGAACGAATGGCGTCAGTACGACCTCCCGGCGCACGCGGAAATCGAGCATTGGGAGGGCTGGCTGTTCGTCACGCCGCGCAAGATGTGGACGACGGGCGGACGGCGGCACGCGGCGGGTTCGCTGCTCGTCATCCGGCGCGATGCGTTTCTCGACGGTGCGCGCGACTTCACCGCGCTTTTCGTGCCGGGCGCGCGGCGCGTGCTGGCGGGCATCGACTTCACGAAGCACTGGCTGATCGCCTCGCAGATGGACGACGGCGCTCCGCGCGTCACGCTCTGGCGCCCGCCCGCCGATGCCGCGCCGGGCGCGGAATGGGCACCGCGCGAATTCGCGTTGCCGGAGGCGAGCCAGTCGTATGTCGATTCCATCGATAGCGAGCAGGACGACACGGTACTGATCCACGTCGAGCATTTTCTGACGCCGCCGTCGCTCTATCACGCCGACCTCGCCACCGATGCGCCGTGGACGCTGCTCGCGCGCCTGCCCGCGCAATTCGACGCGTCCGGGCTGTCGGCCGTGCGCCGTCACGCGATCGCGCCCGACGGCGAGCGCATTCCGTACTGGCTGATCGGCCGCGATGTCGACGGAGAACGGTCATCGCAGCCGCGCCCCTGCTTGCTTTACGGTTACGGCGGCTTCGAAGTCGCGCTCGATCCGAGCTACGACGCGACGACAGGCATCGCGTGGCTGGAACGCGGCGGCCTGTACGCGGTGGCAAATATCCGCGGCGGCGGCGAGTTCGGCCCGCAATGGCATCAGGCTGCGCTGCGCGAGAACCGGCAGGTGTCGTTCGACGATTTCATCGCGGTCGCGCAGGCGCTCGTCGAGAGCGGCTTCACGAGCGCGAAACAGCTTGGCATACGCGGCGCGAGCAACGGCGGGCTGCTGACGGGCGTCTGCATGGTGCAGCGCCCGGAATGCTTCGGCGCGGTGCTGTCGGAAGTGCCGCTGCTCGACATGACGCGCTTTCATACGCTGCTTCAGGGCGCATCGTGGATCGACGAGTACGGCGATCCCGACGATGCCGCCGACCTCCGTCATCTCGTCGCGTATTCGCCGTATCACAACGTCAGCGCGGATGCGGGGTATCCGCCGGCGCTCTTCACGTCATCGAAAAGCGATGACCGCGTGCATCCCGGCCACGCCCGCAAGATGGCGGCGAAGATGCAGGCGCAGGGACACGAACGCGTCTGGTATCAGGAAACAGGTGAAGGCGGACACGGCGCGGGCGTCGAGCCTGAAGCGGTCGCGCAGGCCGAGGCGGCGGCGTTCGCTTTTCTCGCGTCGGCGATCGGGCCGTTGCCGTCTCGGAATTGAGTTACGTCGACGAAACAACGGTATCGCTCGCGAGTAGCGTCGAATCCTTGCGATTCGAAATCGTTCAATATAGGCGGCCGGGCAGGCGGCTTATGGTTCATACACTCCTCGCTGCATCGGCGAGTCGCCTTCCCAAAAAAGCGGCGAGCCAGTGAACCGGTACGTGTACAGCACCAGTTCGTCCAGCCGGGAGTGATACGAAGTACTGACTTATTCGACCGAAGCAAACCGGTCGGAAACACCTCTGACCTAGCAAGTACCGATCCAATACAGGAAGAGACGCCCATTGCCCGCACCGAAGCGACCGAGGATTCACCTCTGAGCCGGATGAATGACTGGATTTAGACCGCATGCGACGCCCTGACCTCTTCGACCTCGCATCGCGCGAGGTTTTTTCGCCCGCGCGCGTCGCAACGATTGTCAGACGCGTACCGGCGCGGCGTGCGAGCGCATCACGAGCGTGCGCCCCGCGAACGTGAGCACGCCGCACACGCCGATGACGATGCCCATGCCATGCGGCGAGACATCGTGGAAGAGGCCGACCGCGAGACTCGCCAGCGCGCCGAGCGCGAGCTGCATCGCGCCGAAAACGGCCGCCGCCGCGCCCGCGTTGCGCGGATAGCGATGCATGAGTTCAGTCGTGCAGTTCGCCGATAGCAGACCCACCACGCCGACCACGAAAAACAGGCTCGCGACGATCGACCACAGCCCGCCCCAGCCCGTCAGCGCGACGAGCGCCACCACGAGCGCCGCCGCGACGCTGACGATCGCCGCGCCCGAAATCATCCTGATCGGACCGACGCGCCCGACGAGCTTCGTATTCAGCACATTGCCGGCGATGATGCCGACGATATTCAGCCCGAACAGCAGCCCATAATGCTGCGGCTTCACGTGAAAGTAATCGATATAGACGAACGGCGTCGCGGTGATATACGCGAACATCGACGCGAACGCCATGCCGCCGCACAGCACATGGCCCCAGGTGACGGGATCGGTCAGCAGATGCCCGTAGGCCGCGAACGACTTGCCGAGCGCCGCGTTCGCCCGCTTTTCCTTCGGCCAGGTTTCGGGCACGCGCAGGAACGCGGTCACGGCGCACACCGCGCCGAACAGCGTCAACGCGACAAACACGACGCGCCAGCCGCCGAGCAGCAGCAATTGCCCGCCGATGAGCGGCGCGAGCAGCGGTCCGATCGACGTGACGATGGAGAGCATCGACAGCACGCGGGCGGCATCGGTCGGCTGATGCGCGTCACGGGCGATGGCGCGCGCCAGCACCGACGCCGCGCCTGCACCGAGCGCCTGCAGGAAGCGCACGAAGACGAGCGCGTCGATGGAGAATGCCGCCGCACAGCCGACGCTTGCCAGCGCGTAAAGCGCGATCCCGCCGAGCAGAACGGGCCGCCGGCCATAGGCATCGGACAGCGGACCATAGAGCAGCATGCCGAACGAGAAGCCGAACATGAAGCTCGTCAGCGTGGTTTGCGCGGCGGCCGGGCTCGTGCCGAACGCGGCGGCGAGCGACGGCAGGCTCGGCAGGTACATGTCGATGGACAGCGGGCCGCACGCTGCAAGCGCGCCGAGCAACAGAATCAGCCGGCGATCGGGCCGGCGACGAGTGGTGTCTGACATCGGGTGCGCTGGAAAAGGACGAAGCGCTTCGTGGCCTTTCAGCCTCGAAGGCGAGCGGCCCATTGTACGCGACCCTCTTTTTCGGCGTTGCGTTAAGCTCGGCGCATGACCGCCTTTCTTCTGATCTGGAGCCCGCGCAAATGGCCGTGGCCCGAGTTGCCCGATGTCGCTCGCCGCGTCGCAGCGGGCGAAGCGGTCGCCGATGTCTGGGGCTGCGGCACCGCACGCGGCCTCCTGCCGGGCGACCGCGTGTTCGTGCATCGCGTGGCGCAGGAGCCGAAGGGCGTGTTCGCGTCCGGCTATGTGACGCGCGCGCCTTATGAAGTCCCCGATGCGCAGTCGAAGCGCGGCTACCGGCTGTGCATCGACTTCGTGTACGACTGGCTCGTCGATGCGCGCGAGCATGTCGTCGTCACGCGCGACGAGTTGCGCGCTCATCCCTTCTCCGTGCAGACGTGGGATGCGCAAAGTTCAGGCACCCTCATCAAGCCGATGGCCGAAGGCGCGCTCGAAAAGCTCTGGAGCGCGCGCACGGGACGGCGCGGGCGTCCTCATGCGGCACCTCTTCCCTCCGGCGATGCGGGCCGATGACGGCCGCCGCCCCCACGCCCGACCCCGCCCGCTTGCAACGACTCCGGTACAATTTCAGCAACAATTGTCGCGCCGGACGCAGGGCATCGGCCACGGGCGAACGCCCGGTTCCGCGCGGCTCGCATCCACTTTCAGCAGGCCTTCATCCATGTCCAAGAATCAAGCTCTCTTCGAACGGGCCCAGCTAACCATCCCCGGCGGCGTCAATTCGCCGGTGCGGGCGTTCCGGTCGGTCGGCGGCACGCCGCGCTTCATCGAGCGTGCGCAGGGCCCGTATTTCTGGGACGCGGATGGCAAGCGCTATATCGACTACATCGGCTCCTGGGGCCCGATGATTCTCGGCCACGTTCATCCCGAAGTGCTCGAAGCGGTGCAGCGCGTGCTCGCCGACGGCTTCTCGTTCGGCGCGCCGACCGAGGCGGAAATCGAGATTGCGGAGGAGATCTGCAAGCTGGTGCCGTCGATCGAACAGGTGCGGATGGTGTCTTCCGGCACCGAAGCGACGATGAGCGCGCTGCGCCTTGCGCGCGGTTTTACGAACCGCAGCCGCATCGTCAAGTTCGAGGGTTGCTATCACGGCCACGCGGACAGCCTGCTCGTGAAGGCCGGCTCGGGCCTGCTGACGTTTGGCAATCCGACTTCGGCCGGCGTGCCGGCCGACATCGCGAAGCACACGACGGTGCTCGAATACAACAACGTCGAGCAGCTCAACGAAGCGTTCGCTGCGTTCGGCGCGGAGATCGCGTCGGTCATCGTCGAGCCGGTCGCGGGGAACATGAACCTGGTGCGCGCGACGCCCGAGTTCCTGAACGCGCTGCGCGAGCGCTGCAATGAGTACGGCGCAGTGCTGATCTTCGACGAAGTGATGTGCGGCTTTCGCGTCGCGCTCGGCGGTGCGCAGCAGGTCTACGGCATCCAGCCTGACCTCACGTGCCTCGGCAAGGTCATCGGCGGCGGCATGCCGGCGGCGGCCTTCGGCGGGCGGCGCGACATCATGGCCCATCTCGCGCCGCTGGGCGGCGTCTATCAGGCGGGCACGCTGTCGGGCAACCCGATCGCCGTGGCGGCTGGCCTCAAGACGCTGCAGCTGATCCAGCGCCCCGGCTTCTACGACGACCTCGCGAAACAGACGCGCAAGCTCGTCGACGGCCTCGTCGCCGCCGCGCGCAACGCGAACGTGCCCTTCTCCGCCGATTCGATCGGCGGCATGTTCGGCCTCTACTTCATGGACACGGTGCCGGGCAGCTTCGCGGAGATCGCGCACGGCGACACGAAGCGCTTCAACGCGTTCTTCCACGCGATGCTCGATGCCGGCGTGTACTTTGCGCCGTCCGCGTTCGAAGCGGGCTTCGTGTCGAGCGCCCACGACGACGCCGTGATCGCCGCGACGATCGACGCCGCGAGCGGCGCGTTCGCGTCGGTCGCGGCCTAGCCCCGCCGCACGGACCGGCGCGATGTTCTCGCAATCCGACTTCACCTACATGGAGCGCGCGCTCGCGCTCGCGTCGCGCGGCATGTACACGACGACGCCGAATCCGCGCGTCGGCTGCGTGCTCGTCAAGAACGGCGAAGTGATCGGCATGGGCTTCACGCAGCCGGCCGGCCAGGATCACGCCGAAGTGCGCGCGCTGAAAGACGCCCGCTCGCGCGGCAAGGACCCGCGCGGCGCAACCGCCTACGTGACGCTCGAACCGTGCAGCCATTTCGGCCGCACGCCCCCGTGCGCGCATGCGCTGATCGACGCGCGCGTCGAGAAAGTGATCGCCGCGATGGAAGATCCGAACCCGGCCGTCTCCGGACGCGGTCTCACGATGTTGCGCGACGCGGGCATCGACGTGCGCTGCGGGCTGCTCGCCAACGAGGCCTACGAGATGAACATCGGCTTCGTCTCGCGGATGACGCGGCGCCGTCCGTGGGTGCGCATGAAGGTTGCGGCGACGCTCGACGGGCGCACCGGTCTGCCATCGGGTGAAAGCCAGTGGATCACGGGCGAGGACGCACGCGCCGATGGCCACGCCTGGCGTGCCCGCGCCTGCGCGATCCTGACGGGCATCGGCACGGTGCGCGAGGACGATCCGCAACTCACCGTGCGCGCGGTCGACACGCCGCGCCAGCCGCAGCGCGTCCTGATCGACAGCCGGCTCGACGTGCCGCTCGAGGCGCGCATCCTCGAAGGCGCGCCGCCGTGGATCTTCCATGCCGCCGATGCCGATCCCGCCCGCGCCGATGCGCTGCGCGAGCGAGGCGCGGAACTTACCGAATTGTCGAACGAGCACGGCAAGGTCGATCTTCCCGCGATGCTCACCGCGCTCGCCGATCGCGGCATCAACGAGTTGCATGTGGAAGCGGGGCACAAGCTGAACGGCTCGCTGCTGCGCGAGGGCTGCGTCGACGAACTGCTGATCTATCTCGCGCCGAGCCTGCTCGGCAGCGCGCCCGGCATGTTCGACTTTGCGCCGCCCGACACGCTAGATGCGCGGCCGCATCTGAAGTTTCATCGCATCGACCGGCTCGGCGATGATCTGCGCATTCTCGCGCGGTTCGCCGGGGCGCATGCCGCGAGCGAAACGCGCTGAATCTGACCGAACAAAGGAACGCACTTCATGTTTACAGGAATCGTCTCGGCGGTGGGCCGCATCGAGAAAGTCACGCCGCTCGGAACGGAGCCGGAAGCGGGCGTCCGCCTGACGGTCGCTGCGGGCGGGCTCGATCTCGCGGACGTCGAGCTGGGCGACAGCATCGCCATTCAGGGCGCATGCATGACGGTGATCGAGAAAGCGCCGGATTCGTTCGACGTCGATGTGTCGCGTGAAAGTCTGAACAAGACCGTTGGGCTCGGGAACGCCGGCGCGGAAGTGAATCTGGAGAAGGCGTTGCGCGCGCATGACCGGCTCGGCGGACATCTTGTGTCCGGTCACGTCGACGGGCTCGGTGTCGTGTCGCGCTTCGAGCGTGTGGGCGAATCGCACGAGTTGCGCGTCGTCGCGCCGAAGGACATCGGCAAGTATCTGGCCTATAAGGGCTCGGTGACGGTGAACGGCGTCAGTCTCACGGTCAACTCGGTCAGCGATCAGGCAGACGGCTGCGAGTTCTCGATCAACCTGATCCCGCATACCGTGGAGGTCACCACGCTCAAGGCGCTGCACGCCGGAGCGAAGGTCAATCTGGAAATCGATCTGATCGCGCGGTATGTCGAGCGGATGATGAGCGGGGCGTGACGGCGGCGGGTTCCTCGGCGTTTGGAGTTGCGGATTTCTTTGGTGTACCGGATCGACGCGAGCAGCACCGTCGCTCAAGAGTCGATAGAGCGCACGTAGTCACGATCACGAGCTTGCGCCGTTCAATCCGCCGCGTCGCGCGTTCCGTTTCTTCGCTCAGTTCGTCGTACGCCCGCAAAGCGTCCTACGTGTGCGAGCAGTGTTCTGGAACAGGCGGCAACAATCGCCGGAAATCGCTGGAGCGGAGGCCAGGCTTTCGCGGCGAATGCGTCGCCCATGCGCTCAATGCTGCGCGGCTGGTTTTGCCGCCAGCCACGCTCGGGATTCGCGAATCCGACCTTGAATGCCAACAAGATTCGGACAGTCGCGCGCTTGAGTGCATCATTCGTCGTCCGCGCGTTTCCTCTGCGGCCGGTTTTTCTCGCGCGCTTCGCGTCGTGCACGCAGACGTCCGGGCAATTTACCGGCGTCTTGGATGCGTTTTCCACCCTGCCACCGGCCTTCTCAGCGTCCCCGTGACAATAGCGAATGAACACGCGCCCGCTCCGCCCGGTGGTGCTCTTCCAGCTTTTCGGTGCTAATCAGCGCGCGACTCACCCCGCGTTCTTCCCGATGACCTCGTCCGCGCCCTTCCGCACTTCATCGATGAGTTCCGACAGTTCCTCGCGCCTGCGCAAGCGAGATGACTTCGTCTGCGTGAAAGCCATTCCCGCTCGGCAGTGTGTACTGTGCGCACGCTTCGAAATCGGCAGGAATTCGGATCGTCGCAAACATCCCGCCAGCGCAACAGTCGGCCAACCGTCATAAGCCAACTCGCCCACCCCGCCCGCCGCGATTTCACCGCCTGTCCATCGACCGTGGCGTAAAATACGCCCTTTCCCAAACGCACCCATCGGGACGCACCATGTCGATCGCCTCCACTCCAGAAATCATCGCCGAGCTGAAAGCCGGGCGCATGGTGATCCTCGTCGACGAAGAAGACCGCGAGAACGAAGGCGATCTGATCGTGGCCGCCGACTTCATCACGCCCGAAGCCATCAATTTCATGGCCCGCTACGGCCGCGGCCTCATCTGCCTGACGCTCACGCAGGAACGCTGCAAGCAACTGAACCTGCCGCTGATGACGCAGCGCAACGGCACCCAATACGGCACCGCTTTCACGGTCAGCATCGAAGCCGCCGAAGGCGTGACCACCGGCATTTCGGCAGCCGACCGGGCGCGCACGATCGCAGCAGCCTGCGCGCCGGATGCCCGCGCCGATCACATCGTTCAGCCGGGTCACGTGTTCCCGATCATGGCGCAGCCCGGCGGCGTGCTCGTTCGCGCCGGACACACGGAAGCGGGCTGCGATCTCGCGTCGCTCGCGGGCTTGTCGCCGGCGTCGGTCATCTGCGAAGTCATTCGCGACGACGGCGAAATGGCGCGTCTGCCCGATCTGATCGAATTTGGCGAACAGCACGGCATCAAGATCGGCACCATCGCGGACCTGATCCACTATCGCAGCCGCACCGAATCGATCATCGAGAGAGTCAGCGAGCGCACGATGCAGACCGCGCACGGCCCGTTCCGCGCCGTGCTGTATCGCGACGAGCCGAGCGGTTCGCCGCATATTGCGCTGGTGCGCGGCACGCCGTCGCCCGATACGGAAACGCCCGTGCGCGTGCACGAACCGCTGTCCGTGCTCGACCTGCTCGAAATCGACGCGTCCACGCACTCGTGGACCATCGACGCCGCGATGCGCGAAATCGCCGCCCGCGATCTGGGCGCGATCGTCATGCTGAATTGCGGCGACACGAAAGATCATCTCGTCGACGCCTTCCGCGCGCTCGACGAGAGCGACAAGGCCGCGAAGCAGGCGCGCCGGCCGATCGACTTCAAGACCTACGGCATCGGCGCGCAGATTCTGCGCGACCTGGGCGTCGGCAAGATGCAGGTGCTCGCGACGCCGCGCAAGCTCGGCAGCATGTCGGGTTACGGGCTCGAAGTAACGGGTTTCGTTCCGATGCCCGGATCGCCCGCCACGGCAGCGAACGCCGCCGGTGCAGCCGACGCGGCTGTCCCGCATCTTCGCTCGGCCTGAACGCCCACCCTATTCCAAACCAACGGATCTCTACATGGAAATCGGACAATATCAGCCGAATCTCGACGGCGACGGCCTGCGCATCGGCATCGTCCAGTCGCGATTCAACGAACCCGTGTGCAACGGCCTCGCCGATGCGTGCATCGAAGAACTCGAACGCCTCGGCGTGATCGGCCAGGACGTGCTGCTCGTCACCGTTCCCGGCGCGCTCGAAATCCCGCTCGCGCTGCAAAAGCTCGCTGAATCCGGCCAGTTCGACGCGCTGATCGCGCTCGGCGCAGTCGTGCGCGGCGAGACATATCACTTCGAGCTCGTATCGAACGAAAGCGGCTCGGGCATTTCGCGCATCGCACTCGACTTCGGCATTCCGGTGGCGAACGCCGTGCTGACGACCGAAGACGACGAGCAAGCCGTCGCCCGCATGACCGAAAAAGGCCGCGATGCGGCGCGCGTCGCGGTCGAGATGGCGAATCTGTCGGTCGCGCTCGAACAGCTCGGCGGCGACGATGAAGACGACGAAGATGAAGACGAAGACGAGGACCGCGCATGAAGAGCGCACGACGCCGCTCGCGTGAACTCGCGACGCAAGGGCTTTACCAATGGCTGCTGTCGGGCGCGCCCGGCGGCGAAATCGACGCGCAGTTGCGCAACGCGCAGGGCTTCGACAAGGCTGACCACGCGCACCTGGACGCCATCCTGCACGGCGTGATCAAGGAAGCCGACGCGCTCTCCGCGCAGTTGCAGCCGTGTCTCGACCGGCCGATCGAACAGTTGTCGCCGGTGGAGCGCGCAGTGCTGCTCGTCGCCGCCTTCGAGTTCAAGCATCACATCGACATTCCGTATCGCGTGGTGATCAACGAGGCGGTCGAACTGACGAAGACCTTCGGCGGCTCGGACGGCTATAAGTACGTGAACGGCGTGCTGGACAAGCTCGCCGTCGCGATGCGCCCGGCCGAAGCGCAGGCGCGCCGATGAACAACGTGTCCGAGCCGCTCGTGCGGCTCGCGTCGCGCGTCGACGCGATCGAGCCGTTCTACGTAATGGAACTGATGAAGGACGCGCAGGCGCTGGAACGCACCGGGCGCGACATCATCCATATGGGCATCGGCGAGCCGGATTTCACGGCGCCCGAACCCGTCACGCGGGCCGCCGCCGATGCGCTGCACCGCGGCGTCACGCAGTACACGAACGCGCTCGGCGTCACGGCGCTGCGGGAAGCCATCGCCGCGCATTATCGCGATGCGTTCGGCCTGACGGTCGATCCGGCGCGCATCGTGGTGACGGCGGGCGCGTCGGCGGCGCTGCTGCTCGCGTGCATGGCGCTCGTCGATCACGGCGACGAAGTGCTGATGCCCGATCCCTGCTATCCGTGCAACCGCCATTTCGTGTCGGCGGCGGATGGCAAGCCGGTGCTGATCCCGAGCGGCCCGGCCGAGCGCTTCCAGTTGACGGCCGAGCAGGTTCGGGCGAACTGGAGCGACAGGACGCGCGGCGTGCTGCTGGCGTCGCCGTCGAATCCGACCGGGACGTCGATCGAGCCGGGCGAACTGAGCCGTATTGTCGATACAGTGCGCGAACGCGGCGGCTTCACGATCGTCGACGAGATCTATCAGGGCCTGAGCTACGACGCGAAACCGGTGTCGGCGCTCTCGTTCGGCGATGACGTCGTCACCGTCAACAGCTTTTCCAAGTACTTCAGCATGACGGGCTGGCGGCTCGGCTGGCTCGTCGTGCCGCACGCAATGATCGGCGCCGTCGAGAAGCTCTCCCAGAACCTGTTCATCTGCGCGTCGGCGCTGGCGCAGCATGCCGCGCTCGCGTGCTTCGAGCCGGAGACGATCGCGATCTACGAGGCGCGGCGGCTCGAGTTCAAGCGGCGGCGCGACTACATCGTGCCGGCGTTGCGCTCGCTCGGCTTCGGCGTCCCGGTGGTGCCCGACGGCGCGTTCTACGTCTATGCCGACACCAACGGCGTGCATCACCCCGCCGCCGGCGACAGCGGAGCCCTCACCCGGTCGATGCTGCACGACGCGGGCGTCGTGCTCGTGCCGGGCGCGGATTTCGGCGTTCATGCGCCGGAACGCTACATCCGGCTGTCGTATGCGACGGCGTATGCGAAGCTCGAAGAAGCCGTGGCGCGGCTCGGCGACTTGTTCAGACGCTGATGGCGGCTGTCGCGGGACCATGAAAAAGGGCGCCCTCGGGCGCCCTTTCTTCGTTCTGACTGATACGACCTGCCGATCAGGCGCCGTATTCCGCCGACGGAACGTGCTTCGCTTCGCCGATGTCGCCGCCGTCCTGAGCGTCGGCCTTCTTCGGTGCATCCATCGTCATGTGGACGCGCTTGGCCGCATCATCCGTCGCCGAGGCCGATGCCGACGCCAGCACCTGCTTCGGCGCAGCCTGGACAGGCGCCTGAGGCCCGTTGACCGGCACGTTGCGGCCACGCGCGACATCGCGCAGACGCGAACGCTCGGCCAGTACCTTCGCGCCGTAACCGCCGTCGTCCTGCGACGTCGAACCGACGTAGTAACGCAAGCCGCCCGCCACCGAACCGCCGCGTGCGATGCAATCCTTCAGCACCAGCGCGCCAACCTTGATGTTCGCGAGGGGATCGAGCGCCGCGTGCGAGCCGCCAAAGTACTGGAACTTATCGGAGTGCACCTTCGACATGACCTGCATCAGGCCCTGCGCGCCGACGCCGCTTTCGGCGTACGGATTGAAGCCCGATTCGATCGCCATCACGGACAGCAGCAGCAGCGGGTCGAGACCGACTTCGCGGCCCGTATCGAACGCCGCACGCACGAGTTCGCTCACCGGCTCCTGCGCCACGCGATACCGCCGCGCGATGAAGGTGGCGACGAGCTTCTGCTCGCGCGTCGAGACGAGCGCGCGGTCGTCGCGGGCATCGGCGACGACGCGCTGCGCCGGAATGGCGTTGGCCAGCACGGCGACGGAAGGCATCGTGCGCGGATCGAGTCCGTTCGGGGACACGGCGAGGCTGATGCCGCCGGTCAACTGGCGCGTGCTTTCGTCGTCGGTTGCAGCCGCGCCGAGCGACGGCGCGAGCGGCGACGGTGCGGCGGACGCGCCGGCATTCGCGGCGATCCGGATGGACGAGCCGTCATTGCCCGGCTGCCGATGCACCGCCGAGAACGGCGGCAACGGCTGACCGGCGAGCAGACGCGCGGGTCCCGCCTGGACCGCTGCGGACACGAAAGGCATGATCCGTGCGGCGAAGGTCGTGCGCCACGATGGCAGCAGCCAGAGCGCGAGCGCCGTGACGACAGCCGCGCAGCCGACCAGACTGAAAAGATAGTGACTCATTCGGCTGCCACGACGCAGCGCGGCGCGCATTACCTGCGCGGCGCGAGTGTCGGGACGCCATGTCAACCAAGCGTTCATCGATGCTCCCAATGTTGCATGATTTATGCTGATGATTGCCGGCAAGCCAGGAAATCGAAGCGTAAATCAGACACCGCTCGCTCTTGGCAAGGCATAAGCGGCATCGGGGAAACGGCATGCGCCGTCTGGAAAACCGATCCGGCAAGTGACGCCGGGTTGCGCGGCACGAACAGCGTGCCCTTGGTGCGCAGGTGGCTTTCCACGCGAAAACCGGCGCAGAAACGCCGGCCAGTGACAACCAACAGCCATGAATCGCCGGGCAGGTACGGCGCAGGCGACGCACAGCGTCTGAAGAAAACCTGAGGCAGAGGTAAAAAGTTTCAAAACCTGCAACTGATGCGAAGCGATTCTAGCAGGGTTTAATGATCCGTCAATGCTATAGCTTTGTGTTTCAATTACTTACAGTTATTATGAACACTGTTTAGGAGCGGCAACGCACACCAAGCGGGCGGTTTCGACGGGAATTTGCTGAATGTCTCCCAGCGCACGGACGCACGCGCAGGTAAAATCGACAATCGCCAAGCGCGCAGCCGTCCCGCTCCCCGGCTTCTCTGGTAGCGGCCTCGAGTCTTCAATCGACCATCGATGAAATATAAAGATCTGCGCGACTTCACCGCCCGCCTCGAAGCGCTCGGTGAACTGCGCCGCATCCGCCAGCCTGTCTCCCCCATCCTCGAAATCACCGAACTTTCCGATCGCGTTCTGCGCTCAGGCGGCCCGGCCTTGCTGTTCGAAGCGCCGGCTGGTCACACGATGCCGGTGCTCGCCAATCTGTTCGGCACGACGCGGCGCGTGGCGCTCGGCATGGGTATCGAAACGCAGACGACGGCAGGCGCCAACGCGGAACTCGGCAGCGATACCGCCGCGCTCGATTCCCTGCGCGACGTCGGCCGTCTGCTGTCCGCGCTCAAGGAGCCGGAGCCGCCGCGCGGCCTGAAGGACGCCGGCAAGCTGCTGTCGCTCGCGAAAGCCGTGTGGGACATGGCGCCAAAATCCGTGAGTTCGCCACCTTGTCAGGAAATCGTGTGGGAAGGCAGCGATGTCGATCTGGCGCGCCTGCCGATCCAGACCTGCTGGCCTGGCGACGCGGGACCGCTGCTCACCTGGGGCCTCACGGTGACGCGCGGGCCGAACAAGCCGCGTCAGAATCTCGGCATCTACCGTCAGCAACTGATCGGGCGCAACAAGCTGATCATGCGATGGCTCGCGCATCGCGGCGGCGCGCTCGACTTCCGCGAGTTCGCGCTTGCGAATCCGGGCAAGCCGTACCCGGTGGCGGTCGTGCTCGGCGCCGATCCCGCAACGATCCTCGGCGCGGTCACGCCCGTGCCCGATACGCTCTCGGAATACCAGTTCGCCGGTCTGCTGCGCGGCTCGCGCACCGAACTGGCGAAGTGTCTGACGCCGGGCGTCGATACGTTGCAGGTGCCGGCGCGCGCGGAGATCGTGCTGGAAGGCTTCATCTATCCGCAGGAAGGCGCATTGCCTCCCGCGCCGGAAGGCGCACCGCCGCGTCCGGCCACCGGCGCCGCCGCGCGCTACGAGCACGCGCTCGAAGGGCCGTATGGCGATCACACCGGCTACTACAACGAGCAGGAGTGGTTTCCGGTCTTCACGGTCGAGAAGATCACGATGCGGCGCGACGCGCTCTTCCATTCGACGTACACCGGCAAGCCGCCCGACGAACCCGCCGTGCTCGGCGTCGCGCTGAACGAAGTCTTCGTGCCGCTGCTGCAGAAGCAGTTCCCCGAGATCACCGACTTCTACTTGCCGCCCGAAGGCTGCAGCTATCGCATGGCCATCGTGCAGATGAGGAAGAGCTACGCCGGCCATGCGAAGCGCGTGATGCTGGGCGTCTGGAGCTTCCTGCGACAGTTCATGTATACGAAGTTCATCGTCGTGGTGGATGAAGACGTCAACGTGCGCGACTGGAAGGAAGTCATCTGGGCGATCACCACGCGCGTCGATCCCACGCGCGACACGGTCATGGTCGACAACACGCCGATCGACTATCTCGACTTCGCATCGCCGGTGGCGGGCCTCGGATCGAAGATGGGACTCGACGCCACCAACAAGTGGCCCGGCGAAACGCATCGCGAATGGGGGCGGCCGATCGTGATGGATGCCGCCGTCAAGCGGCGCGTCGATGCGCTGTGGACCGAAATCGGTCTCGACGATGCGGGGAGCAACGCATGATCGCGGCGACGCTCTATCGTGGAAACGCCATCGAGAACACGCATCGGGCGCACGTCGCTGTCGTCGATGCAAATGGCGACGTGCTGCATGCGTTCGGCGATCCGCATCGCATGACGCTGCCGCGCTCGGCCGCCAAACCGGCGCAGGCCCTTGCGATCATGGAGACGGGCGCGCTCGAGCGCTTCGCTTTCGACGACGCCGATCTCGCGTTGATGTGCGGCTCGCACAGCAGCGAGCCGCGCCACATCGACCGCGCCCGCGCGATGCTCGCCAAGGCCGACGTGCACGAAGCCGATCTGCGCTGCGGCGGCCATCCGCCGATTTCCGACGCCGTCTATAAGGACTGGATTCGGCGCGACTTCACGCCGACGCCCGTGTGCAGCAACTGCTCGGGCAAGCACGCCGGCATGCTCGCCGCCGCCCGCGCGATGAACGCGCCGCTCGACGGCTACCACTTGAGCGCGCACCCGCTGCAAGCCCACGTGAAGCAGACGGTGGCGCAGGCGGTCGATTTGCCCTCCGATGAAGTCCAATGGGCCATCGACGGCTGCAATCTGCCGACGCCCGCCTTCCCGCTCGACCGGCTGGCGCGGCTCTACATGAAGATCGCCGCCGCGCCGGACGAATCGCCGCTCGGGCGCATCCATCGTGCGATGACGACGTATCCCGAACTCGTCTCCGGCGAGGGCCGCTTTTGCGAGCGGCTCATGCGCGCGTTCGGCGGCGCGGTCGTCGGCAAGACCGGCGCGGATGCGAGCTATGCGATCGGAGTGAAGCGTGCGGAAGGCGCGCTCGGTATCGCGGTGAAGGTGGAGGACGGCAACCTCGCCGTCATGCACGCGATCGTCGCCCACGTGCTGCATCTGCTCGGCATCGGCACGCCGGAACAACGCGCGGCGCTCGACGACTTCCGCCATCCGGCGATGCGCAACACCATGGGCGTCGAAACCGGACGGCTCGACGTGACACTGACACTGACCGGGCAGCGATGATGCATTCCTGGTCGTTGATGTCCGACGGGTTCTTCCTGTCGCTGTCGCTGTGTCTGGATATCGGTATCGCGAACGTCGCGATCATCTCGCTCGCGCTGTCGCACGGCTTCAAGCCCGGACTCGTGCTCGGACTCGGCACGTGCTTCGGCGATCTGCTCTATGCGGCGCTCGCGCTCGCCGGCATGTCGGCGTTGCTGCAGTTCGAAGCCGTGCGATGGGTCGTGTGGATCGGCGGCGGCATCGTGCTGCTGATGCTCACCTGGAAGATGGCGCGCGAGGCGCTGAAGCCCGAGACCGCGCCGCCCGTCGCCGGCGAAGCGGACCCGCACGCGCCGCGTCAGAGCCACCTGAAAAGCTTCCTGCGCGGATGCCTGCTCGCGGTATCGTCGCCGAGCGCGATTCTCTGGTTTGCGGCGGTCGGCGGCGCGCTGATCGCGAAGGCCGGCGCGACGAGCACGGTAAGCGCATCCGTCTTCCTGCTCGGCTTCTTCTGCGGCGGGCTCGGCTGGACCATCTTCATCTGCACGCTCGCGAGCCACGGCCGCAAGCGCGCCGGCACGCGCCTGCTGCGCGCGTGCCACGTGCTGTCGGCGGTGCTGTTCGCTTACTTCTCGTATAGCGTGATCGTCGACGGCTACCGAGATCTCATCGTCCACGCGGCATCGTGACGATCGCGCTTACGCGATGAACTGCGCGAGCCGCGCCAGATCGACGTTGCCGCCGCTCACGATCACGCCGACGCGCTTGCCCTCCACCGGCACGATCTTCTGAAGCACCGCCGCCGCCGCAAGGCAGCCGGTCGGCTCGACGACCATCTTCATCCGCTGCGCGAAGAAGCGCAGCGTGTCGATGAGCTGCGCATCGCTCACGGTGACGATGCGGTCGACATGCTTCTGGATGATCGGAAAGTTGTATTCGCCGACATGCGTCGACGCCGCGCCATCGGCGATGGTGCGCGGCACGTCGATATGCACGATCTCGCCGCGCGCGAGCGACTGCTGCGCGTCGTTGCCCGCTTCAGGCTCCACGCCGATCACCTTGCACGACGGCGACAAGGCCGCCGCCGCGAGCGCGCAACCGGCGATCAGCCCGCCGCCGCCGAGACACACGAACAGGTAATCGAGCGGCCCTGTTTCCTCGATCAATTCCTTGGCCGCCGTGCCCTGCCCCGCGATCACGTGCGGATGGTCGTACGGCGGAATCAGCGTCATGCCGCGCTCCTCGGCGAGCGCGCGGCCGATTTCCTCGCGATTCTGCGTGTAGCGGTCGTACGTGATGACTTCGCCGCCGTAGCCGCGCGTCGCTTCCATCTTGGCGGCGGGTGCGTCTTCCGGCATGACGATCGTCGCCCGGATGCCGGCCAGCTTCGCCGACAGCGCAATCGCCTGCGCGTGATTGCCCGATGAGTACGTGATTACGCCGGCCGCGCGCTGCGCGTCGTTGAAATGAGCGATGGAGTTATATGCGCCGCGAAACTTGAACGCGCCCATGCGCTGGAAGTTCTCGCACTTGAAGAACAACGACGCGCCCGCGATTTCGTCCGCCGTGCGGGACGTGAGGACGGGCGTGCGATGCGCAAAACCCTCGATGCGGCGGGCGGCATCGGCGACATCATCGAAAGTCGGAGAAGAAAGAGTGGGCATCGGACGGAGCGTGATGTGAAGGATCCACCATTCTCCGCAGTTCCGGTGCGAATCGGAATAGGCTGGGCGCGCCGTCCATAAAAAAACGCAAGTCCCGGACGGGACTTGCGTTATCGGTTCGCGCGGCGGCGATTACCTGTGATAGCCGCCATAACCACCATAGCCGCCATAGCCGTGGCGGTAATAGCCGTGCTGGCGCCAATACGGACGGCCATAAGGGCGGCCGTAGTATCCATACGGATAGCCGCCAACGACGACCGCAGGCGGCGGCCCATACACGACCGGCGGCGGGGGCGCCATATAAACGGGCGCGGCCGGGGCGACATAGACCGGCGCAGGCGGCGCCTGATAAACCGGATACGCCGGCACCCCGATGCCGACACCAATCGATACTCCGCCCGCTTGCGCCGCACCTGCCGCGCCGAGCGCGATCGCACCAACGACCAGAAGACCACTGAGCTTTTTCACTTTCTTTCTCCTCGCCGCTTCACCGGCCATCCGGCGCGCGACGTCACAGGATCAATTTTACGAAAAAACCGCGGGGGTGCTTAAACCATGTGTTGCAAATTGCAAGTTCTGACGCGCACTCCGGTGGAGCGCCAACCGCTATACGAGCGCGTTTCGCCGATGCGCACGCCCTGGCCGGGCGCTCGCTCCTGCTATCGAACGCGCACGCCTCCGAAGCGGGTAACGTCTCATTACAAATCAGCGTACGTAATTGAAAAGCCCCGCCGAACGCGCGGTTCGGCAGGGCTTTTAATGTTTTACGCTAACTCGATTATCGGTCTCAGCCGACTTTCACATAAGCGAATTCACGCGATACGTTCGGCGGGACGTAAGCCCCGCCAATGACGACACGCGGCGTCAAGCGCTTCTTTTGATCCCACCAGCGGCGGCGTTGAGCCTGACTCAAGAACCGCAGATGCTTTCGATAAGAGAAAATGCTCATGCGACCTCCGAACGTAGCGAATAAAAATCTTGAGGAAACGCATCCATTTATGACTTGCGATGGTTTCCCGTTGAATTCCGTCTTCTCTTAAGTATTTCGCGTCCTGTTCGACCATCAATGTACGCAAGGGAACCAAAACCCGCGATCGACGTGTGCTGAACCACATTTCAGCAGTAACCATGCCGATCACTAAAATCGATTTCTAATTGCGGGGCGGGTCTTGTGTCGTTTGCTGTCATCGTATCGTGGCACTTTTCGCTTTTTGAGACAGTATCGCTTTGACAACATCAGGGTTTTCCGATGATGCCAGCGCCCCACGCGCGTGCTTGCAGTCAGCTTTCACCGACTCATGGCACAATCGCTGCCGCCTGTTCGCGAACGCTCCCCAAGCGGCGCGCAAGCCATGTTAAGGTGACGTCCGGCGCCCCACCGGCATTGACGGTGGGCGGGGAACGCAAGCCGCCGGCCGGCGAGGACTTTGGCATGACATTCAGCTCAGAGAACGAACAATGAACAAGGTCAGCCTTCACGACTCGCACGGTCTCGCACATCGCATCGCCCGAGCACATCGGCTTCGCGCGCCCCGCTAGCGGCATCGCCCTTTCGCTTCTTTCTGGCTTTCTTTTGCTTTTCCGACCCCGGCGCGGCACGTATGCCGCGCATGTTTCCAAGAGGACCCGAGATGTTCGGCGATATCGCCCGTTTTCTGCTCAACACCGTTTTCACCCTCTTCGGCGCGGCGCTTTTGCTGCGGGCCTGGATGCAAGTCGTGCGCATGCCGCCATACAACCCGGTATCGAATGCCGTGATGCAGGCGACCAACTGGATCGTGCTGCCGCTGCGCAAGATTCTGCCGGGCGGGAAGATCGACTGGGCGAGCATTGTCGCGGCGTTTATCGCAGCGGCGGTCTATGTGACGCTGATGGTCGTGCTGGCGGGCGTCGATCCGACGCTCATGGCGCCCATGCTCTTGCTCGTCGCGGTGCTCACCGTCGTCAAGTGGGCGCTGAACCTCATCATCTGGATGACGATTCTGATGGCGCTGCTCTCGTGGCTCAATCCGCAATCGCCGGCGATGCCCCTGCTCTTTCAGATCACCGCGCCGTTTCTGGATCCGCTGCGGCGCATCCTGCCGCGCCTGGGCGGCATCGACCTGTCGCCGATCCTGCTGTTCGTGATCGTGCAGGTGTTGCTGATGGTGGTGACGCGCCTCGCCGTATCGATGACGCTCTTCGGCATCTGAGTCCGCCGCGCCGCCGCAATTGCGCGGCGGCGGTGCTTGCGCTTACAATAGCCGACTCACGCGGGCGTCGTATAATGGCTATTACCGTAGCTTCCCAAGCTACTGACGTGGGTTCGATTCCCATCGCCCGCTCCAGCATCACAGTGAAAGCCGCCTTCCGTCATCGAGGCGGCTTTTTAGTTTCCCGCGCAGCATCCCCGCATCCGCATTCAATCTCGCCATGAATCACGATTCCCAGGACGACGACAACGCCGCCGGTCAACCCGCAGAGAGCGTTGAATCGACGCTGCATCATCGCCGCATTCGCAGCTTCGTCACGCGTGCGGGCCGCGTGTCGCCGGGTCAGCAACGCGCGATCGACGAGCTCAGTCCGCGCTTCGTCGTGCCGTACACGCCCGAACTCGCCGATTGGGACGCCGTCTTCGGCCGCCACGCACCGCGCGTGCTGGAAATCGGCTTCGGGATGGGCGCGACGACGGCGGAAATTGCCGCCGCGCGTCCGGCCGACGACTTCATCGGCGTGGAAGTGCACGAGCCGGGCGTCGGCGCGCTGCTGAAGCTGATCGGCGAGCAGCAGCTCGGCAACATCCGCATCCTTCAGCACGATGCCGTCGAGGTGCTGGAACACATGATCGCGCCCGAGAGCCTCGACGGCGTGCACATCTATTTTCCCGATCCGTGGCACAAGGCGCGTCATCAGAAGCGCCGCCTGATTCAGCCGAAATTCGTGTCGCAGCTCGTCTCGCGGATAAAGCCGGGCGGCTATCTGCATCTCGCGACGGACTGGCAAAACTACGCCGAGCAGATGCTGGAAGTGCTGTCGGCCGAGCCGGCGCTTGAAAATACCGCCGACGGTTATGCGCCGCGGCCCGACTATCGCCCGGTGACGAAGTTCGAGCAGCGCGGATTGCGGCTCGGACATGGCGTCTGGGACCTGCTGTTCCGGCGCAAGTAACGCGTGCATCAACGAAAACGCCACGGCAAGCCGTGGCGTTTTCACATGCGCGGACGGGCGGCGAATCAGTCCGCCCAGCTCAGCCCGCCGCTATACCCGACGATCAGAATCAGCAACCCGAAGCCGATCCGATACCACGCGAACGCCGTGAAATCGTGCGACGCGACGTAGCGCAGCAGCCACCGCACGCAAATGAACGCGCTCACGAACGCCGCCACGAGGCCGATTGCGAACAGCCCGAGATCGTTGACGGTCAGCGTGCGCCAGTACTTCGCCATCTCATAGAGCGTCGCGCCGAAGATGATCGGAATGGCGAGGAAGAACGAAAACTCCGTCGCCGCGCGCCGGTCGAGACCAAACAGCATCCCGCCGATGATCGTCGCACCGGACCGCGACGTGCCCGGAATCAGCGCAAAGCATTGCGCGAGTCCGACCTTGAAGGCGTCGGCGTAAGTGAGATCGTCGACGGAATGCACGCGCGGCGGCACCGCGCGATCTCGCTGGCGCGCCTCCGCCCACAGAATGACGATACCGCCGACGATCAGCGCCACCGACACCGGCACCGGCGAGAACAACACCGCCTTGATCTTCTTCTCGAGAAGCAGCCCGAGCACGATGGCGGGAATGGTCGCGATGATCACGTTCACCGCGAAGCGCCGCGCGTCGGGCCGCGTCGGCAAGCCGCTCACGATGGAGCCGATCTTCGCGCGGTATTCCCAGCAGATCGCGAGAATCGCGCCGAACTGGATGACGACATCGAACGTCTTCGCCTGGGCGTCGGTGAAATTCAGCAGACTTCCCGCAACGATCAGGTGCCCGGTGCTCGAGACCGGCAGGAATTCGGTCAAGCCTTCTACAACGCCCAGAACGAGCGCCTTCAACATGAGAATCCAGTCCATCCGTCAGCCCTTGTTAGCTGTTTTCGCTGTTGGCGTGGAGCAAAGCGCGCGAAGATTTCGACTCACTTCTCGACGATCTGAACGCGTATGCCGTTTGAAAGGACTGTGATTGTACCGGGTTCGTAAGAAACACCGGCAAACTGCAATTCTTCGGGCTTGAAGGTGTAGATCGGATAGCGGTCGAGCAACTGTGCGGCGAGCAGCGCCCCGGCCGCTGCAATTTGTTGGTTGTACTGCGCGGCGTCGCCAGTCACCTGCGAGTCGTCAACTGTTGGCGACATGAGAATGACCGAGCGGCTCGGGGCATCGTAGGCGAGTTGCGTCGACAGCGTGAAGGCGCCGTTCACGGGATTCGGCATGAAAGGCGTGGAGAGCCGCGCATCGACATGCACCGTCACGCGATTGCGATCCGCCGCCATGCCGACGACCGGATTGCTTAGTACGACATCGAAGATCTGCCGCGCCGTGCGCTGCAGCGGAAACTTGCGCGCGACGGCTTCCTGCACCTGCTTTTGTGGAAACGTGTAGTGATCCGGAATAAACGGAAAGATGGATGCGGCCCGCGCCGCCGATGCTAACGCGCACACCGGCAAGGCGGCGAGCCCGGCCAGCACGATCCGGCGCCGACGCGGCGCGACGGGGTATGTCATGCGGGGTTTCCTCGATTCGATGTTGGAACGGAGCTTGGACAGGCGAACTTCATTGCGGTTGCGTCTCGACCTCGAGCCGCGCGAGCCATGCGATGGCGTACTCGCGCGTGTCGCCGCACATTTCCGCGGAAGGTTGCAGCCCGCCGCAGCAGCCTGGCCGGCGTGCATCGCCGAAGATCTTGCAGCGCAGGTCGCGGTCGAGCTGAACGCACGGCTCGCCCGCGCGCTTGCCGCCGGGCATGCCGGGAATCGCGCTCGTGATCGAAGGCGCGATGCAGCACGCGCCGCATCCTTCGCGGCAGGCGTGGGCTGAGGAAGACTGCAAGGGCATGGCGATAGAAAAGGGACAGCCGGCGAAGCCGTCATTGTCCCACGCCCGCGCGGGCTGCGACGTTATCACGCAACGCCGGTTCGCCTGCGCTCGCTAAACTCGGCGCAACGCATAGGCTCGCCATGACACCCGTCGACACTCTCTTCCGCCCGGACCTGCTCGCCCGCTACGACGCACACGGCCCGCGCTACACGTCCTACCCCACCGCCGTCCAGTTCACGGATTCGTTCGATCCCGCGCACTACTTCGAAGCAGCCGCAACCGGCGGCGCATCGGCGGATTTGTCGCTGTACTTCCACATTCCGTTCTGCGACACCGTCTGCTTCTACTGCGGATGCAACAAGGTCGCGACGAAGAATCGCGCGCACGGCCGGCCGTATCTGGATCGCATGAAGGGCGAGCTGGCGATGCAGGCCGCCTGCTTCGACACCGCCCGTCCCGTCACGCAGCTTCACTGGGGCGGCGGCACGCCAACGTTCCTGTCCCACGACGAAATGGCCGAACTGATGGCCGAGACTGCCGCGCATTTCAGTCTCGTCGCGGACGAGCACGCCGAATATTCGATCGAAGTCGATCCGCGCGAGGCATCGCCGCAGACCATCGCGCTGTTGCGGCAACTCGGTTTCAACCGGCTGAGTCTCGGCGTGCAGGACTTCGACGAGCGCGTGCAGCAGGCCGTCAACCGCATCCAGCCCCGCGCGATGACCGAAGACGTGATGCGCGCGGCGCGTGACAACGGCTTCCGGTCGGTGAGCGTCGATCTGATCTACGGCTTGCCGCATCAGAGCGTCGAGAGCTTTACGCACACGCTCGATGCGATCATCGCGCTCGCGCCGGATCGCGTGTCCGTGTTCGGCTACGCGCACATGCCGTCGCTCTTCAAGATGCAGCGTCAGATCGACGAAAGCGCGCTGCCGTCGCCCAACGTGCGGCTCGCGATCCTCAGGCGCGTGATCGAGCGCATGAGCGACGCGGGCTACGTGTACATCGGCATGGATCACTTCGCGCTGCCCGGCGACGAACTCGCGCGCGCGTACGAAGCCAGCACGCTCCAGCGCAATTTCCAGGGTTACAGCACGCACGCCGACTGCGATCTGATCGGCATCGGGGCGTCGTCGATCGGCAAGGTCGGCAATGTCTATGCGCAGAACGCCCGCGATCTGCCCGGCTACGCCGCCGCCATCGACGCCGGCCAGTTCGCGATCAGGCGCGGCGTGCGGCTTTCCGCCGACGACCTCCTGCGCCGCGACGTCATCATGCGGCTGATGTGCGGCGGCACGCTGCGCTTCGCGGACATGGAAGCAGCGCACGGCATCGCGTTCTCGGACACTTTCGCCCATGAACTCGCGCGCCTCGCGCCGATGGCCGACGACGGCCTCATCGACATCACCGGCAACGCCATTCGCGTGCTCCCGGCCGGACGGATGCTCGTGCGCAACGTCGCATCGGTGTTCGACCGCTATCTGGGACAAGCGGGCGTCGCGACGCTCAAGCGCTTCTCGCGCACCATCTGAAGCCACAAATACGTGACGGCCTTTGCATCATTACGGCGTTGCACGCGTATTTATTACTGCGCTGGCTTAGAATGACAGCCACCTTCGGCGCCCGGCCGCAGCCCTGGCTGACGACCGCGCCCGCCCTTATACCGCCGATGCGCCGCTCGAAGCGCCGCACCGGACGCCGTCCGGCATGCGTGAAGCGAAGCCTGCCGCCGGCAAGCTACTGCCCGACGCCATGCCAACCACTTCGCCGCAGTTCGCCCCGCTTGCCCTCCTCGCCGCCAACCTGAAATGCGGCCGCACGACCAGCCGCGCGCTGATCGAAACGGCGCTCGAACGTATCGCCGATCCAAACGGCCAGGGCTCGACCGTATTCACGCACGTCGATGCCGACCACGCCCGAGCCGCCGCCGACGCCCATGATGCGCTGCGCCGCGCCGGCACCGTGCTGTCGCCGTTCGCGGGCATCCCGGTGTCGGTGAAGGACCTGTTCGATATCGAAGGCCAGGTGACGCGCGCCGGATCGCGCGTGCTGGCCAACGCCGCGCCCGCGAAAGCCGATGCCGTCGCCGTCGCGCGGCTGCGGCGGGCCGGCGCGGTGATCGTCGGGCGCACCAACATGAGCGAATTCGCGTTCTCGGGGCTCGGCCTGAATCCGCACTACGGCACGCCGCGCTCGCCGTATCGCGCCGACGTGCCGGGCGATGCGCGGATCGCGGGCGGATCGTCGTCGGGCGCGGCGGCATCGGTAGCCGATGGCATGGCGGCCGTCGCGCTCGGCACCGATACCGGCGGCTCCATCCGTATTCCGGCGGCGCTCTGCGGGCTGACCGGCTTCAAGCCGACCGCGAGCCGCATCCCGAAGCAGGGCGGCATTCCCCTTTCGAAGACGCTGGATTCGTTCGGGCCGATCGGCGTGTCGGTCGCGTGCTGCGCGCTCGTCGATCGCATTCTCGCGGGCCGCGAGCCGGATGTCCCCGCCACGCGCCCGCTCGACGGCGTGCGCCTCGGCGTGTTGACTCATTACGTGACGGACGGCGTTGAAGAGCCGGTCGCGCAGGCGGTGCAGGCGGCCATCAATCATCTGGCGGCCGCGGGCGCGCTCGTCGAAGACGTCCGCTTCGCCCCGCTCGACCGCCTGCCGGAATTGAACCGCTTCGGCCTCGTGTCGATCGAAGCGTATGCATGGCATCGCAAGCTGATTGCCGAGCACGCCGCCGAATACGACCCGCGCGTGCTCGCCCGTCTGATGCGCGGGGAAACGGCGAGCGCCGCCGATTACATCGAACTCTGCGAGGCGCGCGCCGCGATGATCGAAGCCGCGCGCACGACCCTCTGGCAGCGCTTCGACGCCATCGTCTGCCCGACCGTGCCGGTGCTGCCGCCGCGCATCGCGGAGCTGGAGGGCGACGACGAGCTTTTCAACCGGACCAACGCGCTGATCCTGCGCAACCCGACCGCCTTCAATTTTCTCGATGCATGCGCGCTGTCGCTGCCGTGCCATCCGCGTGGCGGCGCGCCGGTCGGTCTGATGCTCGCCGGCGCGCCCAACAACGACGACACGTTGCTGTCGATCGGCCGCGCGGTCGAAGCCGTGCTGGAAACGACGCGCTGAACGCGCCGTCCCGTCTCACCCGCGCCCTCGGGCGATCGCGCTAGAATTCCTGCGCGAATCCCCGAGGCTTAGGGCACTTTTTTCTCGAATCGTTGCTTAATAATGAACAACCATCTCCATCACTTCACGATGCACGAGGATGACCGCGTCCTGCGACGCGAGCGCCGGCTTCTGACGCTGCTCGGCTTCGTGTGCCTCGGGCTCGTCGGCGGTGCGCTGTATCTGCAGTTCTTCCACGGCGAAGACCCCTGCCCGCTTTGCATCATCCAGCGGTACTTCTTCGTGCTCGTCGCGGTGTTCGCGTTTCTCGGAGCCGGCCTGAACGGCTGGCGCGGCATTGCGGTGCTCGAAACGCTGGTTGCGCTGTCGGCGCTCGGCGGCATCGCCACGGCGGTGCGGCACGTCTACGTACAGGCCCATCCGGGCTTCAGTTGTGGCTACGATGCACTGCAGCCCGTTGTCGACGGCCTGCCGCCCGCGCGCTGGCTGCCGCAAGTGTTCAAGGTCGCCGGGCTGTGCGAAACGCCTTATCCGCCCATCCTCGGACTGACGCTGCCGCAATGGTCGCTCGTCGCGTTCGCCGTCATCTTCGTGCTCGTGGCCGCGAGCCTGCTTTCCAAACGCAAGCTGCGCGCCGCCACCCGCTGATTCGCCCGCTTCCTGCGCGGGCCATCCGGCGCCCGCGCACACCGCTTCCCCCGCTTTTCGCTTCCCCGCATCAGCGCTTCCGCATAACCTAGATACCGTCCCACTAATATTTTTGGGATATTGCGGTGCTATGGTCGAGGCTGGATGGCGATCTACGTGCGCGCAGTCCGTTTGGCCGGTGCATGACCGGCAACGGAAACCGCGTAACGCGCGCCCGGTCCGCAATGTCCCTGCTCGCCCATGACAACGCAAACCATCCGCTTCTTCTGGCGCGGCGCCGTCCGCGAAATCGCCGACGCGCCGTCCACCCGCACGGTGCTTCAGCGTCTGCGCGAAACCGAGCTATGCACCGGCACGAAGGAAGGCTGCGCCGAAGGCGATTGCGGCGCGTGCACGGTCGTCGTCGGCGAACTGAGCGAGACCGGCGAACTCGCGCTCAAGGCCGTCAACGCGTGCATCCAGTTCCTGCCGACGCTCGATTCCCGCGCGCTGTTCACCGTCGAGGACCTGCGCAACGCCGATGGCGCGCTGCATCCGGTGCAGCAGGCGCTCGTCGATTGCCACGGTTCGCAGTGCGGCTTCTGCACGCCGGGCTTCGTGATGTCGCTGTGGGCGCTGTATCACGCGCATCCCGCCGATGCCGGCCCGCCTTCGCGCGATGAAATCGCCACCGCCATTTCGGGGAATCTGTGCCGCTGCACCGGCTATCGGCCGATCGTGGATGCCGCCGAGCGCATGTTCGAGCCTTCGCGCCCGCCGTTCGATCGCGAGGCGGTCAGAACCGCGCTGGCCGACTTGCGCCGCACGCAAACCTTCGAATACCGGTCAGGCTCCAGCACGTATCGAGCGCCCGTCACGCGCGCCGAATTCGCGCGCTTGCGGGCGGAGAATCCGGACGCGCGGCTGCTCGCGGGCAGCACCGACATTGGCCTGTGGGTCACGAAGCAGTTCCGCGATCTGGGCGACATCCTGTTCATCGGCAATGTCGACGAACTGAAGCGCATCGAGCGCGACGCGCAGCATCTGACGATCGGCGCGGCGGCATCGCTCGAAGACGCGTACGGGGCGCTTGCCGTCGATTACCCCGAACTCGCGGAACTGTGGACGCGCTTCGCATCGCGGCCGATCCGCAACGCCGGCACGCTCGGCGGAAACGTCGCCAACGGCTCCCCGATCGGCGATTCGATGCCCGCGCTCATCGCGCTGAACGCCGAAGTCGTCCTTCAACACGGCGACGCGACGCGCACGCTGCCGCTCGATGCGTTCTACCTCGCCTATCAGAAGACCGCGCTCGCGGCGGGCGAATTCGTCGCGGCGATCCGCGTGCCGCGCCCGGCCGCCAACTTGCGATTCCGCACCTACAAGGTATCGAAGCGCTACGACCAGGACATTTCCGCCGTCTGCGCGGCGTTCGCAATCCGCCTCGATGACGCAGCGCGCGTGACGGACGCACGCATCGCGTTCGGCGGCATGGCGGCGACGCCGAAGCGAGCGGCGAGCACGGAAGCCGCGCTGATCGGCCAGGACTGGACCGAAGCGAGCGTGCGCGCCGCGATGAGCGCGCTCGACAGCGATTTCCAGCCGCTTACCGACATGCGCGCATCGAGCGCGTATCGCGCGAAAGTGGCGCGCAACGTGCTGTTGCGCTTCTATCTGGAGACGCGTGCCGACGCGCCGCTGGCGCTCGCTGAAATCAACGCGTTCGCTTACGGCGCGCACGCATCGGCCGCCGAGGAGCAGCCATGAACAAGGTGAGCGAGCCCGTCGGACTGGACGCCGCCGCGCAACAGGCCGCTGGCGCGGCGCTGCCGCACGAATCGGCGGCGCTGCACGTGAGCGGCGAAGCCATCTATACCGACGACATCCCCGAGTTGCGCGGCACGCTGCACGCGGCGCTCGGGCTGTCGCGGCACGCACATGCGCGCATCGTTTCGCTCGATCTCGACGCCGTGCGCGCCGCGCCGGGCGTGATCGCGGTGCTGACCGCCGCCGACATTCCCGGCGAGAACAACTGCGGCCCGGTGCTCCACGACGACCCGATCTTCGCCGCCGGCGAAGTGCAGTATCTCGGCCAGCCGGTGTTCGCGGTCATCGCCGAGACGCACGATCTGGCGCGCCGCGCCGCCGCGCTCGCCCGCAGCGAGGACGTCGTGCGGTACGAGCCGCTAGAGCCCGTGCTGACGCCGCGCGAAGCCAAGGCGCGCAAGCAGTTCGTGCTGCCGCCGCTGCATCTGAAGCGCGGCGATCCCGAAGCCCGCATCGCGGCGGCGAAGCATCGCATCGCCGGGGAATTCGAAGTCGGCGGACAGGAGCAGTTCTATCTCGAAGGACAAGTCGCCTACGCGGTGCCGAAGGAATCGCACGGCATGCTCGTCTACAGCTCGACGCAGCATCCGAGCGAGATGCAGCAAGTCGTCGCGCACATGCTCGACTGGCCGTCGCACGCGGTCGTGTGCGAGTGCCGGCGCATGGGCGGCGGCTTCGGCGGCAAGGAGTCGCAATCGGCGGTGTTCGCGTGCGTGGCGTCGCTGGCGGCGCATCTCTTGAAGCGCCCCGTCAAGCTGCGCGCCGATCGCGACGACGACTTCATGATCACCGGCAAGCGCCACGACGCGGTCTACGAATACGAAGCGGGCTTCGACGACGACGGGCGCATCACCGGCGCGCGCGTCGAAATCGCGCTGCGGGCGGGCTACTCGGCGGACCTGTCGGGCGCGGTCGCGACACGTGCGGTCTGTCACTTCGACAACGCGTACTACCTGAGCGATGTCGATATCCGCGCCTACTGCTGCAAGACGAACACGCAGTCGAACACGGCGTTTCGCGGCTTCGGCGGTCCGCAAGGCGCGCTCGTGATGGAAGTGATGCTCGACGAGATCGCGCATCGCCTGAAGCGCGATCCGCTCGACGTGCGGCGCGCGAATTTCTACGGCATCGGCGAGCGCGACGTCACGCCGTACGGCCAGCCCGTCGCCGATAACGTGCTCGCCCCGCTGACCGATGCGCTGATCGCATCGAGCGATTACGCCGCGCGTCGCGCAGCGATTGCCGCGTTCAATGCGACGAGCGCCGTGCTCAAGCGGGGCATCGCGTTCACGCCGGTGAAGTTCGGCATCTCGTTCAACGTGCCGTTCCTGAACCAGGCGGGCGCGCTCGTGCACGTCTACAAGGACGGCTCCGTGCTCGTGAATCACGGCGGCACGGAAATGGGTCAGGGCTTGAACACGAAAGTGGCGCAGGTCGTCGCGAGCGTGTTCGGCATCGGGATTGCGCGGGTGCGCGTGACGGCCACCGATACGTCGAAGGTCGCCAATACATCCGCGACGGCGGCATCGACCGGCAGCGATCTCAACGGCAAGGCCGCCGAAGACGCCGCGCTCGCGATCCGCTCGCGGCTCGCCGAACTCGCCGCGAAGCATCTCGGCGGCGCGGCGGCGGACGTGCGCTTCGGCGGCGGCGTGGTCGAATCCAACGGCGGACAGATGCCGTTCGATCAGCTCGTCGCGGCCGCTTATCTCGCCCGCGTGCAACTGTGGTCGGACGGCTTCTACGCGACGCCGAAGGTTCACTGGGACGCGCAGACGCTCACCGGCCATCCGTTCTACTACTTCGCGTATGGCGCGGCGGTGTCGGAAGTCGTCGTCGATAGGCTCACCGGCGAATGGAAGCTCCTGCGCGCCGACCTGCTGCACGACGCGGGCCGCTCGATCAATCCGGCCATCGATATCGGGCAAGTGGAAGGCGGCTTCATTCAGGGCATGGGCTGGCTCACGACCGAGGAACTATGGTGGAACCGCGATGGCCGGCTGATGACGCACGCGCCGTCCACGTACAAGATTCCCGCCGTCAACGATACCCCCGCCGCGTTCAACGTCGCGCTGTACCGCAACGACAACGCCGAACCGACGATCTTCCGCTCGAAGGCGGTCGGCGAGCCGCCGCTGCTGCTCGCGTTTTCGGTGCTGCTCGCGATCCGCGCCGCGATTGCGGCCACGGCGCCTAACGCGCCAGACGCGCCGAAGCTGCGCGCGCCCGCGACGCCGGAAGCGATTCTGGACGCGCTCGATGCGCCCGGCTTCGAAGCGCAGGCGAGCGCCCGGTAAACTAGCGCCTGCGACGACGCAAACACGATCCTTTCCCGGAGCTCCATCGATGCAAGTTTGGCTGACCGACCTGCAACACCTGCTCGCACACGGCGACGCCGCCGTGCTCGTGACGGTCGCGCGTGTCGAAGGCTCCGCGCCTCGCGAGCCGGGCACGAAGATGATCGTCACGCGCGAGGACGCCCGCTACACCATCGGCGGCGGCCATCTCGAATGGAAAGCGATCGAAACCGCGCGGCAAGTGCTGAAGGACGGCATGCACATGCAGCGCATGCGCCGGCTCGAGCGTTTCGCGCTCGGCCCGAGCCTCGGCCAGTGCTGCGGCGGCGCGGTCGTGCTCGCGTTCGAGCGGCTCGACGTATCGGACCTGAACTGGGTGACGTCGCTTGCGAAACGCACGGCGCAAGGTCTGTCGACCGTGCGCAGCGTTTCATTCGCGCCGATGCCCGACGCGGTAATGCTGTCCGATCCCGAGCCGGGCGCTGAAGACACGGACTGCCTGTTGTGGGACGGCGCGGGTTTCGATGAAAGCGGTGCATTGCTCACCGAAACCATCGCGCCGCGCGACTTCAAGGTGGTGCTGTTCGGTGCGGGCCACGTGGGCGCGGCGCTCGTGCGCGTGCTCGCGACGCTGCCGTGCCACGTCGTCTGGGTCGATGAACGCGACGCCGCTTTTCCGGCTGCGCCGTTCGTTCCCGCCAACGTGACGATCGAGCCGAACGACGCGCCCGACGAAGCCGTCGACAACGCGCCGCCCGGCACGTATTTCATCGTGATGACGCACAACCATGCGGTCGATCTCGTGCTCGCCGAGCGTATCCTCGCGCGCGGCGACTTCGCGTTCTTCGGCATGATCGGCTCGCACACGAAACGCAGGCAGTTCGAGCACCGGCTGGCGGCGCGCGGCATCGACCCCGCGCGCATCGGACGGATGGTGTGTCCGATCGGCATCGACGGCATTGTCGATAAAGCGCCCGAAGTGATCGCCGTTGCAGCGGCAGCCCAGCTGCTGCAGGCGGTCGAAGCCAATATGGCGCATGCGTCGTCGCAACAAACCGTTTAACTGCCCCAACCACAAAGCCCCCATGAATCCCACACTCGCCGACAAGATCGCGCACGCGCCGAAGGCGGAACTGCATATCCATATCGAGGGATCGCTCGAGCCCGAGTTGATCTTCGAACTGGCGAAGCGCAACAACGTGAAGCTCGCGTACGACTCCATCGAAGCCCTGCGCGCCGCCTACGCATTCACCGACCTGCAGTCGTTCCTCGATATCTACTACGCGGGCGCGAGCGTGCTGCTCACCGAGCAGGACTTCTACGACATGACGATGGCCTACGTCGAGCGCGCGCTCGAGGACCACGTCGCGCACACGGAAATCTTCTTCGATCCGCAGACGCACACCGAGCGCGGCGTGTCCATCGCAACGGCCGTCGCGGGCATCGAAGGCGCGCTCGCCGAAGCCGAAACGCGCGGCCTCAGTTCGCGCCTGATTCTGTGCTTTCTGCGCCATCTTTCCGAAGAAGACGCGCTCGCCACGTTCGACGAAGCGCTGCCGCTCTTCGACAAGTACGCGCACCGGCTGATCGGCGTCGGGCTGGATTCGTCGGAGCGCGGGCATCCGCCGTCTAAGTTCGAGCGCGTGTTCGCGAAGGCGCGCGAACGCGGCCTGAAGCTCGTCGCGCATGCGGGCGAGGAAGGCCCGCCGTCGTATGTCTACGAAGCGCTGGATCTGCTGAAGGTCGATCGCGTCGATCACGGCGTGCGCAGCATCGAGGATGCGCAGCTCGTCGCGCGTCTCGCCGACGAACGCATCGCGCTCACCGTTTGCCCGCTGTCGAACCTCAAGCTCTGCGTGTTCGACGACATGACGAAGCACACGCTGAAAGACCTGCTCGATCAGGGCGTTCGCGTGATGATCAATTCCGACGATCCGGCCTACTTCGGCGGCTACGTCAACGCGAACTACTTCGCCATCGTGGATGCGCTCAAGCTCTCGGATAAAGAGGTCTACACGCTTTTGCGCAACAGCCTGGAAGCATCGTTCGTCAGCGCCGAGGAACGCGACGGCATGATCGCGCGCCTCGACGCGCACTGGAAGCAATAACCGCATCAACCTGCACTACATAGAAACAAGATGGATACCACAGTCACCACACAACGCGACACCACCGCGCTCGAGCGCTTTTTCGGCATCCGCGCGGCGGGATCGCGCACGAAGACGGAAGTCGTCGCGGGCATTACGACCTTTCTGACGGCGATGTACATCATCGTCGTCAATCCCGGCATTCTTTCGCAGGCCGGCGTGCCGTTTCCCGCCGCACTGACGGCCACCGTCATCGTCAGTTTTCTCGGCAGTTGCGCGATGGGCCTCTATGCGCGCAATCCGGTGCTCGTCGCGCCCGGCATGGGCATGAACGCGCTCTTTGCATTCGTAATGGTCCACGGCGGCAAGATGCCGTGGCAGACCGCGCTCGGCTGCGTGTTCTGGGCCGGCGTGATCTTCGCGATCCTCGCGCTCTTCAACGCGCGCAAGCTCGTCGTCGATGCGATTCCCGCGAACCTGCGGCATGCGGTGTCCTGCGGCATCGGCCTCTTCATCAGCCTGATCGGGCTGGTGAATGCGAAGTTCGTCGTCGGCGATCCGGTCACCGTCGTGCATTCGGCATCGCTCAATCCGGTCGTCATCACGTTCCTGATCGGCCTCGCCGTCACGACGATTCTCGTCGCGCGCAAGGTCACCGGCGCGCTGATGCTCGGCATCGTGTTCACGACGATCATCGCGATTCCGATCGGCCGCGTCTGGGGCGACGGCACCGCGTACTGGCCCGCCGCTATCGCCACGAAAACGCTCGTCAACTGGAACGGCCTCTTCTCCGCGCCGGACTTCTCCGGCATCGGGCAGCTGGACCTGTTCGGCGCGCTGAAGGTCGTCTATTGGCCTTTCATCTTCGTGATGCTGTTCACGTCCTTCTTCGATGCGCTCTCCACCTTCATGGCCATTTCGGAGGCGGGAAGGCTCTACGACGAGAACGGCAATCCGCGCAACATCCGTCAGTCGATGACGGTCGACGCCTTCTCCGCGCTCATCTCCGCGCCGCTCGGCACGAGTCCGGCGAACGCGTACATCGAATCGGCGGCGGGCATTTCCGCGGGCGGGCGAACGGGGCTCGTCGCGGTCGTCGCCGGCCTGTGCTTCCTGCCGTTCCTGTTTCTTTCGCCGCTGCTGTCGCTGGTTCCGGCGATCGCGACCGCGCCCGCGCTGGTGCTCGTCGGCGTGTTCATGATGGAAGCGATCACGAAGATCGAATGGCATCGCTTCGATGAAGCCATTCCCGCCTTCCTCGCGATGATCCTGATCCCGCTCACGTACTCGATCACGGACGGCGTGGCCTACGGCTTCATCGCGTTCGTCGTGCTGAAGGCGGCCACGGGACGCGCGAGGGAAATCAAGCCGGCGATGTGGGTCATCGCGGCATTCTCGATTGTGCTGCTTTCGCAGTTGTAGACATCATTAGAAACCGGAGACGTTGCACCATGACTCAGACCGCCTACCGCGCCCAGTTGCTGACCTTTCGCGATGACCCCGCGCATGCCGCCGACGGCGCGGTGTACGAGGCCGATGGCCTTTTGATCGTCGAGGACGGTAAGGTAAGCGCGGCCGGCGCGTATGCTTCGCTGCGCGACACGCTCAGGCCGGACGCGACGGTCCACACGATGCGTGACAAGCTGATCGTGCCGGGCTTCATCGACTCGCACATCCACTATCCGCAGACGGACATGATCGCGTCGCCGGCATCGGGCTTGTTGCCGTGGCTCAACACGTACACGTTTCCGGTCGAACGCGGCTTCGAGAACGCGACGATCGCGCGGGAAACGGCGAGCTTTTTCCTCGATGAACTGCTCGCCTGCGGCACGACGACCGCGTTCGTCTACTGCACGGTGCACAAGCAATCCGCCGATGCGTTTTTCGCCGAAAGCGAATCACGCAATCTGCGCATGGTCGCGGGCAAGGTGCTGATGGATCGCAACTGCCCCGAATTTCTGCGCGACACGGCGCAATCCGGCTACGACGACAGCGCCGAACTGATCGCGCGCTGGCACGGACGCGGACGCCAGCATTACGCGCTGACGCCGCGCTTCGCGCCGACATCGACGGAGGCGCAGCTCGAAGCGTGCGGCGCGCTCGCGCAGAAGCACAACGACGTGTTCATCCAGAGCCACGTCGCCGAAAACACCGACGAGATCAAGTGGGTCGAGAGCCTCTTTCCGGGGCATCGCAGCTATCTCGACATCTACGACCATTACAACCTTCTGCGGCGGCGCGCGGTGTACGGCCATTGCATCCATCTCGACGACCGCGACCGCCAGCGCATGGCTGAAACCGGCGCGGTGGCGTCGCATTGCCCGACGTCCAACCTCTTTCTCGGCAGCGGCTTGTTCGACTTCGAGAAGGCGGGCGCGGCGAACATGCCGGTTGCGCTGGCGACGGACGTCGGCGGCGGCACGTCGTTCTCGATGCTGCAAACGATGAACGAAGCGCACAAGGTCGCGCGCCTGACGGGCCATCATCTGACCGCGACGCGCATGTTCTGGCTCGCGACGACGGGCGCGGCGCGCGTGCTCGATCTCGACGACAAGATCGGCACGCTCGCGGCGGGCAGCGAAGCGGATTTCGTCGTGCTGGACCCGAACGCGACGCCGCTGCTCGCGCGCCGCACGTCGCGCACGGAATCGCTGGAAGAGCTTCTGTTCGCGTTCGCGCTGCTCGGCGACGACCGTGCGGTGTTCGAAACCTACGCGGCCGGCAAGCGCGTGCATGCGCGCGATGCGCGCAAGACGGCGAAGCTGGAACTGGCGGCCTGAGCGGGCGGCGCAGCACGCCGGTCAAGGCAGGACGGCCCCGCCCGGCTCCTGGACGCGCATCGGTCCGAGCAAGCTGTTGAACAACAGGTCGCCGTCAGGCAGGTACTGAATTTCAGCATAGAAGCCGTTGCCGACCGGCCCGGGGCCCAGAATAGTCTGGTGCACGGTCGCACCCGTATTCCAGTCCAGACCGTCGAGCGTCCATCCCTGATTGTTCGCTGGATAGAAACCGTTGACGAACACCAGGTTCGACGCCGCGCTGACGGACGGGATCATGTTGTCCGAGGAGACGTCCGCGCGCGCCCAGACCGATGACCACGTATGCGTCTGCGTATCCCACGCGAAACGCTGCACGCCGAGCGGCGCTGGCGGCGCACCCGGTGCGCCGCGCAGGAGATTGTCAACGAGCGGGCTCGTGCCCGTGTTCGACGTGGATACGTTGTTGACGACGAACGCGCCGTAGCCGTTGGTCGCCACCGACTGATCGGACTGGATGGCGCCGGTATAGCTAGGCGGCAAGCCGCAGGTCACGGGTATCTGCCCGGCGATGCGGTTCGTGAAACCGGAAGGAATCGCGTCTCGCCAGAAGGCGACGAGGTTCATCTGCTTCTTGCCGTCGGTGATGACGACGAGCTTGTCCGGATCGCTGCCGAAACCCATCAGCGCTGGCGTGCTGCCGGACCCGGAACCAAACAGCGTGTAGAACGTGTCGCCGGTCGGATACGCCGCGCTCCATGCTCCGTCCGCGGCACTCTGCGACAGCGTGCTGCCGGTCCAGACGACCCTGCGCATAAGCTTGTCCGATACGACGTAGACGCCATTGTTTTCATCTACGGCGGCGGAATTGCTGATGGTCTCGTCGCTACCGAACGTCACCCTCCCCTTTGGCGCGCCGAAGTTGCGGCCGACGATCGTCAGCGACCGGCTGCCGACGATGGCGAGATTGCCGTCGTAAGTCATCACGACTCCCGTGATGGACTCGCCGCTCCCCAAGATCGTGCTCATGTCGAGCGAACGCAGGATCTGGATGCTCGGTCCCAGCAGGCCGCCGGGCGAGTAACCCAGCGCCAGTATTTGCGCGCCCGCGTTGATGTAGAGCACGTTACTGTTGTCCACCACGCTATAGGCCGAGGGGAATCCTCCGCCCCCGCCCAGCGGCAACTGCGCGAGGAAAGTCTGCGCCAGCGCGACCGTGGCAATCGGATTAACGAGCGGCAGCAGCGGGTTATAGACGAGGCCGCCAAGCAGCGTTACCAGCGCCGACTGCACGCCGGGAAGCAGCAGCGTCGCCACGCGCCTGAACCCGTTGTTCCGCACGTCGATATATCCGACGCTCGTCGCCGATACGCCCCACATGTAGTCGCTGGAAGTCGTTGCGAGTGTCATCAGGTTGATGGGGCCGGCGGGCGCCTGCGGAAACGCCAAGGTCGGCGTCGACTGCGTTCCGCTGGGCACAGCATAAGGAAACGCGTTGGACTGAGCGGAATCGAAATGCGTAATCGCGTAGGTCTGTGCAGCGAGATAAGGATTCGGAACGGGACCGGACGCGTGCGCTGCCGTCGAAATAGCCAACACGCCGAGCACTTTCGCAATCATCCTGTAAATCGCAAATCGACTCATCATGACTCACTCCCAGTTCAAATTGAGCGCGCAGGAACAGCCAGGGAACGACGGGGGAATTGATTGAACACGTCGGGACGGACGTCCCAGTCAGTATAGGCAAGGGCCATCGCAATGCCATCGAATGTTGGTATTGACGAACAACGAGACAACGGCGAATCAATTAACTTCGTATACCGAAACAATATTTCCGCACAAAATCGCCACGACAAGTGAGATCAAGCCGATGCGGTTGATAGCACGACGCAACGCTCAATAATGCGGTTAATCGAGTACGATTCCGTATCTCTGCCGGAGTCCGACTACTATGACCACTGTGAGCCGCCACATCAGTTTCGCCGCAACACACGCGGCGCCGCTTTCCCGAATCGCGGTGTGGATAGCGCTCCTAGCCGTGAGCGCCGTCGCTCGCGCCGAGGCGCTCGACGCGCAGCTCGACTGCAAATCGACGCCGCACGATTTCATCGCGCCGCTGCAGGCGAACAATCTGCTGGAAAAGAAGCCGATGCGCGTCGAGCCGAATTCGATCAACGCGTTCAGGCCGGTGAAAGGCGCGGCGCTGACTGCGTACGGCTTCAAGGTCTACGCGCTGGTGGCGTATCAGAAGGACGACCCGCTGTTCAGGCAGGGCAAGGGCGAGCCGATCGGGGATGCGGCGTATGGCGCCGTGGTCTGGGGCGGCGACGTCGAAGTCGCGGAGAAGGTGAAAGCCGCGGGCAGCGACGCGGTCGTGCACCACGTCGCGCCCTTCATCACGGCGATTTTCTGCAAGCCGTGACTAGCGCAGAAGCTCGACGAACGCCGAAATCAGCCGGTCCATGTCGTTCACATCGAGCGCGCCCATCGTCGAGATGCGGAACAGCTCCTTCGACAAACCGCCCTGCCCCGCGTAGATCACGAAGCCTTTGGCCTTGAGCGCATCGTGCAGCGTTTCGTAGGTCATCCCCACCGGCAACCGATACGCCCGCAGCACCACCGACGACTCTCCCGGCGGCAACGCGCTCTCGATGCCGAGCGATGCCAGACCCGAGCGCACCTGCTCGGCGAGCTTCGCGTAGTGCGCGTGACGCGCGCGCCAGCCGCCTTCTTCCTCGAACTCGCGCAGCGCCTCGACGAGCGCGTAGTACGCATGCACCGATGGCGTGAACGGCGTGTTGCGCTGGTCCTGCAACTTCGCGAGCCGCGCGATGCCGAGGTAATAGGTGCGGCTCGCGGCCTTCTCCAACGCATCGCGCCGGACGATGACGAACGCCGCACCCGGTACGCCGTGCAGACACTTGTTCGCCGTCGCAGCGATCGCGGCAATGCCGCCGCCGTCGAAATCGATCGCTTCGGCGCCGAAGCTGCTCACGGCATCGAGCAGCAAGCCGATGCCGCGCTCCGCGCACGCGCGCGACAGCTTGTCGATCGCGTTCAGGCGGCCGGTCGTCGTTTCATGATGGATGATCGCGACGTTCGTGAACTTGCCGCCGTCGAGCAGTGCGATGATCGCGTCGAGGTCCGGCGCCTGCATCCACTCGTATTTGACGACTTCGTGGTCGATGCCGTATTGCTTCGCGATCTGCGCAATACGGTCGCCGTACACGCCGTTCTCCACGACGAGCAGACGCCCGCCTTCCGGCACGAGCCCGGCGATCATGCTTTCGACGGCGGCCGTACCGGAGCCTGTCATCAGCACCGCGCTCCATTTGGCCGGATCGAGCGCGTAAGCGGCGACGAGACGCTGCCGCGCCTCATCCTGGAGATCGAAGAATTCCGGCTCGCGATGACATAAGTCGGTTTGCAGCAGGCTCCTGCGCACGCGTTCGCTCAGCGTGACGGGACCCGGATTGAGCAGCAGCATCAGCGGCCTCCTATGTGTTGTTGCAAGCGCGCGCGCACGTCTTCCGGCGTGATCTTCGGGCGCGGCAGATCGCCGGGCGTGCCCGTTTTGATCGACAAACGTGCGAACCGGACGCCATCGACATTCTGCGCGTCGAACAGACGATCGATCACGCCGATGTCGTCGCCATCGAGCGCGAGCGCGTAGCCGCAAGCCGACGCGATCGACGCGAAATCGACGCCGCGCGAGACCGTCGCCTGTCCGCCGGTCGATTCGTGCGCGCCATTGTCGAGCAGCAGATGCAGCAGATTCGACGGGCCGTAAGCGCCGAGCGTCGCGAAGACGCCCATGCGCATCAGCGCGGCGCCGTCGCCGTCGAGCGCGACCACGGTCAGGTCCGGGCGCGACAGCGCGACCCCGAGCGCCATCGGCGTGACGCAACCCATCGAGCCGACGAGATAAAGCTGGTTCTCACGGTCGTCGATCGCGTAGAGTTCGCGGCCGCAGAAGCCCGTCGATGCGAGCACGACGGTCGATTCCTTCGGCGTCCTAGCGATCACGCGTTCGAGCGCATCATGGCGCGATACGCGCTCGCCGTCGAAGCGCGCCACCGAAGCCCGCTCGCCGGCAGCGCGCACGCCGGACAAGCCGGTGCGCTTCAACTCATAAGGCGCGACGCTGCCCTTTTGCATCACGAGCGCGTACGGACGGCCGGTGCGGTCCATATACTCGGTCGCGCGATCCAGCGCCGGACCGATCGCATCGCTCTGCGTCGGAAACAGCTCCCACGGAATCTCCATCGTGTCGAGCATCTGCGGCGTGATCGGGCCCATCAGCGCGTGCTGCGGCTCGTCCGCGACGCCCGGCTGGCCGCGCCACGTGACGATCAGAAGCTGCGGCAGGCGGAACGTCCACGTGAGCGACGTCAGCGGACTCACCGCGTTGCCGAGGCCGGAGTTCTGCATCATCGCGATGCCGCGACGCCTGACCGCGCCCTTTCCTTCTCCCTGAGCCGCGCCCAGCGCGACACCCGCGATCAACGCAACGGCATCGCCTTCATTCGCCGCCGACACGTAGTGCAGCGATTCGTCCTGCAGCACGTAATTGATGAACGGTGTGAGAAACGAGCACGGCACGCCCGCATACCAGTCGAAGCCATGCGCGCGCGCCGCTTCGACGAACTCGGCTGCTTCAATCACGCGCGTTCTCCGTTCCTTCCGAACCGATCGGCGTCTGGCCGTGCGCGAAATCGCCTGCGCGGCGGAAATCGTCCAGATCGTTGACGCCGCGCCAGTGGCCGTGCACGTACTGCACTTCCACCTTCTCGCCCGCCGCAATCAGCGCGTTGAGGAGCGCGGCCATGTCGAGCGTGTCGAAGTCGGCGCGTTGCTGAAGCTGCGCGAGTGTCGCGGTGAAACGCTCGCGCGCCGCTGCCCGGACGTAGATCAGACCCATCCAGCGGCCTTGCGGCGCGCGGCCACCGGTCAACGCCTGGCCCGCGCCGACCACGCTTTCGAGCCACACCTTGTGGCCGAACAACGCGCGATCGTCGGCGGTCGAGCAATAGGCAAAGTCCGTGGCGCTCGCCGATGCGCCTGCCTGCGGCGTCTGCGACGAATCGACGACGACGCAGAAATCGCTTTCCGACTCGACCAGATCGCGCAGGATGTAGCTGCGGAACAGCAGATCGCCGTAGGAGATGACCGTATCGCCGGCGATGTGCTTCGCCGCGCACGCGAGCGACGCGAGTTCGCCCGTGGACTCGTGCTTCTCGTTGACGACGAGGCGAATGCCCGACGTGTCGATCGCGTCCGCGCGATATCCGCCCACCACGGTGATGTCGTTGATGCCTTCTTTCTTGAACGCTTCCGCGAGATGACGCAGCAGCGGCTTGCCCGCGACCGGCAGCATCACCTTCGGACGATCCGCCGTCACCGCTTCGAGGCCCGCGCCGCGGCTCGCGGCCAGCACGACCGCGCTGCGCTTTTCGTTCGCGGCAGTCAGATAGATGTTCTCGGCGGCGGAATATTCGTCCGCGTCCTGGAGGCGGAAGATTTCGTTCACCGATGCGATGCGGTCTTCCACGTTGACGAGCGTCTCGCTGTCGTGGATTTCCTTCGCGATGGCCTGCATCGCCGACACTGCGCCGCGAATCAAATGGTTCGCCCAGATCACGGTGCTGATGCCCGCCTGACGGAACACGTCGGTCGGCGTGCTGTAGTACTTCGTCGGCACGATGACGAGCGGACCGCGCCCCGCCCATTCGCGTGCGAAGGTCAGGATTTCATCGGGCTTCGAAAGCTTGCTGTGAATGAGGATCGCGTCCGCGCCCGCCTGACGGTAGGCTTCCGCGCGCTTCAACGCCTCTTCCATGCCCCAGCCCGCGATCAGCGCTTCCACGCGCGCGACGATCGAAAAATTGGGATCGCTCTGCGAATCCTTGCCGGCCTTGATCTTGCCGCAGAATTCGTCCATATCGGCGAGCGGCTGCGCTTCGCCGTTGATGAAGCTGTTGGTCTTCGGAAACTGCTTGTCTTCGATGCACACGCCCGCGATGCCGCGCTGCTCCAGCTTCTTCACCAGACGGCGCACGTTGTTGAAGTTGCCGTAGCCGGTGTCGCCGTCGAGCAAAATCGGGAGATCGCTCGCGTCGGCCATGAATTCGAGGTTGTCGACGACCTGCGTCCAGCTCGCCTCGTTGTTGTCGCGCACGCCGAACTGCGCGGAAATCGAAAGGCCCGAGCCCCAGATCGCCTTGAAGCCCGCTTCCTTCGCGATGCGCGCCGAGATGCCGTTGTGCGCTTCCATCAGGAACTCGAGGCGGTTGCTCGTGAGCATCTCGCGCAGGCGCAGCGTGCGCGAATAGCCAACGGGGATAGTGCGTGGTGCGTTCATTGTCGAATTGCTCCTCTTGTCTTTTTAGCCTGCGAACTGGCGCAGCGGGTTGAGCTGCGGCAGGACTTCATCGGCCGCGCGCTTCACGTCGTTCGGAAAGTCGATTTCGATCCACGGTGCGCCGGTGACATCGGCAATATCGAACACGTGGCGCTGCTCCAGCAGAAGGTCGCGCACCGCTTCTTCATGCGGCATCTTCGCGCGGCCGGTCCGCACGTAATCCGCGACGATATCGGCAAGACGCGCGGCCGTCTTTTCATCGAAGCGAAAGAAGCCGACCGATTCGCCGATGGTGTCGTACTTCAAGCCCGCCGCCACCTGCTTGCGCAGTTCGACCGGCACGCCATTCTCGACGCACAGTTTCACCGGCTCATCGCCGGCTTCGAAGTCGCGGTCGATCAACAGACGGTTCACGGAGCCGCCCGCCACCAGCGGCTCGACGATGCGCTCGTCGCAGAGCACGTCGGCGTCCATCAGCAGCACGTCGCCGCCGCGCGTCATCGCGTCGCGCGCCGTGTGGACGGACAGCACGCTGCCGAGTGTGAATTCGCTGTTGACGATCGTTTCGGTCTGCGGCTTCCAGTCAATGGCCGCGAGTTCCGCATCGATCTGCTCGTGCTTGTAGCCCGTCACGAAGACGATCTCGTCGACGCCCGCGTTCTTCAGAAAATGCAGATGGCGTTCGAGCAGCGATGCATCGCCCGAACCGTCGCCGGTGCTGTCCTTGAAGCGCAGCAGGCACTTCGGCTTTTGCTCGCCGTCGGGCTGAGCGAGACGCGAGCCCATCCCGGCCGCAAGAATAATTGCGCGCATGGTGTTGTTTCCCTTCGAGGGGTAGTCAGTCGATTTCCGGCACGCGCGCAAGACGGCGGCGCTGCCAGCCTTTCTCAACGAAATGCAGATAGACGATGCCCGGCACGCCCAGCAGCAGTTCCCGCGCGCGCTTGGCGAGCGAGAGCGCGAGCGCCGCTTCCGGCGGCAGGCCGACGAGGCGCGCGAGCAGCAGATAACCGCCCTCCTGCACGCCGAGCGAGCCGGGAATCATGAAGGCCGCGCCGCGAATCGCCTGGCCGAGGCTTTCGAGCAGCAGCGCTTCCGTCAGTCCGACCGGATGGCCGAGCACATTGAGCGCGAGCCACACTTCCCCCGTCCCGACGATCCATCCGAAGAGGCTCAGGGCGAAGCTCGCCGCGACCTTGCCGCGCTCGCGATACAGCTCGTGGACGGCGGTATCGACGGCTTCGGCCCGCGTCACCAGCGACGACCAGTCGCGCTTCTTCGAGAAGCGCGCGGCGACGCCGGAGACGAAGCGCATCGCGCGGCCGAAGAGACCGCGCCGCTGCGCGAGATAGAAGCCGAAGATCATCGCGCCGATCACGCCGACGACCGCGAGCACCGCGATCGATACGACCGTCGACGATCCGCCCGCCGCGTAATCCGTGAGCAGCACGACGCCAACGAGCGCGAAGATCAGTTGCCCGACGGTCTGCATCGTCGTGCTGACGGTAATGACGGCGGCGGCGTCACGCGCGCGCATGCCACGCTGCGAGAGATGGCGGACCATCAGCATCGGCCCGCCGATCTGGCCCGCGGGCATCAGGCTATTGACCGATTCGCCGGCCCAGCGCGCGAGCAGCGCATCGCGCAGGGAGACATCGCGTTGCTTGTGGGAAAAGAGCACGCTGATGGCCGCGCTGTCGACGATGAGCGGCACGAAGTGAAACGCCGCGACCGCGACGAGACCCCAGCCCGCTGCGGCGAGCGTCGATGCGACCGAGCCGAAACCTTGCCAGCCGAGCAGCGCGATGAACAACACCACGCCGACCGACAGCATGAACGTGCCCGCGCGGCTCATGCCTGTCCGTTCTTGCCGCCCTTGCGGCGAAAGACCTGGCTGAAGCCGAAGTACGCGATCGAGTCCTTCATGTTCGAGATGAAGCGCTGAAACGGCCGCATGTTCGGATTCGTCACGTATTCGAACGTGAGGGACACGCGCATTTCGTTCTCGCGAAGCGGCGTCACGCGGTGCCGCAGCTTGTCGCCATCGAAGAACACGAGCGCGCCCGGCGGATACTGCACCGAGCCCGGCTCCGGCGTCGCGTTCGGCGTGCGCGTATGCAGTTCGTAGTCGAGCCGGCAGGAGGAATCGTCGATGACGCCGAGCAGCATCGTATAGCGGCGGCCCTTGTAGTACGAGGTGTCGTAGTGCCAGCCGATGTGATCGCCCGGACGGGTATAGAAGTACAGCGCGTAGGCGTGAGGGTCGTCTTCGGGCGAAAGCTGCAGCTTGTCGCCGCTGATGGCTTCGAGCCATTTGATCAGCGCCTCGGACCGGTACAGGTCCGCGATGAACGGCGCGAGCTTGTCGAGCGTGTGGCGGCTCACGCTGCCGCCCGCCTTATGGCCCGGCAGATAGTTGCGGTTCACAGCGGGCGTCACGTCGTGCACGGCGGCGATCAGGCGTTCGGTGTATTCGCGCGGAAGGAAGTCGTCGAGATAGAGAAAGGAGCCTTGTTTCTCGTAATCCGCGTGGAGCTTCGGCGCGGGCAGCGCCGCGAGACGCGCGTGGAGCGTGGCGTCGATTTCGTCCCGCGTGGGACGGCCGGCGTCCGCCGGATGCCGCTCGTGCTGCAGGTTGCTGACCGGGGTTGCCGTATCGCTCATCTCACCGCCTGAAAATCGTTGCCGTCCTTGGCCGCTGCGCCTTTCGTATTCGACTGCACACGCCGCACGACGCGCCGGTAGTCCACCGCGACATACACCGCGAAGAGCGGCGCGCCGATGCATGCGGCGATCAGAAACGGCGTCATGCCGTTCAGGATCGTCACGACCGGCAGCAGGTACAGCACGTCTTCGGTTTCGAAACCGCCCATCGAAGCCTGCCTGGTGCCGGACTTGCCGACCATCGACTCGATGCGCATGCGCAGGAAGAAAATGATCGCGACCGCAACGCCCGCGACGCCGCCGAGCCACTGCGCCGCCGCGGCCATCGACGGATGATGCTCCGCCACGTAAAACCCGATGCCGAGGAACAGCAGCACGGTGATCAACGCGTCGGACGCGAGGTCGTAAAAGTGCCCGATTTTACTCGACTGACCACTGATGCGCGCGAGCTCGCCATCGGTGTGATCGACGAAATTCGACAGCGCGATCAGCAGCGCGCCGAGCGTGCAGAGCCAGAAATCGCCGAGGGAAAGGTAATACGCGCCGGCGAGGCCGATGGCCAGGCGCAGCGTCGTCAGATGATTCGGCGTGACAGGCGTGCCGACGAGCGGCGTGACGAGCACGCGGGCGAGTCGCGCGTCCCACGTGGCGGGCTTCGGGACGGTTTTGGGGTCGGGCGGACACGGTTTTGTCATGACCGCGAATATATCGCTAATCGGCCCGTGCTGCATGGATGCGGGCGGTCAGCGAAGTCTGCGAACGCCCGTTCCGACAAGGCTCGCAGCCTGTCACTCGACCCCTTTCGCCGCACCGCCGCCCGCGTTCGGTCCGGCCGATGCCGCCGTCTCGTTGCCGACGCCGCCGTTCTGATCGACCGGCAGCGTCACCGTGCGCACCGTGCCGTTGCCGAGCGGGAAATCGGCGAGCGCGCTGCGGGCGAGAAACGGCATCGCGTGGAACAGCGACGCGTCGCCGGTCGAATTGACCGCACTCACCTTGTAGACCTCGCGGCCCGTCGTGCGATCCGTCATGCGAACCTGCAGCGCGTGAATGAAGACCGGATAGCTCTGATCGACGTAGCCGGTCGGGCCCCACGGGCCGTAGGGTCCCAAGCCGCCCCACGGACCCCAGAACGGGCGGCCGTAATAGCCGTACATCGGCCAGGGATCGTAATAGACGGGCTGGCGCACGGTCAGCAGATCGCCGCGAACGGAATACGCGAGCGCCACCTCGTAGTGCGCGCTCGCTTCGGGGACCTGCTTGAACGCGTATCTCGCCAGTTCGTTCGCAACGAGCACTTCGTAGCTCGCCTGTTCAATGCTGTTCTGCTGCTCCGGCGTGCGCGCGAACGCGTAGGTGCGATTCGCGTCGCTGCCGGACCAGTCCGAGAAGGCGGTCACGCGAGTCTGGACGTAGCTCGTGCAACCGGCGAGCCACAACGCGCCCAGCACGCAGACGGCGCGCGAAAGCATGCTGGGAAACATCGGGAGATTCATGGTCTTCCTCACTTCGTCGAATGCCCTTCTCAGTTATAGATAGCAGGTGCCGGACTTGCCGGCTCGCATCCGACTCACGACGCCCGGCCGTTTTGTACAATGGTTCGACCTGCCCCGCCCGCATTCGTGCCTGTCTTCGCGCTTCCCGGCACGCCCATGCGACCGCGCCGCCATTCCACCTACACGATCTTGCCATGTCCAACACCGCACCGACCGCATCCGCTGTTATCCGCCGCGAGGACTACACGCCGCCCGCGTTTCTGATCGATTCGGTCGCGCTCGAGTTCGATCTCGTGCCGTCGCGCACGGTCGTGAAGAACACCATGCGCCTGCGTCGCAATCCCGACGCCGCGAGCGCCGCGCCCCGCCTCGAACTGATGGGCGAACAGCTCGAATTCGTGAGCGCATCGATCGATGGCAAGCCTCACGCCGACGCTCATGTGACTGAAAACGGCCTGTCGATCGGCGATATTCCCGGCGACGCGTTCGAACTGAGCATCGAAAGCATCTGCAATCCGGCTGAGAACACGACCTTGTCCGGGCTCTATGTATCGAGCGGCAACTTCTTCACTCAGTGCGAGGCGGAAGGCTTTCGGCGCATCACCTATTTCCTGGATCGCCCGGACGTGATGTCGACGTACACCGTCACGCTGCGCGCCGACAAGGCGGCTTATCCGGTGCTGCTGTCGAACGGCAATCTGCTCGAAGAAGGCGATCTGCCCGATGGCCGTCACTTCGCCAAATGGGAAGACCCGTTCAAGAAGCCCAGCTACCTGTTCGCGCTGGTGGCGGGCAAGCTCGTGTGCATTGAAGAACGCATCAAGTCCAGTTCGGGCAAGGAAAAGCTGCTGCAGGTCTGGGTCGAGCCGCAGGATCTCGACAAGACGCGGCACGCGATGGATTCGCTCATCCACTCGATCCGCTGGGACGAAAAGCGCTTCGGGCTGGAGCTGGATCTCGACCGCTTCATGATCGTCGCGGTGAGCGACTTCAACATGGGCGCGATGGAGAACAAGGGCCTCAACATCTTCAATACGAAGTACGTGCTGGCGAATCCGGAAACGGCCACCGACATCGACTTCTCGAACATCGAGGCGGTGGTCGGCCACGAATATTTCCATAACTGGACGGGCAACCGCGTCACCTGCCGCGACTGGTTCCAGTTGAGCCTGAAGGAAGGCCTGACCGTGTTCCGCGATCAGGAATTCTCCGCCGACATGGCCGCCGGCGATGCGGAAGGCGCGGCCAGCGCCGCCGCTCGCGCAACGAAGCGCATCGAAGACGTGCGCGTGCTGCGGCAGATGCAGTTCGCCGAGGACGCCGGCCCGATGGCGCATCCGGTTCGCCCGGAAAGCTATGTCGAGATCAACAACTTCTACACGATGACCGTCTACGAGAAAGGCTCGGAAGTCGTGCGGATGTATCAGACGCTGTTTGGCCGCGACGGCTTCCGGCGCGGCATGGATCTCTATTTTCAGCGCCACGACGGCCAGGCCGTCACCTGCGACGATTTCCGCCGCGCCATGGCCGATGCCAACAAGCGCGACCTCGCGCAGTACGAACGCTGGTACAGCCAGGCGGGCACGCCGCGCGTGACGGTGCGCGCATCCTACGACGCCGCCGCCAAGCGTTACACGCTGACGCTCGCGCAAGGTTACGGCGAGACGTCGGAGGCAGCGCGCGCCACGCAGAAAGGGCCGCTCCTGATTCCGTTCTCGGTCGGTCTGATCGGCGCGAACGGCGCGGACTTGCCGCTGCGCCTCGAAGGCGAGCAACAGCCGGGCGGCACGACCCGCGTGCTCGAATTCACCGAGCGCGAGCAATCGTTCACGTTCGTCGATGTGGATGAACCGCCGCTGCCGTCGCTGCTGCGCAATTTCTCCGCGCCGGTCATCGTCGATTTCGATTACACGAACGAACAACTCGCGTTCCTGCTCGCCCACGACAGCGACCCGTTCAACCGCTGGGAAGCCGGCCAGCGGCTCGCGACGCGCGAATTGCTCGCGTTGGCCGCACGCGCTTCCAAGGGCGAGGCGCTTGCCATCGACGATGAAACAATCGCCGCGTTCGCCCGCGTGCTCGACGACACGACGCTCACGCCCGCCTTCCGCGAACTCGCGCTGATGCTGCCGTCCGAGAGCTATCTCGCCGAGCAGATGAGCGTGTCCGATCCGGCCGCCGTCCACGCGGCGCGCGTGTTCATGAGCCGGCAACTGGCGTCGCGGTTGCGCGACAAGTGGCTCGCGCTCTACGAGGCGAACCGCACGCCGGGCGAATATCATCCGACGCCGGAGGATGCCGGCAAGCGCGGCCTGAAGAACCTCGCCCTCGCGTATCTGAGCCAGCTCGACGATCCGCGTGACGCCGTTCAGCTCGCGCAAAAGCAGTACGACGACGCCAACAACATGACCGATCGCTCGGCGGCGCTTTCGGCGCTGCTGCTCGCGAGCGCGACGGCGGGCGCGAGTGCGAATGCCGCCGATTCCGCGCTCGAGGACTTCTATCGCCGCTTCGAGAAGGAGCCGCTCGTCATCGACAAGTGGTTCGCGCTTCAGGCGACGCAACGCGGCGGCGCGGATCGCAAGGTGATCGATATCGTGCGCAATCTCATGCAGCATCCGGCGTTCAACATCAAGAATCCGAATCGCGCCCGCTCGCTCATTTTCAGCTTCTGCAGCGGCAATCCCGCGCAGTTCCATGCCGTCGACGGTTCCGGCTACGCATTCTGGGCCGAGCAGGTGATCGCGCTCGATGCGTTGAATCCGCAGGTCGCCGCCCGCCTGGCGCGCGGACTCGAGATGTGGCGACGCTTCACGCCGCAGCTTCGCGAGAAGATGCACGCGGCGTTGACCGAAGTGGCGTCGAAGGTGAAGTCGCGCGACGTGCGGGAAGTCGTGGAGAAAGCGCTCGCGTCCTGAGCGCGTTCCGCAGCCCTGACGGCCGGCGCGCGACGATTCGCGCGGCGGCCGTTCTCGCTTATGGCGGGCATCAGCGGTCACTGTCATAAGGAATGACCGAATCGAGCGGTTAGAATCGTGAACATTCGTCTAAACGCTCACGGAGCTTCGCATGTCCTCCATCTCCAGCCGTACCACGCTGACCAAGTATCTGATCGAGCAGCAGCGTGAACATCAAAACCTGCCGGCCGACCTGCGCCTGTTGATCGAGGTCGTCGCGCGGGCTTGCAAGCAAATTGGCTATCAGGTGAGCAAGGGCGCGCTCGGCGACGCGCTCGGCTCTGCAGGCAGCGAGAACATTCAGGGCGAAGTGCAGAAGAAGCTCGACGTGCTGTCGAACGAAATTCTGCTCGAAGCCAACGAATGGGGCGGAAATTTGGCCGCGATGGCATCGGAAGAGATGGAAAAGATCTTTCCGATCCCCAACCGCTACCCGAAGGGCAATTACCTGCTGACCTTCGATCCGCTCGATGGCTCATCCAACATCGACGTCAATGTGTCGATCGGCACGATCTTCTCGGTGTTGCGCTGCCCCGACGGCGCCGATCCGACCGAAGCGGCGTTCATGCAGCCTGGCTCGGCGCAGGTGGCCGCAGGCTACGCGGTGTACGGCCCGCAAACGGTGCTCGTGCTGACCACGGGCACCGGCGTGAACTGCTTCACGCTGGACCGCGAACTCGGCTCGTGGGTGCTGACGCAGCGCGATATGCAGGTGCCGGCCGACACCAACGAGTACGCCATCAATGCGTCCAACGTTCGCCACTGGTACGAGCCGGTGCAGCGTTACGTGGGTGAGTTGAACGAGGGCAAGGACGGCCCGCGCGGCGCGGATTTCAACATGCGCTGGATTGCGTCGATGGTGGCGGACGTGCACCGCATTCTGACCCGCGGCGGCATTTTCATGTATCCGGCGGATCGCCGCGACCCGTCGAAGCCCGGCAAGCTGCGCCTGATGTACGAAGCGAATCCGATGGCGTTCATCGTCGAGCAGGCCGGCGGCGCGGCGACGAACGGCGAACAGCGCATCCTCGATATCGTTCCCACGAGCCTGCATCAGCGCGTGCCGGTCTTCCTTGGCTCGAAGAACGAGGTCGATCGCGTCACCGGCTACCATCTTGAAAAGAAAAATTGATTCAGGGTATTGTCAAAACGAGAAAGTGCTCGCTATAATCTTGTTTCTCTGATGCCGGAATAGCTCAGACGGTAGAGCAGCGCATTCGTAATGCGAAGGTCGGGGGTTCGATTCCTCTTTCCGGCACCAATCGAATCAAGCACTTAGCCCAGTCCATCACGACTGGGCTTTTTGCGTTTTAGTTTCGTGTAACCGCCATGTAACCGGATTGCGTTCACGCCAATCCTTCAGCGACAGTTAAGCGACCTGTCGTTTTCCCCTTCGAGATGAGGCACCGTCCTTTGCGGCAGATCGCAGCAGGACCTCGTCGCGCGCTCGAACTCATTCGCATTTTCGGTGGACTGCAGAGCGTCACCATGCTGAGCGCTCAGACCGGAAATTCTGTCTTATCATTCCGGCTTCTTCTCCGAAAAGCTCTTCCTGCCGAATGAACCTCGACCTTAAGAAGACCCTATGGGCTGCAGCCGACAAGCTGCGGTCTTCGATGGACGCCGCTGAGTACAAGCATCTCGTCCTGGGCCTAATTTTCCTCAAATACATCTCGGACGCGTTTGACGAGCGGCGCGCGCGACTTTCGGCGGCATTTGCCGACGAGAACGACGACCTGTATTTGCCAGATTCGGCAGACCATGACGAGGCGCTAGAAGAGCGCGACTATTACACGATGGCAAACGTCTTCTGGGTGCCTGCGGCGGCACGTTGGGAGACGCTGAGAGCGCAGGCCAAGCAGGCCGACATTGGCGTGCGGATTGACGCTGCGCTCGAAGCCATCGAGGCTGACAATCCGAGCCTGAAAGGCATCCTCGACAAGCGCTTTGGCCGCACGCAGCTCGAACCGGGCAAGCTCGGCGAGCTGGTGGACCTGATTTCCAAGATTGGTTTTGGCGAGGGCCACCACGCGAAAGACCTGCTCGGCGAAGTGTACGAATACTTCCTGGGGCAGTTCGCCACTGCCGAAGGCAAGAAGGGCGGACAGTTCTACACGCCCGCCTCTGTAGTACGCGTGCTGGTCGAGGTACTCGCACCGCATCAAGGACGCGTCTACGACCCATGCTGCGGCTCGGGCGGCATGTTCGTGCAGAGCGAGAAGTTCATCGAGTCCCACGGCGGCCGTGCGGACGACATCAGCATTTACGGCCAGGAAGCCAACCCGACGACCTGGCGGCTGGTTGCCATGAATCTGGCGATTCGCGGCCTGGCGGCGGACCTTGGCAAAGAGCCCGCCGATACGTTCCACCGTGACCAGCACCGAGACTTGCGCGCCGACTATGTGATGGCAAACCCGCCGTTCAACGTTAGCGATTGGGGTGGCGAGCGTCTTGTGGATGACCGACGCTGGACACATGGCACGCCTCCCGCTGGCAACGCGAACTATGCGTGGCTCCAGCACATCCTGCACCACCTCAGCCCGCGCGGACAGGCGGGCGTGGTACTCGCCAATGGCAGCATGAGCAGTAACCAGAACAGTGAAGGAGAAATTCGTCGCGCGATGGTTGAAGCCGACGTCGTTGACGTGATGGTCGCCCTGCCGCCGCAACTGTTCCTGAACACGCAGATTCCGGCGTGTCTCTGGTTCCTCGCCAAAGATAAGAGCGGCGCACCGATTGCCGGAGCCAAAACGGGGCGTGACCGCCGTGGCGAGGTGTTGTTCATTGACGCGCGCAAGCTCGGGCGCATGGAATCCCGCGTGGTGCGCGTATTCGATGACGAGCATATCTCGAAGATTTCCGAGACCGTGCATCGCTGGCGAGCCGATGGCGAGGATGGCACCGATGAACCGTATGCCGATGTGCCGGGCTTCTGTCGGTCGGTGAAGTTGGCCGAGATTGGCGAGCATGCGTATGTACTCACGCCAGGTCGTTATGTTGGCACGGTAGAAATCGAGGACGATGATGAGGCGTTCAATGACAAGATGGAGCGTCTAACTACGGAGCTTGCTGAGCAGATGGCGAAGGGGGCGGAATTGGACGTAGTGATTCGCGAGAAGCTCGGGGGGCTGGGCTATGCGATTTGATAGCGTACGTCTTGAGGAAATCGGCTTAAACGGAGCGACTGGTCTAGTGGATGGCCCATTCGGCTCAAACCTACCCGCAACCGCTTATGTCGAACACGGCGTTCCGGTAATTCGCGGCAGCAACCTTTCGAAAGGTGAATTTCGATTCAAAAACGAAGGCTTTGTATTCGTTTCCGATAGCACGGCCAATAAGCTGGGCCGCAGTACGTGTATCGCGCGAGACATTGTTTTCACGAAGAAAGGAACCCTAGGTCAGGTTGGAATCGTCCCAGACGGCTCATTCAGTCGCTATTTGCTATCCTCAAATCAAATGCGCATGCGAGTCGACACGGAGAAAGCAAATCCCGATTACGTGTATTATGCCCTTTCAACGCGAGAGGCGATTGAGCGGGTAATCAAGGAGTCCGAGCACACTGGTGTGCCGAAGATTAATCTAGCCTATATCCGCGAGTTTCGAATCGCACTGCCAGACCGGCAGATTCAAGACGCTATTGTCGAAATCATCCGGGCGCTTGATGCCCGCATCGACCTTCTGCGCGAAACTAACGCCACACTCGAATCCATCGCCCAAGCTTTGTTCAAAAGCTGGTTCATCGACTTCGGCCCGGTACGGGCGAAGGCTGAAGGCCGCGAGCCGAACGGCATGGATGCCGAAACGGCTGCGCTGTTTCCAGACGCCTTCGAGAATTCCGCGTTGGGGGAGGTTCCGAAGGGGTGGCGAGTCGGAACGCTGGGCGATGTGGCATGGAATCCGCGTTCGCAGGCAAAGCCCGGACAGATGCCTGCCAGCACGTCGTACATCGGATTAGAGCACATGCCGAGGAAGTCAATTGCCCTCGACAAAATGGGGACTGCAGAGGGGTTGGAAAGCGGGAAGTTTTGGTTCGAATTCCAGGATATTCTCTTCGGAAAGCTTCGTCCTTATTTTCATAAGGTTGGCATAGCACCGTGCAAAGGAGTGTGCTCCACGGACATCTTGGTCATCAGACCGCGTGAGCCCAATTGGCTAGGGTACGTTGCGATGCATGCTTCAAGCGATGAATTAATCGCACATACGACGCAATTATCGAATGGCGCTCGAATGCCCCGCACAAGTTGGCATGATGTGAATGCTTACGGTGTTGTACTACCGCACGAACGTTGCGTTGAGGCATTTAACGATATTGTGAACCCGCTATTTGACCGGATATTCGCCAACGTGAGGAAGATGGATTGTCTGTCGGACCTACGTGACACGCTTCTTCCCCGCTTAATCTCTGGCAAGCTCCGCCTCCCCGAAGCGGAGCCCCAACTGAACGAAGCGTTCGCATGAGCGGCATCACCGAGGATGTAGTCGAACAGGCAATGCTTGAGTGGCTGGCCGCCCTCGGTTGGCAGACTGCCCACGGCCCAGATATATCTCCCCCGGATGCCAAAACACCGGGGACAGAGCGCGACAGTTATCGTGATGTGGCGCTGCGCCATCGCCTGGCTGCCGCCATTGCGAAGCTAAACGCGCATATACCCGCCGTCGCTCGCGACGACGCGCTGCGCCATGTGCTGAATTCAAACGTGCCCGGCCTCGTCAACGCAAATCGCCAGCTTTACCGCTGGCTCGTGGACGGTGTGCCGGTCGAGTTCCAGAAAGACGGCGAAACACGCGGCGACCGCGTGCGCCTGGTCGATTCCACCGACATCGCCGCGAACGACTGGCTTGCCGTCAACCAGCTCACCATTCAGGGACCAAAGCAGCTTCGCCGCCCCGATGTCGTGCTTTACCTCAACGGCCTGCCGATTGTCGTGGTCGAGCTGAAGAACCCCGGCGACGAGAACGCCGACATCTGGGCCGCCTGGAACCAGCTTCAGGCCTACCATCAAGACATCCCCGACCTGTTCAGCGCCAACGCGCTTGAAGTCATTTCGGACGGCACCACGGCCCGCATGGGCTCGCTCACGTCGAACAAGGAGCGCTTCCTGGCCTGGCGCACCATCGACGGCCATGAGATTGACCCGCTCGGCGCGATGCGCGAACTGGAAACCCTGACGCGTGGCCTGTTCCGGCGCGACTACCTGCTCGAATACCTGCACCACTTCATCCTGTTCGAAGACGACGGCCAGCTCGTCAAGAAGGTGTCCGCCTACCACCAGTTCCACGCCGTGCGCTCGGTCGTGCAAAGCGTGCTGCAGGCGTCAGCCCCCGGTGGCTCACGTAAGGGTGGCGTCGTCTGGCACACGCAGGGGGCGGGCAAGAGCATCGAAATGACCTGCCTGGCCGGTGCCCTGATGGCCCACGAAGCCATGGGGAACCCAACGCTCGTGGTTGTGACTGACCGTAATGACCTCGACAACCAGCTATTCGGGGTGTTTGCAGGCGCGAAAGAACTACTGCGTGAAACCCCGGTACAGGCCGACACCCGGCCCGAGCTGCGCCGCCTGCTGGCAAACCGCCCATCGGGCGGCATCATCTTCACGACTATCCAGAAGTTCGCACCTGGCGCGGACGAGGACACGTTTCCCGTGCTGTCCGACCGTCGCAATATTGTCGTGATTTGCGACGAGGCGCACCGCAGCCAGTACGGCTTTGATGCCCGCCTCCCAAATACGAATAGTGAGGGCGAAAGCACGATAGTCCGTTACGGTTATGCGCAGTATTTGCGCGACGCGCTGCCCGAAGCCACCTTCGTCGCTTTCACCGGCACCCCGGTATCGCTCGACGACCGCGACACGCGTGCCGTGTTCGGTGACTACGTCCATATCTACGACATCGAGCAGGCCGTGAAAGATGGTGCCACGGTGCCCATCTACTACGAAAGCCGCCTCGCCAGCTTGGAGCTGAAAGAGGAAGACGCTAGTGCACTCGACGATGAAGTGGACGAGCTGACGGTGGACGAAGAAAGTGACGAAGCCAAGGTCGCGACGCTGCGCCGCTGGGCCGCGCTAGAGAAAATCGTCGGTGCCCCACCTCGCATTCAGAAAATCGCCGCCGACATCGTCAGCCACTTCGAGGCCCGCCAGTCCGTGATGGACGGCAAGGCGATGATTGTCGCGATGAGCCGTGACATCTGCGTGCATCTCTACAACGCGATTACCCAGCTTCGCCCGGAATGGCACAATGACGACCCGACGACGGGCGCCATCAAAATCGTGATGACCGGCTCGGCGTCTGACAAGACGATGCTCAAGCCGCATATCTATCCGAAGAAGGTCCGCGACGACCTCGAAAAGCGCTTCAAGGACCCGTCCGACCCGTTCAAGCTCGTGATTGTGCGCGACATGTGGCTGACCGGCTTCGATGCTCCATGCATGCACACCATGTACATTGACAAGCCGATGCGCGGGCACAACCTGATGCAGGCTATCGCGCGCGTGAACCGGGTATTTAAAGACAAGCCTGGCGGCCTGGTGGTCGATTACATCGGCATCGCGAACGAGTTGAAAGCTGCGCTTGCCACCTACACCCAGGCCAAAGGGCGCGGTAGACCGACCATTGACGCACGCGAAGCCCTAGCCGTCCTGGCGGAAAAGATGGACGTACTGCACGACATGCTGCACGGCGTCGACTACTCGACGTTCCGCACTCAGGCGTGGCAGCTACTTCCCGTCGTGGCGAACCATGTCCTCGGTCGGGACGACGGCAAGAAACGCTTCGCCGACACTGTGCTCGCTGCGAGCAAGGCATTCGCTTTATGCTGCACGCTTGAGGAGGCGCTTGCCTATCGCGACGACCTCGCTTTCTTGCAAGCTGTGAAGGCGGCGCTAATTAAACATGATGGCGTCGATAAGGCGTTGACGGACGAGCAAAAGGAACACGCGCTGCGGCAAATCATCAGCCGGGCAGTGGTCAGCGACCAGGTTACCGACATCTTTTCTGCGGCGGGCCTGAAACGTCCCGACATTAGCGTGCTCTCAGATGGCTTTCTGGAAGATGTGCGGCAAATGCAGCAACGCAACCTGGCCGTTGAGTTGCTCGAACGCCTGCTTAAGGACCAAATTAAATCGCGTTTCAAGAGCAACGTCGTGCAGAGCGCGAAGTTCTCGGACCTCCTGCAACAGAGCCTGACGCGTTACCGAAATCGAGCCGTCGAGACCGCTCAGGTCATCGAGGAACTCATCGCAATGGCGAAGAAGTTCCAAGCTGAGGCGCAACGCGGGATGGACCTGGGACTAAACCCTGACGAGATGGCTTTTTATGACGCGCTGGCAACCAACGAAGCTGCAGTGCGCGAGCTCGGCGACGAAGTCCTAAAAAAGATTGCCGTCGAGCTCGTCGTTAAGCTACGCAGTTCAGTCACCGTAGACTGGGCAAAGCGAGAGACTGTTCGGGCGAAACTGCGTGTAATGGTCAAGACTCTCCTTCGCCGTTACAGGTACCCGCCCGACCGGCAGGACCATGCGACTGACACGCTATTACGGCAAGCCGAATCGTTGTCAGCAGAGTGGGTCGGTGCCTAAAGACGTGTCGGCCTCTTTGAGGCATGGGCTGCCCTGACAGTCTGGCCCTCCATCGCTTTTGCTCCGCACCGTCAGCCACTGGCGATGATGGCTCCGTCCGCTATGGCTGCCGTTTACCGGCGCCGCAGCCAGCCTGCAAAAAAAAGTTGCGTCGCGTAACCGAAACGGTTAACATTCGTCTACACAGAGTTATCACTCATAAACGGAGAACGAAATGGCATTGACACCGTTTGGCAAAGCCGTGCGTAAGGCTAGGCTCGACGCGGATGTCACGCTTTCGGATATGGCATCCGCCCTTGGCGTCACGTCTGCGTTCCTGAGCGCGATGGAAACCGGGCGTAAGAAGATTCCCAGCGATTTCGCAGCAAAGGCCGAGACGTACTTCGCCCTGCGTGGCGTCCCCGTAGAGAAGCTGCAAAAGCTGGCAGATGTTTCGAACGAAACCGTGTCGCTAGAAGGCCTCACGCCCGAGCACCAGATGATGGTCGCAGGTTTCGCTCGGGCGTCATGGGACCGCGTCGAGATGGCCGACTTGGACAAACTCAAAGATCTACTGAAAAAAATCGGAGGTAACTGATGTTCGGTCAAGGTCCGCTGAACGGGTTTCGTGTTCCACCGAAGAGCATAAACGACGTCAGGTACGCGGCGAACCGCGCGAGGGCCGCCTTGGGCCTGGCGTTTCCGATTCACCTCGGGCAGTTCTTGGAACAGCTGTCGTCTTACTCAATAACACTCGATGTGCTTGAGAACGGCGCGAGCGGCTTGCCGCCTGGCGTAGAAGCGTGCTGGATTCCCGAAACACTCACGCTTTGCTTGACGGAGAGGGTCTACGAACAAGCATGCCGTAACGAGCCCCGAGCGTTGTTCACGGTATTCCATGAGATGGGGCATGCGCTTCTAGGGCATAAGAGAACGCTGAACCGGGAGATTCCCGGTCGAGAGTTCAAAACGTTCGAGGACTCGGAGTGGCAAGCGAACCAGTTCGCAGCGGAAATCCTGATGCCCGTTGAAGAAATTCAACGGCGGGGTCTGCGCAATGAGCACGACCTGATTAAGGCTTTCGGAGTATCGATGGAGGCGGCCCGTATCCGGGTCGACCGATTGCGGAAACGACGTGAGATGTAGAAACGTCATTCGAGTTGCAGCTCGAATGACGTTCGGGAAAAGGTTGTCAAACGCCTCTGACTTCCTCTTATGCGCTCCTCTCAGGAGTCACGCGAATTGTAGTCAACCAATTCGCCGACTGCAAGCGCCTAAGTTCCATTCGGTGAGGCATTTTCGACGAGGTCGGAAATGACGACGAAAGATGACGAGTACATCACCATCTTCCGCCGCTTCCGTCGCACCAAGTCGGGCGCGCTGCTGGATGCCAGAAAGTTTGGCTTGGCAGCGTGGCCGATGAAGGTGCGCCGGAACCGGTAGGGCGGACGCTGGACGTTTCGTTATCCACGCGGCGAGCGAATCGCCCGTGGGTAACGGACATGGTCTGTACATCGACTCAACAACATCTTTTAGGACTTAGGATATGGCGCTGACTTGCGTATTTCCAAGGGCTGTGCACGTGCGTCAATACGTACGGTTACGACGTGGCCGTTTCGAGTTGGTCAACGAGCATTGTCGAAGCTATCCCAATTAATCGGGTTCGGGCGCGCGCTGAGGGTGCGCGCCCGTTTGTCTTCACGTCTGCCATCCGCAACCGCTGCGGGCCTCGTAGACCTAGAGCAATTCGACACCTCGTGCGTAAATTGCGTTATCGACGTATCCATTCTTGCGCGAACATCATCGCGCGGTCCGTCGCTTCTTCTTCGCTGTCGAACGTGCCAAGGTTCGGGAAAAGCCGCTCTTCACGCGCGTCCAAAGCGTCGATGTTCGAGCCGCACTTCAAATACACTCCCGCCTGCCACTTCTTTCCCACTGGGACTAAGCGGGGCTCGATAATCCACTTCACGGGCAATGCTCCGTGCGAATTGAAGCTTCCCCGTACTTCGGGATTCAGTTGCGCGCGCAGGGTCTTGAAATAGTTCCTGTCGTCTATCTCGTCTTTCGGTTTCATGCGGCTTCTCCCGCTGGAAGATGGCAGTCTAGGGAATACAGCTTGCAGTCCCAAAAAAGGCGAGTGAGCCGATAGGAAAAAGCGCAATCAAGCTTTCGCGTCGGCCAGTGTACGTCCCGCCTGCTCATCGCGCTCCGTGAAGAACTCGATGTACTTCGCGGGCGAAATTGCGTTTCCGCTTTTCAGTTCGGCGAGAGCGGCTTCGACCGCCCGCAGTTTCCCCAGCTTCCCGCGCAACGGCGCGACGCCCACTGCAAGGCGCGCGACAGCGGCGAGAACTGGCGCGCCGCCCGGCATGTCTTCGAACGCAGGTTGCGCGGCGTACTTATCGAAGCGCGCCGCCAAATCATCGACATCACCAAGCACGCGGGTCAGCTCTTCTTCGGTCGAATTCGTTTGCTTGGCCGTCTCGATGAGCGCTGAAGACATCTGCGCAACGAATCCGCGAATGAGGTTTTCAGTCCCGCGCAACAGGGCGTGCTCTCGGATGACCCGTGAGTCTTGCTCCATGGACGGCGACAGGCCCAAAAGCCAATCGACGCTCACGGCGTAGACTTCTGCCGCCTGCTTGAGGAATTTCCAGTCGGAAGGTGTCGGGCGTACACCCGATTCGATTTGCGAGAGTTGCGAGCTATTGGCGTAGCCGAATTTCTTTGCCGCTTCGGTTGCCAGAAGCCCGCACGCGACGCGCGCTTGAATCAGGCGGTAGCGAAGGTCTTCGAGTTCGGCGGGCTTGCTGCGGTTGCGCTTCCAGCGCTCCATTGGCTTTTGCAAAAAGGTCGCGCGCTGCGATTCCGTCATCGACTTTTTCTGATCGGCGCTTTCCTCAATCATCGGCTGTTCGTGCATCGCTGGTTCCGTTGTCGTGAATCACAGCGGCCATGCTCAGCCCGAAGATCAGTTTCAACAGATGACGTTTTCCTAAATTCTCGGCGATACTGGATGGGCGATTCCGTCTTGCATCTTACCGATATTTTCGTCGGCGCGCGACCGGCTTTAGACCGTGCGCGCGCCACTCGAAACGTCAGCGTGGCGTTCCTTCAACATGCCGTATGGCGCGCTCAAGCCGCGACGCCAGACGGTCGAGACGGTCAAGCGTGCTCGTCCGGTCGCCCGGCTCATCAGCCCGCCAGCCTTCGCGAGAGGCACGTTTGTAGACGGTCGACGCGGGGACGCCGTGCTCAGCGGAGAGTGCCTTTGCGGTTGCGCCGTCCCGATACTGGCGTTCGATGAGTGCCCATCGATCAACGGAAAGATGCTTTCCCATACGCACCCTCGCCTTAGTGGCTAAGTTCCGACAGAAGCTCATCGCCGAGCAATGCCGGGTCGTATGCCGGACCCGATGCATCGTAGGCGCGCAGGCGAGCGTAACGGTCGCGCTTGGCTTCGACGTCGCGCTTCCACGTTGCGAGATCGTCGGGCGTCGGGACCGGCTCAAGCTGGGCCAACATACGGGCGTCCACGCCCTTCTGGCGCAAGTTCTCGATGTACGCTTCGCGGGCCTGCTCGAAGCCTTTGATAAGGCGTTCAAGCCCTTCGATTTCTCCGGGGCATTCGAGAATTGCACGGGCGACGCGATACGGAACCGTCCCGGCCTTTTCGCGTTCGGCGGCGAGTCCGGCATCGAACGCACGGGTGGCGGCGCGGGCGGACGAGATAAGATTGTCCACCTGCGCAATGCTCGCGTTGAGCGAGTCGAGAACGTCGATACCGTCTTGTCCAGCGGCACAGGCAGCATCGAACAAACGCGCGGCCCGCGAGACGCGGGCCAGTTCGGCATGACGCGCTTGCAGCTTGCTCAGTGCGCGCGACACCTCTCGGTCACGAAGTGCGGCAATGAGTCTGTCTTTCAATTTCGAGTCGTCGGAAAATGCGCGGCTAGTTTGGTTCATGGTCGTTTCCATGTGAGCATAAGAGCACCCATCGTCGCATCGGTTTCTGCCCACCACGGGCACCGTATTCCTATTCGGCAAACTCAAAGCCAAATTGACACATGGTGGGTGATAGCGGTACTCGTGCGGGCGCATGCGCGCGCACGCGCTCCGTGTAAGAAAATTGCCTCGTGTCCGGACGAAGCTGCTGCAATCGCTTGCTAGACCGGCGTTTAACGTGATTTCGACGTACTTTGATCGCCGACCTCGCTGTGCTCATTGGGCCGTGTCAAGGGTGCCGCAGTCCGGGCGGATGGGGGGGCGGTTTGGATTTCGATTGCTCCACTCGACACGACGCACAGCAGGACATGCGATGAGCGCAACGTCATTTGCGAAGCATCTTTGCCGTCACGTCTGCCCAATAGTGATGACCGTCTTTATCCATCTTCCACGGGTCGGAACAGTGGCGTTTGCTGAGCGGTTCCACGTCAGGGTTTTTCTTGATGCGCTGCTTCTCGGCTCGGCGATAGCGGCGATGCCAGATTCTTTTATCTTCCGCTTCACTCTCGGCGGTCGTGACCGGCAGGAACGGTATTTTGCGTCGGCTTCGGCTCATGGCACGTTCCATTTCGGTTGCTGAACGTGCGAAAGCCCGCGCGGCTTGCACCGGGCGGGCTAGAGGTCATACGCCTGTCTTCGGGGCTAATTCTATGGCTTGAACGGCACCTGAGCAAGGTCATATGACGTGCTCGGCGATGCCGGTCTCGCCGCGTTACAGGTACATCGCTCGAATGTCGCGCCGGTCGAGCGCGGCAAGCGTCGAAATCGACACTTGAACGCTGCATGACGTTAAGAATGCCGTCCGACGTGCGCGGATTCGTGACGGGTCGCCCGATCGACTCAATGACGACGGGCAGCAGCGTTCATGTCGCCATAACGAAGACCCAAAATCTGCGGCACGACCGACGGATAGATGGTTTGAAATACGCCGTTATCGCCGCCCGTCTTCACGGCGTTAGCGATGACGGAATCGTTCGCAAGCAGTTGCGGAACGGCCCACTCTTCAAGCTGCTGAACCGGCGCGCGCACTTCGGTAAGCGCATCTTTTACCGCGCGGAAATGCAGCGTCGCCGTGAATTTCGCGGGCGGCATGCCGGTGAAGGTCTGCGTGGAGTTCAGTTTCGTGATGCCGGTGCGACCTTGCGCACTTGCGATGGTCGAGAGTGCACCTTGCGCGGTCGCGGTGTCGCCGCCCCCGAAACGGTCGATAAGCGCTTGCAGGGTGGGCGTCAGTTGCCCGGATTGGAGCATCGCCGAGAGGGACGGGGCCTTCGATTCAGCGCCCGCGCCTTCAAACGGTGACGTCCAATTGAAGACATTTCGAAGTTGCCGTCCGTCATCGGGCAATGCACCTCGCACCCGTCGTCGACTTTCGAACGACTCGTCGGCGGTGAGCGTGCGCTTGTCCATGCTTTGCGTCCACCCGTACGAGCCGTTCACCCGTTTCACGGGATAGAAGCGCGCAAGAAGGTGCGGGCTAAGACCGCCCCAGTCCGAAGAAAGGATGCGGGCCGAAGAGGTTCCAGTCAGGCGGTTAGCAGGCATGGCGGTTTCATGTGAGATTTCATCGGTATCTTTCCTTGAAAACCTTGCGCGCGTACGCGCGCGCGGCAGCGTATAAAAATTCCTCAGTCGGTGGACACATTGCCCGTCGGCCTGTCGAGGTGGCGCGCAAGTTTGGTCCGCCCGGCAGCCGTGATTTGCGCGTATTGAATCGGAGCCGGGCCGCGCGACACCGCGAAGCCTTGCGAAACGGCCCAAAACGTCGGCAGCCAGTTGCCGTTGCGACCGCGCTCAATCCAGCGATGACATTCGAGCCACTCGAACAAGGCAGTGCGGCTCACGCCGAGCGCCTTCGCGGCGGCGGTGATGCTCTGGCATCCAGCGAAGGCGGCTTTTGAGGTGAGAACCGCGTCTTCTCGGGCGGCGGCGCGGCGCTGCTCGGCCTTTTCAAGGATGACGCGCACACGCTCCTCGGGGAGCGCCTTTCCGCCCGCGCGCTCGACCAGCTTCGCCCAGTATTTGGCACGGGCTTCAAGGCGCGTCGTCATTGCGACGCTCCACGAATAGCGGCGCGGACCGCTTGATTCGCTTTCAAACGCGCCAACACATCGCCCGGCGAGCCGGATGGCGCGGCGTGATACGCCGCGTTACGATGCTCGATGGCGGCGCGCAGTTCACGAGCGCCGTGAAGCGCGCCAAGCGTAGCTGCAACGGCAGCGGCGACGACATTTTGTTTTTTGTTCATGTTTTCCTAACTGAGTTTAGTTTTCCTAAGTCAATGAATCACTTACGGCCTTTAAAAGCGGCTTCTACGGGCCTCGAAGCCCTTGACGCTACCTACCCCTTACCGCGTTCGTTTCAGGCTAGCCAGTGCGTGATTTCCGGCGGTCTCGGCGATTCCCTGACTAGGGCTGCTTGCCGGTCACGTTAAAGACCGCCTGACGAGCGATGTTCAGCTTGTTCAGCGGAACTTTGCCCGTCGCCTTCTCTTCCGCGATGATGCGGTGTGCCCAGTTGAGATTCCCTCCCATGGATACGGTTTTGATGATTTCGGACGCGCCCAACTCGTCAAGGCGCTGGCGTCCGAACTCGCGCGTCGATTCGGCACCTCCGGGAGCCTGAAGCTTCGGCACGCGCGGGGGAACCGGCTGAACGTTGCCGCCCTTGAGCACTGCGTTAAGAGCGGTCTCGAAGCGCGGTTTGAGCGCCGCGAAATTCTGCCCAAGCATGTCGAATTCGCCGACGCGCGCCGCCGCCCAAAATATCGCCGGATGTGACCATTCGTCTTTCCCCTGCTGACGGGCGCGCATCTGGTCGATGGCTTCGTACAACGCGGCATCGACGTCAATAGCAGGCTTGCACAGGTCGAGGAACTCGCCCCACGTCGGCGGCCACTTCAGGCGTTCGGCACCAGCCAAACCGCGTTTCACATCGGCGAACTTCAAGCCGTTGGCGCGAATCTTTTCCGCCCAAATTGCTTTCATGTTCTCGACACCTGTGTCTTTGCCGTCGATGACGTGACCGCTGCGGAAGCCGTCGAGCAGCTTGTTGCCGAACATTCCGTGCAATTGACCGAAGAGCCAGTCCATCGGGTTAGCCAATGCGCTGGAAGTCTGCGTCAATAGTGAAGAGTTCGTTGTCATAGTTCGGGGTTCCGAGTCCGATGGAGTTTGCTGCTGCTGCGCGGGAAGCGTCGCGCGGGGACATGTTGCAAGTCGGCGTTTGTGCAGGTACAGCGCGCGCGTCCTTCGCGACGTAGTCGGCTTTGAAGCCAATCCATCCGGATTCAGCGAGGGTCTGCACGGCCTGCGCGACAGTTAGTCCCGCCTTGGCGGCTTCACGCTTGGTAGCCGTCCACGCGCTGAGAGTGAGCGGCTTGCTCTTTGCCTTGCGCACCGCCAGCCAGTCGACTGCGTGCTGGCGCTCCACGCCTTCAGCAACGATCTCGTCGACGCCGACGAACGCTTTGCTGGTTTCATCGCTCTTGGGCGGCTTCGCCTTATGGTTGTTTGACGGTTCCTTGATGGTTGTTTGACGGTTATATGCGGGTGCAATAGCTGCTGCACCCTTTTGTGCCGCAAATTGCACCGTTTCCTGCTGCGGATTGCACCCTTGCGCGTTGTCGTTAGCACCCTTTCCCGGCAAAAAGGATGCAAAAGTTTCACCGTTTGCGGACGGCTCCTTAACGTCGTCTACGGGTGCAGCATTTGCACCGTTTATGTGCTCCATGTTGATGGCGTATTCGCGCGACAGATTGCGGCCACCTTTGCCTTGATTGACAAGCGTGATGAAACCGTCGGATTCCATCTTGCGAAGCTGGTATTGAACCGTGCGCTCGGATTGGCGCGTCTTCTTTGCGAGCGTCGCGACCTTCGGCCAGATATGAGTGCCGTCGTCATGCGCGTGGTCAGCGAGAGCGAGCGCGAGAACAAGCTCACCGCCGCCGACCGGATAGTTCTCCCAGACAGCGGACATTACCTTCACGCTCACAGCGAACCTCCCTGCGCGGCACGCGCCGCCGCGATGGCAGCAGGCGACAAGCGATAGCGTGCAATCTTGCGTTTCGTGCCCGTGTACGGAATCTGCTCCGAAATCACAGGCCAGCCAAGGTCGCGCAGGCGGTGAGCTTCAGCGGCCAGACGCCAGGAGGTTTTGAAGTCCGGCTGGGCGACGCGTTCGCCGCGCAGCAGTAGGGTGAGAAGTACGGACGTCACCGTGTGCGGGCTCGGCCAGATTGCAGAAGCGGCGGGATTACCAAACATTTCGGCTTGGCGGTCGTCGGGATTGCGGCGCTTAGCCATTAGCACCTCCGTTCAACAGCGCTTGCAGGTCGGAAACCTTCCAAGCCAAACGGCCATTGATGCGGACGGGACGAATCGGGCCATTTTCGAGGCAAGCCCATTTGCGGAGCGTCTGCGGCTTGCGATTGATTGCGGCAGCGGCCTCGTCGGTCGGAAGGACTTCCGGGAGGGCGGCGCGGGGCAGCGCGGTTTGAAGGTTCATTTTCAACGCTCAATTTCGCCTAGTCCGGCGAGGCTCAAAGCGTTGAAAACGTGCCGATATCCGGTATCAACGCCTGATGCTTCGCCGTGTTCGGCTATGTGTCTCGGCGTTGATACTTTGGAGTGGGGTGCTAGTGGGGTCGCAAGAGGTGTAAGTGGGGTGATTTTCCCGTACTACTTGCCTGCGTAGTCGTCGTGGTGTTTGGTTCTCATTCGTCCCTGTTTTACCGCGTCTTTCCACGCATCAATGAATGGGTCGTCGCCAGCCCCGAAGAGGGCGACGTGTTTCTCTTTGCAACTAGCTTGAATCACCTTCTTTCCCCCCTTGATAACGCACAAACGCTGGAACCCAAGCCTATCCGCCTCCGCCTCAATAGCTCGAATCTGTCGCTCACGCTTCGACAGACCGGCATCGGTATGCGGTGCGCTGGCGAAGGACAGCGTGGGTTCATTGTCTGGTGTGCGCGCGCCTTCAACATTGGGCCGCGGCGCGGCGTGCGTGGCAGCCGTCGCGTCGGCGGCGTCGACGGGTTGCGCTTCTGCCACTTGGCTAGAGGTCTTTTCGTGTTCGAAGAGAAGCTTGCGCGCCAGCCATTGGAGTTGGTCACTCGTGAGGCGCAGGTCGCTGACTTGGATATCGATAAAAGGCTCGGCAGCGCCGAACGTAACGATGCCCTCCTTTTTGACCGCTAGTAGATGGGTCAGATGAACCGGCGCACCTGCGGCAGAAATCAGGTCGTGCGCGACCGAGGCATGCAAGTAGAACTGGTCTGCATGGGCCGGAAAAAGCTGCGGCTCGCATTTGCGATGGTCGATTCTGTCGTAGTGGAAATTAGCAGGGAGGCGCACGACCGGATGCATGATGCCGCGCTCCGCACGCGACAAGAAATATTGGCGGTCGAACGCGGCTGGCAGGGCGTGACGACGGGCGAAGTCATTCATAAGCTCCGCCGCGCAGCCCAAGTCTTGGATTGAAAGTACGGTCTTCATGGAAGTCGAAGTGACATACGGCGTCGGCGCGCATGGGACACTCGTCGCGCCGCGCCGTGTAGATGCTATTCAGTGAACCCGTCGCGCAAGGCGGCAATCGCAGCGCGAAGCTCTTGAATGGCGGCGGCATCGCCCGAGAAGCGGCCAATCGAATCGAAGAGTCCTTTCGCTACGGCATCGCCGTCGCGGCCACGAGCGACGTCTTCCTCCGTGTGCTGAGAGCCAGCGATCGCGATGGCGTTGATTTGCGTCGCATCTTCGCCAATGCTGTCGAGGCGTGGGAGCGCGAAGTTAAAGAGCGCCGCGCGGCGTTCCTTCAGGTCGGTCGGCAGGGAGTTAAAATCGAACGTAGCCATGGTTCAAGTCCTTATTTTTGGATTGCGGTTAGGCGGTGCGTTGTGTTCGTGCTCCCGCGCCGTCGCTTTGCCTACCGTCAGGCGGCGGTTACGACTTTCAGGCCCCGCTCGGCTTGAGGTGGAGCGAATTCGATAGCAGCCTGTTCAAGCATCCACGCTTCGATTCTCGCGTGCCACATCCGAAGCAAATCCAGCGGGCGGCGGCGATAGTGCTTCTCGGCAAGCGCGGACGGCTTATGGCCTTGAATCTGCGCGACGATGCCTATTGGGCATTCAACCCATTCGGACAGCGTTCCAAAACTGCGGCGCAGGTCGTGAATCGTCAGGTGCGGCAATCCTGCCGCTGCCAGCGCGCGATTGTGAGAGAAGCGGGGTTCGGCAATCTTGCCGTCTTCCGACGTGAGCGACGAAAACACCCATTCGTTCCGACGCGGCAGCGCCGCGAGCAGAGCGGAAAGATAGGGCGGCAGGGGTATGTCACGCCCGGTTTGCGTCTCTACCTTGTCGCTCAGGTGAAGCGACTTCCAAACGAAGTCCACGTCCGCCCATTTCAGCGCGGCCATCTCTTCGCGGCGCGCGCCACAAAGCAGCGTGGCTTGCAGATAGGCACTCGCAACGGGGTTGTCCAGTTCGCGGACGGCTTTGAACCATGCGGGTAATTGCTCTCGCTGTAAAGTGCCGCCCTGCTTCGCCTTGCTCTGCGGCACAAGCCCCGTCACCTTTGACGACTGCCACGCATCCGAACCAACGATGCCGGAAAAATCGTCATGCCCGGCGCTCCAACGGATGAAGGCCTTAAGCAAGCGGTATGCATGCGCAGCATTGGTCGGACGCTCTGCCGACTCGACTTCCAGCCAAGAGGCTACGCGTTCCGCTGTCAGGTCGGACAGCTTCAGGCACATAAGCGGCGCGAGCGGCCCGCGCACGGTTTTGCCCTTTCCGCGTTTGACGGGTGTACCGCCGGGCGCGGCAAGTGCTCTGTGGTCGGCGAGATAACGGGACGAACGCGGCTTCTTCGTTTTCGGAGAAATCGCTGAGCCCAAGTATTTAAGGTAGATGCTCCATGCATCGCCGACGGTCGCCTCTTGTCGACGGACCTCAGCCTGACGCACTTCGTGGGCAGCGCGTTGTTCGGCAGCGTGTTCGCGAGGGTCGATGCCGCTATCGACCATGATGTGCAGCGTTCGCGCACGCTCTTGGGCTTCATCGATACTCCAAGTTCTAGCGTCGCCAATAGTCACGCGAATCGTCTGGCTGTGGAATTTGGCCTGGAAAATATATGACCGGGCTCCCGCCGCCGTCGCGCGCAAACCCAGTCCCGGCGACTTGCCATCCCACAAGAATGCCTGCGACTTGCCGTCGGGGCATTTAAAGCTGGCGACCCGAACCGCCGTGAAGTTGACCTTTGCCACGCTCCGCCGCTCCGTTGCACGCGGCTTCGTGTAACCGCTGTGTAACCGTATCGTATGGCAAACCGTCAATATGCGTCAATGCCCCTAGTTCAATCGTGAGCGCATACTATTGAATTTTATGATTTTTTCGAATGCTGCCGCCGAACAATCAACGAAGGTAAATGTAAGCTTTTGCGCATTCGTAATGCGAAGGTCGGGGGTTCGATTCCTCTTTCCGGCACCATCAAGATTCAGCATCAAACAAAAACCCGCGTTCACGCAAGTGACGCGGGTTTTTGCTTTGGGCTGTCGGTGTGTCGTCAGCGAAGGCTTTCGTCGCGCACACAGCGGCTGGTCGAATGAAGCGTCGATCGCGCCCTTCTCGCGGTTTCGTTTCGCCTCTGCTCAACCGCGCTCGCTAATTCGCTCCTTATGTGCGGTTTCATACAACGGCGAGTCAATTTCCGCTCCGCAGCATGAGGCGTCAACGATGGTTTCCCGGTATCGTTATACCTATAGAGGGAAGGCTAAAGTCGACAGCGTGAGATAGGCGCTTCGGCCGCACAGTCAGACGCTACGCGGCTTCGCGAGCGCTCCCATCCATTAGGCAATGCGAAGTTTTTGCTGGGACACGCCGGTCCTTCGATTAAGCAACCAGCGCAAATTACCGAAGGACTCAAGAACGATCGTGCCGGATCCAACGCGCCGCTCAAGTCAGGCTGCGACGATCCGATAACGCATAAAGAGAAGGAAGTGGTATTGGATTAGTAAGGATGCGATCGCGCGAAAGCCGCATCCTTAGCAGCGCAACAGTTGATGTCACCCGAGGAGAGAACCATGGACGCCAAACCGACGAAGATCCCGACGCCCGACAAAGTGTATTCCCCGGACCCGGAGCCGGTGGCCGTCGAGTTTCTCGCGACCGAACTGCCCGCGCACGTGCGCGCGTTCTTCGACGAACAGCGCAAGATGGCGTCGTCGAACTAAGGGCGGCGGGTCTCATCGCTCCCTCGTCGACGTGATCGCGACGCCCGTGCGCAAGGCGCACCCGGACTACGCAGTCCGCATATGGCTCGACGCCGAGGGGCGTCGCGCGCGCTCGAACATCGTCGAGCATCGCTGCCCGGCGCGCATCCGTCCCGCCGGCTGAAGTCGCTGCGCTATGCTGGCGCTTTCGTCAGCTTCCGCCCACGACCGATGCGCCGACCTTCCCTTCTTCGCCCGCTCCACGCGATTACCGCCGCTTCGGCGCTATTCCTCGCCCTCGCCAGCCCGGCGCACGCCGACGGCGACGACACCGCGTTCACCAATCTCATCGCACTGGTTTCGCAACGGCTCGCTTTGGCCGAACCGGTCGCGCGTTGGAAATGGGCGAACCACGAGCCGATCACCGACGAACCCCGCGAGGCCGCGTTATTGAAACAGGTCGAACAGCGGGCACGCGTGGCGGAAGTGGACCCGGAGTTCGCGCAGCAGTTCTTCCGCGATCAGATCGACGCCAGCAAGGACGTGCAGAACGCCCTCTTCGCCAGCTGGCGCGCCGTGCGGGCCGCTCCTGAAGGCACGCCGCCCGATCTCGCCAAGGATACACGGCCGAAACTGGACCAGCTTACGCGCTCGCTGCTGAGCGCACTGGCGCGCGTCGAGCCGATCCGTCACGCCGACGACTGCCCGCTCCGCCTGGCCGACAGCGTCGCGCGCTGGAAGCATCTGACACGCTATGAATCGTCGATGAACGCGCCGCTTTCGCGCGCCCTGTCGCATGTTTGCGCGGGCGGCGGTGTGGGCGCCGTGGGTTGAATCCGGCGCGTCCGATCGCGTCACGTTGCGCTGACGAGCGCATCTAGCGCGAGCGGCGTGATCGCCAGTCCCCGCGAAAGGCGCTCGGCGAGAATCCGATAAGTCGCCAGGTCGAACGCATAGGGCTTGGCGGACGTGCATAACGTCCGCGCTTCGGTCAACGTGCCGGCCGTCCCGAGATACTGCCAGTTGTCGACGACATGCCACGCAGGCTCACCCGTCGACGCGTCGCGCTCCTCGATGGCTATCGCCCCGGCATGCAGCCACGGCGCACCGCGCGCTTCCCCGCCACGTGACTTCGACACGCGATTCAGCGACGGACGAAGCGTCGCGACCATGTGCGCTTCGGCAAGCATCGCGCCGATCTCGCCGCCGGTCGCCTTCCATTCGACACGCCGCACGAGCGCGGCGAGCCGCAGATCCTTCGCCGACCGGCGCGGCCCCGTCAGATGCGACCGCACCCGCTGGCGCAATCGCACGCTACGGCCGACATAGAGCGGCAGATCGTCGTCGCCATAGAACGTATAAACGCCGCAGCCCGCCGGGATGCGCTCGATTGTGTCTTCGTCGATATGCGCGGCAAGCTGGAACCGGCGCGTGACGCGCTCCATATGCGCGCGCAGCACGTCAGACGGATGCGCGCCATGGAGATGCTGCCAGAACTGCCAGAGCAGATCGGCGTCCGCGAGCGCGCGATGCCGCGCCGAAGGCAACAGCGCATGACGTTCGACGAGCGCATCGAGGCCATGCCGCGCTTCTTGCGGATAGATCGCGCGGGAAAGCTGCACGGTACAGAGCACGTCGGGCGAGAAGCGCATGCCGATACGCCTGAACTCGCCCTTCAGGAATCCGTGATCGAAGTGCGCGTTGTGCGCGACGAAGAGCCGCCCGCTCATCCGCTCCATCAGGTCCGAAGCGAGTTGCTCGAACGTGGGCGCGTCGCGGACCATCGAATCGTCGATGCCGGTCAACTGGCGGACGAACGCGGGAATCGGCCTGCCCGGATTGACGAGCGTTGTCCATTGCGACACGCCTTGCGGCCCCGCCTCGACGATACCAATTTCGGTGACGCGGTCGACGCCGAAGGTGCCGCCAGTCGTCTCGAGATCGACAAAGACGACGGGTTCGGCGGGCAGTGCGGATTCAGGCAAGAAATCGGGGCGCATCGTGGGACGGCGGGTCAGGGAGAGAGGGCGATCATGAGGGCGATCAGATTGTGCATTCTAACGTACGGGGTTTTGGACGCGGCGGCGGGCTTGAGCGCGTTGGCGTCGGTAAAAATGCGGTGTCGGCGGATAAGATTTTTATTGATTGGTAGTTACACCGATTTACGATGCGGGCGAACGCGGTTTTCGGGATTCAACTTCATTGAACCAAGATTCGAATGACGGGCAATTGCGGATAACCCGATCGTAGAAAAACGTTAGCGTCGCATCGAATCTTTTTTGTCGTCAATTTCGGTGTGATATATGGCGCGCGGCATTCGCGCGAACTTGACCCAACGCCGCCGCCGCGCCTTCCTCAGCCACGCTGGCTAGCCCGCAGGACGCTGCGCCCACCAAGCCAGGCGCGGCTGTGGCGGTTCCCTGCGCGAACGTCTTTGGAATCAAGCGCCGCTTTCCGTTAATAAAAAATTAAACGTTCGCCGGGGTTTATCGTCCATTGTTTTTCTTAATATCGACGACGATTTTTTATTTCGGATTCGCAGAACCGCTCATCTTCTTTTAAACGCATCTCGGATCAATTCGGCGTCCAACTTTCTCCGTGCTTCAATCACGAAATTGCTTACTCGGACCTGAAGCGCTCAGTAACTTCATTAACCCATTCTCCCGCCTCTTGCTATTCTCACCAGCGAAGACAATTCTCCGTGCAAATAACTCCTCGGGTCTCGGAACATTTTGGCAGAACTTGCCGCTTACTTCGAATCATAGGTAACCATTTCGCGCGGACTATAAGGCAAGCTGCCTCTTGCGCGATTGTTCGCTACAAGCCGCCGCCCGCTTAAGCCCCGCCCCGCTTGACCCTCGAGCGCACCGGCAAAAAAAAAGCGCGACCGGGAAGTCGCGCTGACAAAGTTTGGAGATCTTTTCCGTCAACGAAAAAGTCTGCTTCGGAAAGCAGAAACAGCAGTATAGCGATAACCCCATCGAGCATTACGTTCGGAACGCACAAACGTTTGTTTCGTTAATCTCAACAATCCACGGTTCGGCACTTTGCCATTGCCGACGCCTTAATTACATGTAGCAGTTGCGCAACGTTGTTCTGTTGACACCTTGGTCTTTACCACTTTATTCGCCGATAAACCGTTGTGAATAAAGGGAAAACAGGCGCGATTCGATCATTGCTGATCGGAGAATGATTTATTGCGGAAAGTGGAACGCCCCATCTGTAACGCCGTCTTTACACTTCGTCTGGTCCGGAAACAAATGTGTCGCACCTTCGGACGCATTGCTCCCCGACAGCGCCTCTCGCAGCGCGTCGCACGGAGGTTTCCTCAAAGCCTGGGACCCTTAGGCCCAATCTGCTCTCGGAGTTACAAAGATGAAAAAGACTCTCATGGTCGCCGCCCTGTCGGGCGTCTTCGCTACCGCCGCCCATGCGCAAAGCAGCGTCACGCTGTACGGCCTGATCGATGCGGGCATCACCTACACGAACAACCAGGTGACGACGGTCGGCGGCCCTGGCCACAGCAACTGGAAGGCGACGAGCGGCTCGGTCAACGGCAGCCGTTGGGGCCTGCGTGGTTCGGAAGACCTCGGTGGCGGCCTGAAGGCGATCTTCACGTTGGAGAACGGCTTCAACATCATGAACGGCACGAACGGCCAAGGTGGTCGTGAGTTCGGCCGTCAGGCATTCGTCGGTCTGTCGAGCAACCAGTTCGGCGCCGTGACCCTCGGCCGTCAGTATGACTCCGTGGTCGACTTCCTCGGGCCTCTGGCTCTGACGGGCACGCAATACGGCGGCACGCAGTTCGCCCACCCGTTCGACAACGACAACCTGGACAACACGTTCCGCGTCAACAACTCGGTCAAGTACACGAGCGCGAACTACGCTGGCTTCAAGTTCGGCGCGATGTACGGCTTCTCGAACGAAGCAGGCGGTTTCGCGGATAACCGCGCTTACAGCGCAGGCGTGTCGTACAACTACGGTCCGTTGAACATCGCTGGCGCGTACATGCAACTGAACAACGTCGGCTCGGCGAACGCCGCTGGCGCAGTCACCGGCGACAACACGCCGTTCGTGGCTGGCCGTCAGCGCATCTTCGGCGGCGGCATCAACTACGCGTTCGGCCCGGCGACGGTCGGCTTCGTGTTCACGCAGACGATGCTGGACAACGCAAGCGGCATCACCAACACCGGCACGCAAGGCGCAGGCCCGTTCGCGCTGACGAACGGTCACGTTCGCTTCACGAACTATGAAGTCAACGGCCGTTACAACCTGACGCCGGCTATGTCGCTGGCTGCGAACTACACGTACACGAACAGCCGCATCAACGGTATCGCACCGAAGTGGCATCAGGTCGACCTGCAAACGGCATACGCGCTGTCGAAGCGTACCGACGTGTACCTGCAGGGCGAATACCAGCACGTGACCGGCCTCGACGGTTCGGATCTGGGCGCGACGATCAACGGCGTCGGTATGTCGTCGTCGTCGAACCAGGTTTCGGCAACGGTTGGCGTTCGTCACCGCTTCTAAGCCGTATCCGCAGCACAGTTGTGAAAAAGCCGCTCTTCGGAGCGGCTTTTTTTTCGTCCTGCCCTTCCCCGGCTGATCAGCGCGGATAACGCACGTCGAGGATGTCGATCTGCTGAACGCCCGCCGGCGTGTGCAGCGGCACCGTATCGCCGATCTTCGCCTTCAGTAGCGCACGCGCGACCGGCGAGATCCAGCTGACGTGGCCGCGATCGAGATCGACCTCGTCGATACCGACGATCGTCACGGTTTGCACGATGCCGTCGTCGCCCGCGTAATCGACTGTCGCGCCGAAAAACACCTGATCGACGTTCTCCTGCTTGCGCGCATCCACGACTTCGGCAAGATCCAGCCGCTTGGTCAGAAAGCGGATGCGCCGGTCGATTTCGCGCAGACGCCGCTTGCCGTAGATGTAGTCGCCGTTCTCCGAGCGATCGCCGTTGGACGCCGCCCAGGACACGAGCTTGACCACTTCGGGACGATCGTTATCGAGAAGTTGCAGCAACTCGCTTCGCAGCCTCTCATGGCCTGCTGGCGTGATGTAGTTCTTCGAGCCGGCCGGGACATCGGGCTGGTTGAGTTCGAGGTCGTCGTCGCTCTCGTCGGATTCTTTGACAAATGCCTTGTTCATCGTGCAAACCGGTCTCAGGGTGGCGCAGTTGGATTCAGACCATCAAGTTACCACGTCGCAAGAAGCGGGCGCGGTGACGCTCGTCCGAAGGCTGGAAGGACAGCGCCTGAATGAAGAGGCAGCAGCGATTTTCCGGTCGAAAACGCTTCCTTTTTGAAAACGGCTTCGCTATAATTCCGCTTCTGCGTGCGGCTGTAGCTCAGTTGGATAGAGTACTTGGCTACGAACCAAGGGGTCGTGGGTTCGAATCCTGCCAGCCGCGCCACTCATTCCGGTGTTTTCGTTTCGAGCGAAGGCATCGAGCGCTTAACCAAAAGCGCATGGAAGTAATATAGCAGTGCCGTTTTGCGTGCGGCTGTAGCTCAGTTGGATAGAGTACTTGGCTACGAACCAAGGGGTCGTGGGTTCGAATCCTGCCAGCCG